>NZ_CM174403.1:177500-770000 GCF_057834475.1 Pseudomonas sp. GL_139_B | reverse complement strand
GCCTTCTTCCCTTCTACTTACAAGCTAGGGAATGCGAATTGCGACGCTTCATGGCTCGCGCGTTGTGGCCAGCGCTGGGTGATGGCTTTGCGGCGAGTGTAGAAACGCACACCATCCGGGCCATAAGCATGCAGATCGCCGAACAGGGAACGCTTCCAGCCACCGAAGCTGTGATAAGCCACCGGCACCGGCAGCGGTACGTTAACGCCGACCATGCCCACTTCGATCTCATCGCAGAACAACCGCGCCGCTTCACCGTCACGGGTGAAGATGCAGGTGCCGTTGCCATATTCGTGATCGTTGATCAGTTGCATCGCCTCTTCCAGGCTGTTCACGCGAACGACGCACAGCACTGGACCGAAGATTTCTTCTTTATAGATGCGCATCTCTGGCGTGACGTTATCGAACAGGCAGCCACCCAGGAAGAAACCTTCCTCATGACCGGCCACGCTCAAACCACGACCGTCCACCACCAGGGTCGCACCTGAAGAAACGCCATCTTCAACATAACCGCTGACTTTGTCGCGCGCCTGACCGGTGACCAGCGGCCCCATGTCCAGACCGCACGAAGTGCCAGCACCGATTTTCAGCGCCTTGATTTGCGGCACCAGTTTTTCCACCAGTGCATCCGCCACTTGGTCACCCACGCACACAGCCACCGAGATCGCCATGCAACGCTCGCCGCAAGAACCGTACGCTGCGCCCATCAGGGCGCTGACTGCGTTATCCAGGTCCGCATCCGGCATCAGCACCGCATGGTTCTTCGCACCGCCCAGAGCCTGAACGCGCTTGCCACGCTTGGTGCCTTCGGCGTAGATGTATTCGGCAATCGGTGTCGACCCCACAAAACTCAGCGCTTTGACTTCCGGCGCTTCGATCAGCGCGTCCACCGCAGCCTTGTCACCGTGCACGACGTTCAGCACGCCTTTAGGCAGGCCGGCTTCCAGCAACAGTTGAGCGATCAGCAGCGTGGAGCTTGGATCGCGCTCGGACGGCTTGAGGATAAAGCAGTTGCCGCAGACGATCGCCAGCGGATACATCCACAGCGGTACCATCGCCGGGAAGTTGAATGGGGTAATACCGGCCACCACGCCCAGCGGCTGGAAGTCCGACCACGCGTCAATATTCGGGCCGACGTTACGGCTGTATTCGCCCTTGAGGATTTCCGGCGCAGCACAGGCAAACTCGACGTTCTCGATACCGCGCTTCAATTCGCCAGCCGCATCTTCCAGGGTCTTGCCGTGCTCTTCGCTGATCAACTGAGCGATGCGTGCTTCATTCTGTTCCAACAGTTGCTTGAAGCGGAACATCACTTGGGCACGCTTGGCCGCCGGTGTGTTGCGCCAGGCCGGGAATGCTGCTTTGGCCGAATCGATAGCTTTCTGAATGGTTTCGCGGCTGGCCAATGGCAGCTTGTGGATCGCCTGGCCGGTAGACGGGTTGAACACGTCCGCCGTGCGACCGTCTTCGGTCACCAGTTGGCCATTGATCAAATGCGGGATAAGGCTCATGTAGCGCTCCTGAAAAGTTGTCCACAGGCGCCCGTTGAGGGCGCCTCTATATAGAAGAGAAAATCAGTCGATTTTGTTCAGCACTTCGCCGACCGCGTCGAACAGACGATCCAGGTCTTGCGGCTTGCTGTTGAAGGTTGGGCCGAACTGCAGGGTGTCACCGCCAAAGCGCACATAGAACCCGGCCTTCCACAGCGCCATGCCCGCTTCGAACGGACGCACGATCGCGTCGCCATCACGTGGTGCGATCTGGATGGCACCGGCCAAACCATAGTTACGAATGTCGATGATGTTCTTCGAACCTTTCAGACCGTGCAGCGCATTTTCAAAATGCGGAGCCACTTCGGCCACGCTCTGCACCAGGTTTTCCTTTTGCAGCAAGTCGAGTGCTGCCAGGCCGGCGGCGCAAGCCACCGGGTGTGCGGAGTAGGTGTAGCCGTGTGGGAATTCCACCGCGTACTCTGGCGTCGCCTGGTTCATGAAGGTCTGGTAGATCTCGGAGCTGGCAATCACTGCGCCCATCGGGATTGCGCCGTTGGTGACTTGCTTGGCGATGCACATCAGGTCCGGGGTCACACCGAAGCTGTCGGCACCGAACATCGAGCCGGTACGGCCGAAACCGGTGATCACTTCGTCGAACACCAGCAGGATATTGTGCTGATCGCAGATCTCGCGCAGACGCTTGAGGTAACCCTGTGGCGGAACCAGTACGCCAGCGGAGCCGGCCAGCGGCTCAACGAATACCGCGGCAATGTTCGACGCGTCGTGCAGTTCAATCAACTTCAGAAGCTCGTCAGCCAGGGCGATACCGCCCAGCTCCGGCATGCCACGGGAATAAGCATTGCTCGCCAGCAGTGTATGCGGCAGGTGATCGACGTCCATCATCGCCTGACCGAACATTTTGCGGTTGCCGTTCACACCGCCGAGGCTGGTGCCGGCGATATTCACACCGTGGTAACCACGGGCGCGACCGATCATTTTGGTCTTGGTCGCCTGCCCTTTCAGACGCCAGTAAGCGCGGACCATTTTCACCGCAGTGTCAGCGCACTCCGAACCGGAGTCGGTGAAGAACACGTGATTCAGATTGCCCGGCGTCAGGTCGGTGATTTTCTCAGCCAGTTGGAACGACAGCGGATGGCCGTACTGGAAGCCTGGCGAGTAATCGAGGGTGCCCAGTTGCTTGGATACCGCTTCCTGGATTTCCTTGCGGGTGTGCCCGGCGCCACAGGTCCACAGACCGGACAGCGAGTCATAAACTTTGCGGCCCTTGTCGTCGATCAGCCAGCTGCCTTCGGCGCCCACGATCAGACGCGGGTCGCGCTGGAAATTGCGGTTGGCGGTATAGGGCATCCAGTGAGCATCAAGCTTGAGCTGGCTGGCCAGGGAAGACGGAGCGTTTTCAGGCAAGTTCATGGGCGAAACCTCGCAAGGCAATAAGCGGCGTAGAGATCAAAAGCGTTCTTGCAGCTAAATTGCCACGGAGATAAAGTCTGTGAAATCCAACTCTTCTAACGTTCAGTCAGGCTGTTACTAAACTATGAGCACGCGTCGCCCCGATCCACTCGCGCAAGTCAGTGACTTTGATATCCGCTTGCTGCGGATCTTTCGAAGTGTGGTCGAGTGCGGCGGCTTCTCTGCCGCTGAAAGTGTATTGGGGATCGGCCGCTCAGCCATCAGCCAACAAATGAGTGATCTGGAACAGCGCCTCGGCTTGCGTTTGTGCCAACGCGGCCGCGCCGGATTTTCCCTGACCGAAGAAGGTCGCGAGGTGTACCAATCGGCCTTGCAGCTATTAAGTGCGCTGGAAAGTTTTCGCACCGAGGTCAACGGCCTGCATCAACATTTGCGTGGCGAATTGACCATCGGCCTGACCGATAACCTGGTCACCCTCCCCCACATGCGCATCACCCACGCCCTGGCACAACTGAAAGAGCGTGGCCCGGATGTGCAGATTCAGATCCGTATGATCGCGCCAAATGAAGTGGAACAAGGCGTGCTGGATGGCCGCTTACATGTCGGCGTAGTGCCGCAAGCCAGCGCGCTGTCGGGACTGGAATATCAGCCGCTCTACAGTGAACGCTCACTGCTGTACTGCGCGGTTGGCCATCCGCTGTTTTATGTCGATGACAAACAACTCGACGACGAACGGCTAAACAGCCAGGACGCCATCGCGCCGACTTTCCGCTTACCGTCGGACATCCAGGCCCATTACCAGGCGCTCAACTGCACCGCCAGTGCTTCGGACCGTGAGGGCATGGCGTTCCTGATCCTCACTGGCCGTTATATCGGTTACCTGCCGGATCATTACGCCAGCCTCTGGGTGCAACAAGGTCGCCTGCGTGCGCTGAAACCCAAGGCACGTTTCTATGACCTGAGCCTTGCGTCGGTCACGCGCAAGGGCCGTCGCCCTCATTTGGTACTGGAAAGTTTCCTGGAAAGTCTGGCGGCGACGCGGTAGAAAGTCTCCGGGTTTTATCGCACAAGCACTTGTCTCAAGCCCATGGGTGCGCTATCAACGCACTGGTTGCCCCACCCCTCTGTCTGGAAGTGCCTATGACTTTTGAAGTCCCTGCTCATGGCGGAAAACCTGCCAGCCGCATTCGTCAGAAGAACGAAGAGACCATCATCAAAGCCGCCGAAGACGAGTTCGCCCGTCACGGGTTCAAAGGCACCAGCATGAACACCATCGCCCAGAATGCCGGGTTGCCCAAGGCAAATTTGCACTACTACTTCACCAACAAACTCGGTTTGTACGTGGCGGTGCTGAGTAACATCATCGAATTGTGGGACAGTACCTTCAACACCCTGACCGCCGAGGATGATCCGGCCGAGGCATTGACCCGTTATATCCGCGCCAAAATGGAATTCTCACGGCGCCAGCCACAAGCCTCGCGAGTCTTCGCCATGGAAGTCATTAGCGGTGGCGAGTGCCTGACCGAGTATTTCAACCAGGACTATCGCGCCTGGTTCCAGGGCCGGGCAGCCGTATTTCAGGCGTGGATCGACGCTGGAAAGATGGACCCGGTCGACCCGGTCAACCTGATCTTCCTGTTGTGGGGCAGCACACAGCATTACGCCGACTTCTCGACCCAGATCTGCCGTGTCAGCGGACGCACCAAGCTGACCAAGCAGGACATGGAAGAAGCCGGCAACAACCTGATTCGCATCATCCTCAAGGGCTGCGGCCTGACTCCTGCCATTTAAGACACTTATGCCTTTTACCCTCAGCGACTTTTGCGAATACCGCGAAGAGATTCGCAAAAGCCGCTTCATCACCTTCGCCGCGCCGATCGCAAGCCCTGCGGACGCCCAAGCGTTCATCGAACAGCACAGCGATTTGGATGCTTCGCACAATTGCTGGGCGTGGAAGTTCGGCGATCAGTACCGCAGCAACGACGATGGCGAGCCCGGCGGCACTGCGGGCCGGCCAATTCTGGCAGCCATCGAAGCACAGGATTGCGACCAGGTCGCGGTGCTGGTGATTCGTTGGTACGGCGGCATTCAACTGGGTACGGGCGGCCTCGCCCGGGCGTATGGTGGCGGCGCCAACAAGTGCCTGCAAGCGGCGGCAAAGGTTGAGCTGATCAGTCGAGTGCCTGTCAGTTGCGCCTGCGCCTTTGGTGAGCTCGCGCTGGTGAAACTTCGCGTGGCGGAATTGGGCGGTTTAGTCGTGGAAGAAACGTTCACCGCCAACGGCGTCGAACTGCAATTGGCGATTGGAAAAGCGCAGATCCGCACCCTGCAAACCCAGCTGGCGGACTTGAGTCGCGGGCGCATTGTGTTGCAGCACTGAGCGCACCAACAACGCTCACCCTTATTCCGTCGACGTTGAAAATTTGCCCACATCTACTGTGCACCCGGCTGTGGATAACCTGAGCACAGGTGCCTGTAACCCTTCTGTCATGCGGGTTTGCGGGCTTTGTTCACTTTTCGTCCAATCTGCCATCACCGGCACTTAAATCACGTAAAAACAAATACTTAGCGCGGTTTATCACCTTTAGAGATAGCTGCACAGTGCTTATGCCCGACCTTTGACCTTGCGCACAAATACTGTGGAGCAATCTGTGCATAACCCGTTCATGGCTGTCGCGACCCCATATCCAGTATGGCTTGCGGACCGCTGATCGTTTTTTAACCAATACACTGCAGGCAAAACAGGAGCCTTATCATCGGCATTGCCCTCAAGTGGTGCCTGATTCGCTGTCGATAGCTCATAACCCACTGTCGATAGGGCTGCGCTTGCCCACGCAATACCAGCTTTTCTGACTAAGTGGCCAGGAAATTGCTTTATCCACAGGCATCACGCCCCTCGACCCGAGTCCGTCATGCCCAACCCCGTGCCGATCCCCGATCAAACGCCCCGCCTGCAATTACGCAAGATCAGTAAACGCTACCCCGGATGCCTGGCCAACGATTCCATTGACCTGAACATTGCGCCTGGCGAAATCCACGCCCTGCTCGGGGAAAACGGTGCCGGTAAAAGTACGCTGATGAAGATCATCTACGGCGTCACCCACGCCGATTCCGGGGAGATGATCTGGCAAGGGCGACGCGTGACTATGCGCAATCCGGCCCAGGCCAGAGGCCTTGGGATCGGTATGGTGTTCCAGCATTTTTCACTATTCGAAACATTGAGCGTGGCGCAAAACATTGCCTTGGCCATGGGCGCCGCGGCCGGCACACCGAAACAGCTTGAACCGAAGATTCGTGAAGTGTCCCGACGGTATGGCATGGCGCTTGAGCCGGAGCGACTTGTCCACAGCCTGTCGATTGGCGAGCGGCAACGAGTGGAAATCGTGCGTTGCCTGATGCAAGACATCCGTCTGTTGATTCTCGATGAACCGACCTCGGTGCTGACCCCACAAGAGGCCGATGAACTGTTCGTCACCTTGCGCCGACTCGCGGCCGAGGGTTGCAGCATTTTGTTTATCAGCCACAAGCTCGGTGAAGTCCGGGCGTTGTGCCACAGCGCCACCGTGTTGCGCGGCGGGCGAGTGGCCGGGCATTGCTTGCCGGCCGAATGTTCGGATCGACAACTGGCGCGGCTGATGGTCGGTGAAGCGGCCGAGACAATGACGGACTATCCGAAGGTGGTGGGCGGCGATCCGTTTCTCAACGTTAATCGATTGTCCTGGCCCAATCCTGACCCGTTCGGTTGCTCGCTAAAGGGCGTCGATCTTGAATTGCGCTGTGGTGAAATCGTCGGCATCGCCGGTGTCGCGGGTAATGGTCAGGATGAATTACTCGCCTTACTGAGCGGTGAAGAACGACTGACCCGCAACGACGGCGCAACGATCAGTTTCAGTGGGCAACCGGTCGCTCATTTGCGACCCGATGCGCGACGCAAACTCGGCCTGGCCTTCGTCCCCGCTGAACGCCTGGGCCACGGCGCTGTGCCGCAGTTGAGTCTGGCGGATAACGCGCTGCTCACGGCTTTTCAACAAGGGTTGGTCAGCAATGGCTTGATTCAGCGCGGCAAGGTCGAAGCGTTGGCCGAAGAGATCATTCGTCGCTTCGGGGTCAAGACGCCCGATGCCCAGACACCGGCCCGCAGCCTCTCCGGTGGCAATTTGCAGAAATTCATCCTCGGCCGGGAAATCCTCCAGCAACCCAAATTGCTGATCGCCGCGCACCCGACCTGGGGCGTGGATGTCGGCGCAGCCGCGACCATTCACCGCGCGCTGATTGCCCTGCGAGATGCCGGCGCGGCGATCCTGGTGATCTCCGAAGACCTCGACGAATTGTTCCAGATCAGCGACCGCCTCGGCGCGTTGTGCGGCGGTCGTCTGTCGCCGCTCAAGGCCACCGTCGACACGCGCCTGATCGACGTCGGCGGCTGGATGGCCGGCCAGTTCGACACCACTCAATCACTCGCCCCCGCAACGGTTTAACGGAGTTTCACATGCTGCTTTCTCTCGAACCCCGTGGCCAACAATCGCGCCTGATGCTCTGGTGCTCGCCGCTGTTGGCGGCAGTGCTGACGCTGGGTTGTGGCTCATTGCTGTTTATCGCATTGGGCCACGATCCATTGCTGACTTTGCACACCTTGCTGATCGCTCCGGTCAGCGACTTGTATGGCGTCTCGGAATTGTTGGTCAAAGCGTTACCGATTTTGCTCTGCGCGCTGGGACTGGCGGTGGCGTATCAGGCGCGGATCTGGAACATCGGTGCCGAAGGTCAATTGCTGCTCGGCGCGCTGGCCGGCAGTGCCTTGGCGGTGAACATCATCGACCTGCAAAGTCGCTGGGCACTGGTCCTCATCCTGCTGGTCGGCACCCTCGCCGGTGCGGCATGGGCCGGGCTGACGGCGTGGTTGCGCACCCGTTTCAATGCCAACGAAATCCTCACCAGCATCATGCTCAATTACATCGCCCTGAACCTGCTGCTGTTCTGTGTCCATGGGCCGTTGAAGGATCCAGCCGGGTTCAATTTCCCTGAGTCGGCGATGTTCAGTGATTTCAGCCGTTTGCCGTTATTGATGGAGGACGGTCGGGTTCACGCCGGGGTGTATTTCGCCTTGTTGGCGCTGGTCGCTGTCTGGGTCTTGCTGCAGAAAAGCTTTGTCGGGTTTCAGATCAAAGTGTTGGGGCTGGACAAGCGTGCGGCGGGTTTCGTTGGGTTTCGAGAGAAGCGATTGGTCTGGTTGGCGCTGTTAGTCAGCGGCGGTCTGGCTGGCCTCGCCGGCGTGTGTGAGGTGACCGGGCCTATTGGCCAGTTGGTGCCGCAGGTCTCCCCCGGCTACGGCTATGCGGCGATCACCGTGGCATTTCTCGGACGACTCAACCCCATCGGCATTCTGTTTTCCAGCCTGCTGATGGCGCTGCTGTACATCGGCGGCGAGAGCGCGCAGATGAGCATGAACTTGCCGCAAGCCATTACCCAATTGTTCCAGGGAATGATGCTGTTTTTCTTGCTGGCCTGTGACGTGTTGATTCTCTACCGACCGCGTTTGAGTTTGCGCTGGGCCCGCCGCGCGCCAGCCACCGCCGTAAATGCAGGAGCGCTGTGATGGATATCGATCTGCTGAGCAATATTTTCTACGCCATGGTCCGCTGCGGCACGCCGTTGTTGTTGGTGGCGTTGGGTGAATT
The DNA here is from genome assembly GCF_057834475.1 of Pseudomonas sp. GL_139_B. Classification (NCBI taxonomy): domain Bacteria; kingdom Pseudomonadati; phylum Pseudomonadota; class Gammaproteobacteria; order Pseudomonadales; family Pseudomonadaceae; genus Pseudomonas; species Pseudomonas sp. GL_139_B. The sequence goes on along the minus strand of NZ_CM174403.1, from coordinate 761,398 downwards.
GATCTGCGAGAAAAGCGGCGTACTCAATCTGGGTCAAGAAGGGATGATGCTGTTTGGCGCGGTGATCGGTTTTATCGTCGCGCTGAACAGCGGCAACCTGTGGCTCGGCGTGCTGCTGGCGATGCTCGCCGGGATGCTGTTGTCATCGCTGTTTGCCTTGGTGGCGCTGGTGTTCAATGCCAATCAGGTGGCCACCGGGTTAGCGCTGACGATTTTCGGTGTGGGCCTGTCGACGTTTGTCGGTGCGGCGTGGGTCGGCAAACCGTTGGCCGGTTTTGAGCCGGTGGCGATTCCTTATTTGAGTGAGATTCCGCTGATCGGGCGGATGCTGTTTGCGCAGGATTTGCTGGTGTACCTATCGTTCCTGTTGTTTGCGCTGGTGGCGTGGGTGATTCTGAAAAGCCGCATCGGGCTGATCATTCAAGCGGTCGGGGAAAACCCGGATGCGGCCAGCGCGATGGGTTTGCCGGTGTTGGGCGTGCGTACGCTGGCGGTGTTGTTTGGCGGCGCGATGGCCGGGTTGGCCGGGGCGTATCTGTCACTGGCGTACACGCCGATGTGGGCCGAGAACATGAGCGCCGGGCGTGGCTGGATTGCCTTGGCGCTGGTGGTGTTTGCCAGTTGGCGCGTGTGGCGCTTGCTGCTGGGCGCGTACCTGTTCGGGCTCGCCAGCATCCTGCATTTGGTGGCGCAGGGCTTGGGGCTGGCGATTCCATCCAGTCTGCTGGCGATGCTGCCGTATGTCGCGACGATTGTGGTGTTGGTACTGCTGTCACGAGATGCGGTGCGGACGCGGTTGTATGCGCCGGTGTCGTTGGGGCAGCCGTGGCAGGGCGGGCATTAGGGTTGAATCGGCCGGCCCCTTCGCGAGCAAGCTCGGCTCCTACAGGTTTGGCGCTTCGCCTGTAGGAGCATGGCTTGCCAGCGATGGCTGCCGCACAGGCCCCTTCGCGAGCAAGCTCGGCTCCTACAGGTTTGGCGCTTTGCCTGTAGGAGCATGGCTTGCCAGCGATGGCTGCCGCACAGGCAACACCTGAGCCACGCCCCACGCTAATTCAAAGATCAGGAAAACCACCAGCAACGAGCTGGCCCCATGCAGCAAGGCATAGAGCTGCCAAGCCGAAAATAGAAACCTGCCAACCGCGTCATACCGCCCAAACACCTGCTGCGGATCCCGAATTCGCAGCACCGCCCAAACGCACACAATCGACCCCAAAAGGTTTGCCATCAGCATGTGCATCGGCTCAAACGCCGGTAGCGCTCCAGGCAAATCCAGCACCTGACTCAACCCCGTCAACCCCCCATGCAAAACCGCAAAACTCCACGGCGTGGCAAACGCCGCCGTCACGATCAAGTCATACCAGGCGCTGCCCCGCACCAACCGGCGATATTGCGTTGAAGTCCACATTGGCCTTGCTCCATACATTCGAGGAGCAACCAAGCTAAAGCCTGGAGTATGCTCCATGGTCAAGTCCTCTCGAGACGTCAATATGCGCATCGGTGAATTATCCCAAGCCAGCGCGGTCAGCCGCGATACGCTGCGTTTCTATGAGCAGCGCGGATTGATCGCGGCGCAACGTAGCGCCAATGGTTATCGCGACTATCCAGCGGAGATGGTGCAACTGGTGCAATACATCAAAACCGCTCAGCGACTGGGTTTTACCCTCGGTGAAATCGGCAACAGCGTCGCGGCAATCTGGCAGTCACCCGACCCGGACAGTGCCGTCACGCAATTGCTGCAAGACAAACTCAAACTGATCGAAACCCGCATGGCCGAACTGGGCGTGTTGCGCAGCGAGTTGCAGCAACGGCTCGGCCAGCGCTGTCCTTTAAATCCCTGACCCTCCTTTCAAGGAAGCCACTCATGTCCAAGGCAAAAACCGCACTCATCATCGGAGCCTCCCGGGGCTTGGGCCTCGGCCTGGTGAAAACCCTGCTGGCCGACGGCTGGCAAGTCACCGCCACCGTGCGTAACCCGCAAAACGCCGAAGCCCTACGGGCCTTGGGTGACGTGCGGATCGAAAAACTCGATATGGACGATCAGCCAGCGGTGATCGCCCTCAGCCAACAACTCAAAGATGAAGTGTTCGATCTGTTGTTTGTGAATGCCGGGGTCAAGGGCCCGGACGTTCAGACACCGGGCGGTGCGACGCTGGCCGAGGTTGGCCAGCTGTTTTTCACCAACGCCGTGGCACCCATTAACCTGGCCCAGCGTTTCATCGGGCAGATTCGCCCGGACAGCGGCGTGCTGGCCTTCATGAGTTCGGTGCTGGGCAGCGTGACCATGCCGGACGCGCCGGAACTGGCGTTGTACAAAGCCAGTAAAGCGGCGCTGAACTCGATGACCAACAGCTTCGTGACGCAATTGGGCGAGCTGAAACTCACTGTGCTGTCGCTGCATCCGGGCTGGGTGAAAACCGACATGGGCGGTGAAGGTGCGGACATTGATGTGGATACCAGTACCCGTGGGCTGGTTGATCAGGTCAATGCCTACACCGGCAAGGGCGGACATCACTTCGTGAATTACAGAGGTGAAGCCATTCCCTGGTAATCACCACAATCCCCCTGGAGTGAGCCTGCTCGCGATGAGGTCGTGTCATTCAGCATTGATGTGACTGACACGGCCTCATCGCGAGCAGGCTCACTCCTACAAGGGATCATTCCATACAGGGATTTGTGTTGTCTGGTCGGGTCGGGCTTGCCCAGCACTGCGTTTTGTCCGAAACTCTGCACCTCGCCCCCGCGGCGATCCTGGATCAGCAGACAGGGTAATCACTGAGCTGGCAACCCTGAACCCAACTTTCAGAGGAGCCGGCCAACATGCCTGCATCCCGTACCTGGTTAAAAAATCCCCTCGCGATCTTCACTGCCAATGGCCTCGATGCCCGAGGCGGTCTGGTTGTGCAAGACGGTGTGATCGTCGAAGTGCTCGCCGCCGGACAGCAACCGTCCGCCCCCTGTGGACAAGTCTTCGATGCCCGCGAGCATGTGATCCTGCCGGGGCTGATCAACACCCATCACCATTTCTATCAAACCCTGACCCGCGCCTGGGCGCCGGTGGTCAATCAGCCGTTGTTCCCGTGGCTGAAGACCCTGTATCCAGTCTGGGCCCGCCTCACCCCGGAAAAACTCGCCCTCGCCACCAAAGTCGCGCTGGCTGAGTTGCTGCTGTCCGGCTGCACCACCGCGGCCGATCACCATTACCTGTTTCCCGAAGGCCTGGAAAATGCGATCGACGTGCAAGTCGAAAGCGTTCGCGAACTGGGCATGCGCGCCATGCTCACGCGCGGCTCCATGAGCCTCGGCGAGAAGGACGGCGGCCTGCCACCACAGCAGACCGTGCAGGAAGGAGAAGTCATTCTCGACGACAGCCAGCGCTTGATCGCCGAGTACCACGAACGCGGTGACGGTGCGCAAATCCAGATCGCCCTCGCACCATGCTCGCCCTTCTCGGTGACCCCGGAAATCATGTCCGCCAGTGCTGAATTGGCAAACAAACTCGACGTGCGCCTGCACACGCACCTGGCCGAAACTCTCGACGAAGAAGATTTCTGTCTGCAACGCTTCGGCCTGCGCACCGTGGATTATCTGGACAGTGTCGGCTGGCTCGGCCCGCGTACCTGGTTGGCCCACGGCATCCACTTCAACCCGGACGAAATCGCCCGCCTCGGCGCCGCCGGTACGGGCATTTGCCATTGCCCAAGCTCGAACATGCGCCTCGCTTCCGGCATCTGCCCGACGCTTGACCTCACGGCGGCGGGCGCGTTGCTCGGGCTGGGTGTGGACGGTTCGGCGTCCAACGATGCGTCGAACATGATGCTCGAAACCCGTCAGGCACTGTACATTCAGCGCTTGCGTTATGGCGCTGAGAAGATCACGCCGGAACTGGTGCTGGGCTGGGCGACCAAGGGCTCGGCGAGCTTGCTGGGCCGTACCGATATCGGCGAACTGGCAGTCGGCAAGCAGGCGGATCTGGCGCTATTCAAACTGGATGAACTGCGTTTCTCCGGCAGCCATGATCCGGTATCGGCGTTGCTGCTGTGCGGCGCGGATCGTGCGGATCGGGTGATGGTCGGCGGCAAGTGGCGAGTGATTGATGGGCAGGTTGAAGGGCTGGACCTCAAAGGCCTGATCGCTGATCACAGCCAGGCCGCTCGACAGCTCATCGCCGGAACTTGACACAACAAAAATCAAAAAACTGTGGGAGCGAGCTTGCTCGCGATAGCGGACTGACGTTCAACATCGATGTTGACTGACATGACGCCATCGCGAGCAAGCTCGCTCCCACATTGGTTCAGTTTCCACATTGGTATTGTGGTGTGTTCAAAGGCCGAGCAGCGACAACATGATGAATGTCGCAAAGAGCACAAAGTGGGTCATGCCTTCGATGGCGTTGGTTTCGCCATCGTTGAGGTTGATCGCACTGACGATCAACGTCAGGAGGATCATCACCGTCTGCACCGGCGTCATCGCCATCTGAAACGGCTGACCGGTATAGAGCGCCATCGCTTCCATCACCGGCACCGTCAGGATCACCGTCGATAGCGACGCGCCCATGGCGATGTTGACCACCGACTGCATGCGATTGGCCAGTGCCGCGCGCAATGCCGTCAGAATCTCCGGCGCCGCCGAAATGGCCGCCACCAGAATCGCCGTAATCACCGGCGGAGCGCCCGTCCCTTCCAGCCCCAGATCGAGGGCTTTGGACATCACCTCGGCCAGTGCGCCGATCACCACCACGCCAAACACCAACGTGCCGATACTCAGCGCCAGATTGACCGGTTCAGGTTCCTCCTCCGGGACTTTCCGGCGGCGTTTTTCCGGATAGCTGTAACTGAAAAAGTAGCTGTGCGGTCCAACCTGCATTCGCAGGAACAATGCATAGAGCACGACCATCGCTCCGATGGTGAAGCCCGAATAAATTTTCCAGTTGGCCTCAGGAATGAACTCCGGCACCACCATCGACACCCCCATGGCGGTGAGAATCATCACGCTGTAGCTGCGCGCGGAGTCATCGTTGTAAGACTGTTCACCGTGCTTGAGCCCGCCCATCAACGCCGCCAGGCCGAGAATGCCGTTGATGTCGAGCATCACCGCCGAGTAAATAGTGTCCCGCACCAGGGTGGACGAGGCTTCGTTGCTCATCATGATCGCCAGGATCACCACTTCCACCAGCACCGCCGCCAAGGTCAGGATCATCGTGCCGTAAGGATCGCCAACTTTTTCCGCCAGCAGCTCGGCGTGATGGGCGACGCGCATGGAGGCGGCGACGATGAAGACGATCAGCACCAGGCCGGCGGCCAACGCAATGGCCTGGCCACTGTGGAGCATCCAGTGCTCCAGCGGGTACGCGGCGGCAGCAGCGAGAACGGCCAGCAGCAGAAAGGTTTCTTGCTTGAGGAGTGTGAGCATTGCGGGCCTTTTGGCGCAGTGGAGCGAAAGCAGAGTAATGAGCTACTGACTGCGATGCGGCTCTAACGTTTCGTTACACCTTAGCGCACCAGTGGATGGCAGCAGGTTCAGGGCGTGCACTTTAATCGGCCCCAAGGGCCTCATCGCGAGCAGGCTCACTCCCACTTTGGAATGCGTTCCCCTGTAGGAGTGAGCCTGCTCGCGATGACCTCGACACGGTTTCGAATATTTTGTTGTCCTGTTGGTCAGTAATTTGCATTGGCCTTTCCAACCTCAAAACAAAATGGAGTTCGAATTCATGCATAAACGTCCGCTGAAGAAGCTGCTTATCGCCGTCGCCGCAGCCATCGGTCTGAGCACAAGCATGACCGCCAGCGCCGCCGACCCGCTGAAAGTCGGCTTCGTTTACATCGGTCCGATCGGTGACCACGGCTGGACGTATCAGCATGAACAGGGGCGCAAGGCGTTGGCCGAAAAATTCGGCGACCAGATCACCACCAACTACGTGGAGAACGTCGCCGAAGGTGCCGACGCCGAGCGGGTGATCCGCAACATGGCCAAGGATAACTACGATCTGATCTTTACCACGTCGTTCGGCTACATGAACCCGACCCTGAAAGTGGCGAAGCAATTTCCCAAGGTGATGTTTGAACACGCCACCGGCTACAAGCAGGACAAGAACCTCGGCACCTATTTGGCGCGCACCTATGAAGGTCGCTACGTCGGCGGCTTCCTCGCGGCGAAGATGACCAAGACCAAAAAGATCGGCTACGTCGCCTCCTTCCCGATCCCGGAAGTGATCCGCGACATCAACGCCATTCAGCTGGCCCTGAACAAGTACAACCCCGGCACCGAGATCAAGGTGGTGTGGGTCAACTCCTGGTTTGATCCGGGCAAGGAAGCCGACGCCGCCAACGCACTGATCGACCAGGGCGTGGACGTGGTGTTCCAGCACACCGACAGCCCCGCGCCGATCCAGGCGGCTGAACGTCGCGGTGTGTATGCCGTCGGCTACGCGTCGGACATGGCACACTTCGGGCCAAAAGCGGTGCTGACCTCCATCGTCAACGACTGGGGTCCACACTACATTCAAGCGACCCAAAGCGAGCTCGATCACACCTGGAAGTCACAGGATTACTGGGGCGGGTTGAAGGAAGGTACGGTTGAACTGCCGATCAGTGATCTGGTTCCAGCGCCGGTGAAAGCCGAAGCCGAGCAGATCATTGCGGACATCAAAAGCGGCACCTTCCACCCCTTCACCGGGCCGATCAAGGATCAGGCGGGTGTAGAAAAAATTGCGCTGGGCGCAACGGCAAGCAATGCGGAACTGGCGTCGATGAACTACTACGTTGAAGGCATGAAGGTGGATATTCCGAAGTAGTCCTTCACACCAGACACAAAACCCTGTGGGAGCGAGCCTGCTCGCGAAGGCGGTAGCACATTCAACACGGATGTTGGCTGACACACCGCATTCGCGAGCAGGCTCGCTCCCACAAGGGACTTCCAGCGCTTTTAAGGATCGCGTATGAACAGCCTTCCCATCATCGACATCAGCCCGCTCTACAGCGACGACACGCACGCCTGGCAATCCGTCGCCGCCAAGATCGACCACGCCTGCCGCGAATGGGGCTTTTTCTACATCAAGGGTCACCCGATTTCCGCGCAACGCATCAACACCGTACTCGACCAAGCCCAACACTTCTTCGCCCAACCCACCGCCGAAAAACTCAAGATCGACATCACCCAAACCCGCCATCACCGTGGTTACGGCGCCATCGCCACCGAACAACTCGACCCCAGCAAGCCCAGCGACCTGAAGGAAACGTTCGATATGGGCCTGCACCTGCCGGCCGATCACCCGCAAGTCCTGGCGGAACAACCCTTGCGCGGCCCAAACTGTCATCCATCGCTGCCCGGTTGGGAAGTATTGATGGAACAGCACTACACCGACATGCAGGCCCTCGCCCAAACCCTGCTGCGGGCAATGACATTGGCGCTGGGCATCGAGCGCGATTTTTTCGACAGCCGTTTCAACGAGCCGGTCAGCGTGCTACGGATGATCCATTACCCACCGCGCCACACCGCCAGTTCCGCCGAACAACAAGGTGCCGGTGCCCACACCGATTACGGCTGTATCACCCTGCTGTATCAAGACGCTGCCGGTGGCCTGCAAGTGCGAAACGTAAAAGGCGAATGGATCGACGCGCCGCCGATAGAAGGGACGTTCGTGGTCAACCTCGGTGACATGATGGCGCGCTGGAGCAACGACCGTTACCTGTCGACACCACACCGAGTGATCAGCCCTCTGGGCGTAGACCGTTACTCGATGCCGTTCTTTGCCGAGCCGCACCCCGACACACGCATCGAATGCCTGCCCGGATGTCAGGATCAATTGCACCCGGCGAAGTATCCTGCCACCACCTGCGCCGAATTCCTGCTCTCGCGCTTCGCCGATACCTACGCCTATCGACGGGAACAGGATGCAGTGTGATGAATCGGCTGGTCAGGTTTTGCAAATTGTTTCTACAGGCATCTGTAGAATGCCCGCCATCTGCACCTGATGAGAAAAGACTATGTACGACTGGCTGAACGCCCTGCCCAAGGCAGAATTGCATTTGCACCTCGAAGGCTCGCTGGAGCCTGAGCTGCTGTTCGCCCTGGCTGAACGCAACAAGATCGCCCTGCCGTGGAGCGACGTCGACACCCTGCGCAAAGCGTACGCCTTCAACAACCTGCAAGAGTTTCTCGACCTGTATTACCAGGGCGCTGACGTGTTGCGCACTTCGCAGGACTTCTACGACCTGACCTGGGCGTACCTGTTGCGTTGCAAGGAGCAGAACGTGATTCACACTGAACCGTTCTTCGACCCGCAAACCCACACTGACCGTGGCGTCCCTTTCGAAGTGGTGCTCAATGGCATCGCCGCCGCGCTGAAAGACGGCGAGCAACAATTGGGCATCACCAGCGGTTTGATTCTGAGCTTCCTGCGCCACTTGAGCGAAGATGAAGCACAGAAAACCCTCGATCAGGCGCTGCCGTTCCGCGATGCGTTTGTGGCCGTTGGCCTGGACAGTTCGGAAATGGGACACCCGCCGAGCAAGTTCCAGCGCGTGTTTGACCGTGCCCGTCACGAAGGCTTCCTGACCGTTGCCCACGCCGGCGAAGAAGGCCCGCCCGAATACATCTGGGAAGCCCTCGACCTGCTGAAAATCCAGCGCATCGACCATGGCGTGCGCGCCATCGAAGACGAGCGTTTGATGCAGCGGATCATCGACGAGCAGATCCCGCTGACCGTGTGCCCATTGTCGAACACCAAGCTCTGCGTGTTCGATCACATGTCCCAGCACAACATCCTCGACATGCTGGAGCGTGGCGTGAAAGTGACCGTGAACTCCGATGACCCGGCGTACTTCGGCGGTTATGTGACCGAGAACTTCCATGCGCTGTACACCGATTTGGGCATGACCCAGGATCAGGCCAAGCGCCTGGCGCAAAATAGCCTGGATGCCAGATTGGTCAAGCCGTAAGCCACACCGCATAACCCTTGTGGGAGCGAGCCTGCTCGCGATAGCGGACTGTCAGTCAACACTGATGTTGAATGTGATGGCCTCATCGTCGGAACGCCGCCCGGAGCCGGCTCGCTCCCACACTGGTTGGCTGTTGATAAATTCCTAAAGCGCCATTTCCAGCTCGGTTTCCTTGGCGAAGCGATGGATTTCACGCTGCCCCGCAGCAGTGATCTGCAAGGCGCGGGATTCGTTGGGCAGGCTCAACCAGCCCGACTGCATGAACAGCTGCAACAGCGCCGCGCCCAGTGAACCGCCCATGTGCGGGCGTCTTTCGCTCCAGTCGGGACAGGCACAGGCCACCCGGCTGTTGCGATGTGCCAGCGCCTGGATGAACACGCCTCGTGTCGCCAACTGGGTGGAACCTTTGTGGGTAATCATGACCCGCTGATCGATCTGTTCGATCCAGCCTGCATCCAGCAACCGCTGATAAAGGTCGGCGGCCAAGGTGCCTCCCAGATGGTCGTCGCACAGTCTGGCTCGCAGCAGTGACGAAGGCGCCGTCTGAGGTTTGGCGATGGGATTGGGGCGTTTGAAAACATCCGGGACCTCTCGGGGTGCACTGGCCAGGGTCGCACTGGCCAATGCCTCGATAGCCGCGCCGACTTCGGGGGCCGCCAAGCGGAAAAATCGCTTTCGCCCACGGATTTCAACTCTCAACAGACCGCCTGCGGACAATCGTCCCAAGTGTGCGCTGGCCGAAGAGGGTGACAGGCCGGCCAACAATGCCAACGCTTCGGTTTGCCGCGCCGTGCCGTCCATCAAGGCCCACATCATTGCGCTGCGCTTTGGGTCAGCCAGCAACGTGGCGATCTGGCTGATGCAAGGTGCATGTTCCATGTATTCACTCCCTGTTGAATCGTTTCGTCTGCTGCTCAGAGACATCTTGACCAGTAATGTGTCGCCGGCCAAGCCGCGGAAACCGCCATAAGCCGGGCAAAGCTCCCCGCTCACCTGCGCCTTTGCTTCGCGGCCAAGGCGAAGCAAAGGCCGGAGGATAGAGCGTGGAACCTGGCCGACTGTAACGCGGACTCGTCATCGCGAGATCGACGGTGCGCACATGAGGCGGGCGCTAGTATAAGCGGGTTGACCGCCGGATCCTGCCCCAGGGAAACCGCGGGTGCTGATAGTTGCTGAGAGAAATTTCGCTATTTACCTGCGACTAATGATCGATGCCCGATATCGTCGGAAATAGGCTGCTTAAATGAGCACATCGGCCGGCAAGCATTTCCCGTAACAGGTTCACAGGCTTACTCAATTGTGCGCGATGGGCGCACAGAAAATTCAGAGGTGCGCGCTCACAGAGCAGTTCTGGCATCAGCACTTTCAGCCGCCCGGCGAGCACATCGGCGGCAACATCGAGCCAGGACTTGTAAGCGATCCCTGCGCCTGCAACGGCCCACAACCGCACCACATCGGCATCGTCACTGAAACGGTCACCGCTGACGGTCAGGCCGACTTCGCGCTTGCCGTCATGGAAACTCCAGTGATCGTGGACCCGGCCGCCCAGCATGAACAATAAACAATTGTGCTGAGCCAGTTGCTCCAGCTGCCGTGGCTCGCCCTGTCTGGCGAGGTAGCTCGGCGCGGCGCACAGTACCCGGCGGTTCTGTGGGGCGATGGGCAGCGCTACCAGGCTTGAGTCTTCCGGTTCGCCATAGCGCAGGGCGATGTCGACCGGTTGGCGGAACAGGTCGGCAATGCGGTCACCCAGCAGAAGCCGGACGGTCAGTTTCGGATGCTCACGCTGAAACTCGTCCAGCCACGGCAGCAACAGGTTGCGGCCAAAGTCCGACGGTGCGGAAAGCTGCAGAATCCCGCTGACCTGATCCTGACCACTGGCCAGCAATCGGCGCCCTTCATCCAGATTGCTCAGGGCCGCCCGGGCATATTCCAGAAATCCCTCGCCTTCGGCCGTCAGGCGCAGGCTGCGGGTGGAGCGTGCGAGCAAACGCACGCCAAGTTGCTGCTCGATGCGCTTCAAGGCCGCACTGGCCACCGCCGCCGACATGTCCATCACCCGCGCTGCCGCCGACAGGCTCCCCAGGTCCGCAGCCCGGACAAACAGCTGCAAGTCGTCGAAACGCAGCATCTTCAGCCTCGATTATCAAAAAAATATTGAAAGAGACTGCTCTTTTAGCGGGTTTTATCTTGCGACGAAATAGCCAATCATCCGACCCATCGAATATCAAGCTACCGGAGTCGCCCATGTCCCAGCCCTTTACCGCCATTGCCACGCTCATCGCCAAAGCCGGCCAGCAAGACGCCCTTGGACAGCACCTGTGCGCCCTGGTGGAACCGACCCGCGCCGAGGCCGGTTGCGGCCAATACGACTTGCACCAGGACCTCGCCAATCCGCAGGCCTTTTACATGATCGAGCAGTGGAGCAGCGACGAAGCCCTGCAAGCGCACGACGCCAGCGCCCACATCCAGAATTTCCGGGCCAAGGCCGGCGACCTTCTCGAACACTTCGACCTCAAGCGCCTGCGTACCGTGGCCTGATTTCGTCCTTTATTACCTTCAGGAATTGCCTAGATGAAAGCCATTGCTTACTACACCTCGTTGCCGATCAGCGACGAACACTCCCTGCACGACATCGAGCTGCCAGAACCGGCCGCCGGCCCGCGCGATCTGTTGGTAGAGGTCAAAGCCATCTCGGTCAACCCGGTGGACACCAAGGTTCGCCAGAACGTCCAGCCTGAAGAAGGCGCGGCCAAAGTTCTGGGTTGGGACGTAGCCGGTGTGGTTAAGGCCGTCGGCAGCGAAGTGACCTTGTTCAAGGCCGGCGATAAGGTCTTTTACGCAGGCTCCATCGCCCGCGCGGGGGGTAACAGCGAACGCCACGTGGTGGATGAGCGGATCGTTGGCCACATGCCCAAAACCCTCGGTTTCGCCGAAGCCGCCGCGCTGCCGCTGACCGCCATTACCGCCTGGGAACTGCTGTTTGAACGCCTGCAAGTGCGCGAAGGCAACACCGATGAAGGCCAGCGCCTGCTGATCGTCGGCGCTGCCGGTGGTGTGGGTTCGATCCTCACGCAATTGGCCAGTCAGCTCACTGGGCTCAACGTCATCGGCACCGCCTCCCGCCCGCAAACCCAGAGCTGGGTCCGTGAACTGGGCGCCCACCGGGTGATCGATCACAGCCAACCGCTGAGCGAGGAACTCAAGCGTGCCGGTGTCGATTACGTAACCCATGTCGCCAGCCTGACCCAAACCGATCATCACCTGGACCAATTGGTCGAGGCGCTGGCGCCGCAAGGCAGACTGGCGTTGATCGATGATCCCAAGTCGCTGGACGTGACCAAGCTCAAACGCAAGAGCCTGTCGCTGCACTGGGAGTTCATGTACACCCGCTCGCTGTTCGAAACCGCGGACATGATCGAGCAACACCATTTGCTCAACCGCATCGCCGGGTTGATCGACGCCGGCACACTGAAAACCACGGTCGGCGAGCACTTCGGCACCATCAACGCGGCCAACCTGCGCCGTGCACATGCGTTGCTGGAAAGTGGTAAAGCCAAGGGCAAAATTGTGCTGGAAGGGTTCTGAAACAAGATGAAACAGTGTCGTCCTGACGGGGACGACACCGTCAGTCTGACAGTTGACCTCTGTCACAATAGCGATCGTATTCGGGTCTACAATCGAATCCTCTGCGGCATAATCTTTACATGGCATCTTTTACGAGAGGAGAGATCAGCAATGAAGATCCTGATAAAAGAAGTGGCTAAATCACAATGGCAGGTCCGTCTGGACCAGCTTGCCGTGCCATTCCGCAGCGAAGCCGAAGCACTGGCCTTTACCCGAACACTCGAAGCACGCCTGTACGCCCCCCATCAAATTCCCGGTCACCAGCAGCGCGCTGCTGGCTGAGTCCGCCCTCAGACCTAGGCTTGCGCCAACGCCCGGGCAATTTGCAAGCGCCGGGTGAGCATCGCCATGCTCACCACCAACACTCCGCACAAGCTGATGACCATCGCCATCGGCATGGCGCTGCCATCGTGTAAAACACCGACCAACGCAGCGGCACCGGCCGCGACGGTGAATTGCAGACACCCAAGCATCGCCGAGGCACTGCCGGCGCGGGCGCCCTGCCCGTTCATGGCACACGCCGACGCGTTGGGGAGGATACAGCCGAGACTGGAGATACAAATAAACAGCGGAATCAGCAACGGCCATAGATGCTCAGGGCGCAGCGCACTGACGGCGAACAACGCCAGGCCAGCGGTCAGATAAACCCACACGGCGCGCGCCAGCAAGAATGCCGGCCCACGCTTGGCCAGCAATCGTGCGTTGACCTGCGCCGTCAGAATGAACCCCGCCGCGTTGGTGCCGAACAGCCAACCGAAATGCTCGGCCGGGACACCGTAGAGTTTGATGAATACGAACGGTGAACCGGCGATATAGGCAAACATCCCGGCGATGGCGATGCCACCCGTCAGGGCATGACCGAGATAGACCCGATCCGACAACAGGCGACCATACTGCCGCAAAGCCCCCGACAACGGCTGACGCGGCACATACGCGGGCAGACTTTCCGGCAACCCGAGCGCCACGGACAATGCGGCCAAGGCACTGAAGCCGGTCAACACCAGAAAGATCGACTGCCAACCGGTGGTGTTGACCAACAAGCCGCCGAGCATCGGCGCGAGAATCGGCGCCAGCCCCATGACCAGCATCAATTGTGAATAGACTTTCGCCGAACCCACGGCATCGCATTTATCACTGACCACCGCACGGGAAATCACCATCCCCGCGCAACCGCCCAGCGCCTGGACAAAACGCGCGCCGATCAACCATTCAAGGTTCGGCGCATACGCGCAGGCCAGCGAAGCAAGGGTGAACAAACCGACCCCGGTCAGCAATGGAATACGCCGCCCGAAACGATCGGCTACTGGGCCGTAGAACAGTTGACCAATCGACAAACCGAGGAAATACGCCGCCAGTGTCAGTTGCACGTGTTTTTCATCAGTGCCAAAGGCGAGCGCCATCGCCGGGAAGGCCGGCAGATAGAAATCGATCGCCAGCGGACCGAAAGCGCTCAAGGCGCCAAGAATCAAAATAGTACGGAAGTTCATCAGGCATCCAGTTGGACATGAGTCGTCAGGCCGACAGTCTAGCCGTGCATGAACGCCTTGAACATTCAGATAGCTTGCTAACTAACAAAAACCCTTGAATGAATGCAGATCCCTGTAGGAGCGAGCTTGCTCGCGAAGGCGGCGTGTCATTCAGCATTGTTGTCGTCTGACACACCGCTTTCGCGAGCAAGCTCGCTCCTACACGGGATTGCGCTGGGTCAGGCGACTTTGGCGTCGTAGCCCTCTTCGATGATCGCGGCGATCACTTGCTCGACCGTCAACGCGCTTTCAACCCCGACTTCCCTGGCGGCCAGATCTACCCGCACGCTAGCTGCTGGATCTTTGGCTTGCAGCGCCTGAGTAATGGCTTTGACACAGTGACTGCAAGACATGCCCTGGACGTTGAACACTTGCATGGTGTGGCTCCTTTTATGAGGTTGCGAGCAGTTTCGAGCTTGCCACCATGGCAAGGTCAAGTTCTTGAACAAACTGCCGGGCTGGCAATCGGCGTCGCGCTCGGCCAAGCTGCGGGCATCAATGACTCGAATTCAGGAGATTCAGCCATGCGCTGGTCAGCTTTCAGCCTGTTTGGCTTCCTCAGCCTCTTTGCAGCGACGCCTTTGGTTCACGCCGCCGGGGAGAACTATGGCGTACTGATCATTTCCCGCGAGCGCCTGGAAGTTTCAACCTCCTGCGAGATCGGTGTGTACATCCAGGATCAACTGTCTGCACGGCTGTTCCAGGAACAAAGCACCTCGTTCAACCTGCCGCCGGGCAATGTGTCCATGCGCCTCAAACTGCTGCCGGGCAACATGCCGGGGTGCAACCCGGGCATGCTTGTACCGGCCGCGCAGAACATAGAGCTCAAGGCTGGCGATGTGTTGAAGTACCGGATTGCGATGTCGCAGGAAGGGATGTACCTCAAGCCCGCCGTCCTCGACTACTGAAGAAAACCCTGTGGTATCCCTGTGGGAGCAAGCTCACTCCCACAGTTTTAGATTGGTGCTTGACCTTGCCCGCATGGCAAGGTTGATCCTGTAGGCATCTACTACAGGGAGTGCGACCGATGTCCGAATCCACCACATTCGATCTGCCGATTGCCGGCATGACCTGCGCCAGTTGCGCCGGGCGTGTCGAGCGAGCCTTGAGCAAAGTCATCGGCGCCTCCGCCGTCAGCGTCAACCTGGCCACCGAACAGGCCCGCGTTCAAGCACCCCGAGACAGCTTGCCCGCGTTGATGGACGCTGTTGAGCAGGCCGGTTACAGCGTGCCCCGGCACACTCTGGAACTGAGCATCGACGGCATGACCTGCGCATCGTGCGTTGGCCGGGTCGAGCGTTCGCTGGCCAAGGTGCCGGGAGTCAAGAGCGTCAGCGTCAACCTGGCCAACGAACGTGCCCACCTCGAATTGCTCGGTCATATCGATCCGCAAAGCTTGATCGCTGCCGTAACCAAAGCGGGTTACTCCTCCAGCATCTGGGAAGTCGAACACCCACCAACCGACACTCAACAACAGCGCCTGCACCGTGAGCGCTGGGCGCTGATCATGGCCATCGTCCTGGCCTTGCCGCTGGTGTTGCCGATGCTGCTGCAACCGTTCGGCGTGCACTGGATGCTTCCCGCCTGGGCCCAATTTGCGTTGGCTACACCAGTGCAATTCATCTTCGGTGCGCGCTTTTATGTCGCCGCCTGGAAAGCCGTGCGCGCCGGAGCCGGCAACATGGATTTGCTGGTCGCCCTCGGTACCAGCGCCGGTTACGGCCTGAGTGTTTACGAATGGGCCACCGCTGCAGGGCGCATGCCGCACCTGTATTTCGAAGCCTCGGCGGTCGTGATCGCGTTGGTGTTGCTGGGCAAGTACCTGGAAAGCCGCGCAAAACGCCAGACCGCCAGCGCCATCCGCGCCCTCGAAGCCTTGCGCCCGGAGCGAGCAATTCAGGTGATCGATGGCCGCGAGCAGGACGTCGCCATCAGCGCTTTGCGTCTCAATGATCTGGTTATGGTCAAACCCGGAGAACGCTTCCCGGTGGACGGCGAAGTGGTCGAAGGCCAGAGCTACGCTGACGAAGCGCTGATCAGCGGTGAAAGCCTGCCGGTGCCCAAGCAACCGGGCGACAGGGTCACCGGCGGTGCGATCAACGGTGAAGGCCGATTGCTGGTTCGCACCCAGGCCTTGGGCGCGGAAACCGTGTTGGCACGAATCATTCGTCTGGTCGAAGATGCCCAGGCTGCCAAAGCACCGATCCAGAAACTGGTGGATAAAGTCAGCCAGGTGTTCGTGCCCACTGTCCTGGTGATCGCGCTGGCGACACTCATCGGTTGGTGGCTGTACGGCGCACCGATAGAAACTGCATTAATCAATGCCGTCGCGGTGTTGGTGATTGCCTGCCCGTGCGCCCTTGGGCTGGCGACACCCACAGCGATCATGGCCGGGACTGGCGTGGCGGCACGCTACGGGATTCTGATCAAGGATGCCCAAGCGCTGGAACGCGCGCACGAAGTCAGTGCGGTGGTGTTCGACAAGACCGGCACACTGACGTCGGGCGCACCGCGCATTGCTCATTTGACGGCCATCAACGGTGACGAATCCGCCCTGCTGCACATGGCCGGCGCGCTGCAACGGGGTAGCGAACATCCGCTGGCCAAGGCAGTACTGGACGCTTGCACCGAACGCGGCTTGACTGTGGCCGATGTCAGCGACAGTCAATCGCTGACGGGCCGAGGCATCGCCGGTACGCTGGACGGTCGTCGACTGGCATTGGGCAATCGTCGTCTATTGGACGAAAGTGATTTAAACGCGGGTTCGTTGGCGGACTCGGCAACAGCCTGGGAAACCGAGGGCCGGACACTGTCCTGGTTGATCGAACAAAACCCCGAATCGAAAGTGCTCGGCCTCTTCGCCTTTGGCGACACCCTCAAACCCTGCGCCCTGCAAGCTGTGCAACAACTCAGCGCGAGGAACATCAGCAGCCACCTGCTGACCGGTGACAATCGCGGCAGCGCCAAAGTCGTCGCCGAGGCGCTGGGCATCACCGATGTCCACGCCGAAGTGCTGCCCGCCGACAAAGCCGCCACCGTCGTCACACTCAAAAAAACCGGCGTGGTGGCGATGGTCGGCGACGGCATCAACGACGCCCCGGCCCTGGCTGCGGCGGACATCGGCATCGCCATGGGCGGCGGCACCGACGTAGCCATGCACGCGGCCGGGATCACCCTGATGCGTGGCGATCCTCGGCTGGTGCCAGCGGCATTGGAAATCAGCCGCAAGACCTACGCGAAGATCCGGCAGAACCTGTTCTGGGCGTTCGTCTATAACCTGATCGGCATTCCGCTGGCGGCGTTCGGTTTCCTCAACCCGGTGTTGGCCGGTGCGGCCATGGCGTTGTCGAGCGTCAGCGTGGTGGGCAATGCGTTACTGTTGAAAACCTGGAAGCCCAAGGACCTGGAGGACAATCGATGAACATCGGTCAAGCAGCCCGCCAAAGCGGCCTGAGCGTGAAAATGATCCGTTACTACGAGTCCATTGGCCTGCTCAAGGCCGCCCACCGAACCGAAAGCGGCTACCGCGTATATGGCGACGACGACATGCACACCCTGGCCTTCATCAAGCGCTCCCGGGACTTGGGGTTTTCACTGGAAGAGGTCGGCAAGCTGCTGACCCTCTGGCAGGACCGCCAACGCGCCAGCGCCGATGTGAAGGCGCTGGCCCGTCAGCATATCGACGAACTGAACCAGAAGATCCGCGAACTCGGCCAGCTGCGCGACACCCTGCAAGACCTGGTCGAGCATTGCCAGGGCGACCATCGTCCCGACTGCCCGATCCTCAAGAACCTGGCGTCGGGCTGCTGCGCCGAACCTGTTCGTTTCTGATCGTCAGGCCTTTCACCACCAACAACGTGGTGAGGGGAATGCCGTGGAACAGCAGCACCACGGAGCCCGGTGTCCACCACGAGTAAAACGGCGCGGCGATCAACATGCCGAGGCCGAAGCCGGTCATTTGCAGCAGGGTGAGGAGGCTGAAAATGGGTAGCCGCAGGTTGTCCGGCTCGCGTTGCAGACGAGACATCAGGCCGACTTCCGAGAAACCGTCCCCCAGCCCCGCTGGCAGTGAAAACAGCAGTAAGCCGTAAAGGGTCTGCTGCTGAAACATCAAGATGAAGCCGCAGGACATCAGCAGCACCCCGAAGAAAAACCGCCGCTCCAGATTGATGTTGTCCGAGCCTTTCAGGTGACTGGCGATTCGCGCACCGATCAGTTTTCCGCTCGTCCAGACCGCCAGCATCAGGCCCAGCGTGGTGCTGGCCGACTCGGGGGTCAGTAGCTTGGAAACTATTGGCAATCCCACGTTGTGCGCGGCACTGCCAAGGGTGTCGGCCATGGTAACGGCGAGCATCGCGGCCACCACCGGTGCGCTACGCAACCCTTGTCGCAGTGCCGACCATTCGCCCTGATCGCGAGGGGATTCGTCTCGGGCGGCCAGGATGGAAAAGCGCAGCGGCAAGATGAACAACGCGGCCAACAGATACGTCACCACGTTCAGCGCAAATACTGTTTCAAACCCAAACGCCGCCACCAGCACTCCGGCAACCAGACTGCCACCGACCATCGCGGCGGATGAAGCAGAGGTGATCCAGGCATTGGTCTTGAGCAGGTGTTTGCCATCGATCAAGTGCGGCAACTGACTGTTCAGGCCGATGGCAAACATCGAGTTGCCAAACCCCAGGCCGAACGCGATGACGGAGAGCATCAGCGCCTGCTGATCAACTGGCAGAATCAGCAGCAAGCCAAGCAAACCTGCACGCAACAGGTCGAAGATGATCAGCGGCATGCGCCCGACCCAGCGGCGATAGAACGTGGTGCCGATCAGACTGGCGAAAATCCCTCCACCGACACGGCTGGCGAGGAAAATGCCGACACTCATTGCACTGTTGCTGAGCAGGTAAACGTAAGTGGCCAGGGCGACCATGTTGAGGAAAGCGCCAAAATCCGAAATCAGACGGGCGGCGATGATCAGTCGGGCGTTGCGGGTGGAGGTGTTCACATTCAGTCCTTGAGTGTGGGGAGTCCGGGAGATCACAAAATTCAATAAAACGGAAAATCTAATGTGAACGCAAATTACTGTGGGAGCGAGCCTGCTCGCGATGAAGCCATGACATTCAACATCATCGTCGCCTGACAGTCCGCTATCGCGAGCAGGCTCGCTCCCACAGGGTTCTGCAGTGTTTGGAAAATCGAGGTCGTCCCTCTACAAAAAACCCGGCCGAAGCCGGGTTTTTGTTTAGCTGATCACTGCATCCAGGGCGGAGGCGGTTCTTCGGCTTTGCTCGGGGGCGCGTCGTCAGCAGCGCGGATCGCTTGCTTACGCTCCTCGTCCAGCCGTGCAGCCTCGATTTCGCGCATGATCCCGCCGACGTCGGCCAACTCTTCCGGCTCGTCGAACTCTCCGGTCAAGACACTGGCCGGGTGCAAGGTGCCGGCTTCGTACAGCGCCCACATTTCCTTGGCATATTTGGTCTTTTTCAACTCCGGCGCAAATCGCCCGAAGTAGGACGCCATGTTGCCCACGTCCCGCTCCAGCATGTTGAACGCGTGGTTGTTACCTGCCGCGTCCACCGCCTGAGGCAAGTCGATGATGACCGGGCCGTCCGGGGTCAACAGCACATTGAACTCCGACAGGTCACCGTGCACCAGACCGGTACACAACATCAGCACGATCTGCGAAATCAGGAACGCGTGATACTCGCGCGCCTGCTCCGGCTCCAGCACTACGTCGTTCAGACGCGGCGCGGCATCGCCGTATTCATCGGCCACCAGCTCCATGAGCAATACGCCTTCGAGGAAGTCATACGGCTTGGGTACCCGTACACCGGCACCGGCCAGACGGAACAAAGCCGCCACTTCAGCGTTCTGCCACGCGTCTTCGGTTTCTTTCTTGCCGAACTTGGAGCCCTTGGCCATCGCACGAGCCTGTCGGCTGTTGCGCACCTTGCGGCCTTCCTGATACTCGGCCGCCTGACGGAAACTGCGTTTATTCGCCTCCTTGTAAACCTTCGCGCAACGTAACTCGTTGCCACAGCGCACCACATAAACAGCTGCTTCTTTACCACTCATGAGTGGGCGCAGCACCTCGTCAACCAGACCGTCCTCGATCAGGGGTTCAATGCGTTTTGGAGTCTTCATCAGCTTTTATTGTGGGTCCTTTATTACCAAACACGCGAAAGTCATTCGTTATACGGCAATCCAGTCGTTCGGGGGAGGGGTTGCCGACCTATGAACGTCGTGAAGCACGCAATGCGGCGGATTAATCACTCATCCGCCGCCGGTCGTCAATGACCGCCCGAGATCATAGCGGAGGTAACGACACACGTAGGCGAAAGGTTCTGAGGGCATTTACGACAGAAGCTGAAATCTTTCTTCATACCTTTCGGTAGGATTTTTCCCAATCGGGCTCAATTTCCCCCGCCAGCGGCCGAAGTCCTCAAAGACAAAGGTATTTGTCCGACAATCTTTCCTACAGAAGTCGAAGGTGCACTCACGGACCCAAGATGAAAAACAACGTTTTCAGCTGCCAATATTCCGCGAGTCATCCGTACTGCGTGGACCTACAAGAAAATCTGGAGCGTGGATGAACATCAAACAGAAGTTGACCTGGGCGTTTGCAATCATCGCCAGCTTGCCTGTGGTGCTGGTCGCCACCCTCGTTGTGCTGAATTTGCGCAGTGATGCCAAGGAGAGTTTCGTCGACGGCAGCGGCCGCGAAATTCGTCAGGTCAGCAACGCCATGCAACTGTTTTTCGACGGTATCAGCCAGAACGTCGACTACCTGGCCAACCAGCCCCTGATCAAAAACTCCGACGACAGCCTCAAGACCTATATGAGCGCCAACGCCGAGAGCATTCCCCAAGGCGAAATGGACAAAAAAGTCTTCAGCCTCCTCCAGGACCTGGGCAACAGTCACCCCTCCTACGCCTATGCCATTCTCGGCACCGCGGCCGGCGGTTATGTGTCCTGGCCGGACGATGCGAAGCTGAACAATTACGATCCGCGCCAGCGCCCTTGGTACAAAGCAGCCCAGGCCAAACCAGGCAAGCCGTTCCGCACCGAGGCCTATTACTGGGCACAGGACGACGCGACCTACGTCAGTACCGTGCGCACCATCGACAACCAGTTGGGCAGCAAGGGCGGCGTGGTCAGCATCGACGTGACGCTCAAGCAGCTCACCGAAATCGTCAAACAGATCAAGCTCGGTGAAACCGGCTACCTGATGCTGCTGGAAAACACTGGCACGGTTCTGGTGGACCCGAAACAACCGGAACACAACTTCAAGCCACTGAGCAGCCTCGGCGAGGGTTACGCGCAACTGGCCAAGGCCGGCAAAGGCCTGGTGGAAGTCGAACTGAACGGCGAACGCTACATGGCCAACGTCTGGCCGTCGGAGCAACTGGGCTGGACGTTCATCGGCCTGATCAAGCAAAACGACGTGATGAGCTCCGCCACTCAACTGACCTGGCTGATCGCAATCATCGCCGCCGTGCTGGCGGTGTTCTTCGCCATCCTCGGCGCCAGTTTCGCCAGCGTCATCGTGCGCCCGATCCGCAGCGTGGCCAGCGGTCTGGAAGGCATCGCTCAAGGCGAAGGCGACCTGACCAAGAACCTGGAAATCCGTGGCAGCGACGAAACCGCGCAGTTGGCCAGTTGGTTCAACCAGTTTTTGACGGCAATTCGCAACCTGATTCAAAGCATCGGTGGCGCCGCGACGAAAATTCTCGCCACCTCCAAAAGCTCGACCCAAGTCTCCAGCGACATGGCCGAAGCCGCCGGGCGCCAGCGTGAAGCGGTGGACATGGTGTCCACGGCCTTCCACGAAATGGTCGCCACCGCCAACGAAGTCGCGCGCTCTTGCAGCCAGGCGGCGGACTCTGCCGACAACGGCCAGCGTCAGGCACGCGAAGGTCAGCAACAGATCGATGCCGCGGTGAGCAGCGTTGATCGTCTGAGCCAGGAAATCGAACAGTCGGCGCAGTCGATGCAACAGCTGGAACGCGACAGCAACGATATTCAGTCGATTCTGGGGACCATTCGCTCGATCGCCGAGCAGACCAACCTGCTGGCGCTGAACGCGGCCATTGAAGCGGCACGGGCCGGTGAGCAAGGACGCGGTTTCGCGGTCGTGGCCGACGAAGTGCGGGCGCTGGCCAAACGCACGGCCGACTCGACGGCGGAAATCGACGGTCTGCTCGGCAACCTCGCCAAGCGCACCAGCCAAGTGACTCAACAGATGCATGCAAGCCTGGAAGTGTCTCAGCAGTCAGTAAGCCGTATCGGCGAAGCACGCAACAGCTTTGGGCTGATTCGTGAGTCGGTGGACGTGATCCGCGACATGAATACGCAGATCGCGACAGCGGCCGAAGAACAGCATTCCGTGGCCGAAGACATCAACCGGCATATCAGCCAGATCCATGGGGATGCGCAATTGGTCGCGGAATTGGCGAACTCGGCGCGCCTGGATTCGCAAAGCCTGGCCGGGCTTTCGAGCGAACTGGACGGGTTGGTTCGACGCTTTAGAACCTGATCTCAAGAACACCATAGATCCCCTGTGGGAGCGAGCCTGCTCGCGAAAGCGGACTTACATTCAACATAGATATTGAATGTGACGACCTCTTCGCGAGCAGGCTCGCTCCCACAAAGGTCAGGTGGTGTTACTGCTTGAAGAGTTCGCCAGGGGTAAACCCGAACAGACCTTTGAATGCGGCAATAAACGCCGATGTCGAGTCATACCCACACGCCAGCGCGGCATTGGTCACGCTATCGCCCTCCTCCAGCAAACTCAACGAAGACAACAACCGCATCCGCTGTCGCCAACCACGAAAGCTCAACCCGGTCTCGCGCTGAAACAGGCGCATCAGGGTTTTTTCCGAGGTGCCTAACTGTTCCGCCCAGGCTTGCAACGTCACGTTTTGCTCAGGCCTTTCAATCAGCTCGTTGCACAATCCCAACAGCCGTTGATGCCGTGGTAACGGCAGGGAAAACCCCACCTCGGGCAAATTCGCCAACTGATCCAGCAACACACTCACCAACCGCGCTTCCTGACTGTCGCCTTGTGGATATTCCACTGGCAGCAAGCAAAAACTCTTGATCAGCTCCCGCGCCAGTGGTGTGACTTCCAGTACGCGGCAGCGCCCGTCTGCCCACTCACAATCCTCGCGGCGCACATACAGACTGCGCATTTCGGCGCGCATCGAGGTCACGACTTGGTGTTCAAGGTCCGCCGGAATCCAGATGCCCCACTGCGGTGGCGCAAAGAAACTGCCCTCGGCAGTGTGCACGCCGAGGACGCCGCTGATGGCGTAGGAAAACTGCACCCAATCGTGGCGGTGGGGCGGTGTCCATGAGCCGGCGTTCAGGCTTTCTACACGGGCGAATAGCGGACGTGGCAACGTCGACAGCGTCGGAATCGTTCGTTCGAGAGAGATTTGTCCGTTGGACGTCATTGATGGGCCTTATGTCGCATGACGGCAGATGGACCGACAGTAGGCCAAGTCATCAATTCCTACAAACACATTCCCTGTGGGAGCGAGCCTGCTCGCGATGGCGATATAACAGCCATCATTGATGTGGCTGACACACCGCTTTCGCCGGCAAGCCAGCGCCTACAGGTTCCGGATTTACTCAGGTGTTTCTTCAGCGCTCGATAATCGCGGTGACACCTTGGCCACCGGCGGCGCAGATCGAGATCAAGCCTCGGCCTTTGCCGGCCGCGTCCAGCAACTTCGCCAGGTTGGCGACAATCCGCCCACCGGTTGCCGCAAACGGATGCCCGGCCGCCAGTGAACTGCCTTTGACGTTGAGGCGGCTGCGGTCGATAGAGCCCAGCGGCGCATCAAGGCCGAGGCGGGTTTTGCAATAGTCAGGATCTTCCCAGGCCTTCAATGTGCAGAGCACCTGCGCGGCGAAGGCTTCGTGAATTTCGTAGTAGTCGAAGTCCTGCAAGGTCAGGCCATTGCGCGCCAGCAATCGCGGCACCGCGTACACCGGCGCCATCAACAGACCTTCGGCACCGTTGACGAAATCTACCGCCGCCGCTTCGCCATCGCGCAGGTAAGCGAGGATCGGCAAGCCACGCGCCTTGGCCCATTCTTCACTGCCCAGCAACACCAACGACGCACCGTCGGTGAGCGGCGTCGAGTTGCCCGCCGTCATCGTACCCTGGGCGCTTTTTTCAAAGGCCGGTTTCAGCTTGGCGAGTTGTTCCAGGGTCAGGTCCGGGCGCAAGTTGTTGTCGCGGGTCAGGCCGAGGAAGGGTGTCATCAGGTCGTTATGCCAACCTTCGGCGTAAGACGCGGTTAGATGACGATGGCTTTCAAGCGCCAGTTGGTCTTGTTCCTCGCGGGGAATGTGCCAGGTCTGCGCCATCAGCTCGCAATGTTGGCCCATGGACAAACCGGTACGGGGTTCGCCGTTGCGCGGAAATTCCGGAATCAGGTGCCGTGGCCGCAATTGCAGGAACGTTTTCAGTTTGTCGCCAGTGGTCTTGGCGCGATTGGCTTGCAGCAGGATCCGACGCAGGCCCTCACTGACACTGATCGGCGCATCCGAGGTGGTATCGACACCGCCGGCAATCCCGCAATCGATCTGCCCCAGGGCGATCTTGTTCGCCACCAGCAACGCCGCTTCCAACCCAGTGCCGCACGCCTGCTGGATGTCATAGGCCGGCGTTTCGGGCGACAGCCGCGAACCGAGCACGCACTCGCGGGTCAGGTTCATGTCCCGCGACAGTTTGAGCACCGCCCCCGCGACCACTTCACCCATGCGCAAGCCGTGCAGGTTGTAGCGTTCGATCAAGCCTTCGAGCGCTGCGGTGAGCATCGCCTGGTTACTGGCGGTGGCATACGCCCCGTTGGAACGGGCGAACGGAATACGGTTACCGCCGATAATCGCGACGCGGCGCAGCTGAGTCATGAAAATATCCTTCAAAAAATGAAATGTGAATGCAGTACCTGTGGGAGCGGGCTTGCCCGCGATTGCGGTGGATCAGCCTACAAATATGTTGGATGTGCTGGCCCCTTCGCGGGCAAGCCCGCTCCCACAGGTTCTGCATTCCCCCACAAGTTCTGCTAAACCCAAGCTCAAACTACTCTGCAATGTTCAAGCGTAGGCCTTATCTCGTGGATCGAACGACTGATTGCCATTCGTGGTCCACACTTTGAACCCCAGCTGCCGGAGCACGTTCCATGTCTGACCGTTATATCGACTTCGCCAATTCGTCCATCGGCCATCGCCTGGTCGGGGCCCTGGGTTTGCCGTCGCCGGTCCGTCTGGAGCGTTGGCAGGCAGGCCGGTTGCGGCCTGTCGAAGGGGCGCTGTTGATCGGCGGTGGCCCGCTGGCGGCAAAAGTCAGCGCCTTCGCCAATCGCCTGACAGACGCGATTTACAGCTACGGCACCGAGCCGTCACTGGCCACTGCGTGGATTCCCGGCCACGGTCCGAAGCTCAAAGCCGTGGTCTTCGACGCCAGTAACCTGGAGCAAACCGGGCAGCTCAAACAGCTGCGCGAATTCTTCCAGCCGCTGATGAAAAACCTCGATCACAGCGCGCACCTGGTAATTCTGGGCCGTGCCCCGCAAACGTTGAGCGATCCGTTCGCCGCCAGCGCCCAGCGCGCACTGGAGGGTTTCAGCCGTTCGCTGGCCAAGGAACTGCGCAGCGGTGGCACATTGCAGTTGATCTATGTCGGCGACGGGGCGGAAGATCAGTTGGAGGGCCCGCTGAGATTTTTCCTTTCACCGAAAAGCGCGTTTGTATCCGGGCAAGTGATTCGTTTGAAGGCGTGTGACACGCCGGTTCAGGACTGGACCCGACCGCTGGCCGGGCGCAAGGCGCTGGTGACCGGCGCAGCGCGCGGCATCGGCGCTTCGATCGCCGAGACGCTGGCCCGTGACGGTGCCGAGGTGATTTTGCTCGATGTGCCACCGGCCAAAACCGATCTCGATGCCCTCGCCGCGCGCCTCGGCGGACGCAGCGTCACCCTGGACATTTGCGCCGAAGACGCCGCCACACAGTTAGTCGAACACCTGCCCGACGGCGTCGATATCGTGGTGCACAACGCGGGGATCACCCGCGACAAAACCCTGGCCAACATGACCCCGGAGTTCTGGGACGCAGTGCTCGCAGTCAACCTCAATGCGCCGCAAGTGCTGACCAAGGCCCTGCTCGACAGCAACACTCTGCACGACAACGGCAGGGTGATTTTGCTGGCCTCCATCAGCGGCATCGCCGGCAATCGCGGGCAAACCAACTACGCCGCGAGCAAGGCCGGGCTGATCGGGCTGGCGCAAGCGTGGGCGCCGTTGCTGGATCAGCGCGGGATCAGCATCAACGCGGTGGCGCCGGGGTTTATTGAAACGCAGATGACTGCGCACATTCCGTTCGGCTTGCGTGAAGCGGGCCGGCGCATGAGTTCGCTCGGCCAGGGCGGCTTGCCACAAGACGTCGCCGAAGCCGTGGCCTGGCTGGCGCAACCGGGAACCGGCGCGTTTACCGGGCAAGCGTTGCGGGTCTGTGGACAAAGTGTCCTGGGGGCCTAGTGATGATCACCGATTGGCACACACTCAACCGCGAACCGAGCCTGCCGGCACTGCACGTGCGAGCGGCGACGCGGCGCAAGATCACCGGCACCACGCTGCCCGACACGGGTTTGCACTGCTGGGTAGAGGTCGATCCAAAGCGTCTGGCGGCGTATCGCAACGTCTGTGGGTTTACCGACAACGGGCTGCTGCCGCCAACCTATCCGCACATCCTCGCGTTTGCCTTGCAGCTGCAATTGCTCACCGCCAAAGCATTCCCTTTTCCCCTGCTGGGGTTGATTCACCTGAGCAACCGCATTCGCGTCTTGCGGCCCATGGGTGGTGTGCACCGGGTACGCGTCAGCGTGCAGGTGCAGAATCTGCAACCCCATGCCAAGGGTGCGACGTTTGACCTGGTGACCACGCTGGACGATCAATTGGGAACACTCTGGGAAGCGCAAAGCCAGATGCTGTGCCGGGGTGTCAAACTGGATGGGGAACCCGTCGAGGACGTGCTGGCAGCCACGCGGGAGATGATGGAAGTGGCCCGCTGGAAAGCCCCCGCCGACATTGGTCGCCAGTACGCCAAAGTGTCCGGCGATTACAACCCGATTCACCTGAGTGCCGTCAGCGCCAGGCTCTTCGGCTTCCCGACCGCCATCGCCCATGGGTTGTGGAACAAGGCGCGTACGCTGGCGGCGCTGGCCGATCACCTGCCTACGGCGAATATCGAGATTGCCGTGCAGTTTCGCAAACCGGTGCGGTTGCCCAGTGAAGTGACATTGCTGGCGAGCGCGGCCGGATCCAGTGGGGACTTTCAGTTAGTGGGCGCTGGGGATCTTGAACATATGATCGGGCATTGGCGGCCGGTGGCTTGATAGCAGACAGTGAGTCTTTGCAGTGTTTGAGATTGCTATCGCGAGCAGGCTCACTCCTACAGGGGATTTGTGTTGATGCTCAAATCAAATGTGAGAGCGAGCCAATGTGGGGTCAGTGGGCCAATTTAGGTGGGTAGTTGGCCAGGATGCGCACAACGGTTTCATGTATCGCATTGCTGCGATCCGTCGGGTTCGGCGAGCCGCTGAGCAGCTGTTCGTCGCTGCCGCGCCACACCAGTTTGCCGTCCTTGCCGTCGAGCAGGTCGATCTGGATGGTCGCCACTTTGTAACTGACGTTGCGGGTTTCGTTGTACATCGGCGCACCCCAGTAACCGTTCCAGGGGTTGCCATAACCGCCGCCATAGTTGGTGGTGACTTGTTGCTGTCGCTCTTCGACGATCAAATAAGCCTGCACACTCAAGTCGCCCTTGGTGCCGGAGGCGGCCGGACGCAAACCTCGCTGATCCAGTTGATCGGCAACGGATTCACGAATGCGATGTTCGGTCAGGTCACTCTTGATCCGTGGATCATCGGGGCGATATTGCAGGGCGGGTTCTTTCCAGCTCCAGCTGCGGTAGGCGGCAAAATTACGGCTGGCATCGAAGTCATGATTGACCTGGTTGGCGGCGCAGGCACTGAGCAGCGCGGCCACAGCCAGTACGGCGAGACGGCGGAACATGATGGTTCTCCAGTTGCAGGCAAAACGTGCGTAATGCTTCTTATCTACAGAAGCTAACTAGGAGGATACGCCGACATTGCCTTTTCTACAGCCTTTCGAATGGCGTCGACTTGCTCGCTCTGGCTGCCCTTATGGCTGGTTTCAGCGCTGGCGCTCCACACTGGCTGACCGGTACCTGCGTCGAACATCTCCACCTGCACCACCACAACTTGCTCCTGATAGGTGCGCACGATCGGTACGCTGCCGTACATGCCGTAACCGTTGCCATACTGGTTGTACCCGCCATAGCCGGCGCCGTAGTAACCGTAGTCGTCCTGCACCTGCCGCATGCGGGTTTCCAGATGCAGGTTGGCACTGACAAACAGGTCGGCCGGACGGTTATCGCGCATCGGACGCAAGCCGCGCTGGTCGAGCGCATTGCTGACCACTTCGGCCACCTGCGCCGAGTCTGCCCAGGTGGTGCCCGCAGGCAGATGACCGTCGAGCCATGCCCAACTGCGATAGCGCCCGTAGTCATGCGTCGGCGCCGGGTAGGCGCTGTGATCGAAAGTGGTGGCGGCACCGGGTGGCGCCGGCGGTAGCGGATTGGACGATGCCACATACGGATTGCTGCCTTCACAAGCTGCCAGCCCGAGACAGATCAGCAGTAACCCTGAACGACTTTTCATTTGGTGCTCCGCTCAGATCGGCCGACAGATCCAGTGCAGATAGCGCCCAAGCCCGGCAAAGCTTGGGTGGCGACGGTGGGCCAGCTCCATTTCGAGCAAGTCTACGAGTTCCGCGCGGGCCTGGAACTCCACCGGCATATAGTCGTGAAAAACCCGTACGCCACTCTGGGTTTCGACCTGCCACAGGCCTTCAAGTTGCCCCGCCAGCTCGCGTGGATCCAGCGGCTGTTGCGGGGTCAGGCTCTGCTTCTCACCGGCCATGTCGTTCTTGCGCATCTTGCGAAAGTGGCCTTTGAGCAAGTTGCGGTAGATCAGCGCATCGCGGTTGTAGAAGGCCAGGGATAACCAGCCGTCTTTCTTCGTCAGTTGATGCAAAACCGGCAAAATCGCATGGGGTTCGGCCAGCCATTCCAACACGGCATGGCACAGCACCAGGTCATAGGGTTCGGTGAGCTGACCGAGCAGCTCCTGCCACGGCGCCTGAATGAACGTCGCAGTCTGCCCGGCCTCGGCAAAGCGTTGGCGGGCACCTTCGAGCATCGGTTCGGCGGGTTCGGCCAGCGTAACGTCATGCCCGCGCTGGGCCAGCCACAACGACATGTGGCCCAGACCGGCGCCGATGTCGAGTACGCGCAGCGGTCGGTCCGGCAGGGTTTCGGCCAGGTCGGCCTGAAGCACCGCCAACCGGATCGCGCCTTTGGCCCCACCGTAGATTTTTTCGGCGAAGCGTGTCGCCAGTTGATCGAAATGACGATCGCTCATCAGCTGAACCTCTCTTCGCTGTCCGCGAGTTTGCTGCGCACGACTTCATTCATGTCCAGTCCCAACTCGCTGCACAGCAGCAATAAATAGAGCACGATATCGCCGATTTCCTGCCCGGCGTGGGCCAGTGTGTCGGCCGTCAGCTGACGCGACTGGTCTTCGCTCAGCCACTGGAATATCTCCACCAGTTCGGACATTTCCACGCTGGCGGCCATGACCAGGTTTTTCGGGCTATGAAATTGCCGCCAGTCATTTCGATCACGGATGGCGTGCAGGCGTTCGGTCAGTTCAACAAGGTTCATCGGGCTCTCCTGAAGGCGTATAGCTTCGGGGGGATGGCCGGGGATGGCAAGTGGCAGAGCCGGGGGCTTTTCCTGTGGGAGCGAGCCTGCTCGCGAATGCGGTCTGAAATTCAACCTGGATGTTGACTGACAAACTGCTATCGCGAGCAGGCTCGCTCCCACAGGTTCAATGCAACCCTCTATGCTTGCAGGGAACTCGCCACTGCGATCAATGGCCCAAGGCTCAACCACTTTCATCAGGACGAAAACCACATGCAGGTAGAAGATTTTTTCGAATGGCTCGGCCAGGCGCTCGGTTCGGTCATCCGCTTTATCGTTGACGGCCTCAGTGGCTTGTTCAATCTGCTGAGCCATGCCGGCAGCAACTTTGTCGAAGGCTTGTCCCGGGCGCTGGGGATGGACGCTTCGATCATCAGCATCATCGCGCTGATTCTGGGCTTGATGCTGTTGTGGTCGGCGATTCGGGCCTTCATGAATGCGTCGGTCATCATGGGGATCATCTGGTTGATGCTGGGGCTGTGGTTGCTGAGCTGGATCATTCACTGACACCCCCTTCCCCTGTGGGAGCGAGCCGGCTCCGGGCGGCTCGCTCCCACACTGGCTATGCGCTCGCCTCCCGCTACAATGCCGGCTTCGCCAAGGAGCCTGCATGTCCAACCTGATTGCCGACTGGCGTGACCGCCCGACCCATCGACGGGTCTGGGCGCTGGCTGCGCCGATGATTCTGTCGAACATTTCCGTACCGCTGGTAGCGCTGGTCGACAGCACAGTCATCGGCCACCTGCCCCACGCCCATCAGTTGGGCGCCGTCGCGGTCGGGGCCAGTTTGTATACCTTCCTGGCCTGGGCCGTGGGTTTTCTGCGCATGGGCACCACTGGTTTCGCGGCGCAGGCCGCCGGACGCGGGGATGGCGCGGCATTGCGGCAGATTTTGCTGCAGGGTTTGTTGTTGGCCATGGGCCTGGCGATTGTCCTCGGCGCCGTTGGCGTGCCTTTGAGCGGTGTCGCGTTGCACTTCATGCAACCGTCGCCCGAGCTGGATCAACTGACCCGCGAGTTTTTCCACACCCGGCTGTTCGGACTGCCAGCGGCGCTGGCCAGTTATGCACTGGTCGGCTGGTTCCTCGGCACCCAGAACGCGCGGGCGCCGCTGGCGATTCTGCTGAGCACCAACCTGGTGAACATCGCGCTAAACCTGTGGTTTGTCCTCGGGCTGGAATGGGGCGTGGTCGGTGCGGCCCGGGCGTCGGTGATTGCCGAATGGACCGGTGCGCTGATTGGCTTGCTGCTGACGCGCAAAGCCTTGCGTGCCTACCCAGGGCATATCGTCTGGACCGCGTTGGCGCTGTGGCAGAGCTGGCGGCCATTGCTGGCGGTCAATCGCGACATTTTCATCCGTAGCCTGGCGCTGCAATCAGTGTTTTTTCTGATCACCGTGCAGGGCGCACGACTCGGTGATGCCACCGTTGCCGCTAACGCACTACTGCTCAACGGCCTGCTGCTGACGGCACACGCGCTGGACGGTTTGGCGCATGCCGTGGAAGCCTTGTGCGGGCACGCCATCGGTGCGCGTGATCGAGTGGCATTGCGGCGCTCACTGGTGGTCGCCTGCGGCTGGTCATTGCTGGCAAGCCTGGGCTTTGCCGTAATGTTTGCGTTCGCCGGGCACCTGTTTATCGAGATGCAGACTGATATCCAGAGCGTGCGCGACACCGCGTTCATCTACTTGCCCTACCTCGCTTCGTTGCCGCTGATTGCCGTGTGGAGTTACCTGCTCGACGGGCTGTTCATTGGCGCCACTCGTGCCCGGGAAATGCGCAACGGCATGCTGCTGACCTTGATTCTCCTGCTGCCTTTCGCCTGGGCACTTCAAGGTCTGGGCAACCATGGACTGTGGATCACGTTTTTGCTGTTTATGGTGTTGCGCAGCCTGACCCTCGGCGCATTCGCCTGGTACTTGCGCAAGAATGACGGCTGGTTCGCTGGATGATGGGGCTCAGGGTCCTCTCAGCGTTGATCGTTCTGCCACAGGTTGCGCAGGCTATCGAGACGCTCCCGCTGGGTGGTGCCCGACAATGGCAGCTCAGGCTTTGCGCCGGGGTGCTGTAAACGTAGCCACAACCAGCCATCGAGCACCGGCCGCTCGCTGAAACCCAGCGCCAGCCCCTCCAGCAGATGGGACCAAAGACGGGCGTAATCGCAACCAGTGGATTGGCTCCAGCGCCAGGCATGCTGCTCCAGCAGGCAGGTTTGTAAAGCGTCGCGCTGACGCACACTGAGGTCTTCCTCGATGCCTAGCGGTTCGACCGCCAGTCCCGGATTGAACAACTGCTGCCAGCCCTGACAGCCGATTGCGCGGTCAGCCCAGGTCCCTCCGAACCAGCGCAGCCGGCTGATCGGACCGAACCAACGACTTAGCTCCACAGCATCGCACGCATCGAAAAAGTAGCTGGCCGTGTGGGGGTTGTAGTAACTCAGCAAGGCGCGGTGATGCAGGCCAACAGTGACGGTGAGCATGCGTCGCAGATGTTCGAGCAACTGCGACGATGATGCCTCACTGACCAGCCACAAACCGCTCCAGAACTGGGGTTCGCAATGGCACCGTTCGGCTAGCGCAGGGCATCCGTTGAGTTCGACCAACACCGGCCCGTGCTCCCTCATCGGCTGCCATTCAGTGTCGTCAAACAGCCAGAACTGTCGGACGTGGGCAATTTGCTGTCGCAGCGCCGTAACGGCCCGGGGTGCGCCCGGTGCATCGAGCAACAGCCATTGCGAGGTTGCTTCGGGAGCCAGGACGGCAATCATGCCGCACCGCTCTGATCAAGCTGCGTCGCTGCCCGGCAAGCACAAAAGATTTGTTTGCAATGAACGAAGCTGCCCCCTCCGGGTAGCAGACATAGCAAAACCAACGGCTCACTGGACTGCAACAAACGCAACAATCTCTCGACCGACACGTTGTCGTCTGCCACCGCAGCAGGTTGAAGTTCGGGCGCGCCCGACGTCTGGATAACGGGTCTGCCGGAAAGAAACCCGGTGATCCGCGGTTGATCCGGATCGCCTTCGATAAAACTCACCTGCACCTCAATGCCTTCACTCAACGGCAGGACGAGCGCGTCGCGCAATTCAGGCGCTATCGACAACCAGCAATGGCTGGGTACCGCGCCTTCGCCCTGATAGAGCCAGTCAAACTGCACAGCTACGGGCCGGGACGCGTCGGGTTGAGGCTCTGCGACCTCGACCACCCAGGCCCGCTGCAAGCTATGCATCCTGGGACCCGTGGCCAAACCCGCCGGCATATAAGGCAACGCTGCGGCCACCGCACGTATCTGGTTGCTGTACGTAAACGCCGGCAGTTGTCCACCCTGATGCTCGACATGGGTCAGCAACCAAAGGCGATTCCAGTCGGCACACGGATGACCCTTCATCGGAACACACTGACCACTGCGCAGCGTCATAAGGTTCGTATGACCTTCGGCAGCCTGAGCGCGACCATGGAGCGTGAACTGATGCACGCCTGGTTGCCCGGTGTCGGACGCATAGACCATTTGCGCGCCACACCGATCGTGCCCTCGCTCGTCAGCAATGACCAGACAGTGACCGCTCCAGTGGTGCTCGAAGTGATAATGAAGTCTTTCTTGCGCACACAGTCGCTGGAAAAATTGCAGATCCGACTCCTGGTACTGCGTGCAGAAATCCCGAGGAGGGTAATCGCCGGTCAGCTCGAAACGCCGATCCTTGCCGGCAATGCCATGCTCCTTGAGCACCTGGTCGAGGATGTCCGGTACCGAACGGTCACTGAACATACGCTGGCTGGAGCGCAACGCCAGGCACGCCAGTTTCGGCCTCAGGCTTACACGACAAAGCCTGGGGAGTACGCCATGCCCGGTCTGGACGAGTTCATGCAGCACCCCGTGAATACCGTTCCCCGCAGGCCCGAAATGCAAAAAGGCCGGCTGGTACAACAGGATTGCCAAGTCCAGCGCCGGATCATCGATCAGCACATCCACGTTGAACTCAAAGGGTTCGCTGATCGCTTCACTGCCGGTAAAGGCCAAGACCTCAAAGGCATCGGGCAGACCCGCTACATCCAGACGAAATGACGGCTCGTTGACTGGATCGAACATCGGCGATTCTCTACAGGAGGGGCGGCCGGGGATTCTCTCTGAGAGAGTTGGCCGAGTAGAGTGCCGAAATACAACTTAGGAAACGGCCTACGCGAAAAGAAGACCACGTCGCAGGGATAGACGTGGATGTGAGTCATTTCGCTGTAAAACAAAGACGCGTCTCACCAGGTCCTCTGAAATTTCCGCAACGTGCGGAACATTTTCAGACAACCTGATGAGAGCAGAGCCTTACCTTACGAAGACAGATAAGACGAACGGGTCAGGCCCAGACGCAATGCGTCGAGGAACTGGGTGCGCTCGGCAGCAGTGATGCGAGCACTCGCGCACTTATCGCGGTAGTGGGTCATCAACTCTTCCGGCGACAAGTGCACGTAACGCAACATGTCTTCGATGGTGTCGTGGGTTTCGATACCGGCGTGGTACACGCTGCCGTCGGCGTTCTGATAGATGTTCACCGAATCGGTGTCACCGAACAGGTTGTGCATGTCGCCGAGGATTTCCTGGTAAGCACCGACCAGGAAGATCCCCAGCAGGTAGTCTTCACCCTCGTTCAGAGCATGCACCGGCAGGCTGGTTTCAATGCTCTGCTCGTCGACGTATTGCTTGATCTTGCCGTCGGAATCGCAGGTCAAGTCTTGCAGTACGGCGCGACGCAGCGGCTCTTCGTCGAGACGGTGCAGTGGCAGGATCGGCAGGACCTGGCCGATGGCCCAGGTATCCGGCAGGCTCTGGAACACCGAGAAGTTGCAGATGTACTTGTCGGCCAGTTTGTCGTTGAGTTCGTCGAGCACCTGACGGTGCGAACGCTGACGGGCTTTCAACGAGTTGTGCAGGCGACGGCATACGGCGAAGTAGCATTGTTCGGCCAGGGCTTTTTGCGCCAGGGTCAACTTGCCATCGGCGTACTGGGAGGCCACATCGCTCATGTAGTGCGTCGCGCGCCAGTACGTTTCAGTGACCATCTCGATGTCGGTCGGGCCTAGCAGGTCAACCAGCCATTGCACGGTTTCCGGCAGCTCTTCCTTGTTGTCGATCTGCGGCACGTCGTCGTTGTGTTTCTCGACGTCGGTGACTTGCACCACCAGCATGGCATGGTGAGCGGTCAGGGAGCGGCCGCTTTCGGAGAAAATGTTCGGGTGCGGCAGGTTCTGCGCGTCGCAGAATTCCTTGAGCATCCCGACCACGACACCGGCGTAATCGTCCATGTCGTAGTTGATCGAACTGGCGTTACGCGAGTGCGTACCGTCGTAGTCCACGCCCAGACCGCCGCCCACGTCGATGTGGTCCACCGGCAGGCCGAGGTTACGCAGTTCGCCGTAGTAACGAATCGCTTCCTTGAAACCGTGCTGGTAGTCCGCCAGGTTGGCGATCTGAGAGCCCATGTGGAAGTGCAGCAGGCGGATGCCCTGGTCCAGGCCAGCGGCGCGGAAACGCTCGACCACCGACAGCAATTGCGCCGCCGACAGACCGAATTTGGATTTCTCGCCGCCGGTGTCCGCCCATTTGGACGAGGCCAGGGACGACAAACGTACGCGCAGGCCGACCTGAGGCTTGACCTTCAGCGCCGCCGCTTCTTCGATCACCAGGCCGACTTCGGATTCTTTCTCGATCACGATAAAGACGTTGTGACCCAGCTTCTGGCCCATCAGCGCCAGACGAATGAACTCACGGTCCTTGTAACCGTTGCAAACGATGGTGCCGCCCTTCGGCGCCAGCGCCAGCACGGCCAGCAACTCAGGCTTGGAGCCGGCTTCCAGACCGATGGAAACGTCCTGGGTGGCGATGATGTTTTCAATCACCGCTTCTTGCTGGTTCACCTTGATCGGGTACAACGCGGTGTACTTGCTCTGGTATTCCAGACGCTCGATGTTTGCATCGAAGGCGCCGGTCAGCTGACGCACGCGGTCTTGCAGGATATCCGGGAAACGCACCAGCAATGGCAAGGACAAACCGCTTTTGCGCAATTGGTCGACTTGCTCGAACAGATCAATAGGCGAACTGGTCGGACCGTTCGGACGAACTTCGACGCGACCGGCGTCATTGATCGCGAAATACCCGGCCCCCCAATGGCGAATCCCGTAAACACTGCGGCTGTCCGCAACTGTCCATTGGCTGCCATCGTCTTTGCGTGTGCGTCGTACGGACATTGAAGTCCCCTATAAAGAAGTCATAGAGCGTCGCCTGGGTTCAGGCCGGCGCAGTCTAAAGAATGAAAATGACGATTAGCCTGCATGCAAGGGCGATAGACCTCACATTCAGGTTTGAGTTTAGAAACCGGTCAGAACAGGCTCTGTGAAAACCATGTAGACGACGCCAGAACCGTTGTCAGGACTGGATCAAGCCGAGGGTGGTTTTCACAGAGGCTGCTAGCCGCCGGACTTCTTCGCTTTGAAACCGAGTTTGATCAGCTCGCCCAAGAGTAGCTCGACATGATCGCCCTGGATTTCAATGATCCCGTCTTTCAACGCTCCGCCTGTGCCACAACGCTTCTTCAACGTGGTGGCCAGTTCCTTGAGCGCGTCTTCGGCCAACGGCACGCCGGTGATGGTGGTCACCGTCTTGCCGCCACGGCCCTTGCTTTCGCGACGCACGCGAGCGATGCCGTCGCCGGCCGGGATAACGGTCTGTTTGCAGATACAGGCGTCCACCGGTTTACTGCAATCCGGGCAATGACGACCTGCGTCGGTGGAAAATACCAGGCCACCAAGGGCGGCGAAGGATGCGGCTTTTTTGGCCACCGGCAATCCTCTTGGGAGGACAAAGACTGGTCGCGGCGACTTGGGAAGCCGCCATCGACCGCGAAGCCCCACTCAGGCAGGGGCAGCGCTACTGAACCAGGCATGCCGGTTCAGCTTGAAAAGGTCGCGCAGTGTAACGGCAAAAAGCCGACTTGCTAAGAGCCAAACGGCGCCAATTTACAGCTCTTTTGCGACGTCATCCTGATGAGCGCGCAGATAGCGCTTCAATGCGGCCAGAGAGTCCGGGCAATAAGGCTTTTGCTGGATTTCCAACATGACCTGATCGATGGGGATGAAGCGCGCTTCGAGCACCTCCTCCGGCTGCAGGATCAATGGCCCGTCCCACACCGCCGAAAACGCCGAACACCAGAGCCGGTTGCCGGTGTCTTCAAAGAAGAAGTGATCATGAGCGGTCAGTTCCACACCGCTCACACCCAGCTCTTCTTCGAGCTCGCGGGCGGCCGACTCGGTATAGGTTTCGCTGGCGAGCACCATACCCCCTGCTGCCACATCCCAATACCCCGGATAAATGGCTTTGCTCAGGGTACGCCGGTGCACGCAGAGTTCACCAGCCGAGTTGAACAGCATGATGTAGGTGCCGCGCCCGATCAGCCCGCGTTCACGCAAGTCAGAACGGACCAGAGCACCGAGCAGGTTGTCCTGTTCGTCGACCCAGGCGATCTGTTCGGCATCCGAGGCCGCGCGATGAGCGGCCTCTTTAGAGCTATCGACCATGACTCAGCCCTGATTGAGCAATTGACGCAGATCGATCACCGCTGCGTTGGCGCGGGAAATATAGTTGGCCATGACCAGCGAGTGGTTAGCCAGCACGCCGAAGCCGCTGCCATTGAGGATCATCGGACTCCAGACCGGCTCTTGAGAAGCTTCCAGCTCCCGAATGATCTGACGCACGCTGACCGTGGCATTTTTCTTGGCCAATACATCGGCGAAGTCGACTTCGATGGCGCGCAACAGATGGGACAGCGCCCAAGCCTGACCACGGGCTTCGTAGAAAACGTTGTCGATCTGCATCCATGGCGTCTCGACGATTTCTTCGTCGACCTGAGGCACTTGCCCCGGCGCGAGGACTTCGGTTTTCAACGAGGTGTTGAGTTTGACCCGGCCGACGCTGGCCGACAGGCGTTGTGACAGCGAACCCAGGCGGGTACCCACGTCACCCAGCCAGTTGTTCAGGTTGTCGGCGCGGGCATAGAACAGCGCGCTTTTCTGGTTCGGATCGGACAGACGCGCCTGATAACGGCTCAGGGAATTGATGCCTTCCTGATATTCGGACTCACTGGAAGGCAGCACCCAGCTTTTGTTGTCGAAGTTGAAACGCGGTTCAGCCTTGGCCAGATCGGCGTCTTCGGCTGACTGCGACTGGGAGCGGGCGAAGTCTTTGCGTAGCGCGCGGCTCAGGTCGCGGACCTGGACCAGCACGCCATATTCCCAGCTCGGCATGTTGTCCATCCACAGGCCTGGCGGGAAACGGTCGTTGGAAATGTAGCCACCCGGCTTGTGCAGCAACGTCCCGGCAACGGTTTTGAGAGTTTCCACCGTGGTATAGCCGATGACCATCTGCTTGCCTTCTTTTTCGGCAGCGATCTGGGCATTTTGCTGGACCGGGAACAGCGCAGGCTCAGCACTCCAGTACCAACCCAGGGCAATCGTAACCAGCAGATAAAGGCCGATCAGCGTGGCCAGCGCCCGGCTGAACAGCAGGCCGCCAAAGTAACTGCGGGTGGCCGATTTAGGTTCAGCAGCACGTTCAGGTGCGCTGCCCGCGCGGTTCTTCCAGTCCAGCATGGCGATATCCTTTCAATCACTTGAGTTCATCGGTTCGACCACAACCCTACGGCATCGTGCCTCGTTTTGCTGCGTATTAAATCCGCCGGGAAACAGCGAGCCACACAATGACTGCGATCGACGGCCACTATAGATGAAGCGCAGCCGCGAGCCTATCCGACCAACCGGTCACAAACTGAATAAGGCTGATTAACAGATAATTGCCGTACGACTCTCATCCCATCGAAAAGAGGTGCTAGCATAGGGCCACCAGTCGATCTCAGCATTTACCCTAACTAGTAGTCAGGATATGACCGAGCCAGAAGACCCCAGCCGTGAGCGCCTCAAGCACCACTTTGCCCAGCGGGTAATTCATCAGGCACGTCAAATTCTTGAGATCTGGCAGCGCCTGCAACGCAGCGAGTGGTCCACCGCCGACTTATCGGAACTGAGCGAGGCCAACCTGCGCCTGCTGCGGTTTGCCGAGCGTTTCGAGCAACCGGAACATACCCAACTGGCGCACCACATCGGCCAATCGTTGGAGGCTGTCGACGCCAATCGCGGACGCCTGAGCAGCGGGCTGATCACCGATCTCAATCGCTTGATGCAGCGCCTGTCGCGCACCGGCCTGCGCCATGGCGA
The DNA here is from genome assembly GCF_057834475.1 of Pseudomonas sp. GL_139_B. Taxonomy (NCBI): domain Bacteria; kingdom Pseudomonadati; phylum Pseudomonadota; class Gammaproteobacteria; order Pseudomonadales; family Pseudomonadaceae; genus Pseudomonas; species Pseudomonas sp. GL_139_B. The sequence continues at coordinate 722,204 of NZ_CM174403.1, read as the reverse complement.
TCAGCTCGAACACACCTTACTGCCACCTTTGCGCAAACCGATCTATGTGATGTTGCAAGATCACGACCGTGCCGAGCGCCTGGCCAAGCAACTGGAGTTTTTCGGACTCAGCGCTCAATCCCTGGACAGCGTTGCCGCGTTCCGTTCTTCGATGGTCGAGCGCTTGCCCGCGGCGATCGTCATGGACGTGGACTTCAGTGGTGCCGGCATCGGCTTGAAACTGGCCGCCGAAGCCCAGGAAGGTCTCGATCATCGCCTGCCGCTGTTGTTCTTCAGCCTTCACGAAACCGACACCCCGACTCGCCTCGCTGCCGTGCGTGCCGGTGGCCAGGAGTTTCTCACCGGCACCCTGGAAGCTTCGAGCCTGCTGGAGAAAATCGAAGTCCTGACCTGTGTCGCTCAGTACGAACCTTATAAAGTACTGATCATCGACGACTCCCGCGCCCAGGCCCTGCACACCGAACGCCTGCTGAACAGCGCCGGGATCGTCACGCGCACGTTGATCGATCCGATTCAGGCCATGGCCGAACTGTCGGACTTCCAGCCTGACCTGATCATCCTCGACATGTACATGCCGACCTGTACCGGTACGGAATTGGCCAAGGTGATTCGTCACAACGACCGTTATGTCAGCGTGCCGATCATTTACCTGTCGGCCGAAGACGATCTGGACAAGCAGCTCGACGCCATGAGCGAAGGCGGCGACGACTTCCTGACCAAACCGATCAAGCCGCGCCACCTGATTACCACCGTACGCAACCGCGCGGCACGGGCGCGCAACCTGAAAGCCCGGATGGTCCGCGACAGCCTTACCGGCCTGTATAACCACACGCACATTTTGCAATTGCTTGAAGACTGCAGCTTCCGTTCCCGCCGCGAGAGCAAGCCGCTGTGCTTTGCGATGCTCGACATTGACCACTTCAAACGCGTCAATGACAGCCATGGCCACCCCATGGGCGACCGGGTAATCAAGAGCCTGGCGCTGTTCTTGAAGCAACGCTTGCGCAAGACCGACTTCATCGGCCGCTATGGCGGCGAAGAGTTCGCGATCGTCATGCCGGACACCGATCTCGAATCGGCTTACGCAGTGCTGAATGAAATTCGTCAGCGCTTTGCCGAAATTCACTACCCTGCCCAGCCTCAAGACCTTTGGTGCACTTTTAGTGCCGGCGTGGTGGAACTGTGCGAGCACTCCGACAGCCTGATGATGGCCAGCCAGGCGGATGAGGCGCTATACCGCGCCAAGGACGCCGGACGCAATCGTGTTCAGGCGGCGCGAACATCACGGCAAAGTGCCACTTTTTTATCGGAATCCACCGATCTCGTCACAACCCTGTAACACAAACGCAATAAATTCAGGCGCTTACCATTCTGCCGTCGGTAGACCCGCTATGCGCCTGAAGTTGCTGACCAATCTCAACACCCTCCTTTTAGTCGCCGTGTGCGTAGCCCTTGGCGCCACACTGTGGTGGTCGCAAAATGCCCTGGAGCGCCCTTATCTGTTGATGGAGCGTTACCTGGGGCTGTCCCGGCAATTTCAGAATGACGTCGCGCGCAATATCGAGGACTACCTCGCCAGTGGCGATGCCCTGCGCCTGAGCAGTGCCAGCCAGGCCATTGACGTCCTGCAAAAGGAGCTCGGTGAGTTGCCACCGGCACTGGCCGACACCTTGCGCCCGAGCCTGTCGAACCTGGATGAATTCAGCAAAACCGATCTGCTGGCCGCCGGCAAACTCGCGGGCGACCCGCAGGCACTGCTGCTGCAAGCCGAACGCGAGCTCGGTGCCAGCCTCGACCAACTCAGTCAATACGCCCGCGCTGACGTGTCTTACCTGACGCCGCTGCTCGCCGCCTCTCAACACCTGGGCAGGCTGTCCCTGGCACGGGACAAACTGGTCAGCAGTGGCCGCAGCGAACTGGCCGCCGACGTCGAACGCGAAGTGGCCAACATTCGTACTCAGGCGGAGTTGCTGGGCAGCTTGCCGCTGCTCGGCGTCACCGCCAAGAGTGAATCGAACACCGATGATTTCGCGTCGATGATGGGCCTGGAGAACAGCGAGAAAGCGGCCGCCGAAGATGCGGGAGTCGGCCTCAAGCGTGAACTCAACAGCCTGCTCACGCGCTACCCGGCCGAACTGTCGCGCACCCGCGATCAAATCCAGAGGCGCACCGAACTGAGCGCCGCCACGCACCTGAAAATCGCCGCCGTGCAGCAAGCCATTGCCGGACTCGAACCCGTGGTCCGCGCCCAGCACGGCCAGATCCAAGGCGAAGTGCGATTGATGCAGGGTGTGATGATCGGGCTCATCCTGCTGATCGCTTTACTCATAGACACCCTGCAACGGCGTCTGGCCCGAACCCTGACCAATCTGGCGCCAGCCCTGTCTACCTGGGCAGAAGGTGACTTCAGCCGGGACATCGAACTGGGCAATACCAATCGCGAACTGCATGACATTCAAGCGTCACTCAATCGCCTGCGTGCCTATCTGGCGGATCTGGTCGGGACCATTCGTCTCAACGCCGAACAAGTCGCCGGCAGCAGCCGAACCCTGGCCGATTTGAGCAATGACCTGCACAGCGGCGCCGAACATCAGGCAGGCGACACAGCATTGATCCGCGATTCCCTCGGTGAACTGGAAGCGACGATTCAACAGGTCGCCGGCGATGCCAGCCAGGCAGCCGACGCCAGTCGTCATGCCGGCCTGGCGGTTGCGCACGGCCAGAAAGTCATCGGCCTGAGCCTTACCGGCCTGCATGCGCTGGTGGGTGAAGTGCAGAATAACGCGCAAATGATCGAGCACCTGGCCGAAGAATCGGCGACCATCGGCGGCGTGCTGACGGTGATCCGCTCGATTGCCGACCAGACCAACCTGCTGGCCCTGAACGCCGCCATCGAAGCGGCTCGCGCCGGGGAAATGGGTCGAGGGTTTGCGGTGGTGGCGGAGGAGGTTCGCTCACTGGCGCAACGCACCGCCGGGGCCACGGCCGAAATTCAGACGCTGATTGCCGGCCTGCAAACTGCCGCGCGTCAATCCGTGGAGGGCATGCGTGCGCAGGTTGAACACGCCGAAGCCACGGCTAATCAAGCGCAAGCGGCCGACGGGGCACTGGATAAAATCGTCGGGGCTATCCAGACCATTTCCGACACCGCCGTACGCATTGCAGATGTCACCGCCCAGCAGAGCGGCGCGGTCAGCGAAATTCGCGACCACAGCGAGCGAATTCACCAATTGGGTGGGGATAACTTGCTGCGCATTGGTGAAGGGCGTGAGCAAGGGGAGCACCTTTTGGTGCTGGGCGGTCGGCTGCGTACGGCCGTTCAGGCCTTTCGTGTCTGACAGACCGCTATCGCGAGCAGGCTCGCTCCCACATTGGAATGCGTCCTCCTGTGGGAGCGAGCCTGCTCGCGACAGCGCCAGAACCCTCACCACAAAATTCCCTACCCTGCACACCCGCCCGCCGTCCGCTATCATGCCCCCAATTCCGATACGCGAGATTGTCATGCGCCGTTTGCTCTGCCTGCTGCTTTTAGTGCTCGCCCTGCCAGCAACTGCCACCGGGTTGCTGGACACCCGGCCCAGTTCCACCCTGGGCGCGATCAACAACAGCGCTGACTTTCTGCCAGTGCGCGAAGCCTTTCAATTAAGCCTGGTAGACAGCACGCCGCAGTCGATCAGGCTGCGGTTCGTCGCCACCGAGGGTTATTACCTTTACCGGCATCGCTTCCAGTTTCGCGCAGATCCGGCCGATATCAGCCTGGGCGCCGCAATACTGCCCAAGGGCGAACAGAAGCACGACGAGTACTTCGGCGACGTTGAGGTTTATCACGGCGTTGTTGACGTAGAAATACCGCGCACCGATCAACGCGCCTTCACACTGGCCGTGACCTATCAGGGCTGTGCCAACAAAGGCCTGTGCTATCCACCGGAAACCGAGCGCCTGAGCATTGAGGGCGTTGGCGCCCCGACCTCCGCGCAAAGCGTTGGCTGGCGCGAGCTTGCACTGTTCTTCCTCGCCGGTTTGGGTTTGACGTTCACCCCTTGCGTGCTGCCGATGCTGCCCATCCTTTCCGGTGTGGTGCTGCGTGGTCAGGTCGGAGGTTTGCGCGGCTTCAACCTGTCCTTGGCCTACGTGCTGCCGATGGCCGCGTGCTTCGCCCTGCTCGGTGCGCTGATGGGGATGTTTGGCGCGCAACTCAATCTACAGGCGCGCCTGCAATCAGCCTGGGTGCTGGTGCCGTTTGCGACGTTCTTTGCGGTGTTTGCCCTGGCGATGTTCGGCGTATTCGAACTCAAGCTGCCACACGCCATCAGCAGTCGTCTGGATCGCATCGCCGGCCGCACTGAAGGCGGCTCCCTGTGGGGCGCCGCGGTGTTGGGCGTAGTGTCCAGCCTGCTGGTTTCGCCTTGCGTTTCCGCGCCCCTGGCCGGCGCGCTGTTGTACATCAGCGCCAGCGGCGATGCGTTGGGTGGTGGACTGAAACTGTTCATGCTCGGCCTCGGCATGGGCGCGCCGCTGTTGCTGGTGGCCACCGGTGGCGCGGCCTGGTTGCCGAAAAGCGGGCCGTGGCTGGTCTATGTGAAAAACGCCATTGGGGTGTTGTTGCTGGGATTGGCGATCGGCCTGCTCAGCCGAGTACTGCCGGGCCAGATCACCTTGCTGCTGATCGGCTTGCTGGCTGGCGGAGTCGGCTTGTTCATGGGCGCGCTGGAGTTCGTCTACAAACCGCCTCGAAAACGCCTCGGCCAATTACTCGGAATGTTCCTGCTGTTTTACGCGTTGGCGTGCTGGTTCGGAGCCTTCAGCGGCCAGACCGATCCGCTCAACCCGATTGGCCAATCGCGGGCGGTTGCGAGTACCGAGCCATCGCAAAACAACGGAACCTGGCAAACCATCAGCACGCCATCCGAGTTGGACCGCGTGCTCGCCGACGCCCAATCCTCCGGTACCCCGCTGCTACTCGACTGGTACGCCGACTGGTGCATCAGCTGTAAAGTCATCGACCGCGAAGTCCTGAAGGACGCAAAAATCGTTGAGCGCCTGCAAGGCTATCGACTGGTGCGTTTCGACATCACCGCCAGCAATGCCGAGCAACGCGCCCTGCTCGACCGATACAAATTGTTCGGCCCTCCCGCCTTGATGTTTTTTGGCAAGGACGGCGTTGAACGTGCGGACGTACGAGTGATCGGCGAGATCAATGCCGCAGACTTCGCCAAACGTGTTGCGCATGCAAATGACCAGATTTAAACACCCGGTCACATATTTCGCGCAAACATCGGCTATCGTGCTGGCTATTGCATAGAACTGGACAGTCACAAAGGCTTTGCGGCATAGTCGCCGGGTTCTGACACTTGCCCACAGATAACAAGGAACTGCAGATGGCGACCCTATTGGTGCTGCACGGCCCCAACCTGAACTTGCTCGGCACCCGTGAACCGGGCACCTACGGCGCTACGACACTGGCGCAGATCAACCAGGACCTGGAACGCCGCGCCCGAGAAGCCGGCCATCATTTGCTGCACCTGCAAAGCAACGCCGAGTACGAATTGATCGACCGCATCCATGCCGCTCGCGGTGAAGGTGTGGACTTCATTCTGATCAATCCAGCAGCTTTTACGCACACAAGTGTCGCATTACGTGACGCGCTGCTGGCGGTGAGCATCCCATTCATCGAAGTGCATTTGTCCAACGTGCACAAACGCGAACCATTCCGCCATCACTCTTACTTCTCCGACGTAGCGGTGGGAGTGATCTGCGGCCTTGGCGCCAGCGGTTATCGACTGGCCCTGGAGGCTGCACTAGAACAGCTTGAAACACAGGCAACGGCTTGAACTACAAGCGTTAAACGCCCCTGACCGACCCTTGGGAGTTGATGATTCATGGATATCCGTAAAGTTAAGAAACTGATCGAACTGCTGGAAGAGTCCGGCATCGACGAGCTCGAGATCAAGGAAGGCGAAGAGTCCGTACGCATCAGCCGTCATAGCAAAACCCCGGCTCAGCAGTACTACGCACCGGCTCCAATGCACGCTCCGGCACCAGCGCCTGTTGCTGCTGCTCCGGTTGCCGCTGCCGCTGCACCTGCTGCTCCGGCCGCGCCTGCTCTGAACGGCACCGTTGCCCGTTCGCCGATGGTCGGTACGTTCTATCGCAAATCTTCGCCATCCTCGCCTTCGTTTGTTGAAGTCGGCCAGACCGTGAAGAAAGGCGACACCCTGTGCATCGTCGAAGCCATGAAGATGATGAACCACATCGAAGCTGAAACCAGCGGTGTGATCGAATCCATCCTCGTCGAAGACGGCCAGCCGGTTGAGTACGACCAACCGCTGTTCACCATCGTTTGAACCGCGGAGAAACTTTGATGACTGCGAAGTTGGAAAAAGTTCTGATCGCCAACCGCGGTGAGATTGCCCTGCGGATCCTGCGTGCCTGCAAAGAGATGGGCATCAAGACTGTCGCCGTTTACTCCAAGGCTGACAAAGAGCTGATGCACCTGGGCCTGGCAGACGAATCCGTCTGCATCGGTCCTGCCTCGGCCGCGCACTCTTACCTGCACATCCCGGCAATCATCGCCGCAGCTGAAGTGACCGGCGCTACCGCCATTCACCCAGGCTACGGTTTCCTTGCGGAAAACGCTGATTTCGCTGAACAGGTCGAGAACTCCGGCTTCGCCTTCATTGGCCCGAAAGCCGACACCATTCGCCTGATGGGCGACAAGGTATCGGCCAAGCACGCCATGATCGCTGCCGGTGTTCCAACTGTTCCAGGTTCCGACGGCCCGCTGCCAGAAGACGAAGAAACCGCTCTGCGCATCGGTCGCGAAGTCGGTTACCCGGTGATCATCAAAGCCGCTGGCGGCGGCGGTGGTCGCGGTATGCGCGTTGTGCATAAAGAAGAAGACCTGATTTCTTTCGCAAAACTGACCCGTACTGAAGCTGGCGCGGCGTTCGGCAACCCGATGGTCTATCTGGAAAAATTCCTGACCAACCCACGCCACGTGGAAGTCCAGGTACTTTCCGACGGCCAGGGCCAAGCCATCCATCTGGGCGACCGCGATTGCTCGCTGCAACGTCGTCACCAGAAGGTTCTCGAAGAAGCGCCGGCACCGGGCATCGACGAGAAAGCACGCCAGGAAGTCCTCGCTCGCTGCGTCAAGGCGTGCATCGACATCGGCTACCGTGGCGCCGGCACTTTCGAGTTCCTTTACGAGAACGGCCACTTCTACTTCATCGAGATGAACACTCGTGTGCAGGTAGAGCACCCGGTTTCGGAAATGGTCACCGGCATCGACATCGTCAAGGAGATGCTCAGCATCGCCGCTGGCAACAAGTTGTCGTACACCCAGGACGACGTGGTGATCCGCGGTCACGCCCTGGAATGCCGAATCAACGCCGAAGACCCGAAAACCTTCATGCCGAGCCCGGGCACGGTCAAGCATTTCCACGCACCAGGCGGCAACGGCGTTCGCGTCGATTCGCACCTGTACAGTGGCTATGCCGTTCCGCCGAACTACGATTCGTTGATCGGCAAGCTGATCACCTACGGCGCAACCCGTGAAGAAGCCATGGCGCGCATGCGCAATGCGCTGGACGAAATCGTTGTCGACGGGATCAAGACCAACATCCCGCTGCACCGCGATCTGGTCCGTGATGAAGGCTTCTGCAAAGGTGGAGTGAACATCCACTACCTTGAGCACAAGCTGGCAGGCGAGAAGCACTAAGCTTCGACCCGATCAACAAAGCCGCCTTCGGGCGGCTTTGTTGTTTCTGGACATTTCATCGGAGCTATCGCCCCTGCCCCCCTGTGTGAGCGAGCAGGCTCGCTCCCACAAGGTTCCGTGTCATTCAGGAACCTCGCGGCGATGAACGCCAAGCGACTCCCACAAAACCTCCGCGCTCGCGTAAACTTGCGCGCTTCTCGCAGCCCGCTAGGCTGCAATCAATATTTTCAAAGGTGCCCGCCATGCCTTGGCTGCAAGTCCGTCTCGCCATCAGCCCAGAACAAGCCGAAACCTACGAAGACGCTTTCCTTGAAGTGGGCGCCGTGTCGGTGACCTTCATGGACGCCGAAGATCAGCCGATCTTCGAGCCAGAACTCAATACCACGCCACTGTGGTCGCACACCCACCTGCTGGCCCTGTTCGAAGGCGGCACCGAAGCTGCCAGCGTATTGGCCCATCTTGAGCTGCTGACCGGAAGCCCGCTGCCCGAGCATCATAGCGAAGTCATCGAAGACCAGGATTGGGAGCGCAGCTGGATGGACGGGTTCCAGCCGATGCGTTTCGGACAGCGCCTGTGGATCGTCCCAAGCTGGCACGCCGCGCCCGAGCCAGACGCCGTGAACCTGCTGCTGGACCCGGGCCTGGCGTTTGGCACCGGCACCCACCCGACCACCGCGCTGTGCCTGGAATGGCTCGATGGCCAGGACCTCAAAGACTGCAACGTGCTGGATTTTGGCTGTGGCTCGGGGATTCTGGCGATTGCCGCCCTGCTGCTGGGCGCCAAGGAAGCCGTCGGCACCGACATCGACATCCAGGCGCTGGAAGCCTCCCGCGACAACGCCGGGCGTAACAACATTGCCGAAGCACTCTTCCCGCTATATCTGCCGGAAGATCTGCCGCCGGTCAAAGCGGACGTATTGGTCGCCAACATCCTTGCCGGGCCATTGGTCTCCCTGGCCCCGCAACTGTCGAGTCTGGTCAAACCCGGTGGACGCCTGGCGTTGTCCGGCATCCTGGCCGAACAAGGTGAAGACGTTGCGGCCGCCTACGCTCAAGACTTCGATCTGGATCCGATTGCCAATCGCGATGGCTGGGTGCGCATTACCGGCCGTCGGCGCTAGAATGAACGCCTGCATAAACCGGATCGCCGCATGACCGATAGCTTCGTCACCCAGTGCCCGCATTGCCAAACCAGCTTCCGCGTCAGCCATGCCCAGTTGAGCGTGGCCCGCGGAGTGGTTCGTTGCGGCTCCTGCTTGCAGGTATTCAACGCCGCCAAACAATTGCTGGAACAACGGGCCGGTAAAGAAGCCATCAAACCGGCGACCCCGGCCATCGTTGAACCGCCAGTGCAGCGTGCTATCAGCCAAAAGCAATGGACGGCCTCCGAACTGGATCTGGACAGTCTGGATCTGGACGAAGAGCTCGCCCGGCTCGAACAGCGGGAAATCCAGCCAACCACAGAGTTGGGCCGGCACCGCGAAGACGGCCTCAGTGCCCGTCGCGACTCTATCGAGCAAGACGAAGAGCCATGGTCCGACAGCCTATTCAGCGAGTCGGCCGCTGACCGCGCCCAGTCAGCAGAATCCGAACAGCCGGAATCAGAACCTGAACCGAACAAGCACTCACGAACCGAGCCTTCGTTTTCGCTGGAGCCGGTTGATCTGGATGAAGAGCCCCAGGTGCCCCATCTGCGCCTGAACGACCCACTCGACGCCTCCCTCAACCACGAGCGCCTGTCGGCGACTGAAAAGCTCGACGACAACCTGCCTTCCATCGAACCGTTGCGCAAAAGTCGCGAGCGCAGTGAACCAGGCGTGCGTGCCGAGGTACTGCAGGACTTGACCGATGACCCACTGCAACTGGATTGGCAGAAACGTCGATCCCCCTGGGGCCGGCGGTTGTTCTGGTTGCTTCTGGTCTTGCTCGGTGCCGCCGCGCTCGCAGGCCAATACATTGCCTACCAATTCGACGAACTGGCCCGTCAGGACCAGTACCGCCCCTGGTTCCAGCAACTGTGCCCGAAAATCGGCTGCACAGTGCCGTCCAAAGTCGACATTGCCAAAATCAAAAGCAGCAACCTGGTGGTCCGCAGCCACCCAGAATTCAGTGGTGCCTTGGTGGTCGATGCGATCATCTACAACCGCGCTCCGTTCTCCCAGCCCTTTCCGCTGCTAGAACTGCGCTTTGCCGACCTTAATGGCCACTTGATTGCCAGCCGCCGCTTCAAACCCGGCGAGTACCTCGGCGGCGACCTCGAAGGTATGGCGGAAATGCCGCCGCAAACGCCAATCCACATCGCGCTGGATATTCTCGACCCGGGCGCCAAAGCGGTGAACTACAGTCTGAGCTTCCACTCCCCCGAGTGAAACGCCTTACCGATACAGGCTTGGCGGCAGATTTCTGACGGGTACCGTCCATACCTGACCGCTGGTAATAACCGCATAACTGTTCAGATTTTGTTCAATTCAGCCTTTATCCAGTCATCGAGAGCGGGTATCATGCCAACCCTTTTTCGAACTCTAATGATCCGGCCCCACAACAGGGAAGTCCTATGTCGGCGGTACGCATCGGTCCATATACATTGCAAAACGGCTTGATTCTCGCCCCGATGGCGGGAGTCACCGACCAACCCTTTCGTCAGCTGTGCAAGCGATTGGGCGCGGGGCTGGTTGTCTCGGAAATGGTCACCAGCGACATGAGTTTGTGGAACACCCGCAAGTCGCGTATGCGCATGATTCACGAAGGTGATCCCGAGCCACGCTCGGTGCAGATCGCCGGTGGTGATGCGCAGATGCTGGCGGACGCGGCCCGGGCCAACGTCGAACTAGGCGCGCAGATTATTGATATCAACATGGGTTGTCCGGCGAAAAAGGTCTGCAACAAGGCTGCCGGTTCTGCGCTGTTGAAAGATGAAGCATTGGTCACCGAGATCCTGCAGGCCGTCGTGGCTGCGGTTGATGTGCCGGTAACCCTGAAAATCCGTACCGGCTGGGACCGGGACAACAAGAATGGTTTGACGGTGGCAAAGATCGCCGAGCAGGCAGGCATTACGGCGTTGGCGGTCCATGGCCGCACCCGTGCCGATCTGTACACCGGTGAAGCCGAGTACGACACCATTGCCGCGATCAAACAGGCGGTGTCGATTCCAGTCTTTGCCAACGGCGATATCGATTCGCCTGAAAAGGCCCGATACGTGCTCGACGCGACCGGTGCCGATGGTTTGTTAGTAGGCCGGGCTGCCCAAGGGCGGCCATGGATTTTTCGTGAGATCGAGCATTTCCTGCGTACCGGCGAAAAACTTCCGGCGCTGGAATTGATCGAGGTGGAACGCATTCTGCTAGAGCATCTGGCCGCCCTGCACGTCTTCTATGGAGATGTCATGGGTGTCCGTATCGCTCGAAAGCATGTGGGCTGGTATCTCGCAACCTTGCCGGGCGCCAGGGAGTTTCGCGCCCACTTCAATCGTTTGGAAGATACGGAAGCACAATGCGCCAACGTTCAGGGCTTCTTCGCCGAACGTTACAAGAGCCTGACAGGGGACGAAAAAGGGGTGGCCGCATGACGATGATGACCGAGACTTTAGTGAGTGGAACTACACCCGTGAGCGACAACGTAAATTTGAAACAGCACCTCAATACGCCGAGCGAAGAAGGTCAGACCCTTCGCGGGAGTGTCGAGAAGGCGCTGCACAATTATTTCGCCCACCTTGAGGGCGCTGCCGTCACGGATGTGTACAACCTGGTGCTCTCCGAAGTCGAGGCTCCCCTGCTCGAGTGCGTGATGAACTACGTCAAGGGCAACCAGACCAAGGCCAGCGAGCTGCTCGGGCTGAACCGAGGCACGCTGCGCAAGAAACTCAAGCAGTACGATTTGCTGTAAGCATTCAATCAAACCAGAAAGGCGCCCGCGTAAAACCGGTCGCCTTTTTTGCTGACTTCCTTTGCTTTTGATGGAAATTGAGATGACCGACCAGACTACCCGCCTGCCGATCCGCCGCGCCTTGATCAGCGTTTCCGACAAGACCGGGATCCTCGAATTCGCCAAGGAGCTTGAAACCCTGGGCGTCGAGATCCTCTCCACCGGCGGGACGTTCAAGCTGCTGCGCGACAACGGCGTTGCCGCAGTGGAAGTCGCGGATTACACCGGTTTCGCAGAAATGATGGACGGTCGGGTGAAAACCCTGCACCCGAAAATCCACGGTGGGATCCTCGGTCGTCGCGGTATCGATGACGCCATCATGAACGAGCACGGCATCAAGCCGATCGACTTGGTTGCGGTCAACCTGTACCCATTCGAAGCCACCATCAACAAGCCTGGCTGCGACTTGCCGACTGCCATCGAGAACATCGACATCGGCGGCCCGACCATGGTCCGCTCGGCGGCCAAGAACCACAAAGACGTGGCTATCGTGGTCAACGCCAGTGATTACGCCAGCGTTCTGGAAGGCCTCAAGGCCGGCGGCCTGACTTACGCTCAGCGTTTCGACCTGATGCTCAAGGCCTTCGAACACACCGCTGCCTACGACGGCATGATCGCCAACTACATGGGCACCGTGAATCAGGCTGCCGAAACCCTCAGCACTGAAGGTCGCAGCGAGTTCCCGCGCACGTTCAACAGCCAGTTCGTCAAGGCCCAGGAAATGCGCTACGGCGAGAACCCGCACCAGAGCGCGGCGTTCTACGTAGAAGCCAAGCCTGCCGAAGTCGGCATTGCCACAGCGACCCAACTGCAAGGCAAAGAACTGTCGTACAACAACGTGGCCGACACCGACGCCGCGCTGGAATGCGTGAAGAGCTTCGTCAAGCCGGCCTGCGTAATCGTCAAGCACGCCAACCCGTGCGGCGTGGCCGTGAGCCCGGACGCCGAAGGCGGTATCCGTCAGGCCTACGAACTGGCCTACGCCACCGACACCGAATCGGCCTTCGGCGGCATCATCGCCTTCAACCGCGAACTGGATGCCGAAACCGCCAAAGCCATCGTCGAGCGTCAGTTCGTCGAAGTGATCATTGCCCCAAGCGTCAGCGAAGAAGCCCGCGCCATCGTGGCGGCAAAAGCCAACGTGCGCCTGCTGGCCTGCGGCGAATGGTCGGCTGATCGCGCCGCTGCGTGGGACTACAAACGCGTCAACGGTGGCCTGCTGGTGCAAAGCCGTGATATCGGCATGATCGGCGCCGATGACCTGAAAGTCGTGACCAAGCGCGCACCGACCGAACAGGAAATCAATGACCTGATCTTCGCCTGGAAAGTGGCCAAGTACGTTAAGTCCAACGCCATCGTCTACGCAAAAAACCGTCAGACCATCGGTGTCGGCGCAGGCCAGATGAGCCGTGTGAACTCTGCCCGTATCGCTGCGATCAAGGCTGAACATGCCGGCTTGCAGGTAGCCGGTTCGGTCATGGCATCGGACGCTTTCTTCCCGTTCCGCGACGGTCTGGACAACGCAGCCAAGGTCGGCATCACTGCGGTGATCCAGCCTGGTGGCTCGATGCGTGATGCGGAAGTGATTGCTGCTGCTGATGAAGCCGGCATCGCCATGGTCTTCACCGGCATGCGCCACTTCCGTCACTAAGTACGACGATCAACTGTGGGAGCGAGCCTGCTCGCGAAGACGGCGGCACATCCAACAATGATGTGACTGACACACCGCTTTCGCGAGCAGGCTCGCTCCCACAGAAAAGCAGCCTCATTGCTGCATCCAGAATTAGCGTCATCCGAGGTTTTTGAAATGAATGTTTTGATCATTGGCAGCGGTGGCCGTGAACACGCTCTGGCCTGGAAAGTGGCTCAGGATCCGCGCGTACAGAAAGTGTTCGTGGCACCTGGCAACGCCGGCACTGCCATCGAAGCCAAGTGCGAGAACGTCGCTATCGATGTGCTGGCCCTTGAGCAGCTTGCAGATTTCGCGGAGAAAAACGTTTCCCTGACCATCGTCGGTCCGGAAGTGCCACTGGTTGCAGGCGTGGTCGATCTGTTCCGCAGCCGTGGCCTTGATTGCTTCGGCCCGACCGCTGGCGCCGCTCAGCTGGAAGGTTCGAAAGCCTTCACCAAAGATTTCCTGGCGCGCCACAAGATCCCGACCGCCGACTACCAGAACTTCACCGAGATCGAGCCAGCCCTGGCTTATCTGCGTGAAAAAGGCGCACCGATCGTGATCAAGGCCGACGGCCTGGCCGCCGGTAAAGGTGTGATCGTTGCCATGACTCTGGCGGAAGCCGAAGACGCCGTACGCGATATGCTCGCGGGCAATGCGTTTGGCGACGCCGGTTCGCGCGTGGTCATCGAAGAGTTCCTGGACGGTGAAGAGGCCAGCTTTATCGTCATGGTCGACGGCAAGAACGTATTGCCAATGGCCACCAGCCAGGACCACAAACGCGTCGGCGACGGCGACACCGGCCCGAACACCGGCGGCATGGGCGCTTACTCCCCGGCCCCGGTCGTGACGGCAGAAGTGCACCAGCGGGCCATGGACCTGGTGATCTGGCCGACTGTTCGCGGTATGGCCGAGGAAGGCAACGTCTACACTGGCTTCCTGTACGCGGGCCTGATGATCGACAAGGCTGGTAACCCAAAAGTCATCGAATTCAACTGCCGTTTCGGCGATCCTGAAACCCAACCGGTGATGCTGCGTTTGCAGTCGAGCCTGGTCTTGCTGGTTGAAGCCGCTCTGGCGCAAGCGCTGGACAAGGTCGAAGCGCAATGGGATCCACGTCCGAGCGTCGGTATCGTGCTGGCCGCTGGCGGTTACCCGGGTGACTACGCCAAAGGCGTGGCCATCAACGGTCTGGATGCAGCCGCCGCACTGGAAGGCAAAGTCTTCCACGCGGGCACTGCGCTCAAGGACGGTCAAGTGGTGACGGCTGGTGGCCGGGTACTTTGCGCCACCGCCATGGGCGCCAGCGTCGATGCGGCTCAACAGCAAGCTTACAAGCTGGCGGCCGAAATTGACTGGGAAGGCTGTTTCTACCGCAATGACATTGGCTACCGTGCCATTGCCCGTGAACGTGGCGAAAGCCAGGAATAAGGCCATTCATTCGGCCAGGCAAGGGCCGCTGGTCCTTGCCGGACTATTCCGGCACCGCGCATCGTTATAATCTGGCATCAACCTACGAAGGGATTTCGCCGTGCGCTGGCTCAGGATTGCCATAAGCCTCACCGTCACTCTGCTGACCTTGCTCTGCATGCTCCCGGCCCAGGCCGCGCAAGGCAGTGGCTGGGCGGTATTGCTCGACGAACAGGGCGACCTGCAGCTCAGCGACATCCGTTCGGCTCGCTATATCAATCAATTCAGCCCCATCGAGCTCGATCGCCTCACGGCGGCCGAGCCCGAGGGCGCACTATGGCTGCGTTTCAGGCTGGCCCCCGGCAAGCATGAACAATTGCTGCGGGTGTTCGCACCCGATCTGTCGGCACTCAACCTGTATGTACTCGACGGCGACATGCTGATCGATCATTTGAATACCGGTACCGGGCAGCCCCAGGCTGACCGCCCTCTGCCCAGCAGCGACTTCATGTTGCCGCTGCCGCAAAGTGACAACCCCCTTGATGTTTACCTGCGACTGGTCTCCGACCATCAGTTGCGACCTTACATCACCCTGCAATCGGCGATCACGACCGCGGCAGATCAGAACCAGACGTTGATTTACGGCCTGCTGTTCGGTTGCCTTTGCATGCTGATCCTGCACAACTTCGTGCGCTACGCCTACACCCGTTCGCGCAGCAGCCTTTGGCTGGCCTGGTGTGAAGGGTTGTTAATGCTTAGTCTGCTATTGCTGCTGAACCTGGCCGGGCCATGGTTGCCGAACTGGCACGCCATCCAGGCGCCGGGCGCCTACCTCGCGTTATTGCTGACCGCGCCGAGCGGCCTGATGCTTGCCTGTCGCTTCTTCGCCCCGCTCGGCCCTCACCCGCTGAACAAACTGCTGCTTGCGGACATTCTGCTCATCGTCGCCTGCGGCCTGCTGTTGTTGTTCGTCAACACCCTGCCGCTGAACATCATTACCTACGCCCTGGTTGCTCTGGCAGGCTTGAGCATGTTGTTCGTCAGCGCCTATCACTGGCAAAAAGGTTATCGCCCGGCGCGGTTTTTCGTCGCGGCGATGGTGGTGTTCAACATTGGCGCCCTGATCATGCTGCCCGCACTGATGGGATTGACGCTGGTCGCACCGCAAGGACTGATCACTACGCTTCTGGTGTTGATCTGTATTAGCGGCCTGCTGATGAGCATCGCCCTGAGCGAACGTCAGCGCAGAATCACGGAAGATCGCTTCAGCGTCAGTCGCGACCTGGCCGCCAGCAACGCCGAGATCAACGCCAAGGCCGAGTTCCTGGCGAAAATCAGCCATGAAATTCGTACCCCCATGAATGGTGTCCTGGGCATGACCGAGCTGCTGTTGGGCACTCCCCTGTCGGTCAAACAGCGCGACTACGTGCAGACCATCCACAGCGCCGGCAACGAACTGCTGACACTGATCAACGAGATACTCGACATCTCCAAGCTCGAGTCAGGGCAGATCGAGCTGGACGACGTACAGTTCGACCTCAACGCCTTGATCGAAGACTGCCTGAGTATCTTCCGCGCCAAGGCCGAGCAGCAGAATGTCGAGCTGATCAGCTTCATCCAGCCGCAAGTGCCGCGTGTCATCAGCGGCGACCCTACACGCCTGCGCCAGACCCTGCTGAGCCTGCTGGAAAACGCACTGAAGAAAACCGACGAAGGCGAAATTCTGATTGTCGTCGCCCTTGATGAACGCAGTGCCAAACCACGACTGCGCATTGCCGTGCAGGACAGCGGTGTACCGATGGAAGCCGAAGAGCGCGATGCCCTGATGCACGCTGAACTGCACAGTAAGCATTTCCTCTCGGCGACAAGTCTGGGCGGCAATCTGGGGCTGGTGATCGCTCGTCAGCTGATCCGTCTGATGCAGGGCGAGTTCGGCATCAAGACCGGCGCCAACCAGGGCAGCACCTTGTGGCTGACGCTCCCCCTGGACCCGGACCGACTTGAGCACCCGACCTGCGACCTCGATGGTCCGCTGCAAGGTGCGCGCGTACTCGTGGTGGACGATAACGACACCTGCCGCAAAGTGCTGGTGCAACAATGCAGCGCCTGGGGCCTGAACGTCAGTGCCGTGCCTTCTGGCAAGGAAGCCCTGGCGTTGTTGCGTACCAAGGCCCACTTGCGTGATTACTTCGATGTGGTCCTGCTGGACCAGAACATGCCCGGCATGACCGGCATGCAACTGGCGGCCAAGATCAAGGAAGACCCGAGCCTCAATCACGACATTCTGCTGATCATGCTGACCGGCATCAGCAATGCGCCGAGCAAGATCATTGCGCGCAACTCCGGAATCAAACGCATCCTCGCCAAACCCGTGGCCGGCTACACCCTCAAGACCACCCTCGCGGACGAGCTGAATCAGCGCAACAAAGGCCCGGCCGTTTTGTATCCTCTGCCCGCTGGCGCAGCGCTTCCAGTCAAGGTCCCGAGTGACTTCCGCATCCTGGTGGCCGAGGACAACACGATCTCCACCAAGGTGATTCGCGGCATGCTCGGCAAGCTCAACCTGCAACCGGACACCGCCAGCAACGGCGAAGAAGCCTTGCAGGCGATGAAGGCCCAACGCTACGACCTGGTGTTGATGGACTGCGAAATGCCGATCCTCGATGGCTTCTCTGCCACCCAACAGCTACGCGCCTGGGAAGTCGGCAACCAGCGAACCCGCACACCGGTGGTGGCATTGACCGCGCACATCCTCGCCGAGCACAAGGAGCGAGCGCGTCAGGCTGGCATGGACGGGCACATGGCCAAGCCGGTGGAGCTGTCGCAGTTGCGTGACCTGATCGAGCATTGGGTTGCCCAGCGTGATCAGCTAAATCGGGTAACGGCTCAACCTTCCTGAGCCGACAGACTCTGCAACGCCTGATAGACTCCCTCTCGACGTCCCCCGCCAGTGAGCTCGCACCATGCTTCAAGTGTTATTCAGCGTTTACCTGAAGATGCTGGTGCTCTACAGCCCGTTCTTCGTGTTGTCCTGCTTCATCAGCTTGACCCGCGGCTATTCACGCAAGGAACAACGACGCCTGGCCTGGAAAGTGGCAGTCGCCACGCTGGTGTCCAGCGTTTTGCTGTACCTGTTCGGCCGGGTGATTTTCAGTGTCTTCGGCATCACCGTGGATGCGTTCCGCATCGGCGCCGGAAGCGTACTGTTCATCTCGGCGCTGGGCATGGCCCAAGGCAAGTCGGCGGTGCAAACCGATAACGTGCAGCAGGACGTGACCATCGTCCCGCTGACCATTCCTCTGACAGTCGGACCCGGCACCATCGGTGCATTGCTGGTGATGGGCATCGGTCAGCCACATTGGGACGACAAACTCACGGCGATTCTCAGTATTGCCCTGGCGAGTTTCACCGTGGGCGTGGTGCTTTATCTGTCCAACCACATCGAGCGGATTCTTGGTGATCAGGGGCTGCAGATTGTCAGCCGGTTGATGGGATTGTTTGTCTGCGCACTGGCCGCACAAATCATCTTTACCGGGGTGAAAGGCTATCTGGTTCCCTGACGACCAAATGCACAAGGCCGCCGGTTCGAAAACCTGCGGCCTTGTGCACGCCGGGATCAGCTCATGGCGCAGGCTTACACGTCGTTCAACCTTTTGACCAGAGACACCAGCGCGAGACCTTCCGCATCGGCGCTATCCATCGCTTGCACCCACTCATCGAGGGGGGCCTCAAACGTGCCACCCAGGACCTGAAGACTCAGAGTAAGCGAACTGCGCATGGCATGAGCGTCACGAAAGACCAGGCTGCGTCCGCTGTCGGGATCGGTAAACAGCAAATGCTCTCCGATCAGGTTTACCTGCCAACCGTCCTGTGCACCAGTCTCCAACTTCAACAGGCCGGACACCGACTTGTTCGTGTCTTGCAAGCGCGCGCACTCGACAATGATGCAGTCGAGTCGCGCCCAGACCTGCGCCGACACACGACAGGTCAACACGCCCTGCTCGCTCGCCAGAATCAGCGTGGTGATTTCATCGGGAATCAGCGGCAACAGGTCGTCGATTCGATGGTCGGTTTCAAGGGTCAGTACTGCGGCATCCCGCTGTACCGTGCCTGGCGTCAACCAGACATCACGCTTGTTACTGAACAGCAGGCGACCGATCGGATCGTAGACCAGGAAGGTCTGCCGGTCCCGAGCCCCGAGGTACGAAGACCACTGCCCGTCGAATCGCCCATCGGTCGTAAAGAGTCGGCCAGCCGAGGTGTCATACCAGGTGAACCTTTCACCCTCATTGCCAACCCTCAAGGCCAGTGCATGGCGCTGATTGTCGATCAAGCGTCGCAACTTCGACGTCTGCTCCTGCAGGGTCAGTTGCTGCGGGAAAAAACGCGTGTCCACACCCGTGATTGTGGCCGGCTCACCGTCGAGCAACTCAAGGCAGACGCCGTCATGGGTCCAACCTTGGAGACCGGCGCCGTTCACCGCGATATCAGCAAAGGACCACTGTGGCCATACCGCCTGCAACGCGGGAATCACATCGTTGTGCCGCAAACGCTTGTCATCGCCGAATGCCGTCTGCATGTGTTCTACCGCAAGACAGGCCTGACGATAAAGCCGTCCCGTCCCTCGCGCAAAAAACCACGCAGCGTGTTTGTCAGGCGTAGAACCCAGCCGCTGCAAATCCTTGCCGTAAGCAGGATCAACAAGCAGTAATTGCTTGTCCTGATACCAGACGGACATCGGGAAGCCCTGCGCGTTGGAAAGGCCGACAATCGACACGTCATCGACCGAGTAGTGTCCGGTGATCCCCGGCAACTCCGCCAGCCATGAAGGGTGAGCGCCGAGCCACTGCTCGTTCAGACCTTGCAGCCGGATGACACCATTGTTGCCGACATCAAACAGCAAGCCTTCCCGGGTGAGGGCAAGGTAGCCTCCCACCACGGCGATCATGCTTTTCAATCCACTAAGCGCCGCGACCAACACCGGCTTGTCGCCCGTACCGCGCGTCCAGCGCCACAGGGTGTGCCGGGCATCATTGTAGAACAGCACGCTGTCACTATCGGTGCTTGAAGGCATCAGTAGCACCCAACCATTGGTTTGGACTTCACGGCTCCAGACAAGCCAGTTATCGCTGATGCGCACCCAGGCGGTATGCAGTTGATGTTTGAGGCGAACCTGCATCGAGATAAATGTCGCCGGGGTCCAGTGCTCAATCGCGTCGGACATACCGACAGTGGAATCCTCAAACGAATCCTGTACGTCGAAATTCGCGAGGAACTGCGCCCAGCCACCCCAGACAAAGTCCTCCCCGGTAAACCCGAGTACATCGTCCATGGTCGTTTCGATGGCACACAGATGTGTGCTTTCGGCCGACAGCAGATAGTCCATGCGATAAAGAATGCCCTCACGGTCCATGACCTGCTGCACGACACGAATCGCCGCGCCCGCATCCTGACAGGCAATGATGGTTGAACCCTGGACAGGGTTCAGCAAACGATACCGCTGGGTCACCTGCCCGGTGATGGCGTCAACGCGCCAGACAGTCGGCTGTTCGCGATGGTAAAAGTACAAATCATCCCCCGACACGACACCCAGCTGAATGTCGGCGCAGACAGCCGCCGGCAGGTTGCGGACATACAGGAAACGGTCCTTGGCCGCTTCGTAGAAACCATTGGTGCGAATCGGTGCCGCCGGGTCAGCGAACGGCACACTGAAGTTGTGCAGCGGCACATAAGGACTGGCCAGGCGATGTTCGTGAGCCAGTTTCGCCAGATGCTCCTGCAACAGTCGTGAATCGAAAGCGTTTTCGATTTCCTGCTCCTCAAGCACAAGTCGTTTGTGCGTCCAGTCGACAGCGAACATCTGCCCACCCTCAAGCTGGAGATACAGTTCAGTCCCTGCTGCAACCTGTATATCGATACCATCAACCCGCAGGCCCGAAGGGTCGAATTTCACCGCCTCTTCGTCCACCCACGGTGCACGAAGCACCCAACGCATCGGCGCTTCGACGGAGGCGGCCATCAACCGGACAGCGGCGACACCGGGGTTCAGCGACAACGAGCACTGCCCTTCCACACCTTCAATGTCGTAGGTAATCAGTCCTCTCCACTCAAGCGGTATTTGCGGGACGTAAAGCGACTGGCTGTCTTTATCGAGCAGAACGCTGACCGTGGTGGGTTTGTAGACCGGTCTTACTGTGTAGACGATGTACTCAAAAGGGGTCCAGGGTGTGAAGTAAAACTGTCGGTTGCCCTGGGCATCAAACTCCAGCTCACGGACTACATCGAAACCCGTGTCGTGACGGTTAACGGCACCTGGCATGAGCTGGTATTCATAGCCGAAGTAGCACAAGGGCGTACAAGGCAAAATCGCTCCGATCACCGTGCGATCCCCTGAGTAGTCATCAGCGGGCTCATCGCCCGGGCCACCGGCGATCAAGGCCTGACCAGGTAAACCCCAGCCTTCGCGAATGTTGATCGCCTTTGAGATATCGCCATAGTAATCGGGCAATCCCGGCCCGTTGCGATGCTCCGCAAACAATGCCTGACTGCCGAATTCGATCATCCGGTTGCGCAAATCCAGAGTCGTTATCACCACTTGCGGCATCGAACGAACAATGCCATCGATCAGGGAATGACCACCGAGGCCGTAACTCTTTTTAAGCCAATCAAAATACAGCCCCACTTGCTGGGCTTTCTCCAGGATCGCGCTGTAGTTGCTCACCAGTGCGCTCACGCCGTAGCCCACGCCGGCGACCACAACGGCAAGCGGCCCGGCGAACGCACCGACGGTACCGCCCACCGCTAATGCCACGCCGCTTAACACCAGGCCGGCCAGGTCGAAGGTCAACTGAGTCGCGGCGCGAGCCTTTTGCGCAGAGTTGTCAGCATTGGCCAGCTCATAGATGTCAAACCCGACGTTGACCAACGCAAGCACATTGCCCACCCCCTCACCCGCCACACGCCCGAGCGCGCGGCCCACTGCCCTGGAGGTGGTAGCAGCAATGACCTGTTCATCCATCAATGCCTGCCTGACCAATTGAACCACGCCGGCGACATCGACCAAGTTGCCATGAATGAGTTGGGCATAAATCACGTAGCCATGCAGACGCACCGCCGTGGCCAAAGGGGCTGCGCGGGTGCGCGGGGTAGTGTCCTCATGGTTGTGCAGCGCATCGAGCAACGCATGGATCGAAAAACCGGCATTCAGCGTATTGACTGCCGATGGCTCGCCCGCCGCGTGCTCGGTACCACTGCCTGCCAGCGTATTGAATTGCTCGTGCAACCACGTCTTGATCTTGAACAGGCGCGAGTCTTCAACGGTGACGTGAACGACTTTTTGCGGATCCTTGATATCGATCAGGGACACGCTCCATTTCCCGGAGGAATCAACCTTGACGGTTTCCAGCAGCGGCACGTAATCCTGTCCCAACGAATGAGTCTCGCGCAGTCGGGTCATCACTTGCTCGAACTGCCGCGCCCAGCCCCTGCCATCCAGCTCCGCCAGACTGCGCCCCAATCGAGCATTCTCGGACAACGCCCGGGCACGCAACGCAGCGTGATGCTGCCAGGTCGAGATTCCTGCTTCCCCGTTTACCGGGTTGCTGGACAACAGATCGGCAACACGGGCTGTCGAGATCAACGTCTTCTGGGCAATACGCGCGCCATCCAGCGCGATGAGATCGAAACGTGCATTCGCTGAGCCTTCCACACCATAAAGCCTGGCCAGCCCAGGCAGATCGAAGAAACGCTCGAGCCCGTGTCGAAGGGATTGCACGGTATCGAATCCAAATACACCAAAGTTTGGATCATAAAAACGGTAGGTCCTTTCCCCGGACACCCCGCCCTTCACCAGCAACAGGGAGTGGTTATCGGTATTGATCATCAACGCGCCGGTCGAGTCTTTCGCTTCCAGCCGTTGAATAACCTGCTCCAGGCTGGCGCTCCCCGCTTTATGGCCAAAATCGGTCATTGGAAATGCGCGCAGTTCATCCAGGATCTGCAACAGGACCTGAGTCTTGCCGTCTTCGGGCGCCAGGCTGGCGGTAGCCACTTTGCCGATCAGCGTCCGCTCTGCCGCTTCGCCCTTGCTCAACGCAGCCGCCATCACCAGCGCCAACGGATAACAACGGCGGCCGGGATCACCTTCCCCCCTGATCAACAACTCTTGGGGCAATTGCTTGGCAGACGTGGCACCCGCCTTGAACAACAGCGCCCGAACGGCGGCACCTCGCTGGAGAATCTGAGAGCGATACTCGTCATGAGCAACCTTCTGGATGCGCGCAACATGCGCCCCCCACTGCCGGATACTCAGCGGTTCGGTGAGCGCGCGGACCTTGAGTTCCTGAGAGCTCTGTGCGGAGTCTTCAGTAGACGGGCGCAGGTTAAACCCGGCTTCGAATGCCACCGTGCGTTGCGAGAGAAGTGTGCGTTCAATGGCTTCATAACGCGCCGAAAGACCTCGATCAGCCGTGTTGGCGGCAAGGGCGCAGGCGTCTTGCCAGGTCCCTGCAAAACCCGCCTCGTCAAGCGATTGCGCGCCGAGCAGTCCACCGAGCAATACACGTTGCAACGGGCTTATCTGCTCCAGACGCAGCGAACCATGATCGATGCGGGTGAACATCTCGTTCAGGTTGCCGACGGGTTGCGCGCCGTTCGAGACCGGAAGCTCGTAGGCAGGTTGCGCGAGGATCTGCTGGCGCTTGTCGAAGCTGATCGACATCGGTTTGTCGAAGGTCACCTCGCCACTCAACTTGTCATTCATTGCCTGGATGAACGGCTCGCCCAAATCATCGAGCAACTGCTGCAGGATTGAGGTCTGCAGCACAGGTTTGCCTTCGATGACCGGCCAGCCCTGTTTGAAGGTCAGGGTTTGCTCCCTTAGAAGTTCTGCCATATTCCCGGTGTAACGGGTCTTGAGTTTGCCGCTCTTCCATTTCTCCTGCTCTTTTGCCAGCCATTCATGAGGTTCGGCATTAACGGTCCAGCCGGATATTTTTTCTTCTTCGGTGGCGACGTTATAGCCCTCGGCCAACTTCAACTGAACGCGAACATTGGTGCTGTCTTCAACAACCACGTGCGTTTCGGTGTACTCCTCCAGCCCGCTGACAGCAGCACCGGGGCCGGTCAACGTGATAGTCCCGCGTGCACCGATGCGAATTCCGTCCTGGTAATACTCGAAAATGGCTTCGCCCAAGTTGGTTAGAATGTTCCTGCGTGAGTGTGTGAGTGCCGTTCCTGTGTCTCTCTTTTCAATTAAAACCTTTTGAATGGTAGCCAGCAATTCAGCGACGTCGCTCCATTGTTTTCCATCCTGAGTTAATCGGCGCTCAACCTCATAAAGACAGTCGTAGTTGAATCGGATTATCTGCATGATCGTCTCATTCATACCACCCTCTGGATGGGCGATAAAATGAGAGTTCATTTCACGATCGAACTGAATAGCCATTCGAAACCCGTCTTTGGAGGCTTGGCCATCCTGGGGCGGGACAAATAATTCAAATAATCCGGGTTTACTGCGGGCGAACTTGAGCAGCGCCTCTTTATCCCCCGAGGGAATCTTGTCGGTTCTGTCCGGATAACGTTCTGCATCTCGACCCGGCATCAAGGTGTCGTTTTGGTTGAGCAACAACTGCAATACGCCGAGCCGGGCAGTCTCGCTATACCCTCTAATATCAACTCCACCCAGTTTATCGGCCAACGGTGGCAAATAATCCATATCACTGTAACGACCACCCTCCAGATACTCGGCCTGCAAGCGCACGACATCACTGGCCGCGGCGAAGTTGCCGCGCATGGCGACCTCGCGCTGATAAACATCTTTTAAATAATGATCGGCGAATTCATGGCGAACATCCCGCAGCAGCAGATCCTGCCCCGCCACCTCCAAATGGGTGTCCAGGCACTTTTGGCGAAAGGCTTCCAGCACTGCGCGATCCTTGCCATAAGCCCGAACCATCAGGTCGATCCTCGCCTCGTCGGCCCTGCCGGCCCATTGGGGTTGATTGAGAAAATCCGCCATTTGCCATTTCAATACACGAGCGCGGTCTTCGATCATCCTTGAGAGTTTCAGAGGGTCAGTCACTTTATCGCCCCCGGACTCCATGGCATGCACTCTGGAACTGTCGAGAATCACCCGGTTCATCTCGAAGGCCAGCAAGGCATCGCTGTCGTACCAAAGATTGAAGGTGTACCCCTCTGGAGCGAGAACCTTACGCCAGATGTTCATGTAATCACGCTGAATCGCCCCTACTTCACTGCCGCCGACCCAAACGAAGTGCATGATTTTAGGCACCGGTGCAGTGGCCTTGGAGAGCATGGCGACTGTATTGGACAGCCTGTCTGCATAGTGCGAGAGGCTGACGTGGGTCTGCTTGAGAGAGGGCGACAGCGCTGTATTTTTTTTACGCAGCAGCGACTCGAATGTTTCCTGAAAGAGTTTCACGGGCGTCAGTTTTTCAGAGGCATTGAAACGTTCGCTCGCAAGACGATAATACTGTTCAAGCGCAAAATATTCGGGTGTTGTCGAAAACTCGGCAAAGGCAGCCTTAACGTCGAAAAACTCTTCCAGCGAAATAAAGCCATGCCCATTATTCGGCATTTCTGCTATGGAACTCATTACATTTACATCCTTGTGTTTATAACAATTAAAATAAAGATCAGGCACACCAAAAAATCCCGCATAACAATGCAGACACTGGCAAAACATCCGGCAATTCAAAAATAACTAACAAGCCACAAACTTAATGGTTCGTGACTTGTTCAACCCCACAACTGCAACTTATCTATTGAACAACGCAATGCCTGGCGCGACGCTTCAGAACTTAACCTTCTACAGTTTCAACTGCCACGGCCGGCAAAATTTCAGTCAGCGGTACACCGCCCTGGGCATTCCAACGGGTAGCCAAGACACTTACCAATGTTGATACCGCAAAGGTCTGATAACCGCTTAATGCCACGAACACCTCCCCCCGTAATGCTGGATCCGCTGCAAAGACCTCACGAAAGATCAAACTGTGTCCACTGTCAGGATCCATGACCACCAAGTGGTCGCCGACCTTGTTCAGCAACAATTTTCCAGGATGGTCCAACTCCCAGATCAACTTGCCCGGTATCAACGGGGCACGGCCCAGTGAATGTCGGCAATCGATGATGACCAACTCCAGCCTCAACCAGGCAACCTTCGATAAACGACAACTGACCGCGCCCTGCCCCAGTCGAAGAATCAGGGTATTCACATCGTCGGGAATCAGCGGCAAGAGCTCACTTACCGTCATCTGCGCTTCGATCGTCAGCACTTCAGCGTTGCGCTGAACATAGTGGACGGGGCCGGCCTGCTCCATGCCCGGGTAGGTATGCAGCAGACCATCCTTGCTTTCATGCAGCAACACATTGGTTTGCTGCCGGGTACCCAAGAGTTCGAAGTCGTCGGTTAGCGACGCTTTCGAAACCCGGATCAAGCGACCGGTCTCGGACACATACCATTGCAGGCTGTCGGGCTCCTCTACCGAAAGGAACGCCGCGTGCCTATGGCTCTCAACCAGTTGCTTGAGGCTGTCTTGCAACGGGCCGTTCTGAACAGTCACCCATTGGCTATCGACGCCGGTGATCAACACCGACTCCTGATAGCGCAATTCCACGTAGATCCCCTCAAGCGTTGTTGCGCGAAGGCCTGCGCCTTGTGCTGTGACATCGGCAAACTGCCAAGGCGCCCATTCACGCACAGGTGCCGGTATCGCGTCGGCCTGCAACAATCGCAAGCCCTGGCCAAATGCACTGTCCAGTTGCGCAGGATCGACAAAGCGCTGGCGGTAGACTTCACCGGTAGAAAGCTCCAGCAACCAGGCCGCAGTGTTGTCCGGCGTAATGCTGAGCAAGCGCACTTCCCCGCCACGCCCCAGATCGGATAACAGCAACCGATTGTTCACATACCAGGCACTCAACCGCAGATGACCGTGCACGTGGGTCAATCCCACAATGGCAAAACTCGCGACCGGGTGTTGACCCGCCACGGTGTCGAGCGCCAACCACCAATGTGCCCGATCCTTGAGCCAGTCATCCGTCAGGCCACCCAACTGCAGGCGACCGTCGGCGTTCACATTGAAGAACAGGCCTTTATCCGTCAGCGCCAGATATTCCTCTTCAATGGCAACCACATTCACCAACCCTTCGGGTTCAATCGGTTCAACGGACCAGGTCCCGTTGATTCGTTGCTGCCGAGTCAGCCGCCTGGCTGCCTTGTCATAGACGACGAACACATCCACTTCATCGTTCGCAGTCGGGACAAGGGTGAGCTCCTTCAAATTCTTGATGGAATCCGGCCAACCTCTCTCCCGGTGGCGCGGCGCGGTAGGGCGGACAATCAGGCGGTCACTGCGACGAATCCAGGCCAGGTCGCGCAGCGTCGAATCCACCTTCCAGCAAATCGAGACGTACGCCGCAGGCTGCCAGTCGACAGTGGTCACGACAGCGTTTTCCGTGGCAGGCGTATACGAAACATGTTCACCCAAGACCTGCGCCCAGTCGACGAGTCTCTCGCTCTTGCTCACGACCGCTTCCAGCGCCGGGTCCAGGTCTCTGGTCCTCGAACTCAACAACAGTTTGTCTTCATGCAACTGGTAAATAAATTCATCCACCGTCCGGTCTTTACGAGTGACCTTCTGAACGATAGTAATCACCCCGTGCGTCGTCTCTTTGCAGTGGGTGATGAAACTTTCGGCAGCCTCAGCGAGCAACAGCCGATAACGCCGGTTGAGCAGGCCAGTCACCGCGTCGACTTGCCAGACAAGGTAATTTCGCGGGTCATAGAAGTACGCGAAACCGTCGACCACCGCGCCCAGCAACGCCTCATCGGCCTCCCCCAACGCGTCGTCACGGAAGTACAGGAAGCGATCGACCGCCGAGTCGTACCAGGCAGTCGTGAACCTGGGCTCATCGGGGTTTTCGAACGGGACCGGGAACTGATGAACCGGCGTGTAAGGCATGCCCAGGCGATGCGCTCGGGCCAACGTCTTGAAGTGATCCTGCAACGCCTGGGCATCCATGCCCGGGGTCGCGTCCTGCTCGATAACCGTCAATGCCACCTTGGCAATGTCGACCTTGAAGACTTGATTCTTGCCGATCTTTATCAGGACCTCATGGCGCCCCTTGCCGCTCAACTCCACTTTGATGGTGCCAATGAAGAGCCCGCCGAAAGGCTCCACTCGAATATCGCTTTCCTTCGCCCACGAGGCCTGTAGCAACCAATGTGAGGTCTCCTGGCTCGGTGACTCCAGTTCAATTTTCACTCCGGGATTGAGCACGAGCAAGCAGTTCGCGCCGGCGCCCTCGACTTTATAAGTGATCGTGTCGTGCCACGATTTCGGCAGCGCGGGCACCACCAGCGTGCGCGCGATGGCGTCCAGCCGCACAGTGATCACCGTAGACTGATAGACCGGGTTCAGGCGATAGACAATGTAGTCACCGGGAAACGAATAGAACGAAAACAGAAACTGACGCTGGCCATCCGATTTCCTCCTTTCCAGACGCCGCGCCGTATCAAACCCGACGTCGTGGCGCAGCGTCGAAAAGGGCAGCCATTTGTATTCATAGCCATAAACCGTTTTCGGCGTGCACGGCAGCACGACAGGCTGACCCGCAGCCGGTGCAAACGCGGCGCGCCCCGGCAAACCGAGTTCGCGGCGAATATCAATTGCGCGGTCGTAATCCGCATCAAAGTCGGGGACCCCGAAATGATCACGCAGGGGAAACAGTTCGGGGCTGCCCAATGCCAGGGCTTGCGCCTTCAGGTCCAGTGTCTGGATGACCAGAGCCGATTGAGGTAGCCACGCGCCAGTGGCCTCCTCGAACCGGTAGCCGCCTTCGCGATACGCTCGTTCGAGCCCGTCAAAAAACAACCCGACCTGTTTGACCTCTTCGGCAATGACCGCAAAACCCTGTGCGAGTGCTGCCGCACCAATCGCCAGGCCTCCCAGAATCACACCGGCACCACCCAGCACCGCGGCCGCCGTGCTCGCCCCCACCACACCGGCACCGATCCCGGCCCCTGCCAGCAACACACTGGCGGAATCGAATGCCAGCTGAGTACCGTACTGCGCACGCTCGACGTCGTTGTCGGCCGTGGATAACTGGTAGATATCGAAACCGACGTTGGCCAGGCCTAATACCGTACCCACGCCTTCGTTGGCGACATGTCCCAACGCTTCGGTCACTACCGGCGCACAGGTTTGAGCGATCACCTTCTCTTCAGCCAGCGCTTGGCGCACCAGTTTGACCAGCCCCAACACATCGACCACGTTGCCATGCACCAGTTGTGCGTAGTTGACGTAAGCGTGCAGCCGAACGGCCATCGTCAATGGCCTCCCGGCACCTTCCTGATTGCGCAACGCGTTCATCAGCGCCTGGATGGTGAAACCCGCATTCAAGGTATGGACGCTGTCGGCGCCGGTCGGATCCGGCTCATTGACCGGCGCCCAGGGTTTTGCGGCCAGCGCAGAGAATTGCTCTGACAGATAGGTTTTGATGCGCAGGAAGCGCTGATCGTTGGTAATGACTTGCACCAGGTGCTCAGGCGTCTTGGGATCGATCAGGCTCAGGCGATACTCACCGACCGGGGTCACCTCCAGTGTTTCGAACAACGGGACAAGCTCATGCGACAGCTGATTTTTTTCCAGTAGATCAGTGGTCGCCTCGCGTATCTGCTGGCTCCACCCATAGCTGTCGAGCTCCAGCAAGCTGCTGCCCAACCGCGGGTTGCTCATCAGCGACTCGCCGTGAGCACTGGCCAGACGCTGGCGGACCACAGGCAATGACCGCTCCTTCAAGGGGCCAGGTTGCAGCAGCTCGGAGATACGAATCCCCGAAGGCAACAACGTCTCGGACAGACGAGCACCGTCCAGTTCGATCAGGTCAAACGTTGGCCGGATTGCCTCGCCATAAGCGGCGTACTGCCTGGCCATTTCATGTTGCAGGAAGAACTGGTCCAACGCTTCGCGAAACAGCAGCGGTTGCTCAAACTCGAACACACCAAAGTTCGGATCGTAGAAGTGATAAAGGCCGCGCTCGCCGACAAAGGTTTTCGCCACCAGCATCGAATGGTTGTTGGAGTTGAGCATCAAGGTACTGGTGGCTGTCCTGGCTTCCAGTACCGCCACCACCTGCGCCACATCAGAGCGAGCGAGGGCGGTGCCCATTTCGTTAAGCTGCACGCCACGCATTTCTTCCACAGCGTGCAGAAAGACCGCGGAGTCATTTTCTTCGGGGTCAATGACTCCGAGGTAGAAGCGCTCCCGCAAGGTATTGGCAGCAGCAGGACCGTGTACCAACGCCGCGGCCATCGCCAGTGCCAGCGGATAACAGCGGCCACCCACCCGCTCGCCAGCTCCCTGTAGAAGCAGATCCTGGGGCACCAGTTTCGTCGTACCCGCATGAAAGCTGTCCAGGACAATGCCCACTCGCTCGACAATCCGGTCACGGTATTCAAGCTTGGCGACCTGTTGGATGCGGGCGACGTGTTGCCCCCATTGCCGCAAGGTCAACGGTTGCGCGAGAGCATTGGCCTTGAGTTCCAGCGCGTGCTCGGAGAACGCTGGCGGCTCGCCGGGCATTCGATTCATTCCAGCCATAAAGGCTGGCGCATTGTGTTTGAAAAGCTGACGTTCAATGACCGCGTAACGCCCCGAAACACCCAGATCGCGAAGCCTGTTGACCAGGTTATCCAGCTCGGCACTCAGCGCCTCGAAGCTGCGGTTATCCAGCGCCTTCGCCCCCAGCAAAGCACCGAGCAACAGGCGCTGAGCGGGGCTCAATTGCGTCGTCGAAAACGAGCCGCTGGCAATTTTGGTCAAGATCTCATCGACTGACAGACCTTGGCGCATCGTGTCGCTCAGCGAAGCAGGAGGCAGCGTTTTTGCGTCCTGGGCGATGATCGATTGCCGGTCATCAAAGTTCAACGGCACGGCCTTTTCAAACGTCACCGTCTCGCTGCGCTGTTCATTCATCGCTTGCAGAAACGGCTCACCGAGTTTATCAGCCAAGTGCTGCAACAGATCGGTCGACAACACATGACGCCCTTCGATGACCGGCCAGCCTTCCTCGAAATCAATGGCCTGGTACTTCAGCAGCGCCCCCATATCACCCATGAAGCGGTTCTTGAATTTCCCCTCTTTCCAGTGTTGTTGCTCACGGGTCAGCCATAGGGAGGTGTCACTCGCGTTTTCTTTCCAGGAGTGATCCAGCTCCTCCTCGGTCGACCGGTTGACGGTCGCGATGGGGGTAATAGCCACATCCTCTCGCCAGGTGTCAGCCGCCTGCGGGGTGAAGTGCATTCGGACGTAGGCATCGATTGCGTCACGCATCGCTGCAGGCCCGGTCAGATAGATCGTCACTTCGCTCTGTGGGCGAATACCATCGCTGTAATAGTTGGCTGCTGCTTCCGCCAGAAAATTGAGTGCCAGATCCTCTTCCATTGGCAGTTCGCGCAAAGGACCGAATTTTTTCTCGATGACCTCCCGCGCAAGATTGATCATGGCTTCAGCGTCGATCAAGGCAACCCTTCTCTGCATGGCCAACCGGGCTGTGGCATCGACCATTTCATAGTTGAGCCTGAAACGTTCGATGACGGCGCTCAGCATTGCCGAGCCGGGATGCGCCATCAGGAATGCATTACTCAAACTGCTTTGCTCGGCGACAGCTCGCAGTCCGGATGGACGAACGAGGCGCTCGACGGGCGGGCGGAAAACGCTTTTCAACGCTGGACGACTTTGGGCAAAACGTTCCAGGGCCGGACGATGTTCCTGAGGGATGACCTCAAAATAGTTTGTGTACTGGCTGCGAATCGCCTGACGGCCTGGCATCCATTCGGGATTGTGATCAAGCAATAATTGCAGCACGCCCAGGCGTGCATCAGCGCCAAACTGACTGATGTCCACCTCGCCCAGCACTTCCAGAAGTGGCGGCAGGTTATCGACATCCGCGTAACTTCCCCCCTCAGCGATCAAGGCTTCGACGCGTACCACATCGGAGGCGGCGGCAAAGTTGCCGCGCAGTCTGGTTTCCCGCTCATAAATAGCCTGCAAGCGTAGCGGCGCGTCATTGTTTGCCAGATCACTCAGCTCAAGACCTCCCTCGGCCAGTGCCGAAAGGCTCTCGCGGTTTTTGACTTTCAAGGCCTTCAAATGCGCTTCGTTCTGCCCATAAGCGCGAACCAGAAGATCAATTCGTGCATCGTCGGCTTTTTCGCCGCGTTTTACCGCGCCGGTAATATGCGCGCTCATCTGTTGTTTGAGGACAATGGCCCGTTCTTCGTACTTGTCACCCAGTTCAACCGCAGTTTTGCTGGTCGTCCCACCGTTGATCATCGCATCAGCCTTGGCGGCCTCAACCATGATCCGGTTGGTTTCATAGGCCAGCAACGCGTCGCTGTCGTACCAGAGTTTGAGGTTATAGCCTTCCCCCGCCAGTGCCTGTTTCCAGACATTGATGTAATCGCGCTGGATATCCCCGATGCCGCCGCCAAGCCATACAAAGTGCAAGTTTTTCGGCACTTCGGTGGCGGCAACCGTTAACTGCTCAATACTGCTGGACAACCGCGTCTGAAAAGCTTCAACCCGGCTATGAATGTCCGTCAACGTAGGGGACTGACCTTCGCCAGGTTCCACCAGCACCGTCACTTCAGCGGAACGTCGTCGCCTTGAGGATTGCAGAAAAGACCCAAGTGCCTGGAGCAGCAATCCAAGCGGCACACGCATCCGTGGCAAATCGAGTTGGCCTATACAACCGAAGTAATACCGAAACACCGCGTCGTATTCATCGGTGCCTTTATGTTGGTGCAACACCTGCTCAAGATCAGACAACTTGAAAATATCAATAAAACTGACATACCCATCCGTATCACGCCGGCCTTGATCATGCATATATATATACTTCCCTGTAGAGTAACAATTGACGACTGAGTTAAAGCGCTAAATCAACACTAACCACATTGATTTTTAACTTCAAAAAATAAAACAGACAATTGATTACCAACAAAATATTCAGAAATGCAAGAACAGGAAAAACAACTAGATATGCGCCACCCACCAAAACCAAAACCAAAACCAAAACCAAAACCAAAACTGATATCAGCACCTATAAAAACACTGTGCAATAGTTTTATTTTAATTAAATTGCAACACATATAAAGCGGCCTCAGAACGAAGCCGCTGACGATCAGGAAGTTGGCTTATCGCCATACCAGCGCGGTGTATACACCCACTTGCCACCCTCGGCACGCGGGAACGCACAGGTTGTAGAGGAGCCGATCAGCACCATGGTGCGCATGTCCACCTGATCCGGGGTCAACTGCCCCAGCGTGGTGACACGCAAAGTCTGCCCCGGACGCCCAATGTCCCGCCCCAACACCACAGGCGTTGCTGCCGTGCGGTGCTGCGCGACAATCTCCAGCGCCCGACCCAACTGCCAGGGACGCGAACGCGAGATCGGGTTGTAGAACGCTAGCGCCAGGTCGGCCTGAGACGCCAGGTCCAGGCGCTTCTCGATGATTGCCCAAGGCTTGAGGTTGTCCGACAGGGACATCACGCAGAAGTCGTGCCCCAACGGCGCACCGGCCTGAGCCGCGGTTGCCAGGGAAGCAGAAACGCCCGGAAGGATTTCAAGATCAACGCTGTGCCACGTCGACTCAGTCGATTCGTGCAACGCTTCGAGCACCGCGGCCGCCATAGCGAACACGCCGGGATCACCGGACGACACGACCACCACCGAGCGCCCCTGGGCGGCCAGTTCGAACGCATGGCGAGCGCGCTGCATTTCCTCACGGTTGTCGGTGCAGTGCAGCACCTGATCATCGCGGAACGGCCCGGCCATGCGCACGTAGGTTTCGTAACCGAGCACATCATTGGCCCGCGCCAGCTCGGCCTTGACCGCCGGCACCATCAATTCGGCGGCACCAGGGCCCAGGCCGATCACCGCCAGACGCCCCCGCGCACGACCGATCTGCGCGAGGTCCAGCGGTTGACTGGCCACGGCAATGGCAATACCTACGTCCACCGAAATGACGGTAGCGTCCGGCACGGTGTGGCGGGCCAGTTCGCTGAGGCCGCCGCACTCCGGTGCAAACCGCAGTGGCACACTCAGCTCAAGCGCCGCTTCGCGCAAGGCCGGGTTAGCCATGTGCAGATCGCTGGTCAACAGGCATGCCAGCGATTGCACGGCGATGTTCGCCTGATGCAGTGCCGCGCGAATCGCGTTCGGCAGATCCGCCACATCGGCGTTCACCGCCACCAGCACGCTGCGCGGGTAGATCAGCAACTCATTGGCCACTGACGTGCGTTCGGCACTGCCAATGTGAATCGACAACTGCGCCTCAGGATCTTCCGGCAATTGAGCCTGTGCCAGCCACGGCGCCGCGCCTTCGATGCGCACGCTCTGGCCGGAAAGCAAATCGGAGACAAAGCGTTTACCCAGCTCCAGATCACCGAGCGCGTAACCGCTGGGTGGATTGAGCAGGCAAGTGCCAAAGCGCAATTCACCGCTGGTAGTAATCGCCGCTGCGACCTCCAGCCCCGCCGCAATTTCTCGCGCCATGACGTTGACGCCGCCCAGCCCACCGAGCAGCGGCACTACAGCGCTGCCGTCTTCGGCCACGGCCAGCACCGGCGGCTCGGCGCCTTTTTCCAGTAACAACGGCGCCAGCGTGCGAATGACAATGCCGGCCGCACACAGCGCGATGATCGGCGTGTCCTGCTGATAAAACTCACGCAAGGTTGCGCCGAACTCGTGATACACACGGTCTGCGCCTTCGACCCGTTCAGCCAGGCCATGGATCAATGCGCCAGGGTAAACCTGCTGAATTTTGCGCGCGGTCGCGAGGCTGCCGTTGCCCAGAATGACAATCGCCGGAACTGGACGGGCCATCAGCCTTGCCACCTTTCGCCGGGAACGATGATCAGCGAGAAGTACGGCGAGGACATGGGTTCGACCTCATTCAGTGGCACTATTTTCTGGTTGGCCATGGTCGCGCGCTCGACATACAAAGCGCGCTCTGCCAGACCGAGCTCTTCAAGTACCTGACGGACTTTGGGGAAGTTGCGCCCCAGTTTCATGATCACTGCCGCGTCGGCATCGGCCAGTCGACGCTTGAGCTCGTCGTGAGGCAGCACGCCGGACAGCACCGACAAACTCTGATTGCGGTACACCAACGGCGCGCCCAGCACCGAAGCGCCGCCGAGCATGGAGCACACGCCCGGCACGACTTCGGCTTCATAGCGTTCCGCCAGACGATCATGCAGGTACATGTAGGAGCCGTAGAAGAACGGATCACCCTCGCAGATCACCGCCACGTCACGGCCGGCGTCCAGATGCGCGGCGAGTTCTTCGCCGGCCGCATCGTAGAAATCGCTGATCACTTGCTCGTAGGACAGCGGTGCCGGCAGCGCTTCGGTGGTCACCGGGTACACAAGCGGCAGCAACGTTTGCGCGTCCTGCAGATGTGCCTCGATGATGCCGAAGGCGTTGCCCTTTTTGCCCTTGGCGACGAAGTACGCCACCACCGGCGATTCACGCAGCAGGCGCAGGGCTTTGACGGTAATCAGTTCCGGATCACCGGGGCCGACGCCCAGGCCGATCAAGCGTCCAGGTTGCTGCATCATTCGATCTCCGTGGCGAGGGCGTTGACGGCGGCGGCGGCCATGGCGCTACCGCCCAGCCGGCCTTGCATGATCACAAACGGTACGCCGCGACTGTCGGCGGCGAGTGCAGCCTTGGATTCGGCAGCACCGACGAAGCCCACCGGGAAGCCGAGGATCAGCGCCGGTTTCGGCGCACCGGCGTCGAGCATTTCCAGCAGGTAAAACAGCGCGGTCGGCGCATTGCCAATCACCACCACGCTGCCTTCCAGATGTGGGCGCCACAGTTCCAGCGCGGCGGCGGAGCGTGTGTTGCCCAACTCGCGGGCAAGCTCAGGAACGCTGTCGTCGCGTAGCGTGCAAATCACCTGATTGTTGGCTGGCAGCCGTGCACGGGTCACGCCTTCGCTGACCATCCGCGCATCGCACAGGATCGGCGCACCGGCGGCCAGCGCCTCGCGCCCGGCCTTGCCCGCGCCAGCGGAAAACTGCAGGCCGTCAATCGCATCGACCATCCCGCAGGCGTGGATCACGCGTACCGCGAGTTTCTCCAGATCGGCGGGGATTCGTGCGAGGTTGGCCTCGGCGCGAATGATCGCGAAGGAATTGCGATAGATCTCCTGACCGTCGCGT
Source organism: Pseudomonas sp. GL_139_B (assembly GCF_057834475.1). Lineage (NCBI taxonomy): Bacteria > Pseudomonadati > Pseudomonadota > Gammaproteobacteria > Pseudomonadales > Pseudomonadaceae > Pseudomonas > Pseudomonas sp. GL_139_B. The sequence goes on along the minus strand of NZ_CM174403.1, from coordinate 686,230 downwards.
ATGTAATCAAGCATCCAGGGGGCTCCGTGAACGGTCGTCGAGCAAGGCTGCGACCGCTTCAATAGTAAGATTGCGTGCGTGCAGCGCGCCGAAACCGGGCTGTGCTGCATCGCGAAAATAAAGGTCGTAGTGACCGGCAGAGACCGCCAACAAGGTGATCGGCGCGATGTGCGCAGCCGCGCAGGAACGCGAGCATCCCGACAGGTGAACGTTCAGCGCATGCCCTTGCCGTTGCAGCAGCGTCGCCAGTTGCCGGGCATCGCCCTTGGTGTCAGCCAGGCCTTTGCCGCAACCGGTGGAGCCGGTGCAGGCGATCAGGTGGGCCAAGGCATCATTGGCCGAGCAGCGCAGGCCGAGTTGTTCAAGACTGTGGATAACTTGCGCTGCAGTGTCGAGAGGCACACCGGGCAGCAACAGGCTTTGCCACGGCGTGAAACGCAGGCTGGCGTCGCCTTGTTCCCGTGCCAGTCGTGCGACACCTCGCAGCATCGCAGGATCGAGACGCCCCAGCGGCGGCACTGCACCGATGTACACGCGCTCGACCTCACGCTGTGGATGAGCGCCGATGTGCAGGTCACTCGGGGTTGCCGTGCGCTGCCAGCCTTCGATGGTCATCAGCGGCACACGTTGGGCCAGTCGAGCGAGAAAGCCGTCGAGTGAGCATTCGGCAAGCAGATGACGCATGCGGGTCTGATCCGGGCGCGCTTGCTCGAGAAATAACTCAAGCACTGCAACGACCAGCGCATGGCCTTGATCCAGCGAAACGGAACTGGCGACCACGTCTGTCGGGCAGCCGGCCAGACCGAAGGCCCAGCGCTGTTCGCCATTGCAGTCGACTGCTGAAAGCCACAAGTCATGCGGATGTTCGAGCATCGCCAAGGCTTCGCCGCCATCCAGCTGCACGGCAAATTTGGCGCTGAGGTCATGCAAGCGTGCATCGCCTTGCAGCGTGGCGAGAATCTGCTCGGCCAATGGGTGCGTGTCGATCAACATGTGCTGATCGATCCCGGCACTCGGGCTGAGCATCAGGTTGCGTACATCATCGCCAGCGGCACTGCTCGGGCCCAGCCCGGCCGCCATCAGGCTGTCGATCAACGCTGCGTGTTCACTGCCGATCCCGCGAATTTGCAGGTTGGCGCGATTGGTCGCCTCGATCACGCCCCCGGCGAAGCGTTCGGCGGCATCCGCCACCGCTTCGGCCTGATCGGCGCTGATCGAACCGCCATTCAACTTGATCCGGCAGATGCCGCCATCCAACGCCTGAACAATACGCAGCAACCCCGGGCAAGCCGAGGGGCGTAAGGCAGTGGACATCGGGCGTTCGTTCAAGGGGGCGACCGGCTGTGTGGGAAAGGCGCTTCGCGGGCGAAGGCGCGGTATTATGCCTGCTTTGTCAGGCGGCATGAAAAGCCTGCCCGTCGGAACCGTCCGTTTGAGGACTATTTTTAAGGACTGCAGATGTCACCCTGGCTGACAGTAGTGGGAATCGGTGAAGACGGCTTCAAGGGCCTGGGCAGAAACGCCCGGCACGCGCTGCTGCGCGCTTCGCGGATTATTGGCGGTCAGCGGCAACTGAATTTGTTGCCAGTGTGCATCCGTGGCGAGCGGCAGTTGTGGCCGAGTCCTTTTTCCATTGAGCCGCTGCTAGCCCGTCGCGGTGAGCCGGTGTGCGTGCTGGCCAGCGGCGATCCGATGTTTTTCGGCGTCGGCGCCAGCCTTGCGCGGCAAGTGCCGGCTGACGAAATGCAGATCCTGCCGGCGCCGTCCTCTTGCTCCCTCGCGGCGGCGCGAATGGGCTGGCCAATGCAGGAAGTAGTGACACTTTCCGTGGTTGCCCGGCCTGTCGCCGCCCTCAATGCGCAGTTGTTCAGCGGCGTGCGCTTGCTGGTGCTGAGCAACGACGGTCAAAGCCCGGCGGCGATTGCCGCACTGCTGCGTGAACGCGGCTTTGGCCCAAGCCGACTCACCGTGCTGGAGCATCTGGGTGGTGCAGCCGAACGGCGCATCGATGGTGTTGCCAATGACTGGCAGGATCCGCTGATCGCCGACCTGAACCTGATCGCCATCGAGTGCCTCGTCGAGCCGAGCGCGCCGCGTCTTTCGCGACTGGCCGGGCTGCCGGACTCAGCCTTCAAACACGACGGCCAACTGACCAAGCGCGACGTACGCGCCATCACCCTCGCGCGCCTCGCGCCGGTGCCGGGTGAACTGCTGTGGGACGTCGGCGCTGGTAGCGGTTCGATTGGCATCGAATGGATGCGCGCCCACCCGACGTGCCGCGCGCTGGCCATTGAAGCCGATGAAGGTCGACAGTTGCTGATCGAGCACAACCGCGACGCCCTCGGTGTGCCCGGCCTGCAACTGATTCGCGGCAACGCACCACAGGCGTTGGCCGGCCTCGAACGCCCGGACGCGATTTTCATCGGTGGCGGCGTCACCCGCGAAGGCGTGCTCGACACCTGCTGGGCGCAACTCAAACCCGGCGGGCGATTGATCGCCAACGCGGTCACACTGCAAAGTGAAATGACCCTGATGGCCTGGCGCGAACAACATGGCGGCGAGCTGACCCGCATCCATATTGCCCAAGCGCAGCCGCTGGGCGAATTCGACACCTGGCGCCAGGCGCTGCCCATTACCTTGCTGGACGTGACGAAGCCCTGCGATGCGTGACGAAACCGCCGAACAACCCGCCCCGTTGCGCAGCGGCCTGACCACCGGCAGCTGCGCCACCGCGACCAGTCTGGCCGCAGCACGTCTGTTGTTGGGCGGCATGAGCGCTGACGCAGTCGAGATCGTGTTGCCCAAGGGCAAGCACGTGCAGATGCGCCTGGAATTTTGTCGCCTGACCGACGACGGTGCCGAAGCCGGGACCCTCAAAGACGCCGGCGATGACCCTGACGTGACCCACGGCGCCCTGCTGTACACACACGTGCGCCTGAGCGCCGAGCCGGGCATTCATTTCAAGGCTGGGCGCGGTGTCGGCACGGTGACACGACCCGGCTTGGTGCTGGCCGTCGGCGAACCGGCGATCAACCCGGTGCCGCGCAAAATGATCACTGATCACCTTGGGTTACTGGCCGATGAACTCGGCTACAACGGCGGCTTCGAAGTCACCGTCAACGTCGAGGACGGCGAAGCCCTGGCGCTGAAAACCATGAATCCGCGATTGGGGATTCTCGGCGGGCTGTCGATTCTCGGCACCAGCGGCATCGTCCGGCCGTTCTCCTGCGCGGCCTACATCGCCTCGATCCACCAAGGCATCGACGTCGCCAAAACCAACGGTTACCTGCACATAGCCGCCTGCACCGGCAACGCCAGCGAAGACACCATGCGCCGGGTCTACAACCTGCCGGAAATCGCCCTGATCGAAATGGGCGACTTCGTCGGTGCCGTGCTCAAACACCTGCGCAAAGTGCCTGTGGATAAACTCAGCCTGTGCGGCGGCTTCGGCAAGATCAGCAAACTGGCGGCCGGGCACATGGATTTGCACAGCCGACATTCGAGCATCGACCTGCCGCAACTGGCGGAATGGGCGGCAGCGGTTGGCGCTGACGAAACGTTGCAACAGGCCATTCGCGAGGCCAATACCAGCCAGCAAGCCTTGGCGATGGCTGCCGCTGCGGGCATCGCCCTCGGTGACGCGGTGTGTCAGCACGCGTTGGACTTTGCCCGCAGCGTGGTGCCGGCGCAGGTTCAGGTCGAAGTATTTGCCATCGATCGTCAGGGCGGGATTGTCGGTCATGCGGGAGTTTTTCAATGAAGCGCGTTTTGCTGCTCGGCGGCGTGACGGAAGCGCTGGCCATCGCCCGCACCCTTGGGCCTGAACACACCTACAGCCTGGCTGGTGTTGGCCGGGTGCCGACGGATTTGACCTGTCAAGTGCGCGTTGGCGGCTACGGCGGTGCTGAAGGTCTGGCGCAATTTATTCGCGATGAAGGCATCGACCTGCTGCTGGACGCCACCCATCCCTACGCCGCACAAATCAGCCAAAACGCCGCGACTGCCGCGCAATTGACCGGCATCGCCTGCTGGGCGCTGCGCCGGCCGGCCTGGCAACCTCAGGTTGGGGATAACTGGCTAGAAGTCGGCGACTGGGCCGAATTGATCGACGCCCTGAAACCCTTCCATCGTCCCTTGTTTACCCTCGGCCGCGAACCCTTGCAGCATCTGCACGAAATCCCGCCGGAGCAATTCTGGACGTTACGCGCGTTGGACGTTTACCCCGGTAACGATCGCTGCGAAGTCATCGGCGCGCGTGGACCGTTTGTGATCGAGGATGAACGCGAGCTGTTTGAGCGCCGGCAGATTGATGTGCTGATCAGCAAGAACAGCGGCAGCACTGCGACGGAACCGAAGCTGGAAGTGGCGCGGGAGCGCAGGGTGCCGGTGATTGTGTTGCGCAGGCCGGTGTTGCCTCAGGCTGATCGTGAGCTACTGACGCTTCGAGAAACACTTGATGCATTGGCGGTCGTTAACGAATAAGGCAGGATCGCTGGCTTGCATGACAAGTAACCTATTTGTTACCTTCAGGGCCACCTGTGATCACACTCGAAGAATACTTGCAGGAAAACGAAACAAGCCCCTTTGGACGCTGGTTTTCCACCTTAACTGTACAGGCTGCGTTTAAGGTATCCACTGCGTTGGTCCGACTGGAGCTAGGCAATACGTCCAACATCAAATGGTTTGAAGGTCTCGGCGAATACCGAATCAATTGGGGCCCTGGCTACCGAATCTATCTAGTTCAAGAGGGCAAACGTTTGATCATCCTTTTTGGTGGAGGCGATAAATCCACTCAAAAGGCCGACATCAAAGAGGCCAAAACACTGATAGCTGAATTTCGAACCCGTAAAAAAGCTGAACGAACCCGGAGATAAAGCCATGGCGCTCACCCGCAGCTACAAACACACCATCGCCGAGCGTGCCCAGCGTGACCCCGAGTTCGCCCAGGCATTGTTGGATGAGGCTGCTACTCTGTTTCTTAACGGCGAACCTGAAATGGCCAGGATCATTTTGCGTGACTTGGTCAATGCCACCGTAGGTTTCGAAGAACTGGCGAAGGAAACAGCTAAACCTAGCAAAAGTCTCCACAGAATGTTGTCCGCCAAAGGCAACCCAAGCATGGACAACTTGGCTGCCATATTCGCCGTAATTCGCGCTACGCTTGGAGTAGATATGGAAGTACATGCGGTACGTGCGCACTGAATTGCATAGAAGCAAACGGTTCTACTGCGACACCACACCGCACGCCGCTTTTTTTTACTTATCGGCCCTGATCAGGCTAAATAGCCGCGCTTGATCGCCCACCCAAACGGATTTCCCCATGTCCCGACATCGGCTCGCAATTGCCTGGATCGCCTGCTTCGCAGTGCTGTTCAACATGCTCGCCATGCCGATGAGCAATGCAATGGCGCAGTCGGCGAAATCGCCTGCCGAGCAATTGCTGTGGGGCAGTTTCTGCACCTCCAGCGGCACCAAGATGGTGGCGATTTCCCTGGGTGATCTCGGGCAGAAAGCGCCGCAAGGCGACGATCATTCCAACATGCAGCATTGCTGGTGTTGCTCGGGCGCAGCACCTGTCGTGGCGCTGCCAGGGCATGAGCCGCAGCTGTATTTCGCGCAGTTCGAGAGCAATCGAAGCCTGCCCGCCGCCACGCTCGCTACCCCCACACCGCGCCAGCAATGGCCGAGTCTCAACCCCCGCGCTTCCCCTCTGGTGTGATTCCTTCTCGCAATTGAACTGCGTTTTGAATCGTTCCGGAGAACTGCCATGTTGAACAAACTCATCGTTTTGGCTGCGTTGTTGCTGCCTGCCTGCTTTGCCAATGCCCACGAATACAAAGTCGGCGAGTTGGAAATCGCTCATCCGTGGTCGCAGGAGTTGCCGGCCAACGCCCCAACCGTTGCCGCCTATTTCGTGATTCAAAACAGCGGCAAAACCGCTGATCGCCTGCTCAGTGTTGACTCTCCCATCGCAGGCGAAGCCCAGTTGCACGAACACGTGATGCAAGGTGATCTGATGAAGATGCAACAGGTGCCGAGCGTCGATGTTCCCGCTGGCGGCAACGTCACGTTTGCACCGATGGCTTATCACGTAATGCTGGTCAACCTGAAAGACCGCAGCCTGTTGAGCGACGGCAAACGCTTCCCGCTGACCCTGCATTTCGAGAAGGCCGGTGACGTGACGGTCGAAGTCGCCGTGCAGAAGAAGCCGCCAGAAGACATGCAGATGCACGCTCACGCCCAGTAATCCGCTGAGCAGACTCCGCCATGCGCCCGCTTAGCGCCAGGTCATCCGCGCCCCGTCGTCAGTCATTGAGCCTGACGCGCGGCAGCTGGATCAGCCTGTTCGCCATGCTGATGATCTTTATCGGCCCGCTGATTTCTCAGTCGATGCCGATGGATCAACGCGCCTCTGCCATGACCATGAACATGTCGATGGACATGAGCATGGACATGTCGGCGATGGAACACGCCGACCACGGCGCGCAACCCGCTGCCGAGCTCTGCCCGCCCAAAGCCTCGCACCATGCGCTCTGGGAAAAATGCGGCTATTGCAGCCTGCTGTTCAACTGCCCGGCACTGACCGGCGGTGCTTCGTTCACAGCCTTCAACACCCCACCTGCCAACACGTTCACCACCCCGTCCCCCCGCTTGGGCCACGCCCGGCAACCCTTCTTCCCCGGCGCCCGAACCCGCGCCCCACCCATCGTCGCGTAAACACCCACCGCTGATTTCACACGGTTTAGAAGACAGCCAAAGGCTGCCGGCCGTGTCGTTTACGACTGTTCGATGGAAATTGTCATGTCCAGGTTTTCTGCTGACTCACGCTTGAGCGCTGCCCAAGCTTCTTTTACCCAGAACGAACCCAGTGTTCGATTCAGGCACGCCACCGCATTCCTGTGTGGCGCCCTACTGACACCGCTGGCGCTGGCCGATGAACACGCCGGCCACAATGAAGAACTGAGCCCGACGGTCATCACCGCGATCGCCCCCAGCTCGCCACTGACCATCGTCACCAACCCCAAGGACCCGCGCCAACCGGTGCCGGCCAGCGACGGTGGCGACTATTTGAAAACCATCCCCGGCTTCGCCCTCGTGCGCAACGGCGGCACCAACGGCGACCCGGTGCTGCGCGGCATGTTCGGCTCGCGGATGAACATCCTCACCAACGGCGGCCAATTACTGGGCGCCTGCCCCGGCCGGATGGACGCGCCAACCTCCTACCTCTCGCCGGAAACCTACGACAAACTCACCGTGATCAAAGGCCCGCAAACCGTACTGTGGGGACCGGGTGCGTCCGCCGGGACAATCCTCTTCGACCGTGAGCCGGAGAGTTTTGGCGAACTCGGCACCCGGGTGAATGCCAGCGTGCTGGCCGGCTCCAACGGCCGCTTCGACAAACTGGTGGACGCCGCGGCCGGCGGGCCGCTGGGCTACGTGCGAGTGATCGGCAACACCGCACACGCCGACGACTACCGGGATGGCAACAACGACACCGTGCCCTCGCGCTACGACAAGTGGAACGGCGACGTCGCGCTCGGCTGGACTCCGGATGCCGACACCCTGCTGGAACTGACCGCCGGCAAAAGCGATGGTGAAGCGCGTTACGCCGGGCGTGGCATGGACGGTTCACAGTTCCTGCGCGAAAGCCTCGGCCTGCGCTTCGAAAAATCGAACGTCGGCGACGTGCTGGATAAAATCGAAGGCCAGATTTACTACAACTACGCCGACCACGTGATGGACAACTACACCCTGCGCACGCCTTCCGGCACCGGGATGATGTCCGGTCCGAGGGCGTCGAACGTCGACCGTCGCACCGTCGGCGGCCGGGTCAAAGGCACTTGGCGCTGGGGCGTCGTGCAGTTGATCAGCGGCATCGACGTGCAAACCAGCGAACACCGCCAGCGCGGCAGTGCGGGCATCAATACCTATAAAGACCTGCCGTACACCGAAGACGCCGACTTCCACAACTACGGCGTCTTCAGCGAACTGACCTGGTACGCCACCGACCGTGACCGGCTGATTACCGGCGCGCGCCTGGACCGCGCCTCGGCCAGGGATTACCGGCAAACCATCGGTTCAGGGATGACAAAACACCCCAACCCGACCGCCGACGATACCCGCGCCGACACCCTGCCGAGCGGCTTCGCCCGTTATGAGCATGACCTGGCCGACAGCCCGACCACCCTGTACGCAGGCCTCGGTCACATCGAACGCTTCCCGGATTACTGGGAGCTGTTTTCACCCAAGAGCGGCCCTGCCGGTTCGGTGAACGCCTTCGATTCAATCAAGCCTGAGAAAACCACCCAGCTCGACTTCGGCCTGCAATACCGAACTGAAGACCTCGACGCCTGGGCCTCGGGTTACGTCGGGAAAGTGCACGACTACATCCTGTTCAACTACATCCCGACCCCGACGGGCACCCTCTCCCAGGCACAAAACATTGACGCCGACATCATGGGTGGCGAACTCGGTGCGGCCTACCGGTTGACCAACAACTGGAAAGCCGACGCGACCCTGGCCTACGCCTGGGGCAAGAACAGCAGCGACGGCAACCCACTGCCGCAAATGCCGCCACTGGACGCACGTTTCGGCCTCACCTACAGCGAAGACAACTGGAGTGCCGGGGCGCTGTGGCGGGTGGTCGCCGCGCAAAACCGCATCGATTTGAACAAGGGCAATGTCGTCGGCAAAGACTTCGACAAGACCCCAGGCTTCGGCGTGTTCTCGCTCAACGGTGCCTACCGGATCGACCAGCACTGGAGGGTCAGCACCGGCATCGACAACCTGTTCGGCAAGGCCTACGCCGAGCATTTGAACCTGGCCGGCAACGCCGGTTTTGGCTACCCGGCCAATGACCCGCAGGCCATTAAAGAACCGGGGCGAACGCTCTGGACCAAGGTGGACATGAGTTTCTAAAAGCATCGCGGGTAAACCCGCTCCCACAGGTTAAACACCGTCCATGTGGGAGCGGGCTTGCCCGCGATCGGTTGCGAAGCAACCGCAAACAAATAACTAAAAGACCCAAGCCAAAGCGGAGCACACGTGATGAAACAGCCCAAAGTGAATTTCTACAACCTGGCCTGGCGCTGGCATTTCTATGCCGGTCTGTTCGTGGCGCCTTTTATGGTGATGCTGGCCTTGACCGGCACCATCTACCTGTTCAAACCGCAACTCGACCCGTTGATGTACGGCAGCATGATGAACGTCCCGGCCGGCCACCACACCGTGTCCGCCGATGACCTGCTCAAGCGCGTGAAAGAGGCTTATCCACAGGCAACGATCAAACAGTACCTGCCGCCGGTCAACGCCGAACGCAGCGCTCAATTCGTCGTGATCAACGACGGCACCGAGCTGAACGTGTTCATTGACCCGTACCACGGCGACATCCTCGGCGAGCAAGACGCCAAGAAGAACCTGCAAGCCGTTGCCCGAGCCATTCACGGCGAGCTGATGATCGGCACCGTCGGTGATCGACTGATCGAAATGGCCGCTGGCTGGGGCATTGTGCTGGTGGTGTCCGGGGTGTTCCTGTGGTGGCCGCGTGGCCAGGCGGCAGGCATTTTGTGGCCCCGCCTGACCAGTCGCGGTCGCGTGTTGTGGCGTGACCTGCACGCGGTGACCGGGTTCTGGGGCGCGTCGTTGCTGCTGGTGATGTTGCTCAGCGGTATGACCTGGACCGGGTTCTGGGGCCAGCAATACGCCAGCGTCTGGAACGTGTTCCCCGCCGCCATGTGGGACAACGTGCCCAAATCCGATGTCGAGGCGCGCAGCCTCAACACCGCCACCCGCCAGACCGTGCCTTGGGCGATGGAAAATACACCGATGCCAATGTCCGGCGGCGACCACGCCGAACACATGGCCCACGACGGCGCACAGGCCGGCCCCGCCGCACCGACCATCAGCCTGCAAGACGTGCAGGACATCGCCGAGCAACGCAAGGTCGAGCCGGGTTACAGCATCACCTTCCCGAAAACCGCGACGGGCGTGTTCACCATCGCCGTGTTCGCCGACGACCCGCGCAACGACGCCACGCTGCACATCGATCAATACACCGGCGACGTCCTTGCCGATGTGCGTTACGAGCAATACGGCACCGTCGCACGCGCCACCGAAATCGGCGTGATGCTGCATGAAGGCAAGATGTTCGGCGTGGTCAACCAGATCATCGTGCTGGTGATTTGCCTGATGATTCTGCTCAGCGCCGTCAGCGGCGTAGTGATCTGGTGGAAGCGCCGCCCGCAAGGCAAGTTCGGTGTTCCACCGCTGCGCCACGACCTGCCGAAATGGAAAACCGCGACGGTCATCATGCTCGCACTGGGCGTGATGTTCCCATTGGTAGGCGCTTCGATGGTGGTGGTTTGGATGCTGGACCGCGTGCTGTTGTCGCGTTTCAGCCGACAAACTGAATCGGCCTCATCTTTGTAACCACACTCCACTATAGGAGCTGGCTTGCCAGCGAAGACGGCGACACATCCAGCATTGATGTGGCTGACCCACCGCTTTCGCTGGCAAGCCAGCTCCCACAGGGATTGGGATTCTGGGGTTGTTTATGTGTGTTTACTTGAATGCGAAATGACCGGATGTTTCCCACGACTTTTTCAGGTTGTTCGTCGGACGTGGGCTGTCTAGTCTGGGGCTGTCACTGCACATCAGTGATCGGGCGTGAGAACCCGGTTTACCCTGTTAATCCAACACCAGTGCCACCATAATTGCCGCCAGCTTATCCGCTGTCTGCAATGCTCTATGGCGGCTGTGTGCGGGCGGACTTCGGTCCGGCCGGGTTCGGGGTTACCGGTTTCTCACTCCGCACATAGCTGCCACCCCTCATCGTGTGAGAACGATAAGTGGTGGCCCCAACTGAGTTGAACCCCAAATGAGCAAAAAAATTGTTCCAGACCCACCCATCGACACCACCAATCCAGATCCCGAAACATCTCGCGACGGAGATCTGCTCAGAGACCGCGACGCCATCAAACGCGCCCTCGACTACTACCTCGATCCCCCAGCCCAATACACCGAAACCCCCCGCCGCCCCAGCACCATGTTCATGATCGCGCCAAACAACGACACCGAAAGCCTGCTGGTCAATGCCTGTGAATCCTTGGCATCTGCCAGTGTCTTGGCCAGCGATTTCGCCACCGAGCTGATCGGCCCGCAACGCCATAAGGCGATAGCGATTCAGCAGGTCATCATGCTCGCGGAACTGGCCGTGAACCGCGCGGTGGATAACGTCGTTCCCACCTAGAAACTCTGTAATAAAAATGTGGGAGTGAGTCTGCTCACTCCCACAAGGGTTTATCGTCGTCTACAAGTTACGTTCACAACACAGATCAATTGTGGGAGCGAGCCCGCTCGCGAAGACGGCAGCACATCCAGCATCAGTGTGACTGGCATACCGCTTTCGCGAGCAGGCTCGCTCCCACAGGAGATCACCGTTGCTCGCCCCAATGTAGCGCACCTCCTCGCACCACTGCCCCGACCTCGTCCCTTCATGGTGCGCCTTCAGCCCGCGCGAGCGCTCTAAACCGACATTTCCCTGCCTTTCGCCGACCGGGCACAGCCCTTGCAAAACACCCTTCAGTAGTCCGCATCTGCCAACCAAGAAAATTCATAAGTTCATGGAGATCGCACAATGAAGCGTCGTAGCTTGATCAAGGCTTTCACACTCTCGGCCAGTATTGCCGCGATGGGCATGACCTGGACTGTCCAGGCCGCCGAGACCATCAAGGTCGGTATTCTGCATTCGTTGTCCGGCACTATGGCGATCTCCGAGACATCGCTCAAAGACATGGCGTTGATGACCATCGACGAGATCAACGCCAAGGGCGGTGTCAACGGCAAGATGCTGGAGCCGGTGGTCGTGGACCCTGCGTCGAACTGGCCGCTGTTCGCCGAAAAGGGCAGGCAGTTGCTGACACAGGACAAAGTGGCCGTGGTGTTCGGCTGCTGGACTTCCGTGTCGCGTAAATCGGTGTTGCCGGTGTTCGAAGAGCTCAACGGCTTGCTGTTCTACCCGGTGCAATACGAAGGCGAAGAGATGTCGCCGAACGTGTTCTACACCGGCGCCGCGCCGAACCAGCAAGCGATCCCGGCGGTTGAATACCTGATGAGCGAAGAAGGCGGCAGCGCCAAGCGCTACTTCCTGCTCGGCACCGACTACGTCTACCCGCGCACCACCAACAAAATCCTGCGCTCCTTCCTGCATTCCAAAGGCGTAGCGGACAAGGACATCGAAGAGGTCTACACCCCGTTCGGCCACGCCGATTACCAAACCATCGTCGCCAACATCAAAAAATTCTCGGCCGGCGGCAAGACCGCGGTTATCTCCACAGTCAACGGCGACTCCAACGTGCCGTTCTATAAAGAGCTGGCCAACCAGGGCCTGAAAGCCACCGACGTTCCGGTCGTGGCGTTCTCGGTGGGTGAAGAAGAACTGCGCGGCATCGACACCAAGCCGTTGGTGGGCAACCTCGCGGCGTGGAACTACTTCGAGTCCGTCGAGAACCCACAGAACAAGAAGTTCGTGGAGGACTGGAAAGCCTACGCCAAGAAACACAACCTGCCGGGCGCCGACAAAGCGGTGACCAACGATCCGATGGAAGCCACCTACGTCGGCATTCACATGTGGGCGCAAGCGGCTGAAAAAGCCAAGTCCACCGACGTCGACAAAGTCCGCGAAGCCCTCGCCGGCCAGACCTTTGCCGCGCCATCCGGCTACACCCTGACCATGGACAAGACCAACCATCACCTGCACAAGCCAGTGATGATCGGCGAGATTCAGGCCGATGGTCAGTTCAATGTGGTATGGCAGACCGAAGGGCCGATCCGCGCCCAGCCTTGGAGCCCGTTCATTCAGGGCAACGACAAGAAGCCGGAGTATGCGGTGAAGAGCAACTAAGCCACTGGATGTCCGGCCCGGGCATGGAGCCAGGGCCGCACACAATCCCCTGTGGGAGCGAGCCTGCTCGCGAAAGCGTCGGCACATCCAACCTGGATGTGGCTGACACACCGCATTCGCGAGCAGGCTCGCTCCCACATTGTCCGCGTAAGGCCAATGACATGCCCACTGCCCTTTACCGCTTCATCCTCGCCATCGCGCTGTTACTGCCGATGACCACCCACGCCAACGACGCCGAAGACTTCGTCACCGCCAACCCCGTGCAGCAAGCCAAACTGCTGGAAACCTGGGCCGCGCAGCCCGATCCGGCCCGTATCGAGCTGATCAACGCCCTGCAACAAGGTGAGTTGACTGTCGACGGCCAAGCGAAAACCCTGCGTCTGAACAATCGCCTGCGCGGTCTGATCGACACCGCGTTGGCCAGCCATCAACTGCTCGCCGCCGACGCCAAAACCCGTCTGGCCGCCGCGCAGCAACTACAGAAAAGCGCCAAACCCGCACAGCTGAAATTCCTCGACCAGCAACTCGCCGGTGAAAAGGACGAAAGCGTGCATGCCGCGCTCAGCCTCGCCTTAGCCAACCAGCAACTGGTCGACACTGACCCCGCCGTGCGCCTCGCCGCTGTGCGACTGCTCGGTGAGACCGGCGATCCACTGGCCCGCACTCGCCTGGAAAGCCTTCTGGAGCCGGGCGTCGAAGCCGACGCCACGGTGCGCACCGCCGCCGAAACCAGCCTCGCCCAAGTCAAACGCAAACTGTTGATCGGCGAGCTGCTCGGTCAGGCGTTCAGCGGCATGTCTCTCGGTTCGATCCTGCTGCTCGCCGCGCTTGGTCTGGCGATCACCTTCGGCCTGCTCGGCGTGATCAACATGGCTCACGGCGAGATGCTGATGCTCGGCGCCTACTCGACCTATGTGGTGCAGCTGATGTTCCAGCGCTACGCCCCGCAGGCCATCGAGTTCTACCCACTGATCGCGTTGCCGGTGGCGTTTTTCATCACCGCCGCCATCGGCATGGCGCTGGAGCGCACGGTGATTCGTCACCTCTACGGTCGCCCGCTGGAAACCTTGCTCGCCACGTGGGGCATCAGTTTGATGCTGATTCAGTTGGTGCGATTGCTGTTCGGCGCGCAGAACGTTGAAGTGGCCAACCCGGCGTGGTTGTCGGGCGGGATTCAGGTGCTGCCGAATCTCGTGCTGCCGTACAACCGCATCGTCATCATCGCCTTCGCCTTGTTTGTGGTGGTGCTGACCTGGCTGCTGCTGAACAAGACCCGCCTGGGGTTGAACGTGCGGGCCGTCACCCAGAACCGCAACATGGCCGCATGCTGCGGCGTGCCCACCGGACGCGTGGACATGCTCGCCTTCGGCCTCGGCTCGGGAATCGCCGGCCTCGGCGGCGTGGCGTTGAGCCAGATCGGCAACGTTGGCCCGGACCTCGGCCAGAGCTACATCATCGACTCGTTCCTGGTGGTGGTGCTCGGCGGTGTCGGCCAGTTGGCCGGTAGCGTGCTCGCCGCGTTCGGCCTCGGCATCGCCAACAAAATTCTCGAACCGCAAATCGGTGCCGTGCTCGGCAAGATCCTCATCCTCGCGCTGATCATTCTGTTCATCCAGAAACGTCCGCAAGGCCTCTTCGCACTGAAAGGACGGGTGATCGACTGATGAACCAGCCCCTATTACTCACGGCCACACAAAAGGCCGGCCCTAAAGTCACGATCGCGGTCGGCGCGGTGATTCTCGCTCTGCTGCTGGCGTTGCCGCTGCTGTCGCTGTTATCGCCGATCAGCGTGTTTCACGTTTCGGCCTACACCCTGACGCTGGTGGGCAAGATTCTTTGCTACGCCATCGTCGCCCTGGCGCTGGATCTGGTCTGGGGATACGCCGGCCTGCTGTCCCTCGGTCACGGTCTGTTCTTCGCCCTAGGCGGTTACGCGATGGGCATGTACTTGATGCGCCAGGCCTCGGGCGATGGCTTGCCGGCGTTCATGACGTTCCTGTCGTGGACTGAATTGCCGTGGTACTGGACCGGCACCAGCAGCTTCCTCTGGGCCATGTGCCTGGTGGTGTTGGCGCCGGGATTACTGGCGCTGGTGTTCGGTTTCTTCGCCTTCCGTTCGCGGATCAAGGGCGTGTATTTCTCGATCATGACCCAGGCCCTGACCTTCGCCGGCATGCTCCTGTTTTTCCGCAACGAAACCGGGTTTGGCGGCAACAACGGCTTCACCAATTTCCGCAGCATTCTCGGTTTCGGCATCACCGAACCAGGCACCCGCGCCGTACTGTTTTTCGCCACGGTGGTGTTGCTGGTGACGAGCCTGTTCATCGGCTGGCGCCTGGCGCAGAGCAAGTTCGGTCGAGTGCTGACTGCCCTGCGCGATGCGGAAAACCGCCTGATGTTCTGCGGCTACGACCCGCGCGGCTTCAAGCTGTTTGTCTGGGTATTGAGTGCGGTGTTGTGTGGCTTGGCCGGGGCGTTGTACGTGCCGCAGGTCGGGATCATCAACCCGAGCGAAATGTCGCCGACCAACTCGATTGAAGCGGCGGTGTGGGTAGCACTCGGCGGTCGCGGCACCTTGATCGGCCCGCTGCTCGGCGCTGGCGTGGTCAACGGCATGAAGAGCTGGTTCACCGTGGCGTTCCCGGAATACTGGCTGTTCTTTCTGGGCGCGTTGTTCATCGTCGTGACCTTGTATCTGCCTAAAGGCGTGATCGGTCTGCTGAAAAAAAGAGGTGATCAATGAGAGTCACAGCGACGGCTGAATTCATGCTCGAACCGGCCTTTTTCCCTGTGGAACCGAATAAGGACGCCGGCACCAGCCGCGACGCCATCAGCCATGGCCAACGCGTCAGCCCCGGCCTCGATACCCGCCACGGCACGATCCTGACGCTGGAAGACATCAGCGTCAGCTTCGACGGTTTCAAGGCGCTTAACGCTCTGAACCTGTACATCGGCGTCGGTGAACTGCGCTGCATCATCGGCCCCAACGGCGCGGGCAAGACCACGCTGATGGACGTGATCACCGGCAAGACCCGCCCGAGTCACGGCAAGGCCTGGTTCGGTGAAACCCTCGACCTGACGCAGATGAGCGAAGTGCAAATCGCCCAGGCCGGCATCGGTCGCAAGTTTCAGAAACCGACGGTGTTCGAGGCCTTGAGCGTGTTTGAAAATTTGGAACTGGCGCAGAAAACCGACAAGTCGGTGTGGGCCAGCCTGCGGGCGCGGCTGAGTGGCGAGCAGAAAGATCGCATCTGCGAAGTGCTGGAGACTATCCGCCTGACCACTTCGGTCAATCGGCCGGCGGGGTTGTTGTCCCACGGTCAGAAGCAGTTTCTGGAAATTGGCATGCTGCTGATGCAAGACCCGCAACTGTTGCTGCTCGACGAACCGGTGGCGGGTATGACCGACGCCGAAACCGAATTCACTGCCGAACTGTTCAAGCGCCTGGCGGGCAAGCATTCGCTGATGGTGGTGGAACATGACATGGGGTTTGTGGGTTCGATTGCCGACCACGTCACCGTGTTGCACCAGGGCAGCGTGCTGGCGCAAGGGACGCTGGAGCAAGTGCAGGATAACGAGCGGGTGATTGAGGTGTATCTCGGTCGCTGAAATGTAGCCCCCGTAGGAGCAAGGCTTGCCCGCGATGGCGTCCTTGAGATCGCTATCGCGGGCAAGCCTTGCTCCTACAGGGGATTTGAGGGGAATTTGAACATGCTGCAAGTCGACAAGCTGCATCAGTACTACGGCGGTAGCCACATCCTGCGCGGCCTGACGTTCGAGGTGAAGGTCGGGGAAGTCACCTGTCTGCTCGGGCGCAACGGCGTCGGCAAGACTACCCTACTCAAATGCCTGATGGGTTTGCTGCCGGCCAAAGAAGGCGCAGTGAACTGGGAGGGCAAGCCGATCACCACGTTCAAGCCGCACCAGCGCGTGCATGCAGGGATCGCGTACGTACCGCAGGGTCGAGAAATCTTCGGTCGTTTGACCGTGGAAGAAAACTTGCTGATGGGCCTGTCACGCTTCCCCGGCAGCGAAGCCAAGGAAGTCCCGGCCTTCATTTACGAGCTGTTCCCGGTGCTGCTGCAAATGAAGCAGCGGCGCGGCGGTGACTTGTCGGGTGGCCAACAGCAGCAGTTGGCAATCGGCCGTGCGCTGGCCAGCCGTCCTCGCCTGCTGATCCTCGACGAACCCACTGAAGGCATCCAGCCGTCGGTGATCAAGGAGATCGGCGCGGTGATCAAGAAGCTCGCGGCCCGGGGCGACATGGCGATTTTGCTGGTGGAGCAGTTCTACGATTTCGCCGCCGAACTGGCCGATCAATACCTGGTGATGTCACGGGGCGAGATTGTGCAGCAGGGACGCGGTGAAAATATGGAAGCCGAAGGTGTGCGCGGTCTGGTAACGATCTAATCTGTAGCATCCTAACGATAATTAAAAAATATGAATTCACCTCTCCCTACTGCCCTGTTTACTCCGAGCTGGCACGCCGAGCTGGAGCTGGGCTACGCCCGTTTCGGCGACAGCACGCGCCCGGTACAGCGTCGCCACAAAGGCCCGCTGCGGGTGCAAAAGCACCTGTATGCCGAAGGCCCCGAGGTGTGCCAGCACATCATCGTTCACCCGCCGGGCGGGATTGCCGGTGGTGATCGGCTGGACATTTCGGCCAGTGTCGGCGCGAATGCCTGGGCGCAAATCACCAGCCCCGGCGCGGCCAAGTGGTATCGCGCGGCGGGCCCGGCCTATCAGACGCTTGATTTGACGGTGGCTGCGGGGGCGACACTGGAGTGGTTGCCGCAAGAGACGATTATCTTCAGCGATGCTCAAGCTGAGCTCTGCACCTCGATTGATCTGCAAGGTGATGCGCGGTTGTTCTATTGGGACGTCGTGGCGCTGGGTCGGCCGGCCAGTGGAGAGCGTTTTGACCTCGGGCATTTTCAGGCCCATCTGGATATCCGCCGCGACGGCCAGTTGCTCTGGCACGAACGTCAGCGCATTGTCGGGAGTGACGGATTGCTGGATTCGCCTATCGGGCTGGACGGGCAACCGGTGTTTGCGACATTGCTGGTGACCGGAGAGATCGACAGTGAGTTGCTGGAAACCTGTCGTTCGCTGCCCAATGATGTGCGCGGGGACTTGACCCAGTTACCGGGGCTGTTGGTGGCTCGGTGCCTGGCCAGCGAGGCGCTGCTGGCCCGTGGTTGGCTGATTGAGTTGTGGCGATTGCTCAGGCCGGCATTGCTTGGCCGCGAAGCGGTCCCCCCAAGAATATGGAGCACTTGAACACCGTCCCCCTGTAGGAGCTGGCTTGCCAGCGAAGCCTTTGGCGTCAGTGAGTACGCCTTCGCTGGCAAGCCAGCTCCTACAGGTTTTGTATTTACAGATCCGAATACTTTTTATCTGCCCAGATGGATTCCAACGATGGACCTGACCCCACGCGAAAAAGACAAGCTGCTGATTTTCACCGCCGGCCTCGTGGCCGAGCGGCGTTTGGCGCGCGGCGTGAAACTCAATTACCCGGAAGCCATGGCCTACATCTCCGCTGCGCTGCTCGAAGGCGCGCGGGACGGCCAGACCGTGGCCGACTTGATGCACTTCGGCACGACCTTGTTGACTCGTGAACAAGTGATGGAAGGTATCCCGGAAATGATCCCGGAAATCCAGGTTGAAGCGACGTTCCCCGACGGCACCAAACTGGTCACCGTCCACCAACCTATCGCCTGAGGCGCGCCATGACTTACCACATTCGCGATGCGGTGCCCGCCGACCTGCCGGCGATCCGCGACATTTACAACGACGCTGTGCTCAACACCACGGCGATCTGGAACGAACAGGCCGTAGACCTCGCTAACCGCCAGGCCTGGTTCAGTGCCCGGCAAACACAGGATTACCCGATCCTGGTGATCGTCAACGCTGACGACATCGTGCTGGGTTACGCGTCATTCGGTGACTGGCGGCCGTTCGACGGCTTCCGCCACACCGTCGAGCATTCGGTGTACGTGCGCAGTGACCAGCGCGGTAATGGTCTGGGCCCGCAACTGATGACCGTGCTGATCGAACGCGCTAAAAGTTGCGGCAAACACGTGATGGTCGCCGCCATCGAAAGCGGCAACGCAGCGTCTATCCGCCTGCATGAACGCGCCGGTTTCATCACCACCGGACAGATGCCCCAAGTGGGCACCAAGTTCGGTCGCTGGCTGGACCTGACCTTCATGCAACTGACCCTCAATCCCGGCGCAGAGCCGCCAGTCGCCCACCAGGAGTAATCGCTGATGAACGCCGCCCAACTGCGCCGCGTGAATGTTGAAAGCTTTGCGCACTATCGCCAGGGCTTGATCGACTTGTTGCTCGATGCCGTGGGGTATGGCGCCAGCGTCGGCTTCATGGCCACTCTGGATGCCACACAGGCGCGTGCCTATTTCGATGAGGTTCAGGAGAACTTGAACAAGGGCAACGTGCTGCTGTGGGTGGTGGTTCGCGACGAACAAGTGGAAGCCAGCGTGCAACTGACCCTGTGTCAGAAAGCCAATGGTTTGAACCGCGCCGAGGTGCAAAAACTGCTGGTACGCGAACACGCGCGTCGTCGAGGCTTGGGCCAACAGTTAATGAGCGCTTTGGAGCAGGCCGCGCTCCAGCACAAGCGCGGCATGCTCTACCTCGACACCGAAGCCGGCTCCCCGGCCGAAGATTTCTACAAGGCGCTGGGTTACACCCGGGCGGGAGAAATCCCCGACTACGCCTGCGACCCGAGCGGCCGCTACAAACCGACCGCGCTCTACTACAAGATTCTGCAAGGAGCCCATTGATGATTCCCGGTGAATACCAGATCCAGCCCGGCGATATCGAACTCAACGCTGGCCGCCGCACTGTCAGCCTGAAGGTGGCCAACAGCGGCGACCGGCCAATCCAGGTCGGCTCGCATTACCACTTTTTCGAAACCAACGACGCCCTGTCCTTCGACCGCGCCGCCAGCCGCGGCATGCGCCTGAACATCCCCGCCGGCACCGCCGTGCGCTTCGAACCGGGGCAGAGTCGCGAAGTCGAGTTGGTGGATCTGGCCGGGCATCGGCGGGTGTTCGGGTTTGCCGGGCGGATCATGGGTGACCTCGACTGATTTCTGCAGTGCGTCCAAAAGATCGCAGCCTCGTTTCACTCGACAGCTGCTACAGGACCGCGTGCAACCACAAACGTGTGTGAACACCTGTAGGAGCTGTCGAGCGCAGCGAGGCTGCGATAGCGAGCTATGCGAGCGGTCTCAAAAACAATTGAATCCCAAGGCAAGCCCATGAAAATTTCTAAACAAGCCTACGCGGACATGTTCGGCCCCACCGTCGGCGACAAGGTTCGCCTCGCCGACACCGAACTGTGGATCGAAGTCGAAAAAGACTTCACCACCTACGGCGAAGAGGTGAAATTCGGTGGCGGCAAAGTCATCCGCGATGGCCAGGGCCAGAGCCAACTGTTGGCCGCCGAAGTCGTCGACACCGTGATCACCAACGCGCTGATCATCGACCACTGGGGCATCGTCAAGGCCGATGTCGGCCTCAAGGACGGCCGCGTCGCCGGCATCGGCAAGGCCGGCAACCCGGACGTGCAGCCGAACGTGACCATCGCCATCGGTGCCAGCACCGAAGTCATCGCCGGTGAAGGCATGATCCTCACCGCCGGCGGCATCGACACGCATATTCATTTCATCTGCCCGCAGCAGATCGAAGAAGCGCTGATGAGCGGCGTTACCACCATGATCGGCGGCGGCACCGGGCCAGCGACGGGCACCAACGCGACGACCTGCACCTCCGGGCCGTGGCACCTGGCGCGCATGCTCCAGGCCGCCGACGCGTTCCCGATGAACATCGGCCTCACCGGCAAGGGCAACGCCAGCCTGCCGGAGCCGTTGATCGAGCAGGTCAAGGCCGGCGCCATCGGCCTCAAGCTGCATGAAGACTGGGGCACCACGCCGGCGAGCATCGACAACTGCCTGAGCGTCGCCGACCAGTACGACGTGCAGGTGGCGATCCACACCGACACGCTCAACGAATCCGGCTTCGTCGAAACCACCCTCGCCGCGTTCAAGGGCCGCACCATCCACACCTATCACACCGAAGGCGCGGGCGGTGGTCATGCCCCGGACATCATCAAGGCCTGCGGCTTTGCCAATGTGCTGCCGAGTTCCACCAACCCGACCCGGCCGTTCACCCGCAATACCATCGACGAACACCTCGACATGCTGATGGTCTGCCACCACCTGGACCCAAGCATTGCCGAAGACGTGGCCTTCGCCGAAAGCCGCATCCGTCGTGAAACCATCGCCGCCGAAGACATCCTGCACGACCTCGGCGCGTTCTCGATGATCAGCTCCGACAGTCAGGCCATGGGCCGCGTCGGCGAAGTCATCACGCGCACCTGGCAGACCGCCGACAAGATGAAAAAACAGCGCGGCCCGTTGCCGGGCGATGGCGAAGGCAACGACAACTTCCGCGCCAAACGCTATATCGCCAAGTACACCATCAACCCGGCGATTACCCACGGTATCAGCCATGAAGTCGGTTCGATTGAAGTCGGCAAATGGGCAGATCTGGTGCTGTGGCGCCCGGCGTTTTTCGGGGTCAAACCGACGTTGATCCTCAAGGGCGGCGCCATCGCGGCCAGTCTGATGGGCGACGCCAACGCCTCGATCCCGACGCCGCAACCGGTGCACTACCGGCCAATGTTCGCCAGTTACGGCGGTTCGCTGCATGCCACCAGCCTGACTTTTATCAGCCAGGCCGCTTCGGACGCCGGGCTGCCGGAAGCCTTGGGCCTGAAGAAGAAAATCGCTGTGGTGAAAGGCTGTCGTGAAGTACAGAAAACCGACCTGATCCACAACGACTATTTGCCGCACATTGACGTCGATCCGCAGACGTATCAGGTCAAGGCCGACGGCGTACTGCTGTGGTGTGAGCCGGCCGATGTGTTGCCGATGGCGCAGCGCTATTTCCTGTTTTGACCGGTTGAGCGGCACACAGAAAAGGCCCGGATGCTTGCGCAGATCCAGGCCTTTGTTCATCGGTTAATAGCGCTTGTTTAGATCGGGTGTTTGCTCAACTCCTCGCGCGTGAACGTCTCGATCAGCACGGCTTCTTCAATCTGCAACTGAGCATCCAGGTCAGCGGATTGCACTTTGAATTGCGCCTCTGATAATTCACCTGTCTGCCGGTGATCACGCAGGCTGGCCAGGCGATCCTGATAGGGCTCACGCTGCGCTTCGAATTGCGCCCGGTATTTATTGGTGACGAAATCTTTCCAGAAGTCCTTCGCCACCAGCGACTGAAATTCTTCAGGCGAGCCGTCCAGCGCCAGCACCTTGGCGCAGGCCTGATCCAGCATCGCCGGGGTGACGTTGCCCATGTGGACGAAACGGACTTGCTGTGGTTGCCCCGGCAATCCGAGCCGGTCCTTGAGCCCGTAGCGATAGGCGAGTTTGATCTCGACCTCTTCCAGAAACCTGATCTGCTGCGTCTTGAGGCCTGCCGATAAACCCGGCGTGTTATTGATTGCGACTTTGCGTTGCTCGATATCGGCCAGTGCGATTTTTTCGAGTTCGTCCAGCCGGAACAGGCCTCTGGACAGTTTCAACAGGGCTGCACTCTGCTCGCCGTCCATGGCCAGCGTCCGCGCCCGATACACCAGCGCCATGACTTCCAGGTTACTGAACGACAACGCGGCACGATCACAACAGGCCGGCCTGCCTGCCCACTCGAACATCTCCTGACGCAGCGCCACGGACTCGGGGTTGACCTCGGTGATGGTGTCGACGACGTCCCATACGCGGCGTTGAAGGTCAGCATGGCCGGTGCCGGCATTTTCCAGATCGTTGAGCACATGGAAAAACCCTTGGGACCCCTCCTGTGCGGACAGTGATTGCCATTGCGCTTGCCTGTCCGGGACCTGGTCAGCGGGCAGGTCTTTGAGCCAACGCTGAAGCGCAGTCAGTGGCTGCCCTACTGCTATCGCGCGCTCGTCCGGGGCTTGATACTCGAAGACGCCCGGTCGCCTGGCGACCCACAAGTCATGACGCTCACGCTCGAGCCGGCTCCAATAATCGCTCAGCTGTTGCTGGGCGACCTCGGACAGCGGGTTACCACCAATGAGGGTAAAGTTGTTGAGCTGCGCCACCAGCTCCAGCCGCTCGGCAGGCGGGGCGATCACCGACTGCGGGATTGTCGTGATCCGGTTGTTTCTCAAATCAATGACATCCAGCAACGGCTGCTCACCCAGGCCCGCCGGCCATGTCTCAATGTCGATCGAGTTCAGGTTGAGCGAACGCATATCGGTTATTTGAGTGAAGTCCGGCGCGATGCCCAGCGGGTTTTGCGCCAGGTTCATCGCCCTGAGTGTTGTCCGCCGGGACAGGATCGCCGCCGTTTCCGGTGTCAGGCGAATGCGGTTGCGCTGCAAAAACAAACGCGTCAGGCCGTGCATGTCGTCCAGCGCCGGCGGGATTGCCGTCAGTTGGTTATTCGATAAATCCAGCCAGCGCACACCTTTGAAATGCGCAAGGAATCCCTCTGGCGAAACGCTCAGGCCCATGTTGTTGAGTTTGAGTGACCCCACATGACTGAAATCGGCCTCAAGGTCCGGCACGCTGTCGAGTGTCTGGCCACTCAAGTCGAGTTCAAAACCGATCGGGCTACCGTCGACCGCATTCCTTTGCGGGGATTGCCGCCGCCAGCACGCTCGAATGCGGTCGGCAGCGGTGTAGCGCTCTGCCCGGTCAGACAGACCTGCAGCCATTTGGCCCGCCCGAACGTAGCGCGAACGTGCGCCTCCCCCGGAAAACGCCCACGCCGACAGCTGCTGATTCAGCGTTTCATACTCACGCTCGAGGCGAGCCAGTTCGGTCTGCGCAGCGAGCCCGTGGGTTTGCAGAAACGCCTCAACCTCGAATTCGTCGAAGCCGGGGTACAGTTGGTTGACTCTGGCGCTCAGTGAGTCCTGAACCTTGAAAGCATCCGGCAGGCTTCCTTCCAGGAGTTCAGGTCTTAGCGTTTGCACACGGTCCCGATAGTCCTTGAGTTGCTGCCAGCCCTGGCGCGTAAACGGGTTGCCCTCAAGCAGCGTGACCCGGTTCACCCTGGCGTTTGCTTCCAGATGAACATCCGCCGTAGAGAGCCTCTCTGGGGGCACTTCGGTCAGATGGTTCTCGCGCAAGTCCAGCACTTGCAAATCGGGCAGATTCTCCATGCCCAGAGGCCAATGGTCGATGCCCGTGCCGCTGAGGTTGATGTTCTGCAGTCGAGTCAGGGTGCTGAAATCGGGTGCGATACCCAGCGGATTTTTCAATAAATCGAGCCTCTCAAGCGCACTTGATTTCCCGAGTACCGTTGCCGTGTGTTGATTCCATCGAACCCGGCTGCCTCTTAGGCTCAAATGAGTCAAACCCTGCATTTCACCGACTGCCTCCGGCAATTCGTTGAGCCGGGACATGCCCTCCAGTCTCAGCGCTTTCAGAGCGGTGAATCCCTTGAGAAACGCATTGAGGTTGCGCACACCCGAACCGGTCAGCGCGAGTGTCTCGACATGCTCGAATCGGGCACTCAATGGCGGCAGCTCAACGGTCGAGTCGATGCTCAGTGTCGAGCCGCTCTGACGACGCCAGCACCCGGTGATATTGCTGGCTATCTGGCGCTCACGCCCGCCCGGGATCCGCCCTGCTACCGCGGGGCTGCTTTCTGCCGTGACGCGGGTTTGCACCCAGGTATCCAACTCTTTCTTGAGGGTCGTGAATTCGGCTTCACGTCGAGTCAGCCCACCCCGAACATCGTCACCCAATGAGCGCAGGAAGGCGTCGACCTCGACCTCGCTAAAGTCCGGATAAAGCTTGAGCACCCGCGCACGCGGCGTTCGGAAAAAACTGGCCAACCCTGAAGGCAACGGGCCAACACCGCCGAGCAACTTCATGCCCGGCTCGACGTTTGGCTTGAGCACGCGGTGCTTGTGAAGGACTGCCCTCAATTGATCTCGCGGCAACGGCGTCTGTTGCACCGCCATTTTCAATCGCTCGGCTTCTTGCAGCGTGAAGCCCAAGGCTTGGCGCTCCTCCGACGTCAGGGCCTGCAACACAGACGAATAGAGGCTTGCAGACGTCGAATGAGCGAACCGGGAGTTAGCATCCACCACCAGCACTGCGCGCACCGGACTCTGCTGTGGGCCGATCGCGTCCAGTAATTTTCCTTGAGCGCCGTACTCGCGAAGCTCGAAATGCACCTCTGTCGGCCAGCCAGGCAGCGTTTCAAGACTGCGCAGGGCCAACCGTTCGCTGTCGACACCGGAGGCGGTCTCGAGGTAAAGGCCTTCATAGGCTCGCGCCACACGCAGCTCCTGCCGTGCCTGTTCGGCCTGCTCGTATATGCGCTGAGGCAAGGGCCCGGGGTTGTCCATTTCCAGCCGTTGTGCCTGAGTCGCGCCTTGCAGTATCTCTTCGACAACGACGTTGGGCAGCTGCGGGAAAAAGACTTTGATTCGCGCAACGGAACCTTGAGCGTTGGCATCCTGCTCTCGGTACAGGGACTCGAACAATGAGTGTTTTCTGTTCTGCACGGCGCGAGCGATTTCCTTGCGCAGTTCAGCGGCGCGTTGTTCCAGCGTCATGTCCGGGGTTCCCGGCACGGGCAACAGCTCCTGACTGCGCATGAGCCTGAATTGCAGGCGCAGATCAGCCTTGGCATAGACCGCAGGGTCATCGCTGCCGATCTGCGCCCTGAAGGTTTCAATGTCCCGGTCGATTCGAAAACGCGCGAGGGTGTCGGACAGCTGCGCACTCGGCGGCTGTTGTTCGACATGCAGGCGACGCAGTTGATCGTGCCCGACACCACTGGCGATGCGCACCTGCTCCAGTTGCGCATCGGTGAAGGCCTGCGCGCGATAACCGAGTCGCCGCATCAAGACCGGCCCGTCCCAGCCCAGGGGTTCTTCACCTTCGTGGCTCCACGCGCCCGCGCCGTTATGGTCCAGGTGCGGTGTATAGGCCTCGGCCCGGCGCGGGTGCAGGATGCAATACTCACCGCTCGCGGAATCTTGCCTGACCAAAAAGCGCGCCTCGTCGAGGGGCAAAATGGCATGACCGTTGACCGAGTGCAGCCCCAGTCCGTCCGGTTGTGAATCCGCCGGTAGCGTAATTGGAGACTTGTACGGTTCAAGGTCCGGCTTCCACAGCCGTTGTTGACCCGTGGGCAGCGTGACCGGTTTCAACCCCTCGACCACGGGTTCGGGCTTCACTGCCGTCAGCATGCCCAAGCCCTTGCCCGCTCCGTGTAGCAGAGCAATCAGCGCGAGGTTTTCCGCCACGTCGGTCAGGTGAGCCCAGGCTGCCCGGCGATCACCTTCGCTCCACTCAATCACCCCTTCGAATGTCTCGTACAGGATCTGGCCGGCCATCACCCCGATCATTACCTCACCCAGCACCGGTACAAACATCGAGGCGACGTTCAATATCAACATGCCGATCTCAAGCAAATGGGCGAGTTTTTCCGCTCGGACCCTGGCATCGACATCAGCGGTGGGCACCGCATGACTGCGCGCATCCGCCAGGATTTTCTGACGACTTTGCTCGTAGAGATCCACCCAGGGATCGACGTTCGGGCCCCAGAGGCCGTGCTGCCTGTAGCCCTTTATCGGTAGATGAAGTTCGTCGACCGGTTCCTGTCGGGACGGTGATTCGGGCGGTAGCTCGTTGAGTTGGTTGAAGGCAGAAAGAAACGGAGGCAGCACTTCAATCGCTTTCCACAAGGGCGATCGCAATGGCGCTATTGGGTCCGGCGGGGAGTCCGCGGCCTTGCGGGTGAATTGGCTGAAGTAATACGCACGATCTGCATAGGCGACAAATTGACTGAAAAAGCGTTGATACGCCGTCGGGCCAGCGTTGGCCGATGGCGAGGCGTCAGTGGCCATGAACAGTCGCTGCAAGGCCGCCTCCATTTCCCGGCCCTTGTAGCGTTTCAGCGGGTGCTGCGGGTCGTGGGGAATGTAGAGAAGGACGTCATCGGAGTAGCGATACTTTTCGCAAATATGAAAAAGCACACAACCGGTCATTCGCTTTTTCATCAACACCAGGTCGCAGATCCACACCGGTGTGTTGTCGATCATCGGGTTGAGCTCTCCGTCGATGACCGAAAGGATCATCGAATAATCCTTCGGTTCGATGTCCTTCTTCAGCAAGGCGAGTTCGGCAGCCGCGCGCATCGCATCCTTTTGACTGTTGACAAAGCGCTTGCGCAGCACGGCTTCGGCCACGGGACTGGAAGGTTGCAAAAGGTCTTTCAGATACGCCTGATACTTCGCACCGATGTCCAGCTCCCGACACAGCTTCAAGTACTGCATCACCGTCAGGGCCGTGGTCACTTCGCTGAATTGCCCCTGCGACGATTCGACGACAAAGCCTGAGGAGGAATGAAAATGCGCGGGCGCACATTCCTGTGCCTCGAAGTTGTGCAACGCAGCTTGCAGCAGCGGTAACTTCAACACCTCGAAAGTGCCGACCTCGATTGCCAGAACACCCATCTCCAGAGGCTTTTTCAGTTGCAGGAAAGTCTTGGTGACATCCAGTTCCACGGCGAACTGATCCTTGAGCGCCTTGACCAGTAAAGGCTCGGCAAACGCATCGATGTCCTGCAGCCGCGACAGGGTTTTATCCAGCAGATTCTGCGAAGTCACACTTGCCACAAAACTTGCATTCAAGGCCTGACGCTGCGCCTGCGATGCCGCCAGGTACCAGTCGGGTAAAGTGAGCGGAGCGTTTTTCAGCGCCTCTCGCCGTTCGGGCGAAGCACTCACCAGCCAGGCCGGAATGGCGCGCGCGATGAATTCGGCGTGAGCACTATGTTGCTCGGCAGCGGGGGGTTGCGCGGCACTTTTTTCGTTGCTTTCGTGTTCGTTTCGCAAGGTACATATCCTTATGTACGAGGTAATTGGCCGGCACGAAAACCGTCGATTTTCGTGCCGTCATCGACATCGGGGTCGATTCAGATTTCCAGGGTGAGGGGCGTTTCGACCCGTTGCAGTTTTGCCCGATCCATCGCTTGTTGGGTCAGTGTCTTGAGCAATGTCTGCGTCTGTGCATTGAACTGGCGCATTTCGCTTTCATACTCTTGGGCGCTCATGACGCGTCCCGGTGCGAACTCGCTTTCCGGTTTGCCAAGCTCGGCAGCGAGTACCCGGATCTCTTCTTTTAATTGCGTTTTTTCCGGCAAGGAAAGGGACGGGGTCGCGCGCTTTTCCAGCGCCATGTAAAAATCGGTGGTTGCATCGATACGGCGCCTGATGCCTTTGAATGCGCGACGATTGGAACCCTGAATGTAAGAAGCCCAGAACGGTTGCTCGCTGATCGAGTCACGTAGCAGCTCCCCGGTCTCCAGGTCCAGCACCCGTTGGCAGGCCGCTTCGATCATCTGTGGCGTGACCGCGGCGATTTTCCTGAACTGCATTTTTCGAGACTGCCAAGGCAGTTCGAGGCGGTCGGCCAGATCCGTCATGTAGGCCAGGTGCACCTCGACTTCATCAATGGTGCCCGTGACCTCACCTGTCGCATTGACGCGTCTGAACTGCTCGCCCTGACTCGTTCGCTCACCGATGACCTTGTGGGCGATTCGACTCAACTCATCCAGACGGGATTTGCCCCGCGCCAGCTGTACCAACTCTGCTTCCACCAGATTCGGACTCGCCAGTTCATAGGCTTCGTGAATCAGCACTTCCACACCCATGGCGTTGAACAGTTGAGCCCCGCCATCGACACACTGCGTCGGCGCCGTCGACATCGTGAAAAGTTTTTCTCGCAGCGCGGTGTCTTTCGCCATGGCATCGAGCATGCGCCAGACCTTGGCGGTCAGGTCCGCTCGAAAGGCGATGTCATGCTTGAAGTGATACGACTCGGTCAGCTTGCGGACCTCGTTGAAAAACGGCACGGAACCGAACTCATCCTCGACCTCATTCCAGACCTCCTGCCGGGCGACCCACTCAGGTCGAGTCAGCCCTTGCTCCCAATCGAGGCTGTCGCGTACGCCACGGGGCGGATAAGGTCGGTCAGGGTCCATACCGACGGACTGAATGTATTCGCGCAACGTCTGCAGGTTTGCCTCCGGTAACCATTGCGGATTGCGGTTCAACACCGTTCGCGCCAACAGCTCCGCGTCGGCGCTGCCCGGCGCAACCGAAGGGACCTCAAGGATCCGGTTCAACTGAATATCCAGATAAAAATGCCGGAACCTGGGCAGTGAAAATAATCCGTCGGGCCAGGTGGAAATGCCGGTGTCCGTCAGCAGCAGCGTATGCAGCATGGGCATGTGGCCGATATCGGGGACGCGTCCCAAAGGGTTGCCCATCAAGTCCAGGCTTTCCAGGTGCACAAGCCCGCCCAGATCGGCCACCGACGATGCATCCAGAACGATTCGATTGCCACGCAGGTTCAACTCCGTCAGCCCGCGCATCCTGCCCACCACACGAGGAAATCGCGTGAGCGGATTGCCGTTGAGGTTCAGGTGGCGAAGCCTGGGAAAGTGATCGAGCAGCGATACCTGGGCATCGGCCAACCCGCTGTTCAGCAGATTCAGGTGGGTGACATGCCCGAAATCACCCTCCAAGGGTGGCATCGTCGCCAAATGCCTTCCCAGTGGCATACCGCTCAGGTCCAGCGTTATCCCATGTACATTGCCGAAGACATCCACATCCCTTGGCCCGGTGTGCTGCCAGCATTGCCTGATCGCGTTGTACAAGGCGTTTCTGGACTGCCATTCGGCCCTGCCTGCCGAGCTGTACCTGAAGGTGTCGGTGGGCGAATTCAGCCAACGCTGGAAATTGTTATTGAGTCGATTGAATTGCGCCTCCAACTCGCTGGCCCGCTGCTGCGGGCTGCCTTCGCGACCGTCACCCTCCAGATAGGCGCGGGCCTCGGCGTTTGTCCAGCCGGGACGCACATTGCGGACCCGTTCCTGCGGGGTCAGCCGTGCGGTGAGTCGTTGAATGCCTTGCGCACCACCGGGCATGCCGCCGCGCAGTTTCATCGTTTGCGGATCATAAAACGGCTTGCGGATCGGGTTGTCGGCCAGCATCGGTTGCAACCTGTCCCGCGCCAGTGGTGCCCTTTGAACCGCCCGCCTGAGTGTGTCCCCTTGAGTGATCTCATAACCGAGCGCACTACGTTGCGTGTCGGGCAGCGCATGCAGCACCGAAGCAAACAGATTGTCAGCACCCTGCAGATGATGATCGTCAGCGTCCCGCGCCTGATAGTCACCGTCGCTACTCACCAGCACCTTGCACACGCTTGCGTCCTGCGGGCCAATGCTGTCTCGCAGGGGACCTGTGAATGAATGCTCACGGATTTCGATGCGCACATCGCCCGGCCAGTTCGGCAATGTTTCCAGCGTGTGCAACGCCAGCCTTTCGGTATCCGCGGTGTGCAGAAACTCAAGGAAAAGCCCTTCATAGGCACGCGTCGTGCGCACCTCCAGCAAGGCGGCACGCACCTGTTCCTTGAGTTTCAAGGGAAGACGCTTTTTCTCCACAACCGCACGCAGGTCTTCAGGTGCAGCAGCGGCCAGTAGCTCTTCGGCGAGGTTGGCCGGGCAGTGCGAAAAGGCGTCCTGTATCACCCGCACACCGGCATTGCCTGAAAATTGATGGGCGTTGTAGAGCGTATCGAAACGGCTCTTGCGTTGCAGATAGGTCAACGGTCCTTGCTGCTTTTCGGTTTCAGCCCAGGCCTGGAACCGTCTTATTGTGTCGACGAGTAACGCCGGTGGCGCGGAGTTTTCCACCTGCAACCGGCGCAGTCCATTTTCTTCGACGCCACTGGCGATGCGGATGTGTTCCAGCGTGGCGGCATCAAACCCGTCGACCATCGGCCCCAGACGCCGCATGAGGGTGGTCTTGTCCCATTCGATGGGGCGGTCAAGTTCGGTCTGCCAGGCGCCGGCACCGTTGTGTTTCACCTTCGGTTGATAGGCCGTCGATCTGTTCGGGTGCTGCAACCGTGGCTGACCGGTCAGCGGGTCGTCGGTGACCTCAAAATGCTTGCCCTCGCGTGGAAGAAAGTCCCTGCCACTGTGTCGATGAAGACCTCGTTCGTTCGCCATTGCATTTTTGGGCAGGGAAACCGTGTGCTCATAGGGTTTCAGGTCGGGGTTCCAGAGACGGGTGGAACCGTCGGGGAGCTCGACCTTTTTCAGTTGGTCGACAAAAGCCGAGGCCTTGACTGGCGTCGGGAGACGAGTGGGCACTACGTGCCCGGCCATCATGAGTGCCAGTTGAGCCGCATTGATCATGACCCCAACCAGCAAGCCCGATGCTTCTTCCTTGTCCCCTTTGCTCCAGTCCTCAATGCCCTCCATGGTTTCGAGGAGCATTTGCCCGACCATGATGCCCAACATGGCTTCACCCAGCCCAGGCACCAACAGGGCTCCAAAATTGAACACGTTCCAGCCCAGGTTCAAGTAACTGGTCAGACGCGCCCAGCGAGTGGCGGCATCTTCATCACCCGTCGGGACGGCAATGTGTCGCGCGTCGGCGATGGCTTTCTCTCTGCGCCAACTTGAGACATGACGCCAGATATCGCCGGTAATGGGGTTGGTGACCGGCTCCGCGTCAGGGTTTTCCGCAGCCGTTTCCCTCCACCAGGGCCCCATGTCCAACGGCTCGCGTTGATGCCAGGTAAAGGTGGTGAAGCGCTCGTTGACTCGAGAAAAGAAACGGCCCTTGTCTTTGTGCGCCACGAACCGGCTGAAAAACTGTTGATAGTCCGGTGAACGCAACTGGCTGACCAGTTCCTTCATGAAATCAGTGAACGAGGCATATTCCTTGAGTGGGTGTTCAGGGTCGTCCGGCACATAGGCGATCAATGGGCCGTCCAGACGACTCTGTTGGTAGATATCGTCTTGACGGAGCATTTCATCAAACACACCGCTGGGGCCGTTGGCAAAAAACGCCTTGAGTAACTTGAACTGTTCAAACTCCTGGCCCGGCAATATCGACAGGTGCTGAGACCAGTCCATCAGCAACTGTTGGTGCGCCGGAATCAAACTGTCATAGGTTCTTTTCACCAGCGAGGGGTCTGCCACGGCACTGAACAATACAATGCCGGTCAATTTGAACCCTATAAGTGACAAGCGATGACACAGTAGCGGACGATTGCCCAACAGGAGGCTGCTTTTACGATCCCGCACGTCCTGCAACTTGTTGTATGAATAGAAAGAAATGTCTTTCTTCAAGTACGCAATAAGCGCTGACTCGTTGAAAGCCGCTATTTCGCAGGCGACGGCATGCCGCTCAAGCGTTGTCCTGGCTTCAACGTTTTGCGGCTTGAGCCATGCAGTCATGTGTTTTTGATACTGGGCGCCGATATCCATCGTCCGGCACAAGGTGGTAAACCGTTCGACCGTCAGTGTCTGGCGTTGCAACTCCCCCTCGGCATCCCGGGTGAAAATACCGGAGCCATCGCGAAAGGCGCCAGCCCGTGTTTCCGGCTCTTCAAAATTGTGCAGCGCCGCTTCCAGCAACGTGTATTGCCTGACTCGACTGGCGTGGGTATCGATGCCAAATGTCAGCGTGGCGGTCGCATAAATTCGTAATACCGTTGTATTGACGTCCAGTTCAAGATTCAGCTGATCTTTCAGGGCTTGAACCAATATCGGTTGCGCAAATGCCTTAATGTCCTGTTGCACATCTTTCAGGGTCTCTTCCAGCGGCCCCTGCAATCGCCAGCGCACATCGATAAGTTCCTTCAAATACTGGCGATCAATGGCGCGCGCACGGCCATACCATTCGGGAACGGCCGGTTTCTGTTTAATAAATGATTCAAGCGTGTGGACCGGCACGGTCTTTATGAACGCCGGGACTTTTTGTACGAGGTATTCCTGATAAATGTTCTCGCCCTCACCGGACGTCGATGAAGAAGTTTCCACTGTAGTTCCTTCTGATGACGCTTCCATTTCGCAACACTCTTTATGCAACTCTAAGAGCACCAGCTTATGCAGCGGCGAAAAAAACAAAAGATCAAATAACTGCTGACAAACCGCTGAAAACAGCCGCTCCCATTCAACTTTAAAACCTGAAAAATATTTAATTACCACCCTACTCGCCGCATCGTCTGAACCTGCGCGTGAACGGTAGTATTTGGCACCGCGTAAAAAGACTAAGCTGCCCTGACCTTCTGCCAGGAAACCGGCCATGCGCTTATCCGAATTCATCAGGCAACACGTGGACCGTATCGTCGATGAATGGGAGCAGTTCGCCAAAACCATCACGCCCGCGGCCGAAAACATGGATCGCGTGGCCTTGCGAGATCACGCCAAGGCGATCCTGTTAGCGGCAGCGCGAGACATGAGCACTGCGCAAACCGCCAGCGAACAGCGCGCCAAGGCCAAAGGTGAAGGCCCGGACAAGACCCCAAGCCTGGACGAAGCCGGCGCCAGCCATGGCGAACTGCGGCATACCGTGGGATTTGATCTGGTGCAGATGACCTCAGAGTTCCGGCATCTGCGCGCCTGTGTGATCCGTTTGTGGGTCGACACCCTGGAATCACCGGACCTGACCTACTTCCAGGACATGATCCGCTTCAATGAAGCCATCGACGAAGCCCTCGCCGAGTCCACCGCAGCCTATGCCGAACAGGTCAATCACTCACGGGATATCTTCCTGGCGATTCTTGGGCATGACCTGCGCGCGCCATTGCAAGCGGTGAGCATGTCCGCCGAGTTGCTGATGCGCAAAGCCGCGCTGGAAGGCGACGCACTGGCCTGTGCGAACAACATAAAGCGTGGCGCACGGCACATGGCGGTGATGGTCAGCGATTTGCTGGAGCTAGTGCGCAGTCGATTGGGCAAGCGCCTGCCCATCGAGCCGGCGCCCATGGACCTGGCCGAAGCCGCGCATGCGGCGATTGCCCAAGCCTGCGCCGGTAACCCCGAATGCGATCCGGCGGTCACCGTCGCCGGCGACACCCAAGGTGTCTGGGATGCCGGGCGGATCGGTCAACTGTTGCAGAACCTGATCGGCAACGCCTTGCAACACGGTTTGAACAAACGTGATGTGACCGTCACCGTGAGCGGGGAGCCTGAGACGGTTCGCCTGACGGTGCACAACTTTGGCGTGCCGATTCCCGAGGAGGCCATCGGCACAATTTTCGACCCACTGGTGCGCAGCGCCGACGAGGAACTGGGTCAGCCAACGACCAGCCTTGGCCTGGGGTTGTTTATCGTCAAGGAAGTGGTGAATGCGCATGGAGGGACGATAGAGGTCAGTTCGAACGAGACTGACGGGACGCTGTTTACGGTGGTGTTGCCCCGGAGCGGATAGGCAGGGATATTGCGTTATCGTTCTTCGCGAGCAGGCTCGCTCCCACAGGGGAATGCGATCAACTGTGGGAGCGAGCCTGCTCGCGAAAGCGGACTGACAGGCAACCCAGATTCAACAGAATACCTACTCGACCACTAACCGCCCCAACCGTTGCTTCAACATCCGGTTCTCGGCCCGCAACTGCTGCACTTCTTCCAGCAGGTCCAGCGCCAAAGCGACGCCTTCCCATTCCAGCTCAAGGTCGTGCCGCAATTTGGCGGCACGCTTGGCCAGCGCCAGCTCATAATCGTTGAACCGCCAATCCTTGGGCTGCTTGCCCTGAGGTTCGAGGATGCCGTGTTCGACGATTTCGATCACGTAGACGTCCGACAGGTCGGTCGCCTCACAGAATTCTGCCAGGTCCAGGTGAACGATCAGGGGGTTGCTCATGATGGGCTACTCCGTCTCTTGGATCAGAAATGTTCTCTCGGGTTGAACTCAGCTTTTTTCGCCAGTTCCTGCCACAACGCCTTGATCTCATCGTTCGAGGTCTTCGGCATGACGGCCTTCAATTGCACGAACAGGAAGCCACGCTCGCCCGCCTTGTTCAGCAGACCGTGGCCCTTGGCGCGCATGCGCTGGCCGTTCTGGCTGCCGGCCGGGACCTTGAGGTTGATCTTGCCGGTCAGGGTCGGCACCGCCACTTCGGTACCCAGCGCCAGTTCCCACGGTGCCAGCGGCAACGTGATGATCAGGTTCTCGCCTTCGACGTCGAATTTAGGGTGCGGCGCAAAGCGGATGATCAGAAACAGGTCACCATTGGCGCCGCCACCGATCCCCGGAGCCCCTTGGCCCTTGAGGCGAATGCGCTCACCGTCGGTCACACCGGCCGGGATCTTTACGTTCAGGCTCTTGCTGGTGTTGCTGACGTGCTGGCCGGCAGCGTTGTACTGCGGCACCTGGAAGGTGACCTTCTTCGATTCGTTCGAGAGGGTTTCTTCCAGAAAAATCCCGAGTTCCATTTCCACGTCTTGCCCTCGACGTCCGGTGCTGCGACGCGACTCTCCTCCACCAAAACCAGGCCCACGATTGCCGAAGATCGAACTGAAGAAGTCCGAAAAATCGCCCGTGTCCTGACCACCACCAAAACCACCGGCACCACGACCCTGCCAACCCGGCGGGCCCTGGAACGGTTGGCCGTGCTGGCCGTATTTGCGCAAGTCGTCGTATTCGGCGCGCTTGTCCGCGCTTTTCAGCGCTTCATAGGCTTCCGAGGCATCCTTGAACTTGGCCTCGGCGTCCTTTTCCTTGCTGACATCGGGGTGGTACTTGCGCGCCAGCTTGCGATAGGCGGCCTTGATCGCCTTATCGTCAGCGGTCGGCTCCACACCAAGAATCTTGTAATAATCTTTGAAGTCCATCTAAGGATCACCATCCGTTATCAATTCGCGCTGCCAGGCACAGCATGCTCTTGTTTGCAGCGTTTGGATTGACCGATCTCAATTTTATGACCGGGCAGCGCGTCAGAAGTTTATCGGCAGCGGGCGGCGGTACTTGCGACCGCCGGTTGGCTACCAGGCCCATGCCAGCAAGTTTGGGGCAAAGCTGAGTCTTTCAAGCGCCAATGCCTGCAAATAAGCGGATAGCCGGCCTTCGAATATTCGCCGCACTGACATACACTGCGCGGCCGTTTTTTAACCGGAACTCGATAGACATGAAAAACGCATCTCCAGCCCGTGCCTGTGGTATCGACTTCGGCACGTCCAACTCCACCGTCGGCTGGCTGCGCCCCGGCATGGAAACGCTGATCGCGCTGGAGGACGACAAGATCACCCTGCCCTCGGTGGTCTTCTTCAATATGGAAGAACGCCGCCCGGTGTACGGCCGGCTGGCGCTGCACGAGTACCTGGAAGGCTACGAAGGCCGCTTGATGCGCTCGCTCAAGAGCCTGCTGGGCTCCAAGCTGATCAAGCACGACACCAGCGTTCTCGGCACGGCGATGCCGTTCAAGGACCTGCTCGGGCTGTTTATCGGCCAGTTGAAGAAGCGCGCCGAAACTGCCGCTGGTCGGGAGTTCGAGGAAGTGGTGCTGGGCCGTCCGGTGTTTTTTGTCGATGACGATGAAATGGCCGACCAGGAAGCCGAGAACACCTTGGTCGACGTGGCCCGCGCCATTGGCTTCAAGGATGTCTCGTTCCAGTACGAACCGATTGCGGCGGCGTTCGACTATGAGTCGACCATCGAGAAAGAAGAGTTGGTGCTGATCGTCGACATCGGCGGTGGTACCTCCGACTTCTCGCTGGTGCGCCTGTCACCTGAGCGCCGCAACCATGACAACCGTCACGACGACATCCTCGCCACCGGCGGCGTGCACATCGGCGGGACCGATTTCGACAAGCAACTGAGCCTGCAAGGCCTGATGCCGCTGTTCGGCTACGGCAGCCGCATGAAAAGCGGCGCCTACATGCCGACCAGCCACCACATGAACCTGGCGACCTGGCACACCATCAACTCGGTGTACTCGCAAAAGTCGACCCTGGCTCTGGGCAGCATGCGCTATGACATCGAAGACACCGGCGGCATCGATCGCCTGTTCAAGCTGATCGACCAGCGCGCCGGCCATTGGCTGGCCATGGAAGTGGAAGAAACCAAGATCCAGTTGACTCATGCCGACAGCCGCCATGTGCCACTGGACCGAATCGAGCCGGGGCTGAGTGTGGAATTGAGCCGGGCGCTGTTCGAATCCGCCATCGAAGCGCTGCTGGAGCGTGTGCGCACCAGCGTGACTCAGATGCTCAATGACGCCGATGTGCGAGTCGATCAGGTGGATACGGTGTTCTTCACCGGCGGTTCGAGCGGGATTCCGGCCTTGCGCAACAGTGTTTCGGCGATGCTGCCGAATGCGCGGCATGTGGAAGGGAACATCTTCGGCAGCATTGGTAGCGGGCTGGCGATTGAAGCGGCCAAGCGTTATGGCTCGATGGACTGATCTGAAACCGAGTCGCCCCCTTCGCGGGCAAGCCACGCTCCCACAGTTGACCGAGATCTAATGTGGGAGCGTGCGGTGCGGCGATCCGACTTGCCCGCGATGGCGTCAGATCAGGCAATACAGATCTGCCGGATCAAACCATCCCCACCTGCCTCAACTCGCTCTTCAGGTATGCGTAATAAATCGGCCCCGCCACCACTCCCGGCAGGCCGAACGCGGCTTCGAACACCAGCATTGCCAGCAGCAACTCCCACGACTTGGCACTGATCTGCCCGCCGACAATCCGTGCGTTGAGGAAGTATTCGAGCTTGTGGATAAAAATCAGATAACCCAGCGCCGCCACAGCGACCCAGATCGACAGCGACAAGCCAACAATCGTGATCAGGGTGTTCGACATCAGGTTGCCGATCACTGGCAGCAGGCCGAGCAGGAAAGTCAGCACGATCAGGGTTTTGGTCAGCGGCAGCTTGATGCCGAACATCGGCAGGACCACCCACAGGAAAATCCCGGTGAAGAAGGTGTTCAGCAGCGAAATCTTGATCTGCGCAAACACGATGTTACGGAAGGCCTGAACCAGCAGGTGCAAGCGGTCGAACAGCGCGGCCGCCAAAGGCTTGCGCTTGGTCACGTCCGGCGTGCGCTGCAAGGCAATAATCGCCCCCAGCACCATGCCGATCAGCAGCGTCACAAACATGTGCGCCGCATCCTTGCCCACCAGCTGCAAGTCGCTCAAGTGCTTGCTGATCCATTCGCCGATGGCGACGCGGAATTCACCGGCACTCGCGGGCAGATAGGCGTCGATGAACGGCGGCAGTTGGCCT
This sequence comes from Pseudomonas sp. GL_139_B, assembly GCF_057834475.1. NCBI lineage: Bacteria > Pseudomonadati > Pseudomonadota > Gammaproteobacteria > Pseudomonadales > Pseudomonadaceae > Pseudomonas > Pseudomonas sp. GL_139_B. The sequence goes on along the minus strand of NZ_CM174403.1, from coordinate 648,222 downwards.
CGCGCACGCTCGACCACGTGCATGAATTTATCGAGGGACGCGCCGGGGTTTTCCGCTTCGTGCAGCAGGAAACTGAAGGCGCCGGCAAAGATCAGCGCCAGCACACTCACCACCAGGGTCCCGAGCAGCGCCACCGCCAGCCAGCGCGCGCGCCGGCCTTCGATCAGCCGCTGCAATTGTGGCGTGAGCATATTCACCAGCTCGAACACCAGCAGACCGGCCAACAGGCTAGGCAACAAGCGCAGCGGGATCACCAGCAGCAAACCACCAAAAATGATGACCCAACTGATCAGCAGCAAAACGTGGCGTTGAGAAAACGTTGGCATACAGCCTCAAAACGGACAGCGTAAAAAGGATTGGCAGTCTGCCAGCGTTCCGGTGGCAGCACTAGGAATTGTGTAGGTCGACTTTGGTCGGGGCTCCGCCGATTTTATGCAGCGCCCTGACCGACTTCATCGCGAGCAGGCTCGCTCCCACAATGGATCTATGTCCGCCGGTCTAATGTGGGAGCGAGCCTGCTCGCGATGAGGCCCCCACATTTACCGGATCGGAGTTATTTGTTCCTCAGGCAATCACTCATGAACGCCTTGCGCTCATTGCCTTTGAGCAATTTGCTGGTGGCATCGGCGTTGCAGGTTTTCATCTTCTGCTGCTGAGGTGTCAGGGCTTTTACCTCTGGGACGGCCGGCTCGGTTTTCAGGCAGTTACTCATGAACATTTTGCGCTCATCACCTTTGAGGCTTTTGGCCGTCGCGTCGGCGTTGCAAATAGTCATCTTTTCCTGCTGAGGTGTGGTCGCGAAGCTCTGGGAGCAGAGCAGCAAGCCGATCATCAACAAAGGGACACGCAACATCATCATGGAGTTTTCTCCTTGTTGCCGTACCGATGGGCACGACCTCGTTCTGGAGTGTAGACAACCCCTGTCACACCTTCCTGCTCTCCAGGTGACGGCGTCGGTACTGCTCCGGTGTACATCCGGCCTGGCGTTGAAACATTGCGATAAAGGCTGAGCCCGTGCTGTACCCCATGTCGAAGGCTATGTCCTGAATGCTGCGATGGCTGTCCAGCGCCTCAATCGCTGCGAGGAACCGCAGCCGTTGCCGCCACTCACCGAAACTCATGCCCAGCTCGCGAACAAATTGTCGCGCCAGGGTGCGTTCACTGACATGGATCTGCGCAGCCCAGTCGGCCAAGGGCCGGTTGTCTCCGGGCTCGGCTTGCAACGCTTCCAGTATCCCCAACAGTCCCGGACTGCTGGCGTAGGGCAAATAGCATTCATGCACCGGCGCCAGTTGCAGTTGATCCACCAATACCTGACCCAAACGAATGTCCGCCTCATGCTCGGGAATCTTCACATCTCGCGCCGCGAAGTCCTTGAGGATCGCTTTGAGAATGTCGCTGATCGCCAGTGTGCAGGCCTGTTGCGGTAACTCATGGCACAGCGTCGGCGCCAGGCAAACGGCGCGGTAGTTGATCGGCTGATTGCTATAGAAGCTGTGCTCGGTCTCGGGCGGCACCCACACCGCGTATTGCGGCGGCGACATAAAACGGCTGTTGCCGATTTCCATGTGCAACACGCCGTTGGCCGAATACTCGAGCGTGCCCCAAGGGTGGCGGTGAGCCGCGGCGTATTCGTGGGTGTTGAAGTCGGCGTAGCGGAAGTAAATCGGGGCCGGCAGTTCGGCAAAATCCAGCAGGTCGATGTGTTTGCTGCTCATGCTGTCCGTAATCCGCGGCAGGTTGTCTGGATCGAAGTATAGGCCTGCATCCAGACAAGGGGATAATTGCCCCTCATTAACGTTCTGGTTTTTTTCCGATGCAATACGCCTATCCCCTGCTGGCCATTTTCATTTGGGCTGGCAACACCGTGATCACCAAAATGTCAGCCGGGGCGATCTTCCCCGCCGAGATCGGTTTCTACCGCTGGCTGCTCGCCGGGATGCTGTTCACGCCGTTCATGCTCAAACCGGTCATCGCGCATTGGCCGCTGATTCGCCCGAACCTGGGCAAGATTTTCGTCCTTGGCGTGCTGGGCATGGCGGTCTACCAGAGCCTCGCCTACTTCGCTGCGGCACTGACCTCGGCCACCAACATGGGGATTATCCTGTCGTTGATGCCATTGATGTCACTGGCCATGGCGATGGTCAGCCTCGGCCAACGCTTGACTGCAGGCGCATTGGCTGGCGCGGTGCTGTCGTTTTCCGGCGTATTGGTGGTGGTGTCGTCCGGCAGCCTCGGCGCGTTACTTGAACATGGCGTGAACCTGGGCGACGCGATGATGCTGGTCGCCACCCTGGCGTATGCGATTTACAGCACGCTGCTGAAAAAATGGCAGCTGCGGTTGCCGCCGCTGGTGTTGTTGTATTTGCAGGTGTTGGTGGCGGTGGTGGTGCTGTTTCCGCTGTTTGTCGCCTCGCCGAAGGTCGGCCCGACGTTGCAAAACATTCCACTGGTGCTTTACGCCTGTCTGCTGGCTTCAATGCTGGCGCCACTGGCGTGGATGCAGGCAGTGGTGCGTTTGGGACCGAGCCGGACCACGCTGTTTTTCAATTTGCTGCCGTTGATTACCGCGCTGATTGCGGCGGTGGTGCTGCATGAGCAACTGGCGATGTATCACCTGGTGGGCGGGGTGTTGACGTTGGGTGGGGTGGTGCTTTCGGGGCGCTGGACGACGGTGATCGGCCGTAAGGTCCGTGTTGCCTGAACTGACGCCTTCGCGGGCAAGTCGGATCGCCGCACCGCCGCTCCTACAGATGAATGCGCTCAACTGTGGGAGCGTGGCTTGCCCGCGATGAACGATGACGCGGTATGAAGGTTACACCCCTGCCGCTTTAAGCCGGGCGGCATGTTCGACAAACAACCGAATCGGTTCCGCGCCCTTACCCACCAATCCCAGCGACTGATTGACGATGTCGAAGTGATCCAGCGGATAATTGTCGCCAATCACCGTCCCAAGGTGCGAGCTGTACCGCCCGACCATCCCGTCGCAATGCCCGACTTCGTTCACAAAGGTTTTGGCAAACAATCGGCAACTGCGATTCGTCCCGTCAAACAGGTTGCGCCCGCTATCCGTCTTGCCCGGCTGCAAGGTCCCGGACCACGAGTAATAGCGCACGCCATTTACCTCCTCCGGTCCGTGCCCGCCCCAGGTTTCAGGCAGGCCCTGTGGATAACGCTGATTAAACAGAGCCACGCCTTCGGTGGTGAGTGAATGATGGGATGCGTGGATATCCACCGGCAGCTTTGGCCCGCGATAACCGGTTTCGAGCAGGCTCATCAACGCGGCGACGATCCATACCAGAAAACTCAACAAACGGCCCTTGGCACTGTCATGTGGGTAGTGTTTGTGCAGGTAATCAGCCAGCTCCGAGCCGTGATTCGGCCCGGCCACCGAGGTCACCGATGCCACGAGGTCCGGGCGTTTGGCGGCCGCATAGCGGGCAGTGAGTGCCCCCTGGCTGTGGCCGAACAGGTTGACCTTTCCGGCCCCGGTCTCGCGCAGGATTTCCTCGATCTGCGCCAACAGTTGTTCGCCGCGCACTTCACTGGAATTGAGCGGCGAGACCTGCACCGTAAACACGGTCGCGCCACCTTGGCGCAACGCCGAGACGATGCCGTACCAGTAGGGATAGAGCACAAGACGGATAAACCCGAGCATCCCCGGGACCAACACCAACGGGTAGCGCGTGGCTGAACCTTGCAACATGGGCGAACGTCCTTGTGGTCGGTGAGATGAAGCAAGGCGCGATGCAAGACGTCAGCCAAGCATCGTCACCGAAGATGACAACTCGACGACCAGTCTATGACATCCGCCCCACTTGTAGCGCCCGTGACGCCGCCTTCGCGAGCGGGCTCCGGGCGGCGTGCCGACGATGGTGTATTCATAGACGCCGCAATTTATTTGGTTGGCTTGACAGTCACCGGCGCCTTCCCTGCCTTCATCTGCTCCAGCAACGGCGCACACTGATTCGGCTCACCGCCACTGGGCGCCACCAATGCCAGCAGCCCCGCCGCCGGCGCCGCAATCACGCCCAACGCCACCATCCCCGCCCCGCGCAGCATCAGCGGCACGGCTTTCACACCGGCATCCGGCTTGATGAACTTGCCCCGAACATAAAGTGGCGAGCGCAACGAAATCAAGCGCCAGCCCTTCGACTCCGGCGTAATGGTCAGGTCCAGTTGTTCGGTCGCCATGTTCGCGGTGCCATCGATGTAGACGATTGCGTTCTCGGTATCGAAGACGAACAGGCGCGTGGTCGCCAGGCCGCTCTTGATGTCGAAGTCGGCCGCCGCACAATTGATCTTCACTTCCTTGTCGCCAAAAATTTTGCCGACCACATAGTTACCGACATTGAGCCCGGCCAGTTCCATCAACTCGCGGCTGATCGCACCGTCGTTGATGAGCATTTTCAGCGTGCCGTTGGCGCTGCCCAACAGCTTGGCCACGGAGTTGCCGCGCCCCGACATATCGGCATCGCCATTGAGCTCGCCGAAGCTGGTTTTCATCGGTTCGAAGGTCGGGAACAGTTGCTTGAGCTTGAATTTGCGCGCGGTGAGTTTGGCCTGGCCTTCCAGTGGTTCGGTACGGCCATTCAAGCGAATCTGCGCCTCCAGATTACCGCCCGCCACGCCAAAGCGCAGGGGTTCCAGGCTAAGCACGCCGTCGGTAAGTATCAGGTGCGTAAATAGGTCGTTGATCGGCAGTTTTTCGCTGTGGACAATGCGCTTGCCAGTGAATTCGACGTCGGCGTCCATGTCACGCCAGCGTTCAGTCTTGAACTCTTCGACCGGCAATACTTTGTCCGCCGGCTGCTTGCTGTCGCCGCCACGCGCCTGTTGCTTGGCATTGGAGTCGGCGCCAATCAACGGCGCCAGGTCGGCGAACAACAGTTGGTCGCAAAGCAGTGAACCACTGAGTTTCGGTCTTGGCTGACGGCTGACGTAAGTCAGGCTGCCGTGAATGTCACTCTCGCCGATCTTGCCGTTGAACGCTTCATAGCGGAACACCGCGCCACTGGGCTCATGTAGCTTGGCAATCAGATGCCCGTCAGTTGCGTACGGCGACGTATCCGGCAGTATCACACCGGTCAGTGGATAGAGATTGCCCAGGCTGTTGCCGGCCAGTTTCAACCTCAAGTCCAGCGCGCCAAGGTTCAGGGGATCAGTCAGGGTCCCGGCCAGCTCTATGCGGGTGTCGGCGATATTGACCTGAGCCTGCAGCGGAAACGGCTTGGCCGCGTCCTGCAGCGCCAACAACCCGCCGATCTTGCCGGAGCCTTCGAGTTTCTGTGCGTGGTATTGGCCTTTGACCTTGAGGGCGAAGGCATAATCCTGCGGCGCGCCACCCTTTTCAAGCGCGGTTTTCGCCGCTTTGTCACCGACGATGTCGCTGAACGGAATCGGTTTGCCCAACGGGTCGATGAGTACATCGAGTTGAGTCTTCAGGTGCTGATCATCAAGGGTGACGTGGCCCTTGTCGAAGCCGATGGCGCCAATGTCGACTGCCCAGTTCGACGGCTCGGCGTTGGGGTCTTTCGGATCGAATTTGAACGTCCAGTTGGCGCGACCATCAGCCAGACGTTGAAGATTGGCGTTCGGTTCGGTCAGGTCGATGCGCGGGATCACCACCCGCTGAGCCAGCAAGGCCAGCGGCGAAATACGCAGCTCTACGCGTTTGAGGGTGACCATCTGCGGTTGCTTCAACCAGTCCGGGTTGCCCAGGCTCAAGTCTTCGGCCACCACATGCGGCCATGGTATCCAACCCCGCCAGCCGCCCTCGTCAGGCTCGCGCTGCCAGACCACCGCGAGGTTGCCATTGATGGCGAATGCTCGGTGCAGCTCTTCGGAAACTTTGGTGTTAATCGTGGGTTTGATCCGGTTCCAGTCGAAAAACACGATGATCAAAACCAGTATCGCCAGCAGAACAACGAGACTGGCAACTGACCAGGCAAAGATTTTCGGGGTGCGCGTCATTGCACAGGGCTCCTCAATACAACTGCGCGCCCTGACTGCGACGCACGTGCGAAACGTTAGGCCAGAACTGGCCTGCCATGAGAGCTAGGACTGGTAAAAGGCACGCAGGTTTAACCGAAACACCCATAACGTTCAAATAATCGGTCGCGGTCAGTCTGCTCACTCCAGACAGCGTTACCAACTCCGCACTTTTGTGCGGCGCAAGTGGGTCAAAACCACCCACTCCAAGGCAAAAAACCTCGCCGAAAACGCCTGTTCTAGAGCCTTTCAGCAGAACAATCAATTCTGTTGATTATTACCATTGCACTTATGAACTTTCATATCGATTTATCGAGAGTAGCATTGCCCTTGTACCCACTTTACCGCCTCCCCAAGGAGCAACCCATCATGAAACGCCAACTATTACTTAGCCTGACCCTCTCGATGCTAGCCAGCACTGCTTTCGCTCTGCCAGCCCCTGATCAGGCCACTCCGCAAGTCAAAGACAGCCACTCGGCGTTCAGCCAAACCGTCGCTGCAGATGGTTCCGACCGCACTCCACAAGGTCAGACGCTTGCCGAAGGCGGTTCTGATCGCACTCCACAAGGCCAGACTCTGGCTGAAGGCGGCTCCGACCGTACCCCACAAGGCCAAACCCTGGCTGAAGGCGGCTCCGACCGCACCCCACAAGGCCAAACCCTGGCTGAAGGCGGCTCCGACCGTACCCCCCAAGGTCAAACCCTTGCCGAAGGCGGTGGTGACCGTGTGATCGAACGCAACGGCACTACGAGCTAAGCCCCATGGCCGCCCTGAAAAAAAGCCCAATCACCGGATTGGGCTTTTGACTTATATAAAGCTCCATTTTCCCGCCTGATCCCCCGATAGTCGTTCGACGCCAGCGAAGTCGATTTGCTAGAGTGCGCCGCTGTCCTGTCCAGAAAACACCCTTGCGATGCTGCCCCGCGCCGAACAGAAACAACAAACCCGCAACGCCCTGATGGACGCTGCTCGCCATTTGATGGAATGCGGCCGAGGATTCGGCAGCCTGAGCCTGCGCGAAGTGGCGAAAACCGCCGGCATCGTGCCCACCGGTTTCTACCGGCATTTCGCCGATATGGATGAACTGGGCCTGGTGCTGGTGAGCGAAGTCGGTCAGACCTTCCGCGAAACCATTCGCCTGGTGCGCCACAACGAATTCGTCATGGGCGGCATTATCGATGCGTCGGTGCGGATCTTTCTCGACGTAGTATCGGCCAATCGTTCGCAATTTCTGTTTCTGGCCCGCGAACAGTACGGCGGATCGCTGCCCGTGCGATTGGCGATTGGGCGTTTACGTGAAGACATCAGCTCGGATCTGGCGGCTGACTTGTCGTTGATGCCCAAACTGCAACATCTGGACATTGCCGGATTGAGCGTGATGGCGGACCTGATTGTAAAAAGTGTGTTCGCGACACTGCCGGACATCATTGATCCACCAGCCGAAGCACTGCCCGAGCATCTGACGCCGCAAGCGAAGATCACGCAGCAACTGCGCTTCATCTTCATTGGCCTGAAACACTGGCAAGGCCTCGGCAGCACCGAATAGCCCCCTATCCCCTATCCCCTGTGGGAGCGAGCTTGCTCGCGATAGCGTCAGCGCAGTCAAGTCTGGGGTGACTGATACTCTGCCATCGCGAGCAAGCTCGCTCCCACAGGGAACTGCATCGCTGCAAATTGGTGCACCGCACCCTGCCCCCGCACCAATTTCAGTCAACTTCCTGCAACATCCAGAAACACCCACTACGCTCCGACAGGCATTTCCTACCTATCGCCCGATTGGCAAGCCCCTTGCTCTAGCCTGAGCATTGTCCATTGCTGGAAGCCTTCCGATGCTGGTGATTCATCGCAGAGTCGACCCTCAACCCGTCTGGGCCGCCGAATTGCACCTGACCTTCGAAGCCCGGAGCAAAAGCCGTTTGCGCTGTTTCAGTGCCGAAGATGAAGACGTCGGGTTGTTTTTGGAGCGCGGTCAGCCGCCTCTGTATGACGGCGAATGCCTGCAAGCCGAAGACGGGCGCATCGTGCGCGTCTGCGCCCGCCCCGAACAATTGCTGCATGTCACCTGCGCCAATGCCTTCGAGCTGACGCGTGCGGCGTATCACCTCGGCAACCGTCATGTCGCCCTGCAGATTGGTGATGGCTGGCTACGCTTGCTCGACGATTATGTCCTCAAAGCCATGCTCGAACAGCTTGAGGCCAAGGTCGAAAACATAGAAGCCCCGTTCCAGCCGGAACACGGCGCTTATGGTGGCGGCCATCACCATTCGCGGCATGGCGACGAAGACTTCAACTACCCGCCGAAACTGCATCAGTTCGGCGTCCGTCTATGAACCCTGCCTGGGCGCTGCTGCGTCTGGCCAGTCCGCAACTGCCGATTGGCGGCTACAGCTATTCCCAAGGTCTGGAAATGGCGGTGGATAACGGCCGCGTGAGCGATGCAAGCGGCGCGCGACGCTGGATCAGCGATCAGTTGCTGCTGAACCTTGCACGGTTCGAAGCGCCGCTGTTGCTCGCCCATTGCGTGGCGGCCTTTGACGAAAATTGGGCCGAATTGCTGCAATGCTGCGAAGAACACCGGGCCAGTCGGGAAACCCGCGAGCTGCATCAAGAGAGCCGGCAGATGGGCTATTCGTTGCAGCAACTGCTTAACGGTCTACCGGAACTCGATGCACCTGCCCGCGCCTTCCTCGACCGACGCCCGGAACCGCACCTGTCCCTCGGCTGGGCGCTGGCCGCCCGGGCCTGGGGTATCAGCCCACAGGACGCGTTGGCCGCCTGGCTATGGAGTTGGCTGGAAAACCAATTGGCGGTGCTGATGAAAACCCTGCCACTGGGCCAGCAGGCCGCTCAGCGCCTGACCAGCGAGCTACTGCCGTTGTTGCAACAAGCCCAGCAGGACGCCACCCGAATCAACCCCGATCACTATGGCAGCGTCGCTATTGGCCTGTCCTTGGCGTGCATGGCTCATGAGCGCCAGTACAGCCGCCTGTTCCGTTCCTAGGGCCTTTTAATTTGGAGAACCACATGAACACACAACCCCTGCGCGTCGGCATCGGCGGCCCGGTCGGTTCCGGTAAAACCGCTCTGACGCTGGCCCTGTGCCTGGCCCTGCGCGAGCGCTATAACCTGGCGGTGGTCACCAACGACATCTACACCCGCGAAGACGCCGACTTTCTGGTGCGCAACGAAGCCCTGGCGCCCGAGCGCATCATCGGCGTGGAAACCGGTGGCTGTCCACACACGGCGATCCGCGAAGACGCCTCGATCAACCTCGAAGCCGTGGATCAACTGAACCGCCGCTTTCAGGGGCTGGACCTGATTCTGGTGGAGTCCGGTGGCGATAATCTGTCAGCAACATTCAGCCCGGAATTATCCGACCTGACCATCTACGTGATCGACGTTTCGGCCGGCGACAAACTGCCGCGCAAGGGCGGGCCCGGTATCTGCAAATCCGATTTGCTGGTGATCAACAAAGTCGACCTCGCACCGCTGGTGGGGGCATCGCTGGAGATGATGGACAGCGACACCAAACGCATGCGCAACGGCAAACCGTTTGTCTTCAGCAACCAGAAAACCGGTCTCGGCCTGGAGGAAATCATCGCCTTCATCGAACGCCAGGGCCTGCTGACAGCGGCCTGAACACGACTTATCAACAAGGAAGCTTACCCATGACACTGAAACGCACTCTGGGGGCCGTGGCCCTGCTGCTGACCCCGGCTATCGCCTTCGCCCATCCGGGTCATGGCGACAACGGTTTGATCGCCGGCATCAGCCACCCGATGGGCGGCCTCGATCACTTGCTGGCGATGATTGCGGTCGGCCTGTGGGCGGCGCAGCAAAAAGGCCCGGCACGCTGGGCGCTGCCGTGTACCTTCGTCGGCACCCTGCTGATCGGCGGGCTGCTGGGCTTTGAAGGGCTGAACATTCCGGCGCTGGAAGGCGCAATTGCTGCGTCGGTGCTGGCGCTGGGTCTGGCGGTGGCGCTGGCGGTGCGTCCGCCGTTGAGCATGGCGGTGGCGGCGACGGCGTTGTTTGCGCTGCTCCATGGTGTGGCGCATGGTTTGGAGTTGCCGGAGATGTCGAGTCCTTGGGCGTATGCAGCCGGGTTTGTGGCGGCGACGGCGGCGTTGCATGGGTTGGGTTATGCGGTGGTGCGGGTGCTGCCTCAAGCGGCGGCTCCGCTGGTTCGGTTGGCGGGTGCAGCGTCGGCGGCAACTGGCGTGTGGTTATTGGCGGGCTGATTTTTTTCGCCTGTGATGGCCTCATCGCGAGCAAGCTCGGCTCCCACAGTGGAATGCGTACTCCTGTGGGAGCCGAGCTTGCTCGCGAAAGCGGCCTGACAGACACCACCCCTCTCAGGCCTGCTAACATGTCGCGCAATCAACCCTGCCGTGACGACGCCAGCCAATGCCGCCTGTTTCCCGCTCCGCCCCCCAGCCTGAATTGACCGCCCTGTTCGCCTCGGTGCTACAGCACTTCCAGGACGTGATCGTGCCGCTCTGGCAAGGACCCGGCTGGAATGCCGACATGGCGCTGCCGTATGAAGCATTGGATGCGGAACACCAACCGCTGGCCCCTCAACGCTACCGGGCCATGGCCTGTGCACGGCAGCTGTATGTGTTCTCCAGCCTGATTGGCCAGGTTCCGACTGCCGAAGAGCGTGCTGCTGCGCTATTCCGGTCCCTGCAGCAGCATTTCCACGATGCTGAACATGGCGGCTGGTTCTACAGCATCGACCCGCACGGCGCACCGCTCGATCAACGCAAAGACCTCTATACCCACGCGTTCATCCTGTTTGCCTGCGCCCATTACTGGGACAAGGTGCGCGAGCCGTTGGTGGAATCGGCGCTCAATGCAGCGTTGGAAGTGATCGCTCAGCGTTTCGCGACAGGCGACGGCCTGTACGAAGCCAGCCTCGACCATGACTGGTCCTCGCTGAATTCCGGGCCGCTGCAAAATCCGCTGATGCACTTGGCCGAAGCCTTCCTCGCTACCCTGTCGGTGCGTGAAGATACCGCCGTGCAGCGAGAGCTCGTCGAATTATGCACAGCCATGCAGAAGTGCTTCATCGACCCGCAACAGAACGTGTTGATGGAAAAGCCGCTCGGGGCTGTGGATAACTGGTTTGAACCAGGGCATCAGTTCGAGTGGTATTTCCTGCTGGAGTCCTCGTCGTTGCTACGCGGTTCCATACTGCATGCTTCGCTGGAACGCGCATTTACACTGACCGAGCAGATGGGTGTTGATCCTCAGACAGGGGCAGTTGTGGCGATGCTTGACCTGAATGGCTCAGCAAAGGATGCCACCCAGCGCATCTGGGCTCAGGCCGAATACCTGCGCGCCCTGACCTTGCGACCGAACAGCAAAGCCTCTGTGCAGCGCCAGTTGCAGGCATTGCAGCAACGTTTTTTGCATGCGGGCGGTTGGTATGAGTGTCGCGATGAACAAGGCGAGGTCAGCCGCAAGGACATGCCGTCGACGACGCCTTATCACTTGGCAACCTGCTATCGCGGGCTGGTCGACTATCTGCGCTGACTGACAGATTGCTATCGCGGGTAAGTCGAATCGTCGCACCGCCGCTCCCACAGGGATCACACTGTACCTGTGGGAGCCGGCGGTGCGACGATTCGACTTGCCCGCGATGGCCGTTACGCGGTCTTAAGCCTTGGCATTACGCTCAATAGAAAAACCAGCCCAAGTCTGACTCACCGGCATCAACTCCAGGCTGTTGATGTTGATGTGCGCCGGCGCGTTAAGCACCCAGAAAATGGTCTCGGCGATGTCTTGCGGCTGAATCGGCTCGGCTCCCGCGTACGTCGCGTTGTAACGCTCCTGGTCACCGGCGAAACGCACCAGTGAGAACTCGCTCTCACACAGGCCCGGCTCGATGTTGCTGACACGTACGCCTGTGCCTTGCAGGTCGCAACGCAAGTTCAGCGAAAACTGTTTAACGAATGCCTTGGTCGCGCCATACACGTGGCTGCCCGGGTAAGGATAGTTGCCGGCGATAGAGCCGAGGTTAACGATGCCGGCACCACGGCCATGAGCAATCAGGCGCGGCAGCAGCAGACGGGTGCTGTACATCAAGCCTTTGATGTTGGTATCGACCATCGTGTCCCAATCATCGAGATCGCACTTGGGCGCGGGGTCCACACCGAGTGCCAGGCCGGCATTGTTAATCAGCCCGCGCAGCTTGGCGAAGGACGGCGGCAGGTTGGCAATCGCTTCTTCCATGGCTTTGCGATCACGCACGTCGAGCACCAGGCCATGCACCTCGGTCTGCTTCGACAACTCGGCGCACAGAGCAGTAAGGCGCTCTTCACGACGGCCTGTCAGCACCAGTTTCCAGCCAGCCTCGGCAAAACGGCGGGCACAGGCTTCACCAAAACCGGAGGTTGCGCCGGTAATAAACAGGGTGTTGGACATCGTGTTCTCCTTGCTTCGGCTGACAGACAGCCCTTGGAATAGAAAGTCAGCTGGCAGCATGCCCGGCCTTGCTCACAGCGGCAACCATCGCAAGCACTGTGCAAAAAACAACCAACCCTGCCAACACCATACGCCCCGTGGCTTGCAGCCATGTACGCGCACGTTATCCACAGGCCGGTCCACAGTTTCCGGGGGCAAGTGGAAATGCTGGAGGCCGCTGTGTACAAGGCTTTGCGCGGTGTTTAGAAAGTTTTTCGCTTGACCCTCGCGTGCGTGCGGTGTAGCCCAATGCATTTTGCACGATTGGCCCGGTAAACCAGCGATGGCGCCAAGCCAGTAACGACGGCCCTTAGCCGAGTCTTTCCAGAGTTTAACCACAGACTTATCCACAGGCCGTCACTGCCCATTTCGCCCTGCTGTTATCGCCAATAAAAAGGTTGACAACGCCGTCCTCCGGCCTCGTAAAAACGGCTGATCAAAAAACATCCACCCCGACGCAAGCACCGTATTTAAAGGCGTCCAGCCAGCTACTCCCACGTTATTCACAGCCAGTTCCACAGCAAACGGGGACAAGTCAAAACAGTGACGAAACAACTATTTACAGCGGCTTTATGTCGCGCTTTGAGAGCTTGTGAATATTGTTTTCCACAATTTCAAGAATGCACACGGCGCCCCCTGAGCGAGTCTGTTTGACCCCACAGGGAATGGTGATGAATTGGGAATCAATCAGGAGGCGATTTATATCCGTCATCCTGATTACATCCGGGATGACGAAGGCTGTGTGGGGGGATATTCGCTGGCCAGCAATCTGTTCTTGAGAACCAGGCCAGCGAAAAACTCAACCAGCTCTGTCCGTCAAACTAACGGACTCACAAAACGGTAATAACGCTCGCCGGCATTAAAACACCGACAAGCGCCTCAGGTTTATGACGACATCACTCAGAACAGTTTCTTAATTTCCTCTGTAAAACTGGAAGCTTTTTTCTCTGGGTTCTTTTTACACCGCTTTACATATTCTGGAAGAATTTCTGTTTTAAGTTTTTCTTTAGTGAAAGATCCCCCATTTGAATTGATATTTTCGTCGACTGAATACCAAAGTGCGATTGTGGCTTGGGATAGCGGAGGCGTTACAAGGAACTCCTTGCACGTCATATCATCGGGATTAGCCGACGCGGCATAAACACCGCTGACGGATGCGAGCATCACGCTAGCAAGGGCCATTTTGCAAAAAAACTTATGAGTCATTTTAAGCGTCTCCACAGACTTGGATAACACCTCTCTATATAAGAGGCCATATCATGCATTGATTTGCGCAAAAAACAGAACTTAAGTGTAGCGTCATTACAAGCACACGCCGGGTGAGTATAGACGCTTTCCCGCAGCGTCAAGTCTATTTTTAGTACACATCTATGGCACCTACAACAAACAATAGCGGCTGCAATTAATATTGAACTTTCTATAGTGAATTAGAGCCAACTTATGATTTAACTCTCTGATATCAGATTTGCGCGGACCAGCGCTTGAACACTTGAAATTCAACCAATACTTCTCTTTCCACATAAAAAAGCCCCGGCGATTGCGCGCCGGGGCTTGTGCATAATACGCAGACTCAATGACCGCCGAGATATGCGTTGCGTACTTCCTCGTTCACCAGCAGCTCCTTACCGGTGCCTGTGAGGCGAATCTCTCCGTTGACCATCACGTAGGCCCGGTCCGACAACCTGAGGGCGTGGTTAGCGTTCTGCTCCACCAGGAAGATAGTCATGCCGGTCTTGGCCAGCTCCCGCAGGGTCGCGAAGATCTGTTTCACCACAATTGGCGCCAACCCCAGGCTCGGCTCGTCAAGCAACAGCAGTTTCGGCCGGCTCATCAGAGCCCGCGCGATGGCGAGCATTTGCTGTTCGCCGCCGGACATGGTCATCGCCCGCTGGTTGCGCCGTTCTTCAAGTCGCGGGAACAGCTCGAACATGCGTTGCATGTCTTCCTTGGCGTACTTGTCACCGATAGGGATGGTGCCCATCAGCAGGTTTTCCTCGACGGTCATGTCGGGGAACACCCGCCGGCCTTCCGGCGATTGCGCGATACCGTTGGACGCGATGTAGTGGGACGACTTATGGGTGATATCCACGCCCTGATAGATGATCTGCCCGTCCGCCGCACGCGGTTGGCCGAAAATCGACATCAGCAGGGTCGACTTGCCGGCACCGTTGGAGCCGATCAGGCTGACTGTTTCACCTTCATTGATGTGCAGCGAGACTTTCTTCAGGGCCTGGATCGGCCCGTAAAACACGTCCAGTTCCTTGAGTTCGAGGATGGCTCCGTTAGTCATACGAGCTCCTCTTCGTCGGCGCCCAGGTAGGCCGCAATCACTTTTGGATCGTGACGGATTTCTTCCGGTCCGCCTTCAGCGATCACGATGCCGTGGTCCAGCACCACGATGTGGTCGGAAATACTCATTACCATGCCCATGTCGTGTTCGATCAGCACCACGGTCAGATCGTGCTCGTCACGCAGCAGCCGGATCATCGCGCTCAGCGCTTCGGTTTCCTGAGGGTTGAGTCCGGCGGCCGGTTCGTCGAGGCAGATAATCTGCGGACGGGTGCACATTGCCCGGGCAATTTCCAGGCGACGTTGTTGGCCGTAGGACAGTTCACCAGCCAGGCGGTTGGCACAATCCACCAGGTCCACTACTTCCAGCCAATAGAAGGCATGGTCCAGCGCATCGCTTTCAGCCTTACGGTAGCCCTTGGTATTGAGGATGCCGGCCAGCATGCTGCGGTTGACCCACATATGCTGGGCCACCAGCAGGTTTTCCAGCACCGACATTTCCTTGAACAGGCGAATGTTCTGGAAGGTCCGTGCCAGGCCGGCACGGTTCACCAGGTGGGTGCCGCCGAATGCCTTGTAGAACAGCCGACTGGCGAAGGATTTCGGCGAAACGAAATCGGTTGGTTTGAACGATTCGCCCAGCAATTTGATGACGTTGGTCTGTTGCCCACGGATGTTGAGTTCGATCTTGCCGCCCGAGGCCTTATAGAACCCCGTCAGGCAGTTGAACACCGTGGTTTTGCCGGCGCCGTTGGGGCCGATCAGGGCGAAAATCGAGTTGCGATGCACTTTCAGGCTGACATCGCTCAGCGCCTTGATGCCGCCAAAGTGCATCATCAGCTTCTCGACCGAGAGTACGACTTCGCTCATGGCGCTACTCCTTTACGCGGGGTCACACCGGTACGGCTGATCCGAATCAGGCCGCGCGGTCGCCAGATCATCATCAAGACCATCAGGATGCCGAACAGCAGCACGCGGTATTCCGCGAAGCCACGCAGCAGCTCTGGGGCGACGGTCAGCACGAAGGCTGCAATTACCACGCCGATGGTCGAGCCCATGCCGCCGAGTACCACGATGGCGAGGATCAGGGCCGATTCAAAGAAGGTAAACGAGGTCGGGTTGACGAAGCCTTGATAGGTGGCGAAGAACACGCCAGCCAAACCGGCCGTCGACGCGCCGATAGTGAAGGCCGAGAGTTTCACCAGCACGTGGTTCAGGCCCATCGAGCGGCAGGCGATTTCGTCTTCACGCAAGGCTTCCCAGGCGCGGCCAACCGGCATACGGGTCAAGCGATGCTTGATGTACAACACCGCCAGCACAACCATGAACAACACCGCGTAAATGAAGTAGTACTTCACGTCGGGGTTGTAGGCAATGCCGAAGAACTCGTGGAACGGTATGCCACCATCTTTCGCCCGCTTGCCGAACTCCAGACCGAAGAACGTTGGCAGTGGTGCTGGCATGCCGTTCGGGCCACCGGTCAGCGACAGCCAGTTGTTGAGGATCAAGCGGATGATTTCACCAAAGCCCAGGGTCACGATCGCCAGATAGTCACCGTGCAGACGCAACACCGGGAAGCCGAGGATGCAACCGGCAAGTCCGGCAGTGATCGCCGCCAGCGGCAGCACCGTCCAGAAGCCCAGGCCGAGGTACTGGTAACCGAGTGCCAGACCGTAAGCGCCGATGGCATAGAACGCCACGTAACCCAAGTCGAGCAGACCGGCCAGGCCGACCACAATGTTCAACCCCAAACCCAGCAGCACGTAGATCAACCCGAGGATGACCACACCCAACAGGTAGGAGTTGGAGAAAAACGGAAAGACCACGGCAATGACGATCATCAGCGGGATGATCCAGCGCAACCGGGTTTTGTAATCGGGCGGCAGTACATGAACCCCGGAGCCGGTGGTTTCAAACCCTTCGAGAATTTTCAGACCCTTGGGTGTTTGCAAGAACAGGCTCAGGGCAAAACGGCCCGCCATGACGATGGCGACAATCCACGCCACTCGCGTTGGTTGCAGGTTGAAGCCATAGCCGTCGAGGACGATGCCGACAATCGGACCAAATACGATGAGCGCTACAAGGCCGGCAAGAATCGCGTCAACCAGGCTTCGTTTGAGATCAATGGTTTTTTTAGTGGTTGAAGACATCGCTTACACCTTCGACACAAGAGGACGGCCGAGCAGGCCTTGAGGCCGAAAGACCAGAACGAGAACCAGCAACGAGAAGCTGAAAACGTCTTTGTAGTCGGAGTTGACCAGACCGGAAAACAGCGACTCGGAAATCCCGAGAATGATCCCGCCAAGCATCGCCCCCGGCAGCGAGCCGATCCCGCCGAGTACCGCTGCGGTGAACGCTTTGATGCCAATGACGAAACCTGCGTAGAAGTCGAACGTGCCGTAGTTCATGGTGATCAGCACACCGGCCAGAGCCGCCATCGCAGCACCGATGATGAATACGTAGGAAATCACGCGGTCAGTGTTGATCCCAAGGATCGAGGCCATCTTGCGGTCTTGCTGGGTCGCGCGGCACATGCGGCCGAGCTTGGTGTACTTGATGACGTAGGTCAGCAGGCCCATCCCGACAAACGCTGCGATCAGAATGAAGATCTTGGTATAGGTGAGCTGGACGAAGCCAGTGCCTACTTCAACGCGCCATGCACCAGTCAGCAGCGTCGGAACACCCTGTTGCTTCGCGCCTTGGGCGATCTGTGCATAGTTTTGCAGAATCAGTGAAATACCGATGGCGCTGATCAGCGGTGCCAGTCGGGTGGAGTTACGCAATGGTTTGTAAGCGACACGCTCGATGACCCAGCCATATACCGCCGTGACGATGATGGTGAAGACCAGTGTGCCAAGCATCAACAGAGGGAAGGATTCAATACCGAAGTATGCCAGCAGAGCCAGACTGATCGCCGCCAGGTAAGCAGAAATCATGTAAACCTCGCCATGGGCGAAGTTGATCATGCCGATGATGCCATAGACCATTGTGTAGCCGATGGCGATCAGGCCATAGACCGACCCGAGGGTCAGGCCATTGACCAGTTGCTGCAGGAAAATACCATCCATAACGCAATCTCACGCAATGAGAACCTGCACACCTGTGGGTGTGCGGTTCTTCTAAGGAAAATACAGATGTACGTCGGAGCGATGTGAGACACGATCAGGCAGACCACTACCGCCCCCTGTAGGAGCTGGCTTGCCAGCGAAAGCGGTGTATCAGCCAACATTGATGTCGGCTGATCTGGCGCATTCGCGGGTAAGCCCGCTCCTACAAGGGATCAGTGGCCAGCCAATCGAGTCAGCCCTTACTTCTGTTTTTCCAGCTGGTGGTATTTGCCGTCCTTGTCCCACTGGTAAACCACGTAGTCGGAGATTTTCAGGTCGCCCTTGGCATCCCAGGTCTTCTCGCCCATCACGGTTTTGACCGGGTGCGCTTTCAGCCATTTGGCAGCGTCTTCGCCCTTGTTGGACTTGGCGCCATTGAAAGCTGCAGCCAGGGCCTGGACCGAAGCGTAGGCGTACAGGGTGTAGCCTTCAGGCTCGGTGCCAGCCTTGCGGAATGCGTCTACCACGGTCTTGCTGTCTGGCAGCAGGCGTGGGTCGGCGCCGAATGTCATCAGTACGCCGTCGACGTATTGAGGGCCGCCAGCGGTGGTCACCAGTTCGTCGGTCACGATGCCGTCATCGGACATGAATTTCACGTCTTTCAGGCCTTCGGTACGCAGTTGTTTAACCAGTGGACCAGCTTCCGGGTGCAGACCGCCGAAGTAGACCACGTCGGCACCGGCCGCACGGATTTTGGTAACCACAGCGCTGAAGTCTTTCTCGCCACGAGTCAGGCCTTCATACAGAACAGGCGTTACGCCGCGCTTGATCAGTTGAGCCTTGGTTGCATCAGCCAGGCCTTGGCCGTAAGTGTCTTTGTCGTGCAGCACGGCAACTTTTTTGCCCTTGAGCACGTCGACGATGTAATCGCCGGCCACGATGCCTTGCTGGTCGTCACGCCCACACATACGGAACATGGCGCTCAGGCCGCGCTCGGTAACGGCCGGGTTGGTGGAGCCCGGGGTGATTGCGATGATGCCCGCTTCGTCGTAGATCTCGGAGGCCGGGATGGTCGACGAAGAGCAGAAGTGACCGACCACACCAGCGACTTTCTGGTTGGTCAGGTCCTTGGCGACCGTCACAGCCTGTTTCGGTTCGCAGGCGTCATCGCCCTTGACCAGTACGATTTTTTCCCCGTTTACGCCGCCCGACGCGTTGACCGCGTCGGCTGCAGCCTGTGCACCCTTCATGTACTGCTCGCCAAATGCCGCGTTGGCGCCTGTCATCGGGCCCGCCACACCGATTTTCACATCAGCCTGTGCAAACGCAGAAACACCCAACGCAGCTGCCACTGCGAGGGCCAGAAAGCCTTTCTTGTAAAACGTCTGGGACATGAGGTGGTGCTCCAAGGTTTTTTTTTAGTTGGCACTGCGATTTCTCTGAATGCTCAGAGCAAGGGCCGTGCCATCGGTTTTTTATTCTGAAAAAAGTCGCTGCCTTATTGTTTTTACGACTGTTTTGTTCCCATTTTCATTGGGCGTGCAACCGTCTAAACCGCGGAAGGTAAAACCATTTATTTTTAAAGGCGCAACCCGCATGCGCCATCATTGCAACCGCGGCGTCAAACGACGTGCAACCAGCCTGTAACACCGTTCGTCACCGAAGTGCACACTGCTGGTGCGGGACTGCTACGACCCGCACCATGACAGGCTAGACGCTGCGCCGAAAAACGCCGCTTCCAGCAATAAATTTCAACAATCAGATAACGATCCGCAGGCACTGGCCTGCGTGATACAGCGAGAATCCAGCCTCATAAAGACAACTGCGCAACCCTACCCCCGCCAGTGGCTGCATGGGAGCAAAAGGTATCGGCAGAGCTTGAGGATTTCCGTTACACAAATAATCGGCAAAGGCTTTGCCAACTACCGTGCCCGTCGTCACGCCACGACCGTTGTAACCGGTAACGGCCACTAAACCGGGCGCTGGCTCGAACAGACGCATCAAATGATCCGGGGTGAACGCAATGCATCCGGTCCAGGTGCACTCCCACTCCACCGGTTTGAGGTAGGGGAAATAGTGCTGCTGAACGCGGTCGGCCCATGCTTTGAGGAACCAGGCCGGCTTCTGATTGCCATTACCGAGGCTGCCAAGCAACAGTCGCCCGTCCTTGTCGCGACGAATACTGCTGAGCACCTGGCGGGTGTCCCAGGAACCCTGGCCACCGGGCAGAATCTGTTGCGCGGCGTCTTCGGTCAGCGGGACCGACGCCACTTGGTAGTAGTAACCGGGAAAGAAGTTGCGCCGCAGTTCAGTCCAGTCGCCTTCGGTGTAAGCATTGGAGGCGATCACGACTTTCTCGGCCATGACCGAGCCCTGAGCGGTCTGCACCGACCAACGTTGGCCCTGACGTTCGAGTCGGGTGACCGGGGAATGATCAAACAGTTGGCCGCCCAGGCCAATGGCCGCTTTGGCCAGCCCGGTGGTATAGGCCATCGGATTGAGGGTGCCGGCACGTCGATCCAGCAACGCCGCGGCGATTTTTTTAGTGCCCGTCGCCTGCTCACAGGCTTGGCCGGTCAGTAGCTCGACCGGCGCTCCGCGACGCTTCCATTGCTCTTCACGACTGCGCAAATCCGCTTCGCCACGGCCGTTATGTGCCATGTGCAGCGTGCCTTCACGGCGTAATTGGCAATCGATGTTGTACTTGTCCACAAGGCTGAACACCAGGGACGGTGCCGCGCCGAGCATGCGATTGAGCTGGCTGCCCACTGCTTCGCCGAATCCGGCTTCGATGTCGTCCGGCGCAATCCACATGCCGGCGTTTACCAATCCGACATTGCGCCCCGAGCCACCATGGCCGGCGCGATGAGCTTCCAGCACACACACCGATTTACCTTGTTCCAGCAGATGCACCGCCGCCGACAGACCGGTGAACCCGGCGCCGATGACGCAGACATCGACTGTCACTTCACCCTTGAGCGCCGCGTTGTCGGGCCTTTGCGGCGTCAGTTTTTCCCACAGACACTCTTCGCGTAACGGCATTGCCAGACTCCAACAGAAACCTAACAAACAACAAGAGCTTCGCTGGCAAGCCAGCTCCTACAGAAGTTTGCAATGCCCTGTAGGAGCTGGCTTCCCAGCGAAGGGGACCATCAGTCGAACGTGATGCCCTGAGCCAACGGCAGCTCCAGCGAGTAGTTCACGGTATTGGTCTGGCGACGCATGTACCCGCGCCATGCATCGGAGCCCGATTCACGCCCCCCACCGGTTTCTTTTTCGCCACCAAACGCACCACCGATTTCTGCGCCGCTCGGGCCGATGTTGACGTTGGCAATGCCACAGTCGCTGCCGACCGCCGACATGAATTGCTCGGCTTCACGCACATCGGTGGTGAAGATGCAGGACGACAGGCCTTGTGGTACGGCGTTGTTCAGGCGCAGGGCTTCGTCGAAATCCTTGTAACCGATCACGTACAGAATCGGTGCGAAGGTTTCGTGGCACACCACGTCGCTCTGCTCCGGCATTTCAACAATGGCCGGCGCGACGTAGTAAGCATTAGGGAATTTGTCTTCCAGTTGGCGCTTGCCGCCGAACACTCGGCCGCCTTCGCTCAAGGCCTGCTCCAGCGCGTCCTGCATGTTTTCGAAGCTGTGTTTGTCGATCAGCGGACCAATCAGGTTGCCTTCCAGCGGATGGCCTATGCGCACTTTGGAATAGGCGGCTTTCAGGCGGGTGACGATCTCGTCCTTAACCGATTCGTGCGCGATCAGACGACGCAGCGTGGTGCAACGCTGACCGGCGGTGCCGACGGCGCTGAACAGGATGGCGCGAACGGCCATGTCCAGATCGGCGCTTGGGCCGAGGATCATCGCGTTGTTGCCACCCAGTTCCAGAATGCTGCGAGCGAAACGTGCAGCGATTTTCGGCGCCACTTCGCGGCCCATGCGGGTGCTGCCGGTGGCGCTGATCAGCGCGACACGCGGGTCATCGACCAGTGCTTCGCCGGCGTCACGGCCGCCGATGATCACTTGGCTCAGGTGTGGCGGAGCATCGCTGAAGTTTTTCAGCACACGGTCGAACAGCGCCTGGCAGGCGAGCGCGGTCAGCGGGGTTTTCTCGGACGGTTTCCAGATCACCGGGTTGCCGCAGACTAGCGCCAGCGTGGTGTTCCAGGCCCAGACCGCGACCGGGAAGTTGAACGCACTGATCACGCCAACGACGCCCAGCGGGTGCCAGGTTTCGCGCATGTGGTGCCCTGGACGCTCGGACGCAATGGTCAAACCGTACAACTGACGGGACAGACCGACCGCGAAATCGCAGATGTCGATCATTTCCTGAACTTCACCCAAGCCTTCCTGAGTGATCTTGCCCGCTTCCCAGGACACCAACTCGCCGAGATCAGCCTTGTATTCACGCAGGATGTCGCCCAATTGGCGCACCAGTTCGCCACGGCGCGGCGCCGGGACCTTGCGCCACAATTCGAACGCATGATCGGCACGACTGATGTGCTGCTCGACTTCAGCAGCGCCTTCCCAGTTCACGGCAGCAATCTGGCTGCCATCGATCGGCGAATGCACCGGCACTTTGCCGTTCTGGTACAGGGCCGGGTTTACACCAAGACGATCAAGCAATGCGGCAACCATGGGTCACTCCTCAAGCGAAAAACACAAAGGGTGCAGCCGGAATCATCACGGCTGATCAGACCTGTAGTTTTAGCTCCCCGGAGGTTACCCAACAAACGACGATTAAGAGAGATATCATTCCGTTTATTCATGCTGCGAATTGCTGGTAAGAAAGAAACAAGAAAAAGGACTGCCCATGTTGAATAAACGTTACCTGCCGTCGATCACCGCACTGCAGTGTTTCGAGGCCGTGACCCGGCATTTGAGCTTCACCCGGGCCGCCGAAGAGCTGAACCTGACCCAGAGCGCGGTCAGTAAACAGGTCGCGCAACTTGAAGAATTGTTGCAGCACTTGTTGTTCCGCCGAGTGCGCCGACGCCTGCAAATGACTCCGGCCGGTGATTTGTACCTGGTGGAAGTCAGAAAAATCCTCACCCAGGTCGAGATGTCGACGCATTACCTGCGTTCCTACGGCGGTGAAACCGAAGTCTTGCGCGTCTCGACCCCGCCAACGTTCGGTGCGCGTTGGCTGGTGCCGCGCCTGAAAGGCTGGCGTTTGCGCCATCCATCGATCCATCTGGACCTGTGCAGCGAGCAGGAAGCCGACGATTTATTGCAAGGTCGCAGCGATCTGGCGTTCTACTTCGGCCAGAGCTCACGACCCGGCACCGAATGCCTGAAGCTGTTTGGTGAAGAGCTGGTGCCGGTCTGCGCACCGGGTAGCCTGCCGGACACGCCATTCACCGATCCAACGCAACTCACCGACCTGGTCCTGCTGCAAAACGCCTCCCGCCCTCAGGCCTGGCACGATTGGTTCGACAGTCAGGGCTACCACACCGAACACAGCTACCACGGCCCGCGTTTTGAAACCTTCTACATGTGCATCCGCGCCGCCCAGGTCGGCTGCGGCGTGGCACTGTTGCCGAAGTTTCTGGTGGAAGAGGAATTGGCTGACGGCAAATTGGTCATACCGTGGAAACACGCAATGCCCAGCACGGATGCCTACTATTTGGCGTATCCCGAGCACTCGGCGGAAGTGCCCAAAGTGCGAGATTTTGTGAAGTGGATGCTGGAGCAGATTGATAGCCCGGATGGATCGCAAATCTAAAATCTCACCCAATCCCTGTGGGAGCGAGCCTGCTCGCGAAGAGGCCGCCACACTCAACATCAATGTTGACTGGAATTACGCCTTGGCGGGCAAGCCCGCTCCTACAGGGATCTGCGTTGTCCAAAAAATCGCTGGCAATTTTTACCTGTGATATGCGCCACTATCCCCATTCAATGCGGAGAACCCCGTTATGAGCGAGAGCGTGTTTGGCGATCGCATCGTGCAGAACCTGCTCGACACCGACTTCTACAAACTGACGATGATGCAGGCGGTGCTGCACAACTACCCGAACGTCGAGGTCGAATGGGAGTTTCGTTGCCGCAACGGTGAAGATTTGCGCCCGTATCTGGCCGAGATCCGTTTCCAGATCGAGCGTCTGGCAGAGTTGAGCCTGAGCGCCGATCAACTGAGTTTTCTGGAGCGCATCAGTTTTCTGAAGCCGGACTTCCTGCGGTTTCTCGGGCTGTTTCGCTTCAACCTGCGCTACATCCACACTGCCATCGAAAACGGCGAGCTGTTTATCCGCCTGCGTGGGCCGTGGCTGCATGTGATTCTGTTTGAAGTGCCGCTGCTGGCGATTGTCAGTGAAGTGCGCAACCGCTATCGCTACCGGGAAATCGTTCTGGAACAGGCGCGCGAACAGCTTTACCGCAAGTTCGACTGGCTGACCGACAACGCCAGCAGCGACGAATTGTCCGAGTTGCAAGTAGCCGATTTCGGCACGCGCCGTCGCTTTTCATATCGCGTGCAGGAAGAAGTGGTGAACGTGCTCAAGCACGACTTCCCCGGACGCTTCGTCGGCACCAGCAACGTGCACCTGTCCCGAGAATTGGACATGAAACCACTGGGCACGATGGCCCACGAATGGATCATGGCCCACCAGCAACTCGGTCCACGGCTGATCGATAGTCAGATTGCCGCGCTCGACTGCTGGGTGCGCGAATACCGCGGCCTGCTGGGGATTGCCCTGACCGACTGCATCACCACAGATGCCTTCCTCGGCGATTTCGATCTGTTTTTTGCCAAGCTTTTCGACGGTCTTCGCCACGATTCGGGTGACCCGGTGCTGTGGGGCGAGAAAGCCATCGCCCACTATCACAAGCTCGGAATCGACCCTATGAACAAAACGCTGGTGTTCTCCAACAGCCTGACGCTGCCCAAGTCGCTGGAAGTATTCCGGGCGTTGCGGGGCCGGATCAATGTCAGCTTTGGCATCGGTACCAACCTGACGTGTGATATTGCGGGTGTCGAACCGATGAGCATCGTGTTTAAAATGACCGCCTGCAACGGCCAGCCCGTCGCAAAGATTTCTGATGAGCCTGGCAAGACTCACTGCAAAGACCCGAACTTTGTCGCCTATTTGCGACACGTTTTCAAAGTACCTGCCGCCCTTTCAAGCACATCTAGCAAGGAGTGAGTTCATGCAAGCCGTACAGCGTGAGATTGCTGAGCAGCTCAAGGTTCAACCGCCGTTTGCCGACGAAGCAGCCCTGGAGGCCGAAATCGCCCGGCGGATTGGCTTCATTCAGGATTGCCTGGTCAATTCCGGACTCAAGGCCCTGGTGCTGGGCATCAGCGGTGGCGTCGACTCGCTGACTGCCGGCCTGCTGGCCCAACGCGCCATGCGCGAATTGCGCCAACGCACCGGTGACAAGAGTTACAAATTCATCGCGGTGCGCCTGCCGTATGAGACTCAATTCGATGAGCACGACGCTCAGGCCTCGGTGGACTTCATCGCCCCGGACGAGCGCCACACCGTGAACATCGGCCCGGCGGTCAAATCCCTGGCCAACGAAGTCGCAGCCTTCGAAGGCAAGCACGCTGTCTCGGTGGATTTCGTCCTCGGCAACACCAAGGCGCGGATGCGCATGGTCGCTCAGTACACCATCGCGGGCGCCGCCCACGGCCTGGTGATTGGCACTGACCACGCGGCGGAAGCAGTGATGGGGTTCTTCACCAAGTTCGGTGACGGCGCCTGCGACCTGGCACCGTTGAGCGGACTGGTGAAAAACCAGGTTCGGGATATCGCTCGCAGTTTCGGTGCCCCGGAATCGCTGGTAGAGAAAATCCCCACCGCGGATCTGGAAGACCTGTCGCCGGGTAAACCGGATGAAGCGTCACACGGCGTGACCTATGCCGAGATTGATGCGTTCCTGCACGGCGAGGCAGTGCGTGAGGAAGCGTTCAAGATCATTTGTGACACGTACAGGAAGACTCATCACAAGCGGGTGATGCCGTTTGCGCCTTGATTCACGTGGCGTTCTTACGGACGCCATCGCTGGCAAGCCATGCTCCCACAGGTTTTGTGTCGGACGCCGGTAATGGGCACGACGCAAATCCTGTGGGAGCGTGGCTTGCCCGCGATGAACGATGACTCGGTCAAAGGCCGGGCACAAAAAAAAGCGTCCCCAGCGGACGCTTTTTTTATGAGCTCGATTCGATTACTTCAGGGTAACCGTTCCTTTCATCATCGCGATGTGGCCAGGGAACGAACAGAAGAAGCCGTAGCTTTCACCAGCCGCCAGCTTCGACACGTCAAAAGTCACCGAATCCGTTTCACCAGCACCAATGACTTTGGTGTGAGCGATGACGCGCGCATCACCTTCCGGCAGGTAATTCTTGTCGATACCTGCGGCCATGCCCGCGGTAGCAATCGGCTGCATGTCAGCCTCTTTACTCAGTACCCAGTTATGGCCCATGACGTTTTTCGGCAGGCTGCCGGAGTGGGTCAGCTCAACGGTGAAGGTCTTGCAGCTCTTGTCGACTTCAATGGCCTTGCTGCTGAAGGCCATCTGATCAGTGGAGTCGATAGTTGTCTTGCACTCGGCAGCCATCAATTGACTGCTGGCCAGTGTCAGCAGGGATACCGCAACAAGTTTGGCAAACATGGTGAATCTCCAAGGCAGGGTTAATAGAAGTGCTAATGGACAGAAGACTGCCTGAAATCTTCGCAAGTTCCTATGACCCGAATCAAAAATTGTATACAACTTTTGGGCTATGGCACCAATCGAAACAATCTACCAGCCAGGCGTCTGGCACGGCCCTATCATCAGGCCTTCATCTTTCAACTGGAGCGCCGGTCATGTCCATGAATAGCCTGTTGTGCAGTTTGCTCGCCGCCTACGCCTGTGGCGCCAGCGGCACCTGCGAAACACCCCGGCGCGAGGTTTAACCCTTGGAGCGTAGCTGACCTGCCTTTATTCTGTTGGCCATCTTGACCCTGGAGCAAGGCATGTCTTTAACGTCTGTTTGTGTATTTTGCGGCGCCAGCACCGGCACCGATCCAGCTTATCGTGAAGCGGCGGTTGCCTTGGGGCGCGCCTTGGCCGAGCGCAAGTTGACTCTGGTCTATGGCGGCGGCGCCGTGGGCTTGATGGGGATTGTTGCCGATGCGGCACTGGAAGCCGGCGGGGAAGTGATCGGGATCATCCCGCAAAGCCTCAAAGACAAGGAAATCGGCCATAGCGGCCTGACGCGCCTGGAAGTGGTCGACGGCATGCATGCGCGCAAGGCGCGGATGGCCGAACTCAGTGACGCGTTCATCGCTCTGCCTGGCGGCCTGGGTACGCTGGAAGAACTGTTCGAAGTCTGGACCTGGGGCCAGCTCGGCTACCACGGCAAGCCGCTTGGATTGCTTGAAGTGAACGGTTTCTACAACAAATTGACCGGTTTTCTTGATCATATCGTCGGCGAAGGCTTCGTTCGCGCACCGCACCGTGACATGCTGCAAGTGAGCGAATCACCGCAAACCCTGCTCGATGCACTGGACGCCTGGCAACCGTCGGTCCTGCCAAAATGGACCGATCAAAAACCCAGCTAACGGCTCGGCACCGATACAGGGCAGAATATGCGCCGCTCAACCTCACCTTCGACCCCAGAGGATCGCCCATGGCTAAACCTAATTATTCCTTCGCCAAACGTCAGAGAGACTTGGCCAAGGAGCAGAAGAAAGAGGAAAAGCTTCAGCGCAAGAAAGCTACAGCTGAAGAAGAAGCAGCAGCACTGAACCCGGATGCCGAAGGCGAAGTGGCTACAGACGAAACTGAAGCACCGAAAGATCAGGCACCCGACGCCTGAGACCCTCAGGGCCGGATGATCTGATCAGGCCCACCGGATCTGTGTCCAGGGTCAGCAGTCACTTTGCTGACCCTCACAGTCCTCTCTGAAATATCCCTATCTAAAGAACACCACAATAGTTCTCCACTATTCCAGTGGCATCACGGTAACGCTGACTTCCGGGTCATGATTGCCCCCTCCCAGAATCACCCCGCGCAATGGCGAGACATCGGAGAAATCCCGGCCCCAGGCCAGCGTGATGTGTTCGAGTGCCGGTTGAACGTTGTTGGTAGGGTCGAAATCGACCCAACCCAGTACCGGGCAAAACACCGAGACCCAGGCATGGGACGCGTCCGCGCCGATCAACCGGGGCTGACCGGGCGGTGGCTGAGTCAGCAGATAACCGCTGATATAGCGAGCGGCCAGACCACGGGAACGCACGCAGGCGAGCATCAGATGAGCGAAGTCCTGACAGACCCCGCGTCTGCGCTCCAGCACTTCCACCAACGGCGTCGCCACTTGGGTCGCTTCGGCGTCGAAAGTGAACTCGCTGAAGATCTTCTCCATCAATGCCTGAACACTCCGCAGTAACGGTCGCCCCGCCGGAAAGCAACTCTCGGAGAACTCAACGAAGTTGCGCTTCAAATGCACGTAAGGCGATTCGAACCGATACCGGCAGGCTTCAAGCACTTCGGGGGACAGCGGCTGGCTGCTGTAGGTCAACGCGTTGCGGGTATCTTCCCAGGGCGGCGATTGATTGAAATCCAGCGTGGGCCGGGCGAGGACTTCGACGGTAAGGCTGGCGTTGACCAGCAACTCATCATGCGGGCGCTCGAAGGCCAATCGCGTGAGCGGATTGCCAAACACATCCAGCTCATCCCGGCGCGCGGTCGGGTCGGGGCTGATCTGCAATTGTTGTGCAGTACAGCGCTGCCACGCGCAAGGCCGCGGCCAGAGATGCGCGAGCTGCTGGGCCAAGGACACCGGACTGTCATAGTGATAATGGGTGTCGTGGAAAATCTGGTAGTGAGCACTCATCAGACGGACACCGTGCGCTGGCTGACATCATCGACATGGGCGAAATGGCGCAAAGCCAGGCGATCCGACACTTGGCCACTGGCATCGGCAATTTCTTGCAGCAAATCGGCCAGCCCATTGAGCGCGGCGCGGACGCTGGTTTCGCCGAACAAAGCGTTTTCCAGGCAACCCAGATCGAATTGCGCCAGTCGCTCCACCAACAACGGCAAACCCGCTTCGCGAGGCACACCAAAGTCGTCATTCAAGCGTTTCAGGGTTCGAGTCACCAGCTTCAACTGGAACAGGACGGCGTGAGGGTTTTGCGCATCGAGCAGCAACAGGTCTAGCACTGGCAGCAGTTGCGCCACCGCCAGGTACCGCGAACGGTAGGTGATGCTGCTGTTGCCCAATTCCAGTAGCCACTCCAATCCGGCTTGATCGAAAGCCCCGGCGCCGCGCAAAAACGCTGCCAGGCTGGCGCTGAGAAATTGCAGGCGTTCGATCCGCCGCCCGATCATCAGGAAACGCCAGCCTTCGTCCCGGGTCATGTCGTCCAGGGCGAAGCCAGAAAGCGCCGCCAGCGACATCACCAGACGGTTAAGAAAATCCAGCAGTTCGCCGAAATCCGGTTCTTCGGTTTCGAGCTCCATGGCCTCGCGCTGCAACTCCACCAGCGCCTGCCAGTTTTCCCGCGAGAGTTTGCCGCGCACTTGCGAGGCCGCCCACTGCAAGCGCTGCAGATTGGAACGCAGGCTGAATGGCCAGTCTTCGCCGAGCAATGCAGCCAACAGGCGCTCTGGCAGCTCGCCTTCATCGGGCAACAGGTTCAACCGTTCACCGAGGTCGACAGCCGCCTGCAAGGCTTGCGGATCATCGCCGTCCACGTAGCGCGCCAGCATGATCCGCAGCAGTCGCGCGCTGTCATCACAGCGCTCGCAATAGCGGCCGAACCAGAACAGGTTTTCCACCACCCGCGAGGGCAAATAAGGGTCTCGCCGTACCAGGTCATGCACACCGATCGTGCGCTGGGTTTTCCATTGCTCGCCGCTGGGTGGACGATCGCCCAACACCCACGTGTCCTTGCTCGCACCGCCGCGCTGCATCGACACCACTTCGGCGTCCGCCTCGGCGGCCACCCGGGTCAGGCCTCCCGGTAAAACCCGATAGCCGTCATGGCTGGCCACCGCGTAAACGCGCATGCCGATGGCACGCGGTTGCAACTGACCGTCCTCGGCTTGCCAGATCGGCGCCTGGGACAACTGGGCCATTTCTTGCGCAACATAGGCATAAGGCCGCGCCTGCATGCGTACGGCAAGGGCCAGCCGCTGTTTTTCACTCAAGTCACGACCAAACACCGGTGCAAAGCTTTGCGAGGGGAAAGCCGGTTTGATTAATAACTCTGGCAGTTTTTCCAGCGCTTGAGCCAGCACCGGCGCCTCACCGCACCACCAAGTGGCGATGGACGGCAGGATCAGTTCTTCACCAAACAGGAACTGATTGATCTTCGGCAGAAAGCCCAGCAACCCCGGCGACTCCAGCACGCCACTGCCGAGAGCATTGGCCACTAGCACCCGCCCCTGTCGCACCGCTTCGAGCAGCCCCGGCACGCCTAATGCGGAATCGGTGCGCAGTTCCAGCGGATCGCAGAAGTCATCGTCGAGCCGGCGCATGATCGCGTGAACCCGGCGCAAACCGCTCAGGGTTTTCAGGTAGACAGTGGCATCCCGCACCGTGAGGTCGCCGCCCTCCACCAGCGGGTAACCGAGCTGACGTGCCAGATACAGGTGTTCGAAATAGCTTTCGTTGAAGCGTCCCGGCGTGAGCAACACGATAAGCGGTGCTTCCTCATCGCGAGGCGCCTGCCGAGCCAGTGTTTCCTGAAGCGTGCGGAAGAACCCGGCCAGATGCTGCACTTTCAAATCGCGATACAGCTCGGGAAAGGCCCGGGAGACGATCGTGCGGTTTTCCAGGGCATAACCGGCGCCGGAGGGTGCTTGAGTCCGGTCCGCCGTGACCCACCAGCGGCCATCGGGCGTGCGCGCCAGATCGACGGCGTATAGATGCAGAAACGCCCCGTCGGGCGGCGTAATCCCCTGACAAGGCCAGAGGAAGTTGTTGTGCCCAAATACGAGTTCCGCTGGCAGCAGACCTTCGGCGATCAAACGTTGCGGGCCATACAGATCCGCCAGTACTGCATTCAACAGACGCGCCCGTTGAGCGATCCCGGCGGATAACTGCGCCCACTCATCAGCGGCAATCACATGCGGCAGCAGGTCGAGTTCCCACGGCCGGTCTGCGCCCTTGGGGTCGGCATAGACGTTGTAGGTCACGCCGTTTTCCTGGATCTGCCGGGTCAGCAAGGCCTGACGCTGCACCAACTGCGATGGTGTACTGCGTTGCAATTGGTCGATCAACCGACGCCAGTGCGGGCGTACGCCGCCGCTGTCGTCGAGCAGTTCGTGATAGGTGCCCGCCGTAAGCGGGTAGTGATCAAGCAGATCAGGCATGGAAAGCTCGGCAGACAGCAATGAACAGTCAGACTAACGCAGGCTCATGACACCCGGATATACGAAAAATCCGGGCGTCGCGTACGATTTAGAAACGTCGTAAATCGAGCGTCATCGGTAGCTCGTCGTTAATTTCCAGAGTCGGTACAGGAATTTTCCCTGGCGTGTGTCCGATGCGGAAAAACCGCGCCATGCGCCGGCTCTCGGCCTCATTGGCGTTCACCGGCAGGCTGTCGTAGTTGCGCCCGCCCGGATGGGCCACGTGGTATTGGCAGCCGCCCAGCGAACGTTGCATCCAGGTGTCGAGCAGGTCGAACACCAATGGCGCATGGACCGGGATAGTCGGTTGCAGGCAGTTGGCCGGTTGCCACGCGCGAAATCGCACGCCGGCGACAAACTCGCCGACCCGCCCGGTGGGTTGCAACGGCACCGGAACGCCGTTGCAGGTCAGCAAATAGCGCTGGGGTGGCAGACCGGTGAGCTTGACCTGCAAGCGCTCCAGCGACGAATCCACATACCGTACCGTGCCGCCGACTGCGCCCTCCTCGCCCAACACATGCCAAGGCTCCAGCGCCTGACGCAATTGCAGCTCAATGCCACTGACCGCGTAATCACCGACCTTGGGAAAACGGAATTCCAGATGCGCGGCGAACCACTCGGCTCGCACCGGATAACCGGCCGCATTGAGATCAACGATCACATCGGCGAAATCTTGCTCAATGAAGTGCGGCAACAGGAAACGGTCATGCAGTTCAGTGCCCCAGCGCGCCAGTTTCGGCGGCGCGTAAGGCTCGCGCCAGAACCGCGCCACCAGCGCCCGCAATAACAACTGCTGAGCCAGGCTCATGCGCGCGTGTGGTGGCATTTCGAACGCACGCAACTCCAGCAAGCCAAGGCGTCCGGTCGCACCGTCCGGCGAGTAAAGCTTGTCGATACAGAACTCCGCGCGGTGCGTGTTGCCAGTCACGTCGATCAGCAGATTGCGCAGCAGCCGATCCACTAGCCATGGCGCGCATTCCTCGCCCGGTTCAGGCATCTGCGCAAAAGCGATTTCCAGTTCATACAGCGCGTCGTTGCGCGCTTCATCAACGCGCGGGGCCTGAGACGTCGGGCCGATGAACAATCCAGAAAACAGGTAGGACAGTGACGGATGGTTATGCCAGTAACTGATCAGACTGCGCAGCAGATCGGGACGACGCAGAAACGGTGAGTCAGCGGGTGTTGCGCCGCCCAGCACGAAATGGTTTCCGCCGCCGGTGCCGGTGTGCCGACCGTCGATCATGAATTTTTCGGTGGTCAGTCGGGTCTGGCGCGCTTCTTCATACAGAAACTCGGTGCGTTCGACCAATTCATCCCAGGTCGCGGACGGCTGCACGTTCACCTCGATCACGCCCGGATCCGGGGTGATGCGGAAGTTGCTCAGGCGCGGATCGCTGGGTGGCTCATAGCCCTCCAGCAACACTGGGCAATGCAGTTCCTGAGCCGTGGCCTCGATGGCGGTGACCAGTTCCAGATAGTCCTCGACCCGCTCCAGCGGCGGCATGAACAGGTATAACCGCCCTTCCCGGGCCTCGGCGCAGAACGCCGTGCGTGTCAGCCAGTCGGCGGACTCGTCGATTTTCGGCTCGCGCTCAACCGCTTCGGCCGGCGTGCCCGGACTGTTCAACGCCATGGTGTCGGGAAGCGCGGGGAATGCCTGATTCGGGTCGTTGGGATGAATGAACGGATACTCGGCCGCTTTCACCCAAGGCTGCGAGCCGAGCGGCAGGCGATAACCCAGCGGCGAATCCCCCGGCACTAGCCGGCAATGCTCGTCACGCAGATACCAGCGACCGCTTTGCCATTGATCACCCTTGGCGGTGCGCGCCAGCGGCAGGACCTGGCCGATGACTTTATCCAGCCCCTGGCTGAAGACTTTACGCAGGCGCGCACGCTCCAGCGGCTCTTCCAGACGCGAGTCTTCAGCGCTGACGTTCTGCGGCAATGTGCCTTCGCGCCAGAGGTAATAGAAATTGTCTTCGTAGGCCGGGAACACGAAGCGTGTCGGAATCTTCAGCCGCTCCGCGACACTCGCCAGAAAGCGTCCGGCCAGTGCGCCATCGGCGCCGTAGTCTTCCTGCTCGTCGGCGATCAGCCCGCTGTTGTGCCAGATCGGCACGCCGTCGCGACGCCAGTAGCAGTTCAGTGACCAGCGTGGCAATTGCTCGCCGGGGTACCACTTGCCCTGGCCGAAATGTACGAGGCCCTTGGGTGCGTAGTGTTTGCGCATGCGCTGGAACAGTTCGGCGGACAGTCGACGCTTGTCCGGCCCCAAAGCGGCGGTGTTCCATTCGGCGCCGTCCGGGTCGTCGATGGAAACAAAGGTCGGCTCGCCACCCATGGTCAGGCGTACATCGTCTTCCAGCAGGTCGGCATCGATCTGTCGGCCCAGCGTCTGAATCGCCTGCCACTGGTCTTCGGTGTAGGGCTTGGTGACGCGCGGGGCTTCCCAAATCCGCTCCACGGACATTTCGTGGGTGAACTCGCACTCGCACGGTTCCACCAAGCCGCTGATCGGTGCAGCAGAGCCCGGATCGGGGCTACACGCCAACGGAATATGACCTTCACCGGCAAACAGCCCTGACGTGGCGTCCAGGCCGATCCAGCCGGCACCCGGCAAATACACCTCGCACCAAGCGTGCAAATCGGTGAAGTCCACGTCAGTGCCCGACGGACCGTCGAGGCTTTTGACGTCGGCGGTCAGCTGGATCAGGTAACCGGAGACGAAGCGCGCGGCCAGCCCGAGGTTACGCAGCAATTGCACCAGCAACCACGCCGAATCTCGGCAGGACCCGGAAGCCTGTTCGAGGGTGTGCTCGGGTGTCTGCACGCCTGGCTCCATGCGAATCAGGTAACCGATGTCTTCGCTCAAGCGCTGGTTAAGCGCAACGAGGAAATCCACGCTCGGCAGAGGCGTGCGGTCGATGCCGTCCAGATAGGCCTTGAACGTCGGCGTCAGGGGCAAGGTTTCCAGATACGGCGCCAACTCCTTGCGCTCGTCCTCGGCGTAGGCAAACGGGATCTTTTCCGCGTAAGGCTCAAGAAAGAAGTCGAAAGGGTTGAAGACCGCCATCTCTGCCAGCAAATCGACTTCGATCCGCAGCTCATCGGTTTTTTCCGGGAACACCAAACGCGCCAGGTAATTGCCCTGGGGGTCTTGTTGCCAGTTGATGAAGTGCTGCTCAGGCGAGACTTTCAGCGCATACGACAATATCCGCGTGCGACTGTGAGCGGCCGGACGCAGGCGAACGATCTGCGGACCGAGCTCGACAGCCCGGTCGTAGCGGTAATGTGTGACGTGGTGCAATGCGACATGAATCGACACGGCGTGCCTCCTGCGAGCCCTAAGCGTTATCGAAAGCGCGCAAGACTTATGCCATCGCGGCAACGCTGGCGCTTTCTCCGTTTGCTTGAGGCAGTACAGCACCAAAATCGGGCGATGCGAGAAATTGGTTGGGGTCAGTTGCACGCAAATGTTGCGAGCGGGGGCTTCAGTCGGGTTTTGTTGCGGCTGAACTGGCCTCTTCGCGGGCAAGCCCGCTCCTTCAGGGTTCGAGGTCGCCCCCAGATTCTGCGTTCACAGCAGATCCCCTGTAATTGGATGGACTCGCCCGCGAAGAGGCCTGTTGCCTCAACACAGCTTCCGACCCGGCGCTCCGCTTTCTGTGGCTCAGAAACGCAAAACGCCAACCCGAAGGTTGGCGTTCTGTTCAGCTCATGCGCAGCTTAGCGCGGTACAACCGGCTTGCGGGCGGGTTTAGGGCCTTTGCCTTTGGCCGCGTCCTTGCGCTCCTTGGCCGCCTGCTGGTTGCG
This sequence comes from Pseudomonas sp. GL_139_B, assembly GCF_057834475.1. Taxonomy (NCBI): domain Bacteria; kingdom Pseudomonadati; phylum Pseudomonadota; class Gammaproteobacteria; order Pseudomonadales; family Pseudomonadaceae; genus Pseudomonas; species Pseudomonas sp. GL_139_B. The sequence goes on along the minus strand of NZ_CM174403.1, from coordinate 613,268 downwards.
AGCGAACGCCGCAGCCTTGGCTTGTTCACGCTTGTCCCACGGATTACCGCCATCGCTGGCACGCGGCGGCAAGCCGGTGTGCTGGGTCAGGATCTTGGTGGTCTTTTCCCCTGCAACCTTGTGACTTCCGGCCGGTGTCGAGTTCTTGCGACGGGCGCTCTGGTAGCTGTCGGTCGCCGGCTGATGCAGCGGGATCAACTGATTCTTGCCCGGCCCGATCAGGTCGGCGCGGCCCATGCGGGTCAGCGCTTCACGCAGCATCGGCCAGCCTTTCGGGTCGTGATAACGCAAGAACGCCTTGTGCAGACGACGCTGCTCTTCGCTCTTGACGATGGTCACGGCGTCGCTCTTGTAAGTGACCTTACGCAGCGGGTTCTTGCCCGAGTGGTACATCGCAGTGGCGGTGGCCATCGGCGACGGGTAGAACGCCTGGACTTGGTCGGCACGGAAGCCGTTGCCCTTGAGCCACAGGGCCAGGTTCATCATGTCTTCGTCGGTGGTGCCCGGGTGGGCGGCGATGAAGTACGGAATCAGGTACTGCTCTTTCCCGGCTTCCTTGGAGTACTTCTCGAACATGCGCTTGAACTTGTCATAGCTGCCGATGCCCGGTTTCATCATCTGGTTGAGCGGACCTTCCTCGGTGTGTTCCGGGGCGATCTTCAGGTAACCACCAACGTGGTGGGTCACCAGCTCTTTGACATACTCCGGCGACTCGACCGCAAGGTCATAGCGCAGGCCGGAAGCGATCAGAATCTTCTTCACACCCGGCAAGGCACGGGCGCTGCGGTACAGCTGAATCAGCGACGAGTGGTCGGTGTTCAGGTTCGGGCAAATACCAGGAAACACGCACGACGGCTTGCGGCACGCGGATTCGATTTCCGGGCTCTTGCAGGCGATGCGATACATGTTCGCGGTTGGTCCACCGAGGTCGGAAATGACGCCGGTGAAGCCTGGGACCTTGTCGCGGATCTCTTCGATTTCGCGAATGATCGACTCTTCGGAACGGTTCTGGATGATCCGGCCTTCGTGCTCGGTGATCGAGCAGAAAGTGCAGCCGCCGAAGCAGCCACGCATGATGTTCACCGAGAAGCGGATCATGTCGTAGGCCGGGATCTTTTCCTTGCCGTACGCCGGGTGCGGAATGCGCGCATAGGGCATGCCGAACACGTAGTCCATTTCTTCAGTAGTCATTGGAATCGGCGGCGGGTTGAACCAGACGTCGACTTCGCCGTGCTTCTGCACCAGCGCACGGGCGTTGCCCGGGTTGGTTTCAAGGTGAAGCACGCGGTTGGCGTGAGCATAAAGCACCGCGTCGCCACGGACTTTCTCGACCGACGGCAGACGAATCACGGTCTTGTCGCGAGTCATTTTCGGGCTGGCGAGGATCTGCACGACCTTGGCTTCGCTCGGATCTTCAACCGGGCCCTTTTCCTGCTCGATGGCGCAGGCTTGGGTGTCCTGGGTGTTCACGTACGGGTTGATAATCTTGTCGACCTTCCCCGGACGGTCGATGCGCGTGGAGTCGACTTCGTACCAGTCTTTCGGCGTGTCACGACGGATGAACGCGGTGCCGCGCACATCGGTGATGTCTTCGATCTTGTGACCATAAGACAGCCGCTGGGCGACCTCGACGATCGCACGCTCGGCGTTGCCGTAGAGCAGGATGTCGGCACAGGCGTCGATCAGGATCGAGTTGCGAACCCGGTCCTGCCAGTAATCGTAGTGGGCGATGCGGCGCAGGGAGGCTTCGATGCCACCGAGAACGATTGGCACGTTCTTGTAGGCTTCCTTGCAGCGCTGGCTGTAAACCAGGCTCGCGCGGTCCGGACGTTTGCCCGCCAGGCCACCGGGGGTGTAGGCGTCATCGGAACGGATTTTCTTGTCGGCGGTGTAGCGGTTGATCATCGAGTCCATGTTGCCGGCCGCGACGCCGAAGAACAGGTTCGGCTCGCCGAGCTTCATGAAGTCGTCTTTGGACTGCCAGTTTGGCTGGGCAATGATCCCGACGCGGAAGCCTTGCGACTCCAGCAGCCGGCCGATGATTGCCATGCCGAACGACGGATGGTCAACGTACGCATCACCGGTGACGATGATGATGTCGCAGGAATCCCAGCCAAGCTGATCCATCTCCTCCCTGCTCATCGGCAGGAATGGCGCTGGACCGAAGCATTCGGCCCAGTACTTGGGATAGTCAAATAACGGCTTGGCTGTTTGCATGACGATGACCGGTGTTGAGATGAAAAATCGCGGGCGCGGAATATAGCACAAAAAATAACCAATTCCGACGGCTATGGTCGGAAATTGCGCACAACCCATGTGGGAGCGAGCAGGCTCGCTCCCACAGGTTTTTTATTCGTCGTCGAAGTTGTAGCTACCCGGCGCGAGGTTTTCAAAGCGGGTGTATTTGCCGATGAACGCCAGTCGTGACGTGCCGATCGGGCCGTTCCGCTGTTTACCGATGATGATCTCGGCGATGCCTTTGTGCTCGGTTTCCGGGTGATAAACCTCATCCCGGTAAACGAACATGATCACGTCAGCATCCTGCTCGATCGCTCCGGATTCCCGGAGGTCGGAGTTGATCGGGCGCTTGTTCGGCCGTTGCTCCAGGGAGCGGTTGAGCTGGGACAACGCCACCACCGGGCAGTTGAATTCCTTGGCCAGGGCCTTCAAGGAACGGGAGATCTCGGAAATTTCGTTGGTCCGATTGTCACCGCCCGAACCTGGGATCTGCATCAATTGCAGGTAGTCGATCATGATTAGCCCGACATCGCCGTGCTCTCGCACCAAACGTCGAGTCCGCGCACGCATTTCCGATGGACTGATGCCCGCCGTATCGTCGATAAACAGCTTGCGATCATTGAGCAGGTTAACCGCCGAGGTCAGGCGCGGCCAATCGTCGTCATCCAGGCGACCGGCCCGGACCTTGGTCTGGTCGATACGACCGAGGGACGACAGCATACGCATGATCAGCGATTCGCCTGGCATCTCCAGCGAGTAAACCAGGACGCACTTGTCGCTGCGCAACACGGCGTTTTCCACCAGGTTCATCGCAAAGGTGGTTTTACCCATGGATGGACGGCCGGCGACGATGATCAGGTCGGCCGGTTGCAGGCCGCTGGTCTTCTCGTCGAGGTCGGTGTAGCCGGTGGACAGGCCAGTAATGGCGTTGTCGGTGTTGAACAAGGTGTCGATGCGGTCGATGGCCTTGGTCAGCAGGTCATTCACGCTCACCGGGCCGCCGGTTTTTGGCCGGGCCTCAGCGATCTGGAAGATCTGCCGTTCAGCTTCGTCGAGAATCTCTTCTGCCGTGCGGCCTTCCGGGTTGAAGGCGCTGTCGGCGATCTCGGTGGCGATGCCGATCAACTGACGCAACGTTGCCCGCGCACGGACAATTTGGGCATAGGCCTTGATGTTAGCGACGGACGGGGTGTTTTTCGCCAGCTCGCCGAGATAACCGAGACCACCGACTTGCGAGGTCTGACCTTCCTTGTCCAATTGCTCGGCAAGGGTCACGACGTCGATGGGGGAGTTCTGGTCGGCGAGCTTGGCGATCGCACGGAAGATCAGACGATGGTCATGTCGATAGAAATCGCCGTCCGAAACCTGATCGAGCACGCGTTCCCAGGCGTTGTTGTCCAGCATCAGACCACCGAGCACGGCCTGTTCGGCCTCGATGGAGTGCGGTGGCACTTTCAGGGAAGCGGTTTGCAGATCGTATTGCTCGGGTGCGGAGATATCGTTCATGGCCACTTGGAATTAGGGGGAATCAGAAAGACAAAGGGCACGACCTGTAAACAGGATCGTGCCCGATGTTACCGGCAAGCACCCAAGGGTGCCAGCCGACAAGTACTACTTAAGCTGCTACCACGACAACGCGTACGGTGGCTTCAACTTCAGCGTGCAGGTGCACGGCTACGTCGAATTCGCCTACGTTGCGGATGGTGCCGTTCGGCAGACGAACTTCGCTTTTTGCAACTTCAACGCCAGAGGCGGTCAGTGCATCAGCGATGTCGTGTGTGCCGATCGAACCGAACAGCTTGCCTTCGTCACCGGCGGTGGCAGTGATAGTCACTTCCAGCTCAGCCAGTTGTGCGGCACGGTTTTCAGCCGAAGTTTTACGGTCTGCTGCGGCTTTTTCCAGCTCAGCGCGACGCTCTTCGAACGCAGCCAGGTTGGCAGCGGTCGCAGCGGTAGCTTTGCCGTAAGGCAGCAGGTAGTTACGACCGTAACCAGCCTTAACGTTCACTTTGTCACCCAGGTTGCCCAGGTTGGTGACTTTTTCCAGAAGGATCAGTTGCATGTGAAAATCCTCTTAACTTTTAACCTTCACCGTTCGCGTTATCGGCATCTTTCGGTGCCGAACGACCGCGAAAATCAATCAGGCTGTCGACGATGGCCAAGACCACCAGCAACGGATAGATCAGCTGCATAAACAGCAACAGCGTGACGTACAACCCCACCAGCCAGAACCTGGCCAGTCGCTTTTGCGCCACCAGCCCGTGAATCAGGGCCAGCCCGGCGAACACCAGCGGTACACTGCACAACGGCGTTAACATGGCCATCTGTGGACCAATGTTTGGCCCCAGAAGCATGCACGCCAGCAGCAACATCGCTGGCAAAAGCGGGAATCGGATGGCGCGAAACTCGCGACCAAAACCACCCGGGTTGTACAACAACGCCTGCCAGTAGCGCCCGACAAGCAGGCTCAGCACACTGACGATTTGCAACAAGGCCGCAATCAGGCCGGTCAGGACCGGTGCAATCAGGGACGCAAAATGCGCTTGCTCGTCTACCGATAACTTCTCGTAGACATCACCGAGTAGCGACGGCATGACTTTTATCAAAGCCTGCGCCAGCATCTCGATTTGAGGGGCAAAAGTCGCCCCCAGCACCACTGAAAACACCACTCCCATCGCTATGCTGACCAGCAGCACGCGGAACCAGGATTCGCTTGCGCGCAAAACCAACGCAAGGCTCGAAGAACCCAACAACACCAGAAGTGCCCGAGGGTCATCCGAGTAAAGCCACCAGATCAACGCCGGCAGCATTCCCAGAGCAAGAACGCCAAGGGCGTCCTTCAATCCGCGCCGCAGAAGCACAAGGCATCCAGCGGCAGCACCCAACCAATACAACAACGGCAATGTTACGCATCCAGCCACTACGAGAGTGGCCTGCATACGGCCGCGCATGATGAACTCAGCTATGGCACGCATGCATTCAATCCTTTGCTACGAGTCGACTGCCCGGTCTCAGCGGCCGTGGCTGTCGGTGTAGGCCAGCAGGGCCAGGAAGCGGGCGCGCTTGATAGCGGTGGCCAGCTGACGCTGATAACGTGCTTTGGTACCGGTGATGCGGCTTGGAACGATTTTGCCGGTCTCGGATACATAAGCTTTCAGAGTGTTGAGATCTTTGTAATCGATCTCTTTCACGTCTTCAGCGGTGAAGCGGCAGAATTTACGACGACGGAAGAAACGTGCCATGTAATAGGCTCCTCAAAAGGTCCGTGGATTACTCGTCAGCGTTATCGCTGTTGTCGCTGTCATCACTGTCAGCGCTTTCAGCGCCTTCGTGCTCAGGACGGTCGCGACGCTCACGGCGCTCACTGCGGTTTTCTTCAGCCTTGAGCATCTCGGATTGGCCGGTAACGGCTTCTTCGCGACGGATGACCAGGTTACGGATCACTGCATCGTTGTAGCGGAAGTTGTCTTCCAGCTCGGCCAGGGCCTTGCCAGTGCACTCAACGTTCAGCATCACGTAGTGAGCCTTGTGAACATTGTTGATTGCGTAGGCCAGTTGACGACGGCCCCAATCTTCCAGACGGTGGATTTTGCCGCCGTCTTCTTCGATCAGCTTGGTGTAACGCTCAACCATGCCGCCGACTTGCTCGCTTTGATCCGGGTGGACCAAAAAGATGATTTCGTAATGACGCATGAATGCTCCTTACGGGTTGTAGCCTGCCGCTCAAAAGCGGTCAGACAAGGAGTGAATGACACTAATGGACTTGCTTGCGATAGACACATGCGTGCCTGCCGTCACAGCAAGGGGCGCAATTGTAGAGAAGGGACGGGAGAGGCGCAAGGCAATTGGTGATTATTTGAACAACCACCCATCTTCACCCAAATACAAAACACTGCGGGAGCGAGCCTGCTCGCGATGGGGGCATGACATTCAACTTTGATGCTGAATGTTACTCCGCTATCGCGAGCAGACTCGCTCCCACAGGGATTACAGCTGACTTAAGACTTTTTGCCGGCTGCGGCAGCTTTGACACTGCGCTGACGCTGGGCTTCGAATAGGCAGACGCCAGTCGCCACGGACACGTTGAGGCTGCTGACGCTGCCAGTCATCGGCAAGTGCACCAGGTAGTCGCAAAGATCGCGGGTCAGACGGCGCATGCCGCTGCCTTCTGCCCCCATGATCAGGATGGTCGGGCCAGTCATGTCTTGCTGATACAGACTCTGCTCAGCTTCACCTGCCGTGCCGACAACCCACAAACCACGCTGCTTGAGTTTTTCCAGGGTGCGCGCCAGATTGGTCACGGCGACCAACGGAATCACTTCCGCCGCGCCACAGGCCACTTTACGGACCGTCGGGGTCAGCGTGGCTGACTTGTCCTTCGGCACGATCACCGCCAGCGCACCGGCCGCATCGGCCGAACGCAGACAAGCACCAAGGTTGTGCGGATCGGTCACACCGTCGAGCACCAGCAGCAGAGGTGCGCCTTCGCTGCGATCCAGCAGCTCGTCGAGCATCGCCTCACCCCAGACCTGGCTCGGACTCACGTCCGCCACCACGCCTTGGTGCACACCATCAACCCAGGCGTCGAGTTCGCGACGCTCAGCGTTGCCGACGGGCACGCGATTTTCATTCGCCAGCGCGATCAGCGCCTGTACTCGCGGCTCGCTGCGGCCTTCTGCCAGCCAGATCTGCTTGACGCGTTTCGGGTGGTGGCGCAGCAATGCTTCTACCGCATGCACGCCGTAGATCTTTTCCAACTGACTCATGGTTTGGCCTTAGGTTTACGCGCCCCGCCGCTTCTGCCGGCTGGAGCAGCACCCGCTTTTGGCGGGCCTTTACGATGTTTGCTCGGTTTTGCTGGCTTGCCGCCGGAGGCCTTGTCAGGCGCCGACCGCCCGGTCTTTCCCCCAGACGCCGCTTTACCGCCGCTTTTTGCCTCAGACAGCAACGCCTGCTTCATTTCACGGCTTTTACGCAGCTCGGCGTTTTTCGCCGCAGCATCGCTTGGGCGATAGGCTTCGACAGCCTTTTCCTTGGCAGGACGACGACCGGTTTTTGCCGGCGCCGGTTCTGCGGCGGTTGTAGCGGCAGGAGCGGTTGTTTCGGTTCCGCGCTTCTTGCGACCAATCGGCGCGCTGATAGTTTTTTCAGCCATCTCGAAGTCGATCTTGCGTTCGTCGAGGTCAACGCGCATCACGCGCACTTCAACGGTATCGCCCAGACGGAAGCTGCGACCAGTACGTTCACCGGCCAAGCGGTGATGCACTGGATCGAAGTGGTAGTAATCGCCCGGCAGCGCGGTGACGTGCACCAGGCCTTCGACGTAGATATCGGTCAGTTCGACGAACAGCCCGAAACCGGTCACAGCAGTGATCACCCCCGGGAACGATTCGCCCACACGGTCTTTCATGAACTCGCACTTGAGCCAGTTCACGACGTCGCGGGTCGCTTCGTCGGCACGGCGCTCGCTCATCGAGCACTGCTCGCCGAGTTGCTCCAGCGCCGCTTCGTCGTACGGATAGATGCGCGCTTTCGGGATGGTCATCGCACCAGCACGGCGAACATGCGGTGTGTTCTGCTTGGAGTGGATGACGCTGCGGATCGCCCGGTGCGTGAGCAAGTCCGGGTAGCGGCGGATCGGCGAGGTGAAGTGGGTATAGGCTTCGTAATTCAGGCCGAAGTGGCCCTGGTTATCAGCGCTGTACACCGCTTGGCTCAACGAACGCAGCATGACGGTCTGGATCAGATGGAAATCCGGGCGGTCCTTGATGCTTGCCAGCAAGGCCTGGTAATCCTTCGGCGAGGGGCCATCCTTGCCTTTGTGCAGGGACAGGCCGAGCTCACCCAGGAAGGCGCGCAATTTTTCCAGACGCTCCGGCGGCGGACCATCGTGGACGCGGTACAGCGCCGGGATTTCGTGCTTTTTCAGGAATTCGGCGGTGGCCACGTTGGCCGCCAGCATGCATTCCTCGATCAGCTTGTGCGCATCGTTACGAACGGTCGGACGGATTTCGGCAATCTTGCGTTCAGTCCCGAAGATGATCCGGGTTTCCTGCGTTTCGAAATCAATCGCGCCACGCACGTGACGAGCAGCCAGCAGCACTTTGTACAGTGCGTAAAGCTGCTTGAGGTGCGGCAGAACGTCGTTGTACTCACCACGAAGCTGACGCGCCTCGGTGAGTTTTGGCGTTTCCAGCATCGCGCTGACTTTGTTGTAGGTCAGGCGGGCGTGGGAGTGAATCACCGCTTCGTAGAAGCAGTAGTCGGTCATTTCGCCAGACTTGGAGATGGTCATCTCGCAAACCATGGCCAGACGATCGACGTGCGGGTTCAGCGAGCACAGACCGTTGGACAGCTGCTCAGGCAGCATCGGCACAACGCGCTCAGGGAAGTACACCGAGTTGCCGCGAACCTGGGATTCATTGTCCAGGGCCGAACCGATTTTCACATAGCTGGAAACGTCGGCAATCGCCACGTACAACTTCCAGCCACCGGAGAACAGACGCAGCTTGCCCGGCTTGGATTCGCAGTAAACCGCGTCATCGAAGTCGCGCGCGTCTTCACCGTCGATGGTCACAAACGGCAGATGGCGCAGGTCGATGCGCTTTTCTTTGTCTTTCTCTTCGACTTCTGGCTTGAGCTTGGCGGCTTCTTTCAAGACCGCTTCGGGCCAGACGTGAGGAATGTCGTAGGTGCGCAGGGCGACATCGATTTCCATGCCCGGCGCCATGTAGTTACCCACGACTTCGACCACGTCGCCTTGCGGCTGGAAGCGTGGTGTCGGCCAGTGAGTGATCTTCACTTCAACGAATTGACCGATCTGGGCGTTGGCATTGCGACCCGGCGTGACCAGCACTTCCTGCTGGATCTTCGGGTTGTCCGCAACGACGAAGCCGATGCCGCCTTCTTCGAAGTAGCGACCGACGATGGTTTCGTGAGCACGGGACACTACTTCGACGATCATGCCTTCACGGCGACCGCGACGGTCGAGGCCGGAAACGCGGGCCAGGGCACGGTCGCCGTCGAAGACCAGGCGCATTTGCGCCGGGCTCATGAACAGGTCGTCACTGCCGTCGTCCGGGACCAGGAAGCCAAAGCCGTCACGGTGACCGCTAACGCGGCCCAGGATCAGGTCGAGCTTGTCCACCGGCGCATAGGTGCCGCGACGGGTATAGATGAGTTGAGCGTCGCGCTCCATGGCGCGCAGGCGGCGGCGCAGGGCTTCGATCTGGTCTTCTGTGGTCAGACCAAACTCTTCGACCAGTTGCTCGCGGTTTGCAGGCGAACCTCGATCAGCGAGGTGCTGAAGGATCAGTTCGCGGCTAGGAATAGGGTTTTCATATTTTTCCGCTTCACGAGCGGCCTCGGGATCGAGGGACTGCCAATCGGCCATTAGAGAGTTTTCACCTTGTCTATATGCGGGTTAGTTTGGCATAGGCGTAATGAAACGGGAAATTTCAAGCTGTGACAGCCCTTCTAAAGCCCTTTATCGACATCGCAACACCGATTTGAATACCACTGGCGAAATTTCCCAAGTTTTTTTGATGTCGGGGGTTTACAGTTAAAAAGACGCTCCGTATAGTGCGCGCCATCGACGACGCAGACGCGCTGCCGATACTGCCCAGATGGTGAAATTGGTAGACACGCCAGCTTCAGGTGCTGGTGACCGCAAGGTCGTGGAAGTTCGAGTCTTCTTCTGGGCACCAATTTCGAGCTTGAGATTAGTTCAATTTCCAGGCTCACACAAAAACCCGCGAAAGCGGGTTTTTGCATTCTAAGCATCTGATTTATTAAATCTAAATCAGGGGTTTACAGATCAAAATGCTCTCCGTATAGTGCGCCACATCAACAGCGGCAACGCTTGCGATGAATGCCCAGATGGTGAAATTGGTAGACACGCCAGCTTCAGGTGCTGGTGACCGCAAGGTCGTGGAAGTTCGAGTCTTCTTCTGGGCACCAATTCAAATTCAAGGTCAAGATCTTGAATTTCACAGAAACCCGCGAAAGCGGGGTTTTGCGTTTCCGGGGTTTAAAAAACAATCGCAACGCTCTAGCAGAGCCTTGCCCACCCGCGCAAAGCGCACATGAGAAACAATATCGTTTATCATTGTTGCAAGTTTTTGCAATGCGACAGTGAGGAACCCTGCGAATGATGTTTCGAAATACCCTGCGCCGCGGCCTGACCTTCACCCTGCTCAGCCTGGTACTCGCCACTCCCCTCACCCAGGCTGCCGAGTCGGTTTCCCTGACGCTCTATAACGGTCAACACAAGGAAGTCGGCGACGCCATCGCCAAGGCTTTCGAAGCCAAGACCGGCATCCATGTGAATGTGCGCAAAGGCAGCAGCAACCAGCTCGCCAGCCAGATCGTGGAAGAAGGCGAGCGCTCCCCCGCCGATGTGATTTACACCGAAGAATCGCCGCCGCTTAACAAACTGGGCGAGCAAGGCCTGCTGGCCAAGACCGACGACGCCACACTGGCGGTTTTGCCCAAGGAATATGTAGCAGGCAACCGCACTTGGATCGGCATCACGGCTCGGGTCCGAGTCGTTGCATTTAACCCCAAGCTGATTGACGAGAAGGACCTGCCCATGTCGGTAATGGAGCTCTCCAATCCGAAATGGCAAGGCAAGGTCGGCTTCGTGCCTTCCAGCGGCGCCTTTCAGGAACAGGCCGTCGCAATCATCAAAGTGCATGGCATGGATGCGGCCGAAGAATGGCTGACTGGCCTGCGCGCGTTCGGCAAGACCTACAGCAACAATATGGTGGCCCTGAAAGCCGTGGAAAATGGCGAAGTCGCCACCGTACTGGTGAATAACTATTACTGGTTCGCCTTGCAACGCGAGAAAGGCCAGCTCGATTCGAAACTCCATTACTTCACCGGCGGCGACGTCGGCGGGCTAATCACCGTTTCCAGCGCGGCCGCGCTGAAATCCAGCAAACACCCACAAGAAGCCCAGCAACTCCTCGCGTATATGGTCAGCGAAGAAGGTCAGCGCGTGATCACCCAGACCACCGCTGAATACCCGCTGCATAAAGGCATGGAATCGGATCGCGGCCTCAAACCGTTCAGTGAACTGCAAGCCCCTAACGTCACACCGGCCGATCTGGGCAATGCCGAACAAGCTCTGGACCTGGAACGTGACGTTGGCTTGAACTGATGAGCGCATCGTTATCCACCCCCGCGTCGCGCGGGGGTTACGTGCCACAGCGCAAGCAGCCATCAATCTGGCTGCTGCTCCCGGTTCTGCTGCTGGTCGTGCTCAGCCTGTTGCCGCTGATGTACGTCGGGCTCAAGGCCTGGCAAGCCGGCTGGGCCGAAGCGTTGCATCTGCTGTGGCGACCTTATGTGTTTGGACTGCTGCGTAATACATTGGCGTTGATGGCTGGCGTGACACTGGCCTGCGGCGTGATTGGCCTGTCGCTGGCCTGGCTACTGGAACGCAGCAATCTGCCGGGACGTCGTTTGTGGGGCGTGATTCTGTGCCTGCCATTTGCAGTGCCGGCGTTTGTCAGCAGCTTCACCTGGGTTTCGCTCAGCGCTCACTTCGAAGGGTTGGGCGGGGCGATTCTGGTGATGACGCTGTCAAAGTACCCGCTGATCTTTCTGCCCGTTGCGGCGACGTTGCGCAATCTTGATCCCTCTCTTGAAGAATCTGCCCGAACGCTTGGACAGAATCGTTGGGGCGTGTTTTTCAGAGTCACGTTGCCGTTGCTCTGGCCATCATTGCTGGCGGGCTCACTGCTGATCGCGCTGCATATGTTGGTGGAGTTCGGTGCGTTGTCGATCATCGGCTTGCAAACCTTTACCACAGCGATTTATCAGCAGTTCGAACTGGAATTCAGCAATGCCAACGCGGCGATGCTTTCAGCGGTGTTGCTGGCGCTGTGCCTGATATTGCTGTGGCTGGAACTGAGGGTTCGCGGCAATGGCCGGCATGTTCGTACCGGCCAAGGCGCGGCGCGACAAGCGGAACAGGTTCAATTGGGGCCCTGGGCCAGCGCCGGACAGCTTTACTGCCTGAGCCTGGCGATCATCGGCAGCGGCATTCCGCTGGGTATGCTGGTGTATTGGCTGGCGGTCGGTTCTTCAGCCGCGTTCCCGGTGGCGGCGATTGGTGAAGCACTGGTGTCGTCACTTGCTCTTTCACTAGGAGGCGCGGCGCTCTGCCTGGTACTGGCCGTGCCGGTGGGATTGCTGGTGGTACGCTACAAAGGCCGATTGGCGATCTGGGCCGAGCGCTTGCCGTATCTGCTGCATGCGCTGCCGGGCCTGGTCATTGCGCTGACGCTGGTGTATTTCGCCCTGCACTATGTGCCGGCGCTGTACCAGACATCGGCCTTGCTGCTGATTGCTTATGCGCTGTTGTTTCTGCCGTTGGCCCAGGCGCCGATTCGAACGGCCCTGAACAAGGCTGCTCCGCAACTGGAAGAGGCTGCACGCACGCTGGGAGCTACGTCGCTCACTGCGTTTTACCGGATTACCTTGCCGATTATTTTCCCGGCGCTGGGCGCGGCGTTTGCGCTGGTGTTTCTGGATGCAATGAAGGAGCTGACGGCAACGCTGCTGTTGAGTCCGACCGGGCTCAACACCTTGGCGACCGAGGTTTGGGCACATACCGCGAATGTGGAATTCGCGGCGGCGGCGCCTTATGCGGCGTTGTTGATTTTGGTGTCGGGGGTGCCGGTTTATTTGTTAACAACCCGGATGTATTTGAGCCGTTGAGACCGCTTTCGCGAGCAGGCTCGCTCCCACAGTGGTTGTTGGCGAACACAAAATGTGTGAACACTCTCAATCAACTGTGGGAGCGAGCCTGCTCGCGAAGGAGGCAGACCAGCCAATGCAAGTCTTACGCCCTGAACTGCCCCAGACTCGCCTTCAACTGCGCTGCCAAGCCATCCAGCACCTTGCCGCTGGCCGTGGTCTCAACCACCGCCTGAGCTGCTTTCTCAGCCTGCGCATGAATGGTTTCAACTCGACCGCGCACCGCCTGCGCGCCTTGCGCCTGATGCGCCGCGGCCTGAGTCGCCAGACCAATTGCCGCATGCACCTGCTCGACCGACGCCTGCACCGACTGCTGCAACCGCGCACTGTCGCGCAAGACCAGCAAACCTTCGCTGGCCTGACGTCCAGCCTGACCAATCGCCGCCACCGCCTCACGCGCACCTTGTTGCAAGGCAACGATGTGCGCCTGAATGTCGCCGGTCGAGCTCTGCGTCTTGCTCGCCAGCGCCCGCACTTCGTCAGCCACCACAGCAAACCCGCGACCGGTCTCTCCCGCACGCGCCGCCTCGATGGCTGCGTTGAGTGCCAGCAGATTGGTTTGTTCGGCGATTCCGTGAATCACCGTCAACACCACTTCAATCTGCTCACTCTGCTGCGCCAGCCGCTCGATGACTTTCGCACCAGTATCGACCTGCCCGGCCAACGCTTCAATCAGGCTGCCGACTTTCGCCGAGGTCCGGGTGTTTTCATCCGTGGCCGAACGAATGTCCACCACCTGCTGCAACGCAGCCTGCATGGCGTGGCTTTCAGACTGGGCTTCATCCGCCATCCGCGACAACGCACGCAAGCTCTCGGCCACTTCATCGCGCTGCATCCCCGCCGCCTTATCAGCCCCTGCATTGCGCAGGGTCATGGCACCGATTTCCACGCCGGTACGCTGAGCCACATCGCCCGCTTCGCGCACAATCGGCTGCAACTTATCCACAAAACGATTGACCGCCGAGGCCATGTCGCCGATTTCGTCCTTGCTGTTGATCTGCACACGCTTTGTCAGATCGCCCTCTCCCGCCGCCAGATCATCCATGGCACTGATCAGCAGCTTCAAGCGGTTGACCACTCGACGCCCCAACACCACAGCCAGCAACAGCAGCACACCGCAACCGACCAGCGCCAGGCCCATGCCGATGCGCCAGCGCAAGGTCGCTGCCGCTTCCTGCACCGTACTGGCGGTATTGGATTTCATTTCAGCTGCCGTGGACTGCGCCGACTGCAACCGCGCGCCCATGGCCGCTGCACTGTCTGCAGCCGCACCCTTGAGGCTGTCGCCGACCAGTTGATCACTGCTGGCAATCAGCGCCGAAAAACGCTTATCGAGGGCCGCAAGGTCGGTTTCCACCGAGGCGGTCGAGACCCCCATCACAACCTTGCCGATTTCCACGCCGTTAGGGTTGATAGAGGCTTCAAGGTAATAAACCGATGGATCGTTCTTCGCCGCATCCAGCACTTTGTCCAGCGCGCGTTCGCCTTGCCCCTTTTCCAGCAAGGCCTTGTTGATCGGGTTTTCGCGATTCAGATAGCGCGTCAGGTGCTGCCCCGTAGCATCGTCGTAAACCACGAACAACACGTTGGGATTACGCTGTGCACGGCGGGCAAACTCAGACAGGGTTGGAACGTCGCTGTCCCACATGGCGCGGGGGGCAACCGAGGCCAGAAGCTGCGCCATATCATTGGCGGAGTCCTTCAGGTCTTTTTCCAACGCCGTGCGCAACTGCGCCTGCTCATCCTTCAAACGCGAGGACAAACCAGCCGTGAGACGCTGACGCGTGCTAGTCGAGAGGCTGTCGAGGCTGGATGTGACTTCACGTCCTGCCTGTTCAAGCTCGCCAGAGAGTTTTTGACTGTCAGCGCCCAGACGCACACCCAGATCGGCTTCCAGCGCAGTCACTGTGCTCCGGGTCAGGGCAACAGCCACCAGCACCTGCACCAAAAGGGCGATACCAAGGGTAACGAACACCGGCCGCAATAAACGGCTTTGTAACAATGAGAGAACGGCCGACACTTAAAATCCCTCTGCTTTGGCGCCATTAAATTGATGGCGCACTGGAAGCGATGCTTTTAATCAAGATCACAGCAAAGGTCATGCCGTCCGGCAGGCATAAACGACAAAGACCCCAATTAAGGGGCCTTTGTTTTGTACATCAACGACTTATCAGGCGAACGGGTGACGCAGAACGATGGTTTCGTTGCGATCCGGGCCCGTCGAAATAATGTCAATCGGCGCACCGACCAACTCTTCAACGCGTTTGATGTAGTTGCGAGCAGCTTGTGGCAGCTCTTCCAGCGTCTTGGCACCGACGGTGGATTCGGTCCAGCCCGGCATCTCTTCGTACACCGGCTCCAGGCCGATGTAGCTGTCAGCGTCAGTCGGTGCGTCGATCACTGCACCGTCCTGGTTCTTGTAGCCAACGCAGATGTTGATGGTTTCCAGACCGTCCAGCACGTCCAGCTTGGTCAGGCACAGGCCCGAAATGCTGTTGACGTCGATAGCGCGACGCAGGATGACGGCGTCGAACCAACCGCAACGACGGGCACGACCAGTGGTAGCGCCGAACTCGTGGCCACGCTTGGCGAGGAACGCGCCAACATCATCGAACAGCTCAGTCGGGAACGGACCCGAACCGACGCGAGTGGTGTAGGCCTTGGTGATACCCAGGATGTAATCCAGGTACATCGGACCAAAACCCGAACCGGTGGCGATGCCGCCCGCAGTGGTGTTGGAGCTGGTGACGTACGGGTAGGTACCGTGGTCGATGTCCAGCAGGGAACCTTGAGCGCCTTCGAACATGATGTCTTTGCCAGCGCGGCGCAGCTCGTGCAGCTCGGCGGTGACGTCGAGCATCATCGGCTTCAGCAGCTCGGCGTACTCCATGCACTCGTCCAGAGTCTTCTGGAAATCGATCGCTGGTTCTTTGTAGTAATTCACCAGAACGAAGTTGTGGTAATCCAGCAACTCGCCCAGCTTGGCGGCGAAACGCTCACGATGGAACAGGTCACCGATGCGTAGACCGCGACGTGCAACCTTGTCTTCGTAGGCCGGGCCGATGCCGCGACCGGTGGTACCGATCTTCAGCTCGCCACGGGCCTTTTCACGAGCCTGGTCCAGCGCTACGTGGTAGGACAGGATCAGCGGGCAGGACGGGCTGATACGCAGGCGCTCGCGCACCGGTACGCCTTTCTCTTCCAGCTTGATGATTTCCCGCAGCAGAGCGTCGGGTGCAACCACCACGCCGTTACCGATCAGGCACTGCACGCCTTCGCGCAGCACGCCCGAGGGGATCAGGTGCAAGACGGTTTTCTCGCCGTCGATCACCAGAGTGTGACCAGCGTTGTGGCCACCCTGGTAGCGCACTACGGCGGCAGCATGTTCGGTCAGCAGATCAACGATCTTGCCTTTGCCCTCATCACCCCATTGGGTGCCCAGGACTACGACATTCTTACCCATAACACTTGTCCTCATTCGCGCAAACTTGGTGCCGGCGGCAGCCGGCAGGAAAACTCAAGAAGCCAGCGGCAATACTTGCCAAAGCCCGTTCTGCTGAATCAATTGCCGGTCGCAGTCCGCTTCACGGGCGGCGGCCAAGGGTTGCCCAGGCAATGCCTGAACGACACGCTGACCCTCACTGCGCAACTGGCAAACCTGCTGCCAGAGTGCCGCATCCGTACTGTCAGGCATCCAGATACCGCCAGACGGTAGCTCGATTTCAGCACGCCCCAGGGTCACCAGGGTTTTCAAATCGGTAGAGAAGCCAGTGGCCGGACGAGCGCGACCGAAGTCGGCGCCGATGTCGTCGTAACGACCGCCCTGGGCAATGGACTGGCCAACACCCGGCACGAACACCGCGAACACCACACCGGTGTGGTAGTGGTAACCGCGCAACTCGCCAAGGTCGAAGTACAGCGGCAGTTCCGGGAAACGCACGGACAAACGCTCGGCAATCGCCAACAGGTCGTCAAGCGCAGCCAGAACCGGGGCCGGCGCATTCGCCAGACGCTCGCGGGCAGCGCTCAACACTTCACGGCCGCCACACAAATCGACCAATGCGCGCAGCATGCCCGACAGATCGGCAGGCAGGCCTTCGGTCAAGGTAATGACCTCGTCGATGGCCTTGCGTTGCAATGCATCGAACAATTGTTGCTCGACTTCGCCGGACAAACCTGCGGCGCGGGCCAGGCCACGGTAGATACCGACATGGCCGAGGTCCATGTGTACATCCGGCACATCGGCCAGTTGCAGCATAGCCAACATCAGACTGATGACTTCCACATCACTGCTCGGGCTGCCATCGCCGTACAACTCGGCACCCAACTGAATCGGGCTGCGCGAGGACGACAATGCACGCGGCTGGGCGTGCAGCACGCTACCGGCATAGCACAGACGGCTCGGCCCTTCGCGACGCAAAGTGTGCGCATCGATGCGCGCCACTTGCGGCGTGATGTCGGCACGGAACCCCATCTGCCGGCCCGATTGCGGGTCGATGACCTTGAAGGTACGCAAATCGAGGTCCGAGCCCGCGCCGGTCAGCAGGGATTCCAGGTACTCGATATGGGGAGTCACGACAAACTCGTAACCCCAGCTCTGGAACAGATCCAACACCTGACGACGCGCCACTTCAATGCGCGCCGCTTCTGGTGGCAGTACTTCTTCGATGCCATCTGGCAGCAGCCAGCGGTCTACCGTTGCCATTACGCCATTCCCCTATGATCCGGGCGGCAAGCCGTCGGGCGAGCCTTGAGTGAAGCAGAAAATGATCGGTTCATGTGCAAACCACGCGCATGAACAACACGGCGAAAAGCCTCGAACCGGCTTCGCCAACCACTTTCCTCGAAAATCCTGTCGAGTCATTCAACTCGGTCTTCTGCCTGAAAACAGCAATCAAACGTGCAGACGCAAAAAAGCCGGGAATTTCCCGGCTGCCGCATCATACACACGTTTTCCCAAAGGATCACCCCGCCCGAGGCTTTAGCCGCCAGGCGGGGGATGATTCAGGTCAACGCGGTATCAAGGCTTGGCTTTTTCCAGGTAACGGAAGAAGTCGCTGCTTGGGTCCAGGACCATGACGTCGGATTTGTTCGCGAAGCTTTCACGGTAGGCGCGCAGGCTACGGTAGAAAGCGTAGAACTCCTGATCCTGGCCGTAAGCCTTGGAGTAGATCGCAGATGCCTGGGCATCACCGTCACCGCGAACCTCTTCAGATTCACGATAGGCCTCAGCCAGCAACACGCGGCGCTGACGATCGGCGTCGGCACGGATGCCTTCTGCCAGCTCGTTACCCTTGGCGCGGTGCTCGCGAGCTTCACGCTCACGCTCGGTGCTCATACGCTCGAACACGCTGCGGTTCACTTCTTTCGGCAGATCGATGGCCTTGACCCGAACATCGACGACTTCGATACCCAGTTCTTTTTCCGCCATCTTGTTCAGCGAAGCGGTGATGTCAGCCATCAGCGCGTCACGCTCACCGGAAACCACTTCATGCAGCGTGCGCTTACCGAACTGGTCACGCAGGCCTGACTCCAGACGACGGGACAGACGCTCGTCGGCGATTTGCTTGAGACCAGAAGTTGCGGTGTAGAAGCGCTCGGCATCTTTCACGCGCCACTTGGCGAAGGCATCCACCATGACGGCTTTCTTTTCCAGCGTCAGGAAGCGTTGCGTCGGTGCATCCAGCGTCATCAGACGTGCGTCGAATTTACGCACCTGGTTAACGTAAGGCACCTTCACATGCAGGCCCGGCTGAACATCAGCCTGGACCACGCGACCGAACTGCAGCAACACCGCACGCTCGGTCTGAGCCACGATATAGAAGCAATTCCAGGCAGCGATCGCCACGACGACGCCGACAATAAGGGCGATCAGCGATTTATTGCTCATCAGCGGGTCTCCCTTGTGCGCGTTTGCGGCAGGTCAGTAGCATGCGGCACGACATCCGTGTTGCTGGAGGCTGCGGCCGAACCGGTTACCGGCGCATTACCGCCAGAACTGTTTTGAATCATCTTGTCCAGCGGCAAGTACAGCAGATTGCTCTGGCCATTCTTGTTGCCGGTCACGAGTACCTTGCTGGTGTTGGTGAAGACTTCCTGCATGGTGTCCAGATACAGACGCTCGCGGGTCACTTCAGGGGCCTTGCGATACTCGGCGACCAGCTTGGTGAAGCGATCGGCCTCACCCTTGGCGCGCGAGACGGTTTCGTCACGGTAACCATTGGCATCCTCGAGGATACGCTGGGCCTGGCCTCGGGCTTCCGGCACGACGCCGTTGGCATAGGTTTCAGCCTGGTTACGCGAACGCTGCTCGTCTTCACGGGCACGGATCACGTCATCGAAGGCTTCCTGGACTTCACGCGGTGCCGCTGCGTTCTGAACGTTGACCTGGGTAACGGTGATACCGGTGCGATAGGTATCCATGAAGCGTTGCAGACGCTCCTTGATCTCGCTGGCCATCAACTCACGACCTTCAGTCAGCACCTGGTCCATGGCGGTAGAACCCACCACGTGACGCAAGGCACTGTCTGTCGCTTGCTGCAGGCTGATTTCCGGCTGATCGACATCCAGCACGAAATCCTGCAGGTTGCTGATCTTGTATTGCACGGTCAGCGGCACTTCGACGATGTTCTCGTCTTCGGTCAGCATCTGCCCCTGCTTGGTGTACGAACGCTCACGCGTAACGTTTTCCAGGTACTTTTTGTCGATCGGCGGAAAGTAGATGTTCAGGCCCGGGCCGACGGTTTCGTAGTACTTGCCGAAGCGCAGCACCACGGCTTGCTCCTGCTCGTCAACGACGTAGACCGCGCTGTACAGCCAAACGGCCGCCAACACGACAAGGCCGATGCCAAGAATGCCGCCGAAGCCGCCGCTCTTGCCCGAACCACCGCCGTCATCACCACGTTTCTTACCACCACCGAACAACCCGTTCAGGCTTTCCTGCAGCTTTCGGAAGGCCTCGTCGAGATCCGGTGGTCCCTTGCGGTCGCCGTTATTGCGGCGCTTGCCACCCCAAGGATCCTGATTATTCGAGTTGCCACCCGGCTCATTCCAAGCCATAGCGCTCTCCATCTGATAAAGCAAAGACGCACCCACGGCGCGCCGACCAATGCTACAGAATGCCTGTCACCACGGCACAACCGCTTTCTCAGGCTTTTATTGCAAAGTGTGTTGCTCGATGAAGTCATTCGGCTGCAAACCTTCGCGGCTCACCAATCGGTTCAACTCGACCCGTGGCAAGCGAACGGCCAGCAAGCTGATGCCTTCTTCGTCGTGTTCTTCTTTCTGTACCGCACCGACTTCGAAAAACTGCGCACGCAGTCGAGCAAAACGTTGCGGCAAGCGCAAGGTGCCAATAAACAAATCACTGCCGAGTAACTCGGCAATGGCTTGCTCAAGCAATTCCAGACCCGTGCCATCACGCGCCGACAGCCATACCCGCTGGGGTTTACCGTTTTCGTCGCGCTGAATTTGTGGCTCAACGCCTTCAAGCAAATCGAGTTTGTTATAGACCTCGAGGATCGGCAAGTCCTGGGCACCAATCTCGCCCAGCACCACCATCACCTGCTCGATCTGCAACATGCGATCGGGTTCGGCCGCATCGATTACGTGCAACAAAAGGTCGGAGTTGCTCGACTCTTCGAGAGTAGACCGAAATGCCTCGACCAGCTTGTGAGGCAAGTGGCGAATGAAACCCACGGTGTCCGCCAGGACAATCGGCCCCAGATCGTCTAAATCCAGACGGCGCAGGGTCGGGTCCAGCGTGGCAAACAATTGGTCAGCCGCGTAGACGTCGGATTTCGTCACGTTATTGAAGAGCGTGGATTTACCGGCGTTGGTATACCCCACCAGCGACACGGTAGGGATATCCGCACGCATACGGCCACGTCGCGACTGTTCGCGCTGGCTGCGCACTTTCTCCAGCCGCCCCTTGATCTGTCGCAGGCGAACCCGCAGCAAACGGCGGTCGGTTTCCAGCTGGGTTTCACCCGGTCCACGCATGCCGATACCGCCACCTTGGCGTTCAAGGTGAGTCCAGCCACGAACCAGCCGGGTGCTCATGTGGTCAAGCTGGGCCAGTTCTACCTGGAGCTTGCCTTCATGGGTACGGGCGCGCTGGGCGAAAATATCGAGAATCAGACCGGTACGGTCGATCACGCGACACTCGAACACACGTTCAAGGTTACGTTCCTGACTGGGCGTGAGGATGTGATTGAAAATCACCAGATCGGCCTCTTCGGCCTTGACCAGGTCGCGCAGCTCCTCGACCTTGCCGCTGCCAATGAGGAATTTGGCGGTTGGCCGATGACGCGGCACGTTAAAAAACGCAACGGTCTCGGCGCCGGCCGAATTAGCCAATTCCTGAAACTCCTGCGGATCTTCGCGCGCCTCAGGGTCCTGTCCATCCAAGTGAACGAGGATGACTCGCTCACCACCACCGTGGCGCTCAAAGAACAAAGGAGACTCCTATCAGGCGTTACCTGGCTCAGCGTCACCTGCTTCGGATTCGGTTGCGCTAGGCAGACGAATTGGACGAACCGGCACCACTGTAGAGATAGCGTGTTTGTAAACCATCTGGCTCACGGTGTTTTTCAGCAGGATAACGAACTGGTCGAAAGACTCGATCGTGCCTTGCAGTTTGATACCGTTGACCAGGTAGATGGACACCCCAACTTTCTCTTTACGTAAAGTATTCAAGTAAGGGTCTTGTAGCGAATGCCCTTTTGACATGTGCCGCACTCCTTTAAGGATTCAATATAAAAAATAGGTAAACAGATGGCTTTAGCCGTCACACCCCCAAGGATAGACGGCAATTGAAAGGTCTCACCTCAATATGGAGATGGACCCCAAGTATTTCAAGGCGCGCGGCAGATTGTCGCAATCGAGACTGTCCAGCCAGTGTAAATCAGTCCAACTGCGCAGCCAGGTGAACTGACGCTTTGCCAATTGGCGCGTGGCAATGATTCCACGTTCCTGCATCTCGGCTTGCGTCAGCTTGCCATCCAGGTAATCCCAGACTTGTCGGTAGCCTACTGCACGTATAGACGGCAACCCGGAATGCAGGTCACTTCTCTTACGCAGGGCTACGACCTCATCAATGAATCCCTGTTCCAACATATTCGTGAATCTTTGTTTAATTCGCTCGTGCAGTACCTGGCGATTTGCCGGAGCAATGGCCAAGTTCGCGACAGTATAGGGCAATTGTTGCAGTCCCGAAGCGGCTGCTTCAGTACTTTGCGCAGTTTGTCGCAACCGGAGTTCAGTCATGCTCTGACCGCTGACGCGATAAACTTCCAGCGCTCGACTGAGTCGCTGCGGATCGTTCGGATGAATACGCGCCGCCGATTCCGGATCAATGACTGCCAATTGTTCGTGCAGGGCTTGCCAGCCAAGGCGTGCAGCCTCTTCCTCGATCTGCGCACGGACATCCGGATCAGCCGCCGGCATGTCTGCCAGACCTTCGACCAAAGCCTTGTAATAGAGCATTGTGCCGCCCACCAGCAGCGGAATTTTTCCCCGCGCAGTGATCTCGGCCATGGCTTCAAGGGCATCACGGCGAAAATCAGCGGCCGAATAGCTCTCGGCCGGGTCAAGAATGTCGATCAAACGGTGCGGGAATTCGCTCAGAATTTCTTTCGAAGGTTTGGCAGTGCCAATGTCCATGCCCCGGTAGACCAGCGCCGAATCGACACTGATCAGCTCGCAAGGCAGGACTTTAGTCAGTTCGATGGCCAGGTCGGTCTTGCCCGCAGCGGTCGGGCCCATCAGAAAAATCGCTGGAGGGAGCTGGTTCATCAACGACCGCGCAAGAAGAGTTTATCCAGATCGTCCAGGCCCAATTGGGTCCAGGTCGGTCGGCCATGGTTGCATTGACCGCTGCGCTCGGTGTTTTCCATGTCGCGCAGCAGGCCGTTCATTTCCGGGATCGCCAGGCGCCGATTCGCACGCACCGCGCCGTGACAGGCCATCGTTCCGAGCAGCTCGTTCAGATGCGCCTGAATCCGGTCGCTGGAGCCGTATTCCATCAGGTCCGCCAGTACATCACTGACCAATCGATTGGCCTCAGCTTGCTTGAGCAAGGCCGGGATCTGCCGGATGGCCAGCGTCTCAGGCCCCAGGCGCTGCAATTCAAAGCCCAGACGCTGGAACCACGCGACGTGCTCTTCGGCGCAATCGGCTTCGCGCTGACTGACGGCCAAAGACTCGGGTACCAGCAGCGGCTGACCGCTCAGGCCTTCGCTGGCCATGGCGATTTTCAGGCGTTCGTACATGATCCGCTCGTGAGCCGCATGCATGTCCACCAGCACCAGCCCTTGGGCGTTTTCCGAAAGGATGTAGATACCTTTGAGCTGCGCCAGTGCATAACCCAGTGGCGGGATGTCGTCCTGCCCGGCCGGCAGTGCGACCGCGTTGGCCTCAGGCAGCGGCGCAAAAAACTCGCGGTAGGCGGCCTGAGCTTCGGCGACCGGCACCCCGGACTGAGGCCGCGGCGTGTATTGATACTGATAACCGGCGCCAGCGCCCGAGCCAGCCGGGGTATTGAACGACGGCTGCGCCTGAGGCTGCTCCAGCAGCGCATTGGCCGCCAGGCGCATTTCGCCCTGCGGGCCAAACTCACCGGCATCCAGGCCGGTCGGTCGCACGATGGCCGTCGCCACCGGTGCGGCCAGATGATCTTCCGGTCGCACATCGCCCAAAGCACGGTGCAAGGTGCCATAGAGGAAATCGTGAACCATGCGCCCGTCCCGGAAGCGAACTTCGTGCTTGGTCGGGTGCACATTGACGTCGACGCCCGCCGGATCCACTTCAAAAAACAGCACGAACGTCGGATGCCGGCCATTGAACAGCACGTCGCGATAAGCCTGGCGCACCGCGTGGGCCACCAGTTTGTCGCGCACCGCACGGCCATTCACAAAGAAGTACTGCAAGTCCGCCTGGCTGCGGTTGAACGTCGGCAAACCGACCCAGCCCCACAAATGCAGGCCATTGCGCTCGATTTCGATCGGCAGCGCCTGTTCCAGGAAACCTGAACCGCAAATCGCCGCCACGCGCCGGGCGCGGGCTGCATCGTCATGAGCTTCATGCAGGCTGAGGATGGTTTTGCCGTTGTGACGTAAATGGAACGCCACGTCGAACCGCGCCAGCGCCAGACGCTTGATCACTTCTTGCAGGTGATCGAATTCGGTTTTTTCGGTTTTGAGAAACTTGCGTCGCGCCGGGGTGTTGAAAAACAGGTCGCGGACTTCCACCGAGGTACCCACTGGATGAGCCGCCGGCTGCACACGAGGCGCCATGTCCCGGCCTTCGGTCTCGACCTGCCAGGCTTGATCGGCATCTCGGGTGCGGGACGTCAGAGTCAGGCGCGCGACAGAGCTGATCGACGCCAGCGCTTCACCGCGAAACCCGAGACTCATGACCTGCTCAAGGTCTTCCAGATTGCGGATCTTGCTGGTGGCGTGGCGGGCCAGGGCCAGCGGCAGGTCATCGGCAGAAATACCACTCCCGTCATCGCGCACACGCAGCAGCTTGACGCCACCCTGCTCGACATCGACATCGATACGTTTGGCGCCGGAGTCGAGGCTGTTTTCCAGCAGCTCCTTAATCACCGAAGCCGGGCGCTCAACCACCTCGCCAGCAGCAATCTGGTTCGCCAGTCGCGGGCTGAGCAGCTCGATGCGAGCGCTGCTGGTCACGACCTGGTTCATTCTTTGGCCGCCAACTCAGTGCCTGGAATGGTCAGGTGCTGACCGATCTTCAGCTCATCGCTCGACAGGTTGTTGGCGCTGCGCAGCGTCGCTGGCGACACTTGATAACGCACGGCAATCATCGCCAAGGTTTCACCCGGATTCACTCGGTGATCACGCGGGCCCTGAGCGATTTTTCCGGAATCACGCAGCCACGCAATGTAGGTGCCCGGTGGCGGATTCTGCTGGAAGAACTGGCGCACGCCGCTGCTGATCGAACGCGCCAGCGCCTGCTGGTGATTCGATGCCGCAAGCTTCGAGGCTTCGTTGGCGTTGGAGATGAACCCGGTTTCGACCAGGATCGACGGGATGTCTGGCGACTTCAGCACCATGAACCCGGCCTGTTCCACACGCTGTTTGTGCAACGGAGTGACACGACCGATGTTGCTCAGCACTTTCTGGCCGACGTTCAGGCTGGACGTCAGCGACGCCGTCATCGACAGGTCGAGCAGCACGCCTGCGAGCATGCGGTCCTTGTCATCCAGGCTGACGTTGCCAGCACCGCCGATCAAGTCGGAGCGGTTTTCACTGTCCGCCAGCCAGCGGGCAGTTTCCGATGTAGCGCCACGATCAGACAAGGCGAATACCGAAGCTCCGAAGGCGGCGGCCGAAGGCGCGGCGTCGGCGTGGATCGAAACGAACAGGTCGGCGCCTTTCTTGCGGGCGATTTCAGTACGGCCGCGCAGTGGAATGAAGTAGTCGCCGGTGCGGGTCAGTTCGGCGCGGAAGCCTTTCATGCCGTTGACCTGACGCTGCAATTCACGGGCGATGGCCAATACCACGTCTTTTTCCTTCTGACCGCGCGAGCCTGAGGCGCCCGGGTCTTCGCCGCCGTGACCGGCATCGATCACCACAAGAATGTCGCGCTTGCCGGCAGGTGCGGGTGGAAGCTTGATCGCAGGTTCAACTGGCGTGACCGGCACTGCCGGCGCCGTGGCGACCGAAGGGGTCGGTGTTGGCGACGGCGAGGCATCGGCAGCGCTATCAAACAGGTCAACCACCAGACGGTTGCCGTATTGGGCGTTCGGGGCCAGGGAGAAGCTTTTCGGGGTAACGGCCTTTTTCAGGTCGATGACCACACGCAGGTCGGTCGGCGTACGTTGAGCCGAGCGCATGGCGGTGATGGGGGTATTTGAGGTGTTGACGTTCAGCGGCGCACCGAGTGTCGCACCATTGATGTCGATCACCAGCCGATCAGGAGCGGTCAGGGTGAAAACGCTGTGCTGCACAGGCCCGGTCAGGTCGAACACCAGCCGTGTGTTATCCGGCGCCCGCCACAGGCGAACGCTATTGACCTTCGCGTCGGCCACAGCATCGACGGTTACCGCCAAAAACAACAATCCTACGGCAGCTACCATCGCGCGAAAGCGCATACCAGACCCCATCATTTAATTGATTTCCAATGCCAAAGCGGCACACCAGGCCTCGCCACGCGAGCCCTGGGACAAAATTCTCAGCGAACGCCCGCTGTCTTGCGGGCTAATGGTAATGGTCAGGTCGGGCTTTGGCAAAAAGCCTGCACCTTTATCGGGCCATTCGATCAGGCACAGCGCATCGCCCTCGAAGTAGTCGCGAATGCCGAGGTACTCCAGCTCTTCAGGATCGACCAAACGGTACAAGTCGAAATGGAAGGCGCGGATGTCACCGATCTCATAGGGCTCGACCAGGGTAAAGGTCGGACTTTTCACGGCCCCTTCATGCCCCAGGCCGCGGATGATACCCCGCGACAACGTGGTTTTACCCGCCCCCAGGTCGCCTTCCAGAAAAATCAGACCGTGTCCTTGGGTGGTTTTTGCGATGCGCGCACCAAAGGCAGTCATCGCTTCTTCATCAGCCAGGTACAGGGTTACTTCAGACACGGTGCTTGCTCCTCCAACAACTGACGAATGGCCGGGATCAGATCACTGGCCGCCAGCCCACGGCCATTTTTACCTTGCTGCTCACCCGCATTGGCGTGCAGCCAGACCGCCAGGCACGCGGCGTCGAACGCCTGCGTGCCTTGAGCCAACAGCGCGCCGACCAAGCCGGCCAGCACGTCGCCCAGACCGGCCCCCGCCATGGCCGGATGACCCTGATGACACAACGCCAGACGCCCATCGGGGCTGGCGACCAGGCTGCCGGCGCCTTTCAACACCACGACAGCTGTATATTTTTTGCTCAGCGCATGCGCCGCCGCCGGGCGATCAGCCTGCACCTGGGCGGTGCTGATCCCAAGCAACCGCGCCGCTTCGCCCGGATGCGGCGTGATCACGCAGTCCTTGGGCAAATTCACGCGTTCTTCGGCCAGCATGTTCAACGCATCGGCGTCCCAGACTTGCGGCAACGGCGCATTGGCCGCCGCCGAGAGCAAACTGCGCCCCCAGGAAGCCTGCCCCAAGCCGGGACCGACCACCAGTACGGAAACTTTTTGCAGCAGTTCCATCAGCTGGTTGGCCGATGAAGTGCCCAGCACCATGGCTTCAGGAATTCTAGCCAGCGCGGCGCCGACATGCTCTCTGCGAGTGGCCACGGAGACCATACCGGCCCCGCTGCGCAGGGCGCTTTGGGCGCTCAACAGGATCGCACCACCCAAACCGCGATCACCACCGATCAGCAACACATGGCCGAATTTGCCTTTGTGGGCAGTCGGCGTTCGCGGTGCAAGACGCGGCAAGTTACCGGCCGTCAGGCGACGAGCGCTGATCGAAGCGACCTCAACCAGCTGTGGATCGGCGTGTAAATCGTTGAAAACCAGCTCACCGACGACGTCTGCGGCATCACCGGTGAACAGCCCCAGCTTCAACCCGATGAAGGTCACAGTGAGATCGGCTTGCACCGCCGCACCGAGGACTCGACCGGTATCGGCGCAAAGGCCCGAAGGGATATCCACCGCCACCACCGATAAACCGCAAGCGTTGATCTTCGCGATAGCGTCCGCGTAAGGCGCTCGGACCACTCCCGTCAGACCGGTGCCCAACAACGCGTCCAGCACAATACCGCGCAGTTCAGTCTGAGCAGTCCAAGACTCAATCAAAATGTTCTCGGAAACGACCTCGGCATGCGCCAATGCCGCGTCCCCCTGCAAACGCTGAGGATCTCCGACCGCCAGCACCCGCACCGACCAACCCGCACGCCGGGCCAGTACCGCCACCAGATAACCGTCACCTGCGTTATTGCCCTGACCGGCCAGCACACTCAATTCATTCGCCGATGGCCACTGCCGGACCAGTGCACGCCAGGTCGCCCGCGCCGCGCGCTGCATCAACTCGAAGCCCGGTGTGCCTCCCGCAATCAGGCTCGCATCGAGCCCTCGGACCTGCGCAGCGCTATACAGCGCGTCGGGTAAATCATCTTTAGTGTGCGGCATGCGTCTTCGGGCTCCGATGTCTGGCAGAATTATACGCACCTCAGCTCCGGTTTCTCTCGTCTCATGCCCGCAATTACCACAGACCTGCCCGCCCTCGCCCAATCCATCAAGGACTGGGGCCGCGAGCTGGGCTTTCAACAAGTCGGCATCAGCGGCCTGGACCTGGCCGAGCATGAGCAGCACCTGGAGCGCTGGCTCGCCGCCGGCTACCACGGCGAAATGGACTACATGGGCGCCCACGGCAGCAAACGCTCCCATCCGGAAGAGCTGGTGCCCGGCACCTTGCGTGTGGTTTCCCTACGCATGGACTACCTGCCCGGCGACACCAAAATGGCGCAAATGCTGGGCCAACCGGAAAAAGCCTACGTGTCGCGTTATGCCTTGGGCCGCGATTACCACAAGCTGATCCGCAAACGCGTGCAACAATTGGCCGACAAAATTCAGGCGCAGATTGGCCCGTTTGGTTTCCGCGCCTTCGTTGACAGCGCTCCGGTGCTGGAAAAAGCCATCGCCGAACAGGCCGGCCTTGGCTGGATCGGCAAAAACACCCTGGTCTTGAATCGCAAGGCCGGCAGTTACTTCTTCCTCAGCGAGCTGTTTGTCGATCTGCCATTGCCGGTCGATCCGCCCCACACCACCGAACATTGCGGCCGCTGCACCGCGTGCCTCGACATCTGCCCGACCAACGCCTTCGTCGGCCCTTACGTACTGGACGCCCGGCGTTGCATTTCCTACCTGACCATCGAACTGAAAAGCGCGATCCCGGAAGATCTGCGGCCACTGATCGGCAACCGGGTGTTTGGTTGCGATGACTGCCAGATCGTCTGCCCATGGAACCGTTTCGCCCGTCCGTCCGGCGAAAGCGACTTCAAGCCAAGGCACAATCTGGACAATGCGCAATTGGCCGAGCTGTTTATGTGGGATGAGGATAAATTCCTCAGCAGCACTGAAGGTTCGCCGTTACGCCGAGCGGGGTATGAGCGTTGGTTGCGCAATCTGGCGGTGGGGTTGGGCAATGCGCCGTCGAGCATTCCTGTGCTGGAAGCGTTGAAGGCGCGCAAGGATTACCCGTCGGAATTGGTGCGTGAACATGTCGAATGGGCGCTGAAGCAACATGCCGACCGTCAAGCCTCATCGTTGTAGACGAACTTCGGCATTTCCCAGTGGAAACGGATCGCCAGCAACCGCAGCAGAAAACCACCAAACAGCGTGATCAAAATCGCCTGCTCACCCGGTAATTGCAAGTAGATGCAGAGCATGTAGCACCACGCCGCCGCGAACGAGACGCTGGCATAGAGCTCTCGGCGAAAGATTAGCGGGATGTCGTTGCAGAAGATGTCGCGCAGGATGCCGCCGAACACGCCGGTGATCACACCACTGACCGACGCTACCAGCATGCCGTGGCCCATTTCCAGCGCGGTCATACAGCCGATCAGGGTAAACGCCACCAGGCCCACGGCGTCGAGCACCAGAAATAGCGAGCGCAGATGACGCATCCAGCGCGCAGCGAAGACGGTGAACATCGCCGCGATTGAGGTCAGCACCAGGTATTCCGGGTGCTTGACCCAGGTCAGCGGATAGTGTCCGAGCAGCACATCGCGCACCGAGCCGCCGCCCAGCGCCGTGATGCAGGCAATCAACACCACGCCAAACCAGTCCATGCCACGTCGACCGGCAGACAGTGCACCGGTCATGGCTTCAGCAGTGATGGCGATCAGGTAGAGCATCAGCAACATGGCGGCGGTCCTTGCAAAAAGGCGCGCAGTCTACTCACTTCATCGATGCCCCATAAGAGGGCGCCTGAGAATCAATTCAATCATTGAGGGTGTCTGTGCGGACGCCATCGCGGGAAAGCCCGCTCCCACAGGTCAGCGCAGTCCTTGTGGGAGCGGGCTTGCCCGCGATGGCGGCGGTGCCGACACCTCAAAATCAGAACTTGATGAAATGCTTGCGGTAGTGCTGCAACTCGGCAATCGACTCACGGATGTCGTCCAGCGCCAAATGAGTGCTACCTTTTTTGAAGCTGTCGCGCACATCCGGCGCCCAGCGCGCGGCCAGCTCTTTAAGCGTCGACACGTCGAGGTTGCGGTAATGAAAGAAGCTTTCCAGGGATTTCATGTGCGTATAAAGGAAGCGGCGATCCTGGCAAATGCTGTTGCCGCAAATCGGCGACTTGCCCTTCGGCACCCACTGTTCAAGGAAGGCGATGGTCTGGGCTTCGGCTTCGGCCATGCTGATGCGGCTGTCGCGAACGCGCTGGGTCAGGCCCGAGCCGCCGTGTTGACGGGTGTTCCACTCGTCCATGCCGGCGAGAATTTCGTCGCTGTGGTGGATAGCGATCACCGGACCTTCGGCCAAGGTGTTCAAGTCACTGTCGGTGACAATGGTGGCCATCTCGATGATGACGTCGGTATCAGGGTTCAGACCGGTCATTTCCAGGTCGATCCAGATCAGATTCTGCGGGTTTTGCATGTGTCGGCTCCTAGGCAATGCTGCGCAGTTTAGCCTAGGCAACCGGCGGGGCGTGCTAAACTCGCGGCCGTTTTACCTAATCGCTGCATTCTTGATACGGAACACCCATGGCCAAACGCCAACTCAATCGTCGTCAAAACTGGCGCATCGAAAAGATTCAGGGCGAACGCGCTGCCCGCGCCGCCAAACGCGAGTCCTCGGCTGTCGAGGCACTTGAGGGTGGCGACCTGGGTCCGGAACAGACGGGCCTTGTGATCGCGCACTTCGGTGTGCAGGTTGAAGTCGAAGCCCTCGATGGCGATTTGGCCGGCCAGGTGTTCCGCTGCCACTTGCGCGCCAACCTGCCAGCGCTGGTGACCGGCGATCAGGTGGTCTGGCGGGCCGGCAACCAAGGGATCGGCGTGATCGTGGCGCAACTGCCACGTAAAACCGAACTCTGCCGCCCGGACAGTCGTGGCCAGCTCAAACCGGTAGCGGCCAACGTCGACATGATCGTCATCGTCTTCGCCCCGCTGCCCGAGCCTCACGCGAATCTGATTGACCGCTATCTGGTCGCCGCCGAGCACGCAGGGATTCGTCCGCTGCTGCTGCTCAACAAATTCGACCTGATCGACGAGCAGAACGCCCCGGCCCTGAATGCCTTGCTGGCGGTTTACCGCACGCTCGGCTACCCGGTGCTGGAAGTCTCGGCTCACCATGGCAATGGCATGGAGCAACTTCAGAAACAACTGGACGGACGCATCAGCGTATTCGTCGGCCAGTCCGGTGTCGGCAAGTCGTCGCTGGTCAACAGCCTGCTGCCGGAAGTCGAAGCCCGCGTCGGTCCGTTGTCCGAGCTGTCCGGCCAGGGCACTCACACCACGACCACCGCGCGGTTGTTCCACTTCCCCGGTGGCGGTGAGTTGATCGACTCGCCGGGTATTCGTGAATTCGGCCTGGGCCACGTCAGCCGCGCCGATGTCGAAGCCGGCTTCATCGAGTTCAACGAACTGATCGGCACCTGCCGCTTCCGCGACTGCAAGCACGACCGCGAACCGGGTTGCGCGCTGCTCAAAGCCCTCGAAGAAGGCCGCGTGCAGCAGCAACGGATGAACAGCTACCGCTCGATCATCGCCAGCCTGCCTGAAACCAGCTACTAAACAGAAGTGCCTGCCGCCCCGACACTGACAGGGCGGTAGGCCGCTTATTGCGACCTACACATTTCCCCACTGATTAAACGTCAGACACTTCTGTAAGACTTCTGCGCACCCGCTTGAAGGACCCGTCTCTTTAGCCGCGCAGGCCTTGTTGCGGCCATTCAAGTGCATACATTCAAGCCCTCTTCGCATTCCGGCGATACCGAGGGACAACCATGCAAACCTACCATTTGTTCATCAGCCATTCGTGGAACTACCCCCACGCCCACGACAATCTCGTGCGCCTGCTCAATGCCAAACCCGGCTTCACCTTCAAAAATTTTTCAGTACCGACGGACAACCCGATCACCGACGCACAGACCGACAAACAACTGGAAGAAGCCATCGAAAACAAGATTCGTCCGTGCTCGGCAGTGCTGATCATGGCGGGGATGTATTCGACCTACAGCAAGTGGATCAACAAGGAAATCGAGATCGCCAAGCGGATGGGCAAGGTGATCATTGCGGTCAAGCCGTTTGGGGCAGAGCGGATTTCCACGGTGGTGCGTGATGCCGCGCACGCCGAATGTGCGTGGAACACCAACAGCATCGTCAACGCGATTCGCCTGCACACGGCGGTGTAACCATGCGCAAGGGACTGTTCATAGGCATCAACCACTACACCCAGGTGTCGCCATTGAGTGGCTGCAACAACGACGCAATGGCCATGGCCTCGGTGCTGGAACGCCACGCCAACGGGCGTCCGAACTTCAGCAGCAAGGTCCTGACCTCGGCGGAGGAAAACCTCACTCACACGAACCTGAAGCAGCAGATCCAGAGCCTGTTTTCCGGAGATTGCGACGTGGCGCTGTTGTACTTCGCCGGTCACGGCCAGTTCGATACCAGCATCGACGAAGGCTTGCTGATCCCGCAGGACTTCGGTCAGGGCGTCGAAGGCATCCGCATCAGCGACATCCTCAACTGGGCGGAAAGCGCCACCCACATCAAGAACAAAATCATCATCCTCGACTGCTGCCAGGCCGGCGCGGCGGCGGCCATACGCGGGTTGCGCGGTGGCAGCAGCGTGATCAGCGAAGGCATGACCATTCTCACCGCCTGTAAAAAGGACCAGGTGGCGCTCGAAGGTCGCGGCCACGGCGTGTTTACCGACCTGTTACTGCAAGCACTGCACGGCGGTGCCGCCAATGTCTTGGGCAAAGTCACCCCCGGCAGCGTGTATTCGTTCGTCGACAATGCGCTGGGTGCCTGGGAGCAGCGGCCAGTGTTCAAGACCAACGTCTCGCAATTTGTACCGTTGCGCGAAGTCACGCCGCTGATTGCCGAAGAAACCCTGCGCAAGCTCAAGGACTGGTTCCCGGAACCGAGCTATGTGTACCCGTTGGATCCCAGCTACGAACCGACCGAGGCTGCGTTCGATCCCGACAACGGCGACATCTTCAAGCAACTGCAAAAGTGCAACCGCCACAGCCTGATAGAACCGGTAGACGCCGAGCACATGTACTACGCGGCCATCAACTCCACCGGCTGCCGCCTGACCGCCCTCGGCGCCTATTACCGCGAACTCGCGATCAAGGGACATTTCTGATGCCTGTGTTTATCAGCTACCGCCACACCGACCGCGCTCATGCGATGGCCATTAACACCCGCCTGACGCAAGCAAACATCAAGACCTACCTCGATGTGCTGGACGCGGAATCGCAAACCACTGAAGACATCACCACCGTCATCACCCGCAACATCACCGAATGCACACACCTGATGGCCGTGGTTTCGGAGCAGACCGCGCAGTCGTGGTGGGTGCCGTTCGAAATCGGCGAAGCGACCATCAGCAATCGCCGGATCTGCTCTTACAAAATCGGCCCCAGCGCGCTGCCGCTGTACCTCGATAAATGGCCGAAATTGAGCGGTGAGAACGATATCAACTTCTTTATCGACGCCTATCGTGAAGAATCACTCTCTAGCCGCTCAGCGGGGCTGGAGTCGTTCAACGAATCCATCCGCAGCGCCCACAAGCGCGATGCCGACCTGTTTCACGACAAGCTCAAAACCCGGATTCGGCGCGGTTTCTGACAGGCACAAAAAAGCCGCGATCATCTCGCGGCTTTTTTGTGGGTCACTGCTTCGGCGGTTCCGCCGGTTTCGGCGCCGGGTTTTCGAAGATGTTCAAACGCTCGCGAAGCTCATGGGCCGGCAGCGGTTCCTTATCCGCCGGCAAGGCGTTCGGATCGACTGGTTTGGCCGGCACTTCGCCCGGACCAATCTGCCCTGGTGTTGGCGCCGGCTCTGGCGCAGGTTCCGCACCTTGCGAACCTTCGATGGCCCGCTGGGCTTTCTTGGTCAGTACCACAATATCGATCCGGCGGTTGACCGGATTGAATGGGTGCTCACGGTCGAACAGCGCCGACGAGGCATAACCGACCACCCGCGCCACCTGCTGCTCCGGATAACTGCCGGCGACCAGCGCGCGGCGGGCGGCGTTGGCACGGTTGGCCGAGAGCTCCCAGTTGCCGAAGTCACCGGTGCCCGAGTACGGCTTGGCATCGGTGTGGCCGCTGATGCTGATCTTGTTCGGCACCGCTTTGATGGTGTCAGCCATGGCCAGCAGGATGTCTTCGAAATACGGTTTCAGACGTGCACTACCAGAATCGAACATCGGGCGGTTTTCGGCGTCCATGATCTGGATGCGCAAACCGTCCTGCGTGATCTCGAAGAGGATCTGATCCTTGAATTTCTGCAGCTGCGGATTTTCATCGACCTTGTTCTGCAATTCTTGCAGCAACAGTTCCAGGCGCTCCTTCTCGACCTGCTCGGCCATGCCTTCGACCTGCTCGGTGTCGATGGTGACCCGGTCTGGCTGCGGCTGCGACTTCACTTCGGGGTTGAGGGTTTTATCTGGCGCCAGGGTCGGAGAACCGCCCAGATCGATGATGTACGGGGTGCCACTTTCGGTAAAGCCAACCGGGTCTTTGAAGTAACCGGCGATGAGGATTTTCTGTTCCGGTGTTGCGGTGGAGAGCAGCCACAGCACCAGGAAGAACGCCATCATCGCCGTCGCAAAGTCCGCGAAAGCGATTTTCCAGGAACCGCCGTGATGCCCGCCCGCGTATTTCTTGACGCGCTTGATGATGATCGGCTGGTTATTTTCCATACAGAGTGCTCTGTCTCACAAATACTGTTCCTTTTTGACGGTGCCTGTTGTCGCCATACGGCGTTGCCGCTCCTCGCCATAGCGAGCTATGACTCGTCGCGGCGCCTTGTCTGGCAACAACAGTCACTCGCCAAAAAAGGAGCGTATTTGCAAAACAGAGCACTATCGACCGCGAACCGCTTGTTCCAGCTCAGCGAAGCTAGGACGGTGCGCCGGATACAGAACCTTGCGACCGAATTCCACAGCCAGCGATGGCGGCATACCGGACGCCGAGGCCACAAGCGAAGCCTTGATGGCTTCGTAGACGTTCAGCTCTTCCTTGGCATCATGGGCCAGGGCATGGGCCAGCGGACCAAAGAAACCGTACGCGGCGAGAATACCGAAGAAGGTACCGACCAGCGCCGCACCGACGTGCACGCCGATCATTTTCTGATCGCTATCACCCAGGGAGGCCATGGTCACAACAATACCCAGTACCGCCGCGACGATACCGAAACCCGGCATGGCGTCAGCGATACCGTTTACCGCGTGGGCAGGGTGATCCAGATCTTCCTTGAGGCTGGTCAGTTCCATGTCGAACAGGCCTTCGAGCTCATGGGGGGCCATGTTGCCGGAGGACATGATGCGCAGGTAATCGCAAATGTACGCGGTCATGCGTTCATCTTTGAGCACCGCCGGGTACTTGGCGAAGATCGGGCTAGCCGCGGCATCCTCGATGTCGCCTTCGATGGCCATCATGCCTTCGCGGCGGCTTTTGTTAAGGATCTCGTAAATCAGCCCCAGCACTTCAAGGTAGAAGGTGTGGTTGAAACGCGAACTGAACATCCCAAAGGCTTTCTTCAGAACGTGCTTGACCATATGCCCAGGGTTGGCCTGCAGGAATGCGCCAAGGGCCGCACCCCCGATAATCATTACCTCAAAAGGCTGAATAAGGGCGGCAATCTTGCCGTGGGAGAGCACGTATCCGCCAAGCACGCTTGCGAATACGACGATGATGCCGAGAATTTTAGCCATAGGTAGGAAAACACTTACTGAGTCGGGTTCAAGGTCATATTCGGAAGTTGAAAAATCTCTTCTTCTCCTTATCGGCAAAACTGCGCCAGACTATAGCCCGTTCAAGCGAAAAGCTAATTTAGCCTTCTCCGGGCACAGGTAATGCAGACGATGATTGCGTCCAACCATGGCTAACCAAACGAACATTCCAACTCAAAAACCGACAACTCTTGAAGGCTGGGTCAAGCTTCTCGATGGCGTGCGTCTGCCGGTTCCGCAAGATAGCCATGACCGTGTCTGCAAGGCCATCGCCGATCACCGCAGCTCGCTTCGCGATATAGCAGAGCTCATGCAAGACAGCCCGGCTTTGGCCTTGAGCATCATTCGTGAAGCCAATCGCCACACCTACGGCAGCATGACCGAGCCTGCGGAAAACCTTGAAGTGGCGATCAATCGCCTCGGTTTGAAACGCACCGAAGAACTGCTCGCCTGCCTGCCCGTAGAGCCGCTGTCACAGATCCCGATTGCGTTGCGTCAGTTGCAGTTGATCAGCCAGCACGCGACGCAACAGGCCAATGGTTTTTTTGCCAGTCGCCTGGCGCGGCTGTGGCAGGACATTCACTGGGGCAGCCTGCTGTTTCTCTCGCCACTCTGGCCCATGGCGCTGACCCATCCGCAATTGCTTGAAGAGTGGGAGCTGCGGGTCATCCATAAAGGCGAATCGGCACGCAACGTCGAAAAGCAGTTGTTCGGTGTGCGCTTGCTGGATATTTGCCAAACCCTGGTGAGCCTCTGGCGCCTGCCGATTTGGGTGGAACAGGGTTATCGCCTGCTGCTGACCGAGCAGCGCGAGCTGGTCAAAGTCCTGCGCATCGCCCGCGACGGCGATCATCCCTTGCGCCAGCAAAACCGCCTCGATGACGATCCGACCCTGCGTCGCTGGCTCAATCAGCCGGCCAATACCGTGCTACTGGCCAACGGCCTGGCGCTGTCGGCGCAACAGGCATGGGACAGTCCTCACAGCAAGCGCTGGCAATACCTGACCAGCCTTTACCTGCAAATGCCCATGGCCGAGGTGCAGCAGCAATTGCATCAACAGGCCGCCAATAGCGCCCGGCTGCATGCCATGGCGGATTTGTGGCACCCCGCTGTTTCGCTGCTCTGGCCGTGGGGCATGAACCGTATCCACGCCAGGCTGCTGCCGGCACCGGCGCCAACCACCGAAGACCTGGCAAAGTGGCGCAACCAATGCGCCGAGTTGCTGATGGAGCCAAGCCCCTTCACAAATGCCATGCACTTGACCACCTCCGCCCGTGACGCTCTGGTCGCGTGCGGCTTGCGCCGAGTGATGATCTTGATGGCTGATCGCACACACGCCAATCTGCGGGTGCATCAGATTGCAGGACTACCAAAAGAAACGGCTGGGCTGAATTTCGTTGTGAGCCAAAGCAGCGTGCTGCAACGTTTGCTCTCGCAACAAGCTCAGGTGCGCCTGACACCCGACAACAACGCCCAATTCTCGGCCTTGTTGCCGGCCAGCCTGCGCGCGCAATTCCGTGGCGAACACCTGTTGCTGCGCTCGCTGATCAATAATGGCCGGGTGATCATGGTGGTGGCGGCGGATCAGGGCGGCGGACCGCTCTCGGAAATAACCGTGCAAGCTTTCGGCAAAACCGCGCAGTGCATCGAGAAATCCCTGTACACCTTTAGCCACCGCGGCCAATGACGCTGCGCTACAATCCTCCCTTTTGTGCTCTGGAGACCTCACATGTCTGACTTCTCTGGCTTGCCGCTGGTGATCGAGCCGAGCGACTTGCTCCCTCGCCTTGAGTCCCGCGATCTGATTCTGGTGGACCTGACCAGCAGCGCCCGTTACGCCGAAGGGCATCTTCCCGGTGCGCGTTTTGTCGATCCGAAACGCACGCAACTCGGTCAGGCGCCAGCGCCGGGGCTGATGCCGCCGAAAGCGGCGCTCGAAGCGTTGTTCGGTGAGCTGGGACACAATCCCGACGCGGTGTACGTGGTGTATGACGACGAAGGCGGCGGCTGGGCCGGGCGTTTTATCTGGCTGCTGGACGTCATCGGTCACCGTAAGTACCACTACGTCGACGGAGGCCTCCCGGCCTGGCTGGCAGAAGGCTTGCCCATGTCGATCCAAATCCCGGCGCCCGTTGGCGGCCCGGTGGCATTGACCCTGCACGACGAACCCACCGCCACCCGCGAGTACCTGCAAAGCCGTCTCGGTGCCGCCGACCTGGCGATCTGGGACGCGCGCGGGCCACTGGAGTACTCCGGCGAGAAAGTGCTGGCGGCCAAGGCCGGGCACATTCCCGGCGCCGTCAACTTCGAATGGACCGCAGGCATGGATCAGGCGCGAAACTTGCGCATCCGCACGGACATGCCGCAGATCCTTGAACAGCTAGGGATCAGCAAAGACAAAGAAGTGATTACCCACTGCCAGACTCACCACCGTTCTGGCTTCACCTATCTGGTGGCCAAATCCCTCGGTTATCCGCGGGTCAAAGGCTATGCCGGTTCCTGGGGCGAATGGGGCAACCATCCCGACACCCCCGTAGAGATTTAAGGTTTTAAGGACAGTTAATGAATAAGCGTCTGTTTATCCTCAGCCAATACCTGCTGCCCCATCACTTGCTCTCGCGACTGGCCGGCTGCATTGCCGAATGCCGCGTGCGCTGGTTCAAAAACGCCTTTACCGCCTGGTTCGCCAAGCGTTATCAAGTGGACATGTCCCAGGCCCTGGTCGAAGACCTCACCGCCTACGAGCACTTCAACGCGTTTTTCACCCGCGCTTTGAAGGACGGCGCTCGTCCTTTGGACGAAACTCCGGGCGCGATCCTCAGCCCGGCCGATGGCGCAATCAGCCAGCTCGGCCCTATCGAACACGGTCGCGTGTTCCAGGCCAAGGGCCACAGTTTCAGCGTGCTGGAGTTGCTGGGCGGTGACGCGGCCAACGCTGCGCCGTTCATGGGCGGTGACTTCGCCACTATTTACCTGTCGCCGAAGGATTACCATCGCGTGCACATGCCGCTGGCCGGCACCCTGCGTGAGATGGTCTACATCCCGGGCCGAATCTTCTCAGTCAACCAGACCACCGCCGAAAACGTTCCGGAGCTGTTCGCCCGAAACGAGCGTGTGGCGTGCATTTTCGACACTGAGCGCGGGCCGATGGCCGTGGTGCTGGTAGGCGCGATGATCGTTGCGTCGATCGAAACCGTCTGGGCAGGGCTGGTCACGCCGCCGAAACGCGAACTGAAAACCTTCCGTTACGACGAAGCCGCCCGCGCGCCGATCCATCTGGAGAAAGGTGCGGAATTGGGTCGCTTCAAACTGGGTTCGACCGCTGTCGTGCTGTTCGGGCCAGATCAGGTGCAATGGGCCGAAGAACTGGCGGCCGGTTCGCCGGTGCAGATGGGCCAGGGCATGGGCCTGCCAAAGGCCTGACCCTGTAGGAGCCGGCTTGCCGGCGAATGCAGCAACGCGGTGTACCTGATACACCGCTTTCGCTGCGATGCGGCGACCCGACAAGCCAGCTCCTACAGCAGGTTTACTTTTTACAGCTGCCCGTCACGATCGCGGAAGCCCAGCAGGTACAGCACACCATCCAGCCCAAGGGTGGAAATCGCCTGCTTCGCCGACTGTTTCACCAGCGGCTTGGCCCGGAACGCCACACCCAACCCGGCAATCGCCAGCATCGGCAAATCATTGGCGCCGTCACCGACTGCAATGGTCTGCTCCAGTCGCAATCCTTCCTTATGGGCCAGCTCACGCAGCAAGTCAGCCTTACGCTGCGCATCGACAATCGGCTCGACCGCAACGCCGGTGACCTTGCCATCAACCACTTCCAGTTCGTTGGCAAATACGTAGTCAATGCCCAACTTGGCCTGCAATTGCTTGGCGAAGTAAGTAAAGCCGCCCGACAGAATGGCGGTCTTGTAGCCCAGACGCTTGAGCTCGGCAAACAGGGTTTCAGCACCCTCGGTCAGGCGCAGGGAAGCTCCGATCGAATCCAGCACGCTGACATCCAGACCTTGCAGCAACGCCAGACGTTCTTTGAAGCTCGCACGGAAGTCCAGCTCGCCGGCCATCGCTCGCTCGGTGATTTCAGACACCTGATCGCCGACACCCGCCGCCTTGGCCAGTTCGTCGATCACTTCTGCTTCGATCAGGGTCGAGTCCATGTCGAACACCGCCAGGCGACGGTTGCGACGGAACAGCGAGTCTTCCTGAAAGGCGATGTCAACGTTCAATTCCTGCGCGACGCTGAGGAATTCGGCCCGCAGCGCCTGCGGATCAGCCGCTTCACCACGCACGGAAAACTCGATGCAGCCCTTGCCCTTGTCAGCAGGGGTATCCAGCGGCATGCGTCCGGACAGACGATCGATGTGATCAATGTTCAGACCATATTTGGCAGTGATCGAGCTCACGGCTTGCAATTGCCCGGCAGTCACTTTTCGGGTCAATAGCGTCACGATGTGGCGTTTTTTGCCCTGATTACCGACCCACTGCTGATAATCCTCTTCGGACACCGGCGTGAAACGGACCTGTTGATCGAGCTCGTAACCCTTGAACAGGATGTCCTTGAGCACCGATTTGCCTTGCTCGGTATCCGGAATTTCAACCAGGATGCCGAACGACAGGGTGTCGTGGATCACCGCCTGACCGATGTCGAGAATGTTCACACCACCCTGGGCCAGAACGCCGGTAATGGCCGCAGTCAGACCCGGACGGTCGACTCCCGTGATGTTTATCAGGACGATTTCGCGCAAGGCGCACCCCCGCAAGTGGAAAAAAACCGCATTCTACCCACTTTCAGTGACCATCGGGCACCGTGAGCGCTTTGCCGGCCTATGGCCTGTCGCTATACTGCGCGTCAACTTCACGGACAAAAGAGCCGAGCGCAAGTGAACCGGCCCACGCCAGTAAAAACCGATAACTTCTTTCTGCTGATCTTCCGTGCACTGCGCCACCGCCGTGTACCGATTGCATTACGCATTGCCAGCCATAACGTGATCCTGGTCGCCTTGGCCCTGGTGATCTACGCCGGCGTGATGGGTTTGCAGTTCAAGCAGGCCATGCACGAGCAGGCAGATGCGCTGGGCGAAAGCCTGACCACGCAGACTGCCACCTCCGCCACGGAGCTGTTGGTGTCCAACGACATCCTCAGCCTCAATGTGCTGCTCAACAACCTGACCAAGAACAAGCTGGTGGCCCACGCCGCCATCTATAGCGTGGATAACCGCATCCTCGCTGAGGCTGGTCAACGTCCCAAGCACAGCCTGCTGGGCGAAGCCGAGGGCATGTACCAGAGCAAGATCACGTTCCAGGACGTGACCGCCGGGCAACTACGCATCAGCCTGGACATGGATCAATTCCAGCAGCCAATGACCATCAGCCTGCAAAGCATGGGCATTTTGAGTGCGATCCTGCTGGCATTGTCCCTGGCCCTGAGCCTGCGCCTGGGCCGGCACATCTCCACGCCGCTGCTGCAATTACGCGTATGGCTGCGCAATATCGACGAATACACTCCGGCCACTGAGCGTCAGGACGAGATCGGCGACCTGGCCCGTCAGCTACACGCCAATTTCGCACCGGAGCCCGCCGAGCCTGAACCAGCGCCGGAGCCTGAGTACGAAGACAGCGATGAAAATGCGGACGACAACGAGCCGACCTTTGAAGTACGCAACTTGCGTGACCCGAGTTTCGATGAAACCAAACCGGTCGCGAGCCTGAAACCAGCGCCACGACACATTATCAGCACCGCTGAAGACGACGATGACGATGATGCATTTGCCGATCTGCGTGACGAGTCAGTCGCCGTCGCACCGAAACCGGCAGCAAAGCCCGTGATCTCGAATGTGCCACAGCACAGTGCCGTCCTGGCCGTGCAACTGGGCGCTCAGGACCAACTGCGTCGCCTGCCCCGCACACGCCTCGAAGAATTGCTGAAACGCTATCGCGACTGCCTTGATCAGGCAGCTTCGCTCTATCAGAGCGAACTGCACACACTGAACGATGGCAGCACACTGATGCTGTTCCACACCGAAGACAGTGGCGATGACTACCTGACCAATGCCATCTGCTGCGGTGAGCTGCTGCGCGCCCTGGGCCATCAATTGCAGATTGAAGTCGCTGACAGCGGCATCACCCTGCAATTGCAGTTGGGTCTGACGCTGGGTGAGGAGTTGTTCGGTATGAGTCAGATCGACTTGCTGCTGACCGAAACCGCTCAGGACGCCCTGGCCCTGTCGCAACACAGCCGTAACCTGCTGCTGGTGCAGCGCAAGATCGGTGACGACGTGCTGATTCGTCAGCGTGCACGGATTCGTCCGATTGCGAGCCCTGAGGGCGCTTGCTGCGTGGAGCGGTTGATGGAGCCTTACCCGTCGATGCTGGAACGGCAACTGGCGCGGATGCATGAGCGTCGGGCGTAAGCCTTAGCCCCGATGTAAAAGAAACCCGCAGATGGTGATCATCTGCGGGTTTTTTGTTGTCTGCTCTGGCCCCCATCGCGAGCAGGCTCGCCCCCACAGTGGATTTGTGGGTGTCCGAGATCCCTTGTGGGAGCGAGCCTGCTCGCGATGAGGCCAGAGCAGCACGAAAGATCTCCAACCTGCAGAAACAACAAAGCCCGCACAAGGCGGGCTTTGTTTTGGATCAGCCCAGGCTTAGAACCTGAACACTTCCATATCGGTCCGGATCGGCGAAGCCATCGGGATCTTCGGCTGTTTCTCTTGCTCAGCTGCCGGCGCGGCCAGTTTGGGAGGCGATTTACGCGGTACATCAGCAACCGTTGGCTGGTTGGCCAATGGCTTGAGCGCCACCGATAACTGCTCCGCCAGACGCTGCAACAACACACCTTGCGCCTGAACCTGCGACGCTGTGCCGCCTGCGTGCTCTTCTTGCAGGTGAATGATGCGGTTATCGCGAACCTTGCCGCGACGGTCGATCAAACGCCATTGCGCATCCAGGATTGCCGGTTGCGACACACCCGAGTCCAGCCGGGTAATCGTCAGCAATACCTGAACATCCGGGGTAAAACCCGATGTGGCAGGCGCCAGCACAACGCGCTGACTGTCCAGACGACCGGCTACCTGACGCAGCAACAGCTGATCGATGTCGGAAGACAGACTGCCCGCCCAACGACCGTCGGTGGCAGCCTGCAGACTGCCATCGGGTTGACGTTGCAACAGGGTTTCGCGTTGCAGATAATCGGCAACCGTTACCGGGCCCAACAATACCGCCATGCCCGCGCTTTGCGCAGGCGCAACCGGGCTTCCACTGTCCAGTTGATACAGCGACACCGGCTGGTGAACGCTGCAACCCGCAAGGCCTAGCAAGCCAGCGAGCATCAGAATAAAAGGAAGGCGCAGAGCAGTCATCGTCCCATCCAGGTGGCTGCCACAAGGCTAACCACAGTGAAAATACTCAATAAATATGAAGAACGCTCGGCCACGCCGGCGCTTGAAAGGCCATATCATCCGTGAATATGCGTTCCGACTCCAGCGCCAAAGCGTCGATCTACGCGTTAAATCGTAGATCGAGCGCTCTAGGGGGCGCTCTAGCCCCCTA
The DNA here is from genome assembly GCF_057834475.1 of Pseudomonas sp. GL_139_B. Taxonomy (NCBI): domain Bacteria; kingdom Pseudomonadati; phylum Pseudomonadota; class Gammaproteobacteria; order Pseudomonadales; family Pseudomonadaceae; genus Pseudomonas; species Pseudomonas sp. GL_139_B. The sequence goes on along the minus strand of NZ_CM174403.1, from coordinate 569,837 downwards.
TCCACTTAATTGAGGTTTTCGACGAGCAGCGCATCCACCCTCTGAAAACCGCGTGGCAACTTGTTACCGCGACGCCCACGTTCACCTTTGTAGTGCTCAAGGTCGTCCGCTTTCAGTGACAAGGTACGTTTTCCAGCCTGTAACACCAAGGTGGCACCGTCCGGCAGAACGGCGATGTCCGTCACATATTCTTCGCGGTTGGCCACGCGCTCACCGGTGATGCCGATGATCTTGTTGCCTTTGCCCTTACCTAATTGTGGCAGGTCGCTGATTTTGAAGATGAGCAAGCGACCTTCGGTTGTCACCGAAGCCAGCCAGTTACTCTCGCGATCAGCCACCGGGCGCGGCAGAATGACTTTCGAGTTGCTCGGCAGACTCAGCAACGCCTTGCCGGCCTTGTTCTTGGCCTGGAAGTCTTCACCTTTGACCACGAAACCATACCCGGCGTCGGAAGCGATCACGTACAGCGAATCGTCTTCCGGCATCAGCACGCATTCGAAACTCGCGCCTGGCGGAGGCGTCAGACGACCGGTCAACGGCTCGCCCTGGCCACGGGCCGATGGCAACGTATGAGTCGCCACCGAATAACTGCGACCGGTGGAGTCAATAAACACCGCAAACTGGTTGGAGCGGCCGGCCGCCAAGGCCTTGAAGCCGTCCCCAGCCTTGTAGGAGAGCCCGGTGGCATCAATCTCGTGCCCTTTGGCAGAGCGAACCCAGCCTTTTTCCGACAGCACAACCGTCACTTTCTCGTTCGGCAGCAGATCGTGTTCGGTCAGTGCCTTGGCCTCGGCGCGCTCGACAATCGGCGACCGACGGTCGTCGCCATAGGTCTCGGCGTCCTTGATCAGCTCGGTGCGCACCAGTTTTTTCAGTTTGGCTTCGCTGCTCAGCAGGGCTTGCAGCTTGGCTTGTTCTTTGAGCAGTTCATCCTGCTCAGCACGCAACTTCATCTCTTCCAGTCGCGCCAACTGACGCAAACGGGTGTCGAGGATGTAATCGGCCTGGATTTCGCTCAGGGCGAAACGCGCGATCAGGGCGGCCTTTGGATGCTCCTCGGTGCGGATGATGTGAATCACTTCATCCAGATTGAGGTAAGCAATCAGCAAGCCGTCCAACAGGTGCAGGCGACGCTCGACCTTGTCGAGGCGGAATTGCAGGCGGCGACGCACGGTCTGCACCCGGAACTCCAGCCACTCGACCAACAACGCTCGCAAGTTTTTCAGTTGCGGCTTGCCGTCCAGACCAATGATGTTGATGTTGACCCGGTAGCTCGACTCCAGCTCGGTGCTGGCGAACAGGTGCGTCATCAGTGCATCGTGGTCAAAGTTTTTGCGCGCGCCGGGAATGATCACGATGCGGCACGGGTTTTCGTGGTCGGACTCGTCGCGCAAGTCAGCGATCTGCGGGGCCTTGGACGGTTTGGCCTGCATCATCGCGGCGATCTGTTCCAGCACCTTGGCACCGGACACCTGATGCGGCAGGGCGGTGACGATAATGTCGCCGTCTTCAATGTGGTACACGGCGCGCATGCGCACCGAGCCCTTGCCGGTTTCGTACATTTTCAGCAGGTCGGCGCGCGGGGTGATGATTTCCGCTTCGGTCGGGTAATCCGGGCCCTGGATGTGTTCACAGAGCTGTTCGACCGTGGCTTTGGGCTCATCGAGCAAGCGCACGCATGCCGTCGCGACTTCGCGCAGGTTGTGCGGTGGCACGTCGGTGGCCATGCCCACGGCGATGCCGGTGGTGCCGTTGAGCAGGATGTTCGGCAAACGTGCCGGCAACACCAGCGGCTCGTCGAGGGTGCCGTCGAAGTTCGGGCCCCAGTCCGCCGTGCCCTGACCCAACTCACTGAGCAGTACTTCGGAGTAACGCGACAGCCGCGCTTCGGTGTAACGCATGGCGGCGAAGGACTTGGGATCATCCGGCGCACCCCAGTTACCCTGACCGTCGACCAGCGTGTAGCGGTAGCTGAACGGCTGGGCCATCAGGACCATGGCTTCGTAGCAGGCCGAGTCGCCGTGCGGGTGGAACTTGCCGAGCACGTCACCGACGGTACGCGCCGATTTCTTGTGCTTGGAATCAGCGTCCAGCCCCAACTCACTCATCGCGTAGATGATGCGTCGCTGTACCGGTTTCAGGCCGTCGCCGATATGCGGCAAGGCACGGTCCATGATCACGTACATGGAGTAGTTGAGGTAGGCATTTTCGGTGAAGTCAGCCAGTGACCGGCGTTCTACACCGTCCAGGCTGAGATCAAGGGAGTCGCTCATGCGGGCCTCATCGGTTCGTTGTCTGGCGCAGCAGCATGGTGCCACCGCGCTGGGTAAATTCAAGTTTGTTCAGTGCGCTCATGCCGAGCAGCACCTGTTTGCCTTCCAGGCCTGGAGCGACCAGCGCGCGAACATCACGCAACACAATGTCGCCCAGTTGCAGCCGGTCGATGCGAGTTCGATAGCCCTCGCTCAGACCATTGGCCGTGCTCAGGGTCACCCCGAAGCCTTGCTCCAGTTTCAATCCCTCGGCCACACTGGCCGGAATTGACACATCCGTCGCCCCGGTATCGAGCATGAAATCCACTGGATGGCCATTGATCGCACCGCTGGCGACAAAATGTCCCTGGCCATTGCTGACCAGTTTCACTTCGACAAACCCATCGCCCTGCTCGGAACTGACCACCACATTCGGGTTTTGCTGCCGCTCTTCCCACTGGCCAAAAAACCGCGTGGCCAGAAACAGTGCTGCGCACCAGGCCAGCACCATCAACACTCGACCGGCGCGTTTACCCGGCGGTTGTTGACTCAAGGCTTGGCACTCCAGCCACCTTCAGGCGCAGCGAAGCGCCAGACAACCGGGCGGACCTCGCCATCGGCGCGAGGCCCGAAATTGTTGTCGACACCAATCCAGGCACCGTCAGCGTCGATGACCAACGCCTCCTCCAGCCCGTAGTTCTGCGAATAGCGACGGTTTTCCTGCAACAACTCGGCCGCATAGGACCAGCAGCGCTCGACCTTGGCCGTCTGCGGGTCACGGCGACAAATCTGATAGGCATTGCGCTCAAGGGTAAACAGCTTGCCGTTGAACAATGACAGGTCAGAGAAATCCCGATTGACCGGTTTGGCGTGGGGGAACTGCGGTGGCTGCATTTCCATGCCCGCTTCGCTCAGCAGCACACAGCCGCCGTCGCAGTCCCACACGGTTTGCTTGCGCTTGATCGTCAACAATCCGCGGCTTTGACGCTCGGCAGCGAACCACAGCTGATCACCCGCAGGATTGATCGCCAGCCCCTCAAACAGCGCATTGAATTGCAATAGCATGCCACTGGCCCGCGCTTCGCGAACCAGCATTGGCGAGATTTTCAACCAGGTCGCCGGCCCCGTCAGTGGCACTTGCAGGACGGCAGCATGAGCTTCGCTGACAATGTAGCGATTGCCGGCGTTGTCGCAGGTAATGGCTTCGAAATCCAGATCGCCGCCCCGCACGAACGACGTCGCCCAGGCTCGCGAACGCAACCCCCAAGGCAAACCGCTGTCCGGCACCGCAGGCACACCGATGCCCACGGCTTCGGCCTGCCAGACCGTGTCGCGGGTATCTAGGCGATAGATTTGATCGTCGTCGCGATCGGACACCGCCCACAAGTCCTTGCCGCACTGGGCAAGTCCCGACAGATTGCCGCCGAGCATGCCATCAACGGGATGTTCGGCTATCACGCGCAATTCTGGTGCCGGTTCAGCAAACGCCAGAACCGGGGCCAGAAGTAAACAACACGCCAGGGCAAAGCCACCCCGCATCAACCAAGAACCTCGGCCAGGTTGCCCTTGGATTCCAGCCAGGATTTGCGGTCACCGGCGCGTTTCTTCGCCAGCAACATGTCCATCATTTCCGACGTCGCTTCGAAATCGTCCAGGGTCAACTGCACCAGACGCCGGGTGTTCGGGTCCATAGTGGTTTCGCGCAGCTGCGGCGGATTCATTTCACCCAGACCTTTGAATCGGGTGACCTGCGGCTTGCCGCGTTTTTTCTCGGCGACCAGACGATCCAGAATGCCATCGCGCTCGGCTTCGTCGAGGGCGTAGTAAATCTCTTTGCCCAAGTCGATGCGGTACAGCGGCGGCATGGCGACATAGACGTGACCGGCATCCACCAACGGGCGGAAATGCTGGACGAACAACGCGCACAACAACGTGGCAATGTGCAGACCGTCGGAGTCGGCGTCGGCGAGGATGCAGATCTTGCCGTAACGTAGCTGGCTCATGTCTGCGGCGCCAGGATCGACACCGATGGCCACGGCAATGTTATGTACTTCCTGGCTGGCCAGCACTTCACTACCGTCCACTTCCCAGGTGTTCAGAATCTTGCCGCGCAACGGCAGGATCGCTTGAAACTCTTTGTCCCGCGCTTGCTTGGCGGAGCCACCGGCGGAATCACCTTCCACCAGAAACAGCTCGGAACGCATCGGGTCCTGCCCGGCGCAATCGGCCAGTTTGCCCGGCAGCGCCGGCCCTGCGGTGATACGCTTGCGCTCGACCTTCTTGCTCGCCTTGAGGCGTCGGCCGGCGTTGTTGATCGCCAGCTCCGCCAGCAGCATGCCGGTTTCCGGGTTGGCGTTGAGCCACAGACTGAAGGCATCCTTGACCACACCGGATACGAATGCCGCCGCTTCACGGGACGACAAACGCTCTTTGGTCTGGCCGGAGAATTGCGGCTCCTGCATTTTCATCGACAACACGAAGGCGATGCGTTCCCAGACGTCTTCTGGCGCCAGCTTCACGCCACGCGGCAATAGGCTGCGGAATTCGCAGAATTCGCGCATGGCATCGAGCAAACCCTGACGCAAACCGTTGACGTGCGTACCGCCCTGGGCCGTCGGGATCAGGTTGACGTAGCTTTCCTGCACCGCGTCGCCACCTTCCGGCAACCACAGCAGCGCCCAGTCGACCGCTTCTTTATTACCGGCCAGGCTGCCGCAGAACGGCTCGTCCGGCAGGCGTTCGAATTCGCTGACCGCGTCTACCAGATAGGAGCGCAGGCCATCTTCGTAATGCCACTCGACTTTTTCACCGGTGGCCTTGTCTTCAAAACTGACCAGCAGCCCCGGGCACAGAACGGCCTTGGCCTTGAGCACGTGCTTGAGGCGGCTGATGGAGAATTTTGGCGAATCGAAGTATTTCGGGTCCGGCGCGAAGAACACGCTGGTACCGGTGTTGCGTTTACCGACCGTGCCGATCACTTCCAGCTCGGTTTTTTTGTAACCGTCGGCAAAGGTCATCTGGTATTCGTTGCCGTCACGCTTCACACGCACCCGGACTTCGGTCGACAAGGCGTTGACCACCGAAATACCCACCCCGTGCAGACCGCCGGAGAACTGGTAGTTCTTGTTGGAAAATTTGCCACCCGCATGAAGCTTGGTGAGGATCAGCTCAACACCCGAAACACCCTCTTCCGGGTGAATGTCCACCGGCATGCCACGACCGTCATCGCTGACTTCCAGGGAGTGGTCGGCGTGCAGGATGACCTGCACCGATGTCGCATGCCCGGCCAAGGCTTCGTCGACGCTGTTGTCGATGACTTCCTGGGCGAGGTGGTTCGGCCGACTGGTGTCGGTGTACATGCCGGGCCGTTTGCGCACCGGGTCGAGGCCCGAGAGGACTTCGATGGCGTCTGCGTTATAAGAGCTAGCGCTGGGAGTGGCCATGGGGTCTCGTCGTCAAATGTTCTGTGAAGAAATAGAGGCGAAGGTTCACAGTGCAGTGAAATCGATCGCCTGATACAAATCTGCGCCGATGCCGGCAAAACTCAGCATTGCCGGCAATTGCGCGGCAAAACCCTGGAAACTATGGTCGCCGCCGGCCTGGATGCGCAAGGCACACGCTTGGTAATACTGCTGGGCCTGGCGATAGTCCAGTGTTTCGTCGCCGGTCTGCAACCACACTTGATACCGCTGCGAGTCCTGGGGCGCCGGCACTTCCAGCTCGGCCAGGGCCGTCACGTGGTCGTGGGTCAACTCCCAGCTCTCATCGGTATACAGGTTTTTCTGCGTCCCCAGGAACCCGTCGAACATCAAGTGCGGGCTGACGGCCGGATTGATCAGCAAAGCCTTGAGGCCATGGCGTTCGGCCAAGTGTGTCGCATAGTAGCCGCCGAGTGAGCTGCCGACCAGCAGTGGCCGCCCCAGCGCTTCAATCGCCTGCTCCAGCTGACCGATGGCTTCGCGAGGGTGGTGATGCAAGGCCGGAACCTGCAACTGATCGCTCAAGCCCAGACGGTCCATCACTTGCATCAACTGCGTGGCCTTTTTTGAGGCCGGCGCGCTGTTGAAACCATGGATATAAAGGATCGAACCGGACATTTGAACTCCCTGTGCGTCGGGTAAAGAGGCGCAGTTTACAGGGAGATGGGGGGATCGGGGATATCCTCGGGATTCGAGGTGTTTGTACTGACGCCTTCGCGAGCAGGCTCGCTCCCACAGTGGATTGGCGTCGTACACAAATCCCTTGTGGGAGCGAGCCTGCTCGCGAAGAACGATAACGCGGTCTAACAGTTATGCTGGATCAACGGTATCCAGCACCCGGTTCACCGCCAGTTCAGCCAGCATGACAATTTGCTGAAGCGCCATCACCGTATGCCGGTCCGGACCTTGCAGGCGCGCAGCGAAATCACTGGCCATGACACTGGCAGAGGCAAGGGACTCACAGGAATGGGCTAACAGGCTTTCTATGTCCATGTCGGGGGCGACCATAAACATCGTGCTGGGTTTGCGGGCAGTATCTGGGGGGTTTGGTGTTGGTTTGAACATGGTGACACCTCAGTTCATTGATATGGAGCCACCCCCAATTGCCGCGATGCAATGTAAGGGTGGCAGCCGTACGCGGGTTCGCGGACCGAGAACTGAGAATCGGCATACCCGAAGGTATCCCACGCACAGCCGCCATGAAACAAAACGACAGGCACTTAAAAGTGCTGTTGTAAGGCGCGGCGATTATGCCTCAGTTCAGTGGGCCGCGAAGCCCGATCGCTGAATGTGTCAGCGACAGACCAAAGGCTAGAGATGCCACGTCCGACGGGCAACCTGAAAACATCGTGGGAAGGTTCCGAAATTTCTGCTGACGATTAAACAGCGTCGTTCGCGAGGACGCCTTCGCGAGCAGGCTCGCTCCTACAATTGGACCGAGTACAGCCGGGAGAGATAGGTCGGCTGCCAGGCCGCCTTCACGGGCAAGCCCGTTCCTACAGGGCCGGGCCAAAAACTCAGTAGCCGTCGGAACCGTAATCGACCTGAAAATCGAACCCGGTCACACGCTCTACGCCGGTTTCGATCCGGCCATCGGGCAACAACCGCAACCAGCGATACCCCGGCGCCTGCTCCCCGACTTTGAAATCATCGCTCCCCGGCTCGAACTGAATGCAGGTCGACGGCGAGGCAATCAGTCGAACGCCATTTCGCAGCTGATCAATCTCCTGATGCACATGCCCCCATAAAACCGCCCGCACCTGCGGAAAACGATCCAGCACTGCAAACAGCGCCTCAGGGTTGCGCAGCCCGATCGGTTCCATCCAGGCACATCCAATCGACACCGGATGATGATGGAAGCAGACCAGATGATGCCGCTCCGGCGCCTCACTCAGTGACCGAGCCAACAACTGCAACTGCTCATCCTGCAAATACCCCGGCACCGAACCCGGTACGGCCGAATCGAGCAACGTGACCCGCCAGTTACCAACATCCACCACCGGCTCCAGCAAGGCACTCTGCACCGCCGCCTCGGCCATGATCTGTGGTTCATCGTGATTGCCGGGAATCCAGCGCGCTGGCGCATCGAGCTGACGGCTCAGCTCGCGGAACTGCTGGTAAGACTCCAGCGTCCCGTCCTGAGACAGGTCGCCACTGGCGATGACCAAGTCGATGTGCGGCTGCTGAAGCTGCACCAACTCAATGACTTTTTGCAGGCTGTCCCGGGTGTTCATGCCCAGCAACGTCCTGTCCGCTTCGGCGAACAAATGGCTGTCGGAGAGTTGCACCAGCAACGCCGGATCGGCGGTGGTCAATGTGGATACGCTCGGCAAGGCGTTCTCCCAGGACTGAATCACGGGTGTGGGGTGTGCCGCAATTATGCTGGGGGACGCTCAAAAGGGGAAATCTGTGAACCTGACGCAGTTCACAACTAGCGCGCTCAACGTACAACGGCGTATTCGTGTCCGCAAGCCAGGCAATGGCTCAGCCACTCGCCCAGAAACATATTCAGCTGGGCCTTTTCGTCCGGCTGGTGCATCGAAGCATTCGGGTAAGGATAGATACCGCGAAAACGCCGTGCATGTTCGGCGCTGACGACTTCGGCCATGCAGGCGTCGTGATAGACCTGCACCTCCAGCTGCGGAATCGGCAGCCACGGCAGACTGTGCTCCTGGCGCACTTGCAGGGTCGTGGTGTATGGACAGACCTGCAACACTTCCAGCGCCAGCACGCCGAGCATCTGATCGCCGTGGGTGACGGCAATGCGCCGCGCCGCCGGCTCGTCGCGCATGTCTGGCAGCAGTCGCATCAAGCGTGCGTAGTTCGCCTCGCAGGAAGCTTGCAGCCCCACAAGGTCCACCCGATAGCGATCGCGCAGTTTGTTTACGACCATAACCCCCTCACTTCAGCGCGGTTTAAAGCTAACCATTGCAAGGCAATGATGCTGGCCGCGTTGGCAATTCGTCCGTCACGTACGGCTTGCAAGGCATCTTCGAACGCCCAGACCGTTACGCGGATATCTTCAGCTTCTTCCTCCAGCCCATGCAGGCCGCCAACACCGTTCGTGTCGCAACGCCCCAAGAACAGGTGCACGAATTCATTGCTGCCGCCCGGCGACGGAAAATATTTGATCATCGGCCAGAGCGCCCCGAACACAAGCCCAGCTTCCTCCTGCCCCTCGCGGTGAGCAACTTCTTCCGGTACTTCTTCCTTGTCGATCAGACCAGCGACCAGTTCGATCAGCCAAGGGTTGTCGGTCTTGCCCATGGCACCGACACGAAATTGTTCGATCAGCACCACTTCGTCGCGCTGCGGATCGTAAGGCAGCACGCACACGGCATCGTGGCGCAAGAACACTTCACGATTGATTTCGCGACTCATGCCGCCGGCGAACAATTCGTGGCGCAAGTGCACACGGTCGAGCTTGTAAAAGCCCTCGTAGCACTTTTCGCGCCGAACGATATCAACGGCGGTCGGAATGGCGTTGGCAAAATCAGTCATGACAATCCTCGTTTACTGCAAATCCGTTACGAGGCTCCTTTTTGTTACTTGCAACCTCGACTTCGCGCCATCCTAACGCGCCTGCGACATTTGATGCAGCCCCTTTACCGTCAGCGGGATAGACGGTGAGGGCGAAACCAACTCTAATTAGCTTAGTGGCGAACTGACTGCTTCGTTGAGAGTCGAAGCGGATAACTTTTTGCCTTTCCCTGTTTTACAAAGGACGCCCATGTCGCTTTTTAAAATTGCCTCCGTGGCCGCTATCGCCCTGACGCTGGGCGCCTGTCAGAGCCTGTTTCAGCCCAGTTACCGGGCGCCGCTGGAAACCACCCGCGACGCCACCGAAACCCTGAAACCGGGTTGCACCACCTCCGAATGCCCGCTGGTGAACATCGATACAGTGCACTTTCCTGCCGAACCCGCCCTGGACGGCATTGTCGAAAAACGCCTGCTGCAATTGACCCGCACCTCACCCGACGCCCCAGTGGCACCCACACTGACGGCCTATCGTGACGAGTTTTTGCGCACGGCCAGCCCGCGCTCCAGCAGCTACCTGCAAGCCAAAGTACGTGAACAGCATGACGGCTTGGTGATCGTCGAATTTTCCAGCTACCTGGACACCGGCGGCGCTCATGGCACACCGGGCCGTGGCTTTATCAACTATTCCCGCCAGCAGCACAAAGTGCTGACGCTGTCGGACATGTTGGTTCCAGGACAGGAAGAAGCGTTCTGGAAGGCGGCGCAAGTCGCGCACAACAGCTGGTTGATCAGCACCAAGCTCGATCAGGAACCGGAGTTCGTGAAGAGCTGGCCGTTCCAGAAAACCCAGAACGTGGCGCTGACCTACGGCGGGGTGATCCTCAAGTACGAAACCAGCACCATCGCGCCTTACGCGCTAGGCCATATCGAATTGAAGATCTCTTACCCACGCCTGAACGGCATCATTAAGCCCGAGCTGTTTCCCGGCCGTAGCTGAAGGCCCGACCCAGCACCAGCTGTAGCAGCCCTGCCAGAATCAACGACGGCAGGGTTGCGCCGATGTCCGGATACAGATTGGCCAGCAAATGATAGGTGCTCACCCCGCCCAACCAGGCGAGCAGCGCCGGCCAGCGCAAGGCGGCTGACGCCACTTGAGCCGAGCGTTTGCGCAAGATGAAGTGATCCACCAACACCACACCAAACAGAGGCGCAAACACCGAACCGATCAACAGCAGGAAATTCTGGTACTGGGCCAGCGGCGCCAGGCACGCAATCAGTGTGCAGATCACGCCGATGGCCAGCGCCAGGTGCTCGACTTTCAAGCGCAACAAAATCCCACTGGAAACGGCCGCCGAGTGAATATCGGCGAAGGCGTTTTCCGACTCGTCCAACAGGATCAGTAACAGCGGAATGCCCAGACCGGCACCGGCCAGCGCCAGCAACAAGGCATTCACTTCACCGCTCGGCGCGAACGCCAGGGTGTAGGCCACGCCGAGGCTCATCAGCCAGAAATTACCAATAAAGAAGCCTAGCGCCGTTCCACCGAAGACGTTTTTCGCACGCTTGCCGAAACGCGAGTAGTCGGCAATCAGCGGCAGCCACGACAGCGGCATCGCGATGGCAATGTCGAATCCCACGGCAAACGGCATCGAACCATCACCGGCCTGCGCCCACAATGCGGCCAGATCGGCTTTGGCGAACAGGTTCCAGGTCAGCCAGATGCACGCGGCCAACAACAGCCAGATGCCCCACTTGCGCAGGATCTGCCGCACGAATGTCAGCGGACCACTGACGGCCAGCAAGGTCGCCAAGGCGCCGAAGAACAACGTCCAGAGCAGCGGGTTCGACAGCAGGCTGCCTTCGCTGAATGCCCGCGCACCCAACAGGCTGGCGGCGTCACGCATGACGATGATTTCGAACGAACCCCAACCGATCAGTTGCAGCAGGTTCAGCAGCGCCGGCAGGCTTGCGCCTTTGGTGCCGAGGCTGAGTTTGAGCGCGGCCATCGACGACAGACCGGTGTCGCTGCCGATCACGCCGACGGCGGCCAGCAGCAAAACGCCGACCAGGGTGCCGAGGAAGATCGCCAGCAACGAACCGGACAGGCCCAGGCCTGGCGCGAGCAGGGCGCCGGTCTGCAGCACCATCAGGCCGATGCCGAGGGAGAACCACAGGGAAAACAGATCGCGGCCGCCGAAGACACGTTTGTCGGTCGGCACTGCGATGTCGGGTGAATAGGTACTGGGTTGAATGCTCAAGGGTGTTATCTCAGAGGGACATTTGTTGTTGTGTAGATCGCTTTCGCGGGCTTGCCCGCGATGAGGCCCTTCCAGGCCCCATCTTATTCAGGTCAGATCACACCTTCTTGTACAGCTGACTACCTTCCTGCTTGAACCGTTCAGCCTGTTCCGCCAACCCTTGGGCGACCTCGGCATCCACGGTTTCGATCCGCTGGTTGGCCGCGTATTCACGGACTTCCTGGGTGATCTTCATCGAGCAGAATTTCGGCCCGCACATCGAACAGAAGTGCGCGACCTTGGCCGAATCCTTCGGCAGGGTTTCATCGTGATACGAACGGGCGGTGTCCGGATCCAGCCCCAGGTTGAACTGGTCTTCCCAACGAAATTCGAACCGCGCCTTGCTCAAGGCATTGTCACGAATCTGCGCGCCCGGATGTCCTTTGGCCAGATCGGCGGCATGCGCGGCGATCTTGTAGGTGATGATCCCGGTCTTCACGTCATCCTTGTTCGGCAACCCCAAGTGTTCCTTCGGCGTCACGTAGCAAAGCATGGCGCAACCGAACCAGCCGATCATCGCCGCGCCGATCCCCGAGGTGATGTGGTCGTAACCCGGTGCGATGTCGGTGGTCAGCGGGCCGAGGGTGTAGAACGGCGCTTCGTCACAGCATTCCAGCTGCTTGTCCATGTTCTCTTTGATCAACTGCATTGGTACGTGACCCGGACCTTCGATCATGCACTGCACGTCATGCTTCCAGGCGATCTTGGTCAGCTCGCCGAGGGTTTCCAGCTCACCGAATTGTGCGGCGTCGTTGGCGTCGGCAATCGAGCCTGGACGCAGGCCATCACCCAGCGAGAAGCTGACGTCGTAGGCCTTCATGATTTCGCAGATGTCTTCGAAATGGGTATAGAGGAAGTTTTCCTTGTGGTGCGCCAGGCACCACTTGGCCATGATCGAGCCGCCACGGGAAACGATACCGGTCACGCGTTTGGCGGTCAGCGGTACGTAACGCAGCAGAACGCCAGCATGGATGGTGAAGTAGTCGACGCCCTGCTCGGCCTGCTCGATCAACGTATCGCGGAACAGCTCCCAGGTCAGGTCTTCGGCGGCACCACCGACTTTTTCCAGGGCCTGGTAAATCGGCACCGTACCGATCGGCACCGGTGAGTTACGGATGATCCACTCGCGGGTTTCGTGAATGTGTTTGCCGGTGGACAAGTCCATGACCGTGTCCGAACCCCAGCGAATGCCCCAGGTCAGCTTCGCCACTTCTTCTTCGATGGACGAACCCAGCGCGCTGTTGCCGATGTTGCCGTTGATCTTCACCAGGAAGTTACGGCCGATGATCATCGGTTCCAGTTCGGTATGGTTGATGTTGGCCGGAATGATCGCGCGACCGCGGGCGATCTCGTCACGGACGAATTCAGGGGTGATGATTTTCGGCACGCTGGCGCCAAAGCTGTGGCCGGCGTGTTGCTGCTCCAGCAGGCCGGCGGCGCGGGCCACTTCCAGCTTCATGTTTTCGCGGATGGCGACGTATTCCATCTCGGCGGTGATGATGCCTTGGCGGGCGTAGTGCATCTGGCTGACGTTGGCCCCGGCCTTGGCGCGGCGCGGATTGTTGACGTGGGCGAAGCGCAATTTGGTCAGCTCGGCATCAGCGAGGCGCTCCTGGCCGAAGTTCGAACTCAAGCCAGGCAGGCGTTCCGTGTCGCCACGGGACTCGATCCACGGTGAACGCACATCGGCCAGGCCTTTGCGCACGTCGATGATGACATTGGGGTCGGTGTACGGACCCGAGGTGTCGTACACAACCACCGGCGCATTGATCTCGCCGCCGAAATCGGTCGGAGTCACATCCAGGCTGATTTCGCGCATGGGCACAAGGATGTCGGGACGTGAGCCCTGAACATAGATTTTTTGCGAGCGGGTAAACGGTTGAACCGACTGTTGATCGACTTGGGCCGAATCACTCAGGTTCGTCGTATTTTTTGCTTTTATCATCATCACGGGCTCTCCAGACAGCATCCAGGCAGTGGAATTTTGTCGGAGCGAACCTGTAACGAATGGACGCGACCAATCAGCCAAAACGAAGCTGTTGGTGCTGTGCTCAGTGCTCGAGGGGTGTTCGATTGTCGAACAACATCCCGGACGAAGCACAAGAGGACTCGCCGGGTGACGAGAAATCTTGTTCCCTACGCAGGCGCTAACCTGATCAGGTTCAACGGGATCCGAAATTATTCGATCTCAGCCTCATAGCAAGGCACCCCGACAAGAACCCGGCCAGTCTAGACACAACTGGCAGAGAACGCCAATACCGCTGCAAACACCATGATCAATGGCGCATTCCGGATTGTTCGCGCCCTCTTGCACAACTACACTCGCTACGCCAAGCCACACATTGACGTGGTACGTGCCGCGCCTTAGCCTTGGCGCTCAAATTATTTGTGTAATATCAATTCTAGGGAACGCCTATGCTGCGCAAACTCTCACTGGTCATTGCGGTGTCTTGTGCGTCCAATGGAATGGCCTGGGCAGCAGAAGCGCCCTTATCGAACCAAAACGATCTGGTCAGCGTCTACCAGGAAGCGAAGGCCAACAACGCCGACCTCGCGGCGGCCATCGCTCAATACGGCGCACAGAAAGAAGTCGTGCCCCAGGCCCGTGCCGGCCTGCTGCCCAATCTTTCGGGTGGTGCCGAACTGGCTAGCGTACGGACCTCGATCGATCAGCCTTCGTCGACGGCCAATCGCAGTTCAAATTCGTACCAGGCCACCCTGGCGCAGCCGCTGTTCCGTGCCGATCGCTGGTTCCAGTTCCAGGCCGCCAAGGACGTCAACGAACAGGCCGCCCTGCAACTCTCGGCCACCGAGCAAAACCTGATCCTGCAGACCGCTGAAAATTACTTCAACGTGTTGCGCACACAGGACAACCTGGCGTCGACCAAGGCCGAAGAAGCGGCGTTCAAACGCCAACTCGACCAGTCCAACGAACGCTTCGATGTCGGCCTGTCGGACAAGACCGACGTGCTCAACTCACAAGCCAGCTACGACACCGCACGCGCCAACCGAATCGTTGCACAGCGCCAGGTAGATGACGCGTTTGAAGCACTGATCACCCTGACCAACCGTCAGTACAACTCGATTTGGGGCGTCGCCCATAGCCTGCCGATCTTGCCACCGGCGCCGAACGACGCCAAAGCCTGGGTCGATACGGCGGCCAGACAGAACCTGAATTTGCTGGCCAGCAACTATGCGGTCAGTGCCGCCGAACAAACCCTCAAGCAGCGCAAGGCCGGTCACTTACCGACCGTCGACGCTGTGGCGAAATACGAAAAAGGTGACAACGACGCACTGGGGTTCAGCAACCCGAACAACCTTCCTCAGGCGTACGGTGGCGACGTAGAGCAAACGACCGTTGGCCTGCAACTGAGCATCCCGATCTACAGTGGTGGCCTGACCACCTCCCAGGTGCGTCAATCGTATGCACAGCTGGACCAGACCGAGCAGCAACGTGAATCGCTGCGTCGGCAGATCGTGGAAAGCACCCGCGACCTACATCGCGCGGTGAATACAGACGTTGAGCAGGTGCAGGCGCGCAAGCAGTCGATCATCTCCAACCAGAGCGCGGTGGAAGCGACGGAAATCGGCTATCAGGTGGGGACACGCAACATCGTTGACGTACTGGATGCACAGCGTTCGCTGTACACCTCGGTGCGCGACTACAACAACACTCGCTACGACTACATTCTCGACAACCTGCGCCTGAAACAGCAGGCCGGCACGCTGAACCCGGGGGACCTGGAAGCCCTGAAGCGTTACCTCAAGGCCGACTACAACCCCGACAAGGACTTCCTGCCACCGGGTCTGGCGAAGGCAGCGGAGGAGCAATTAAAAGCAAGACCTCCGCAGTAACGGGTCATCACTGTGGTGAGAGGGCTTACCCTCTCACCACATTTATCAGCGATCAATCAACCGCCCCAGCCCATCCAGCAACCGCTGCAACGCCCCCTGATTGGCGCGCATCACCTTAAGCCCCGCCTCTGCCATCCGCTGCGCATCGCGCGGTAACTCGAACAGCCGCTGCACCGCCAGCGCCAGACCTTCGGCATCCTCCACTTCCTGCAACGCCCCGGCGCTGCGCAATTGCGCGGCGATTTCGAGGAAGTTGAACAGGTGCGGACCGCTCAGGACTGGCTTGGCCAGCGCGGCCGGCTCCAGCAGGTTATGCCCGCCGTTCGGCATCAGGCTGCCCCCTACAAAAGCGCTGTCGGCCAGTGCGTAGAGAAAGAGCAACTCGCCCATGGTGTCACCCACCAGCACCGATATGGCCGAGGCTACCGGCTCGCCTGTAGAACGACGCAACGTCGCAAACCCCTGCTGCTGACACAGTTCGAACACCGCGTTGAAACGCTCCGGATGGCGCGGCACCAGAATCAGCAAGGCATCCGGATGATTGGCCAGCAACTGACGATGGGCCGCGAGGACCACTTCGTCTTCGCCTTCATGGGTACTGGCGGCGATCCACACCGGTCGTTCAAGCGCCTGCCATTGAGTGCGCAGGTCGACGGCACGTTGCAGCAGCTGCGGGTCGATGGTCAGGTCGAACTTGATCGAGCCGGTGACCTCCACGGTCTCAGGACGCGCACCTAAATCGCGAAAACGCTGGGCTTCGGCTTCAGTCTGCACCGCAAACAGACTCATCTCGGCGAGCATCGGCTGCGTCAGTTTGCGCAAGCGGCCATAACCCTTGGCCGAGCGCTCGGACAGACGCGCATTGGCCAGTGCTACCGGAATCCGGCGTTTGGCGCATTGGTGGATGTGGTTGGGCCAGAGTTCGGTTTCCATGATCACCGCCAGGGTCGGCCGGACCCGATCAAGAAAGCGCGCAGCGGCGCATGGTAAATCGTAGGGCAAGTAGCAGTGCTGGATGCGCGACTCATTGGCGAACAACGCCTGGATGCGCTCGGACCCGGTCGGGGTCATGCAGGTCACGGTAATCGGCAGCTGTGGATAACGTTGCAGCAAGGCGCGAATCATCGGCGCGGCGGCAATGCTTTCGCCCACCGACACCGCGTGCACCCAGATACCGCCCGGTTTCATCACCGGCAGTCCGACGGAGAAACGCTCGCCAATGCGCTTGGCGTACGCCGGCGCCTTACGCGCCCGCAGCCACAGCCGAATCGCTACCAGTGGCAGCCCCAGATAAAACAGCGCGGTATAGAGAGTTCTATTCATGGCGGCGGAGTTTATCGGCTTTTCTCACCGATCGCCTGCAAGTGCACGGCAAAACGTTCCGCCAGCCAACGAGCCGCCGGGCCCAGCGGCTCATCGCGACGCCACACCAACTCCACCACCAGCGCTGGCGGGGTCCATTCGCTGTCCAGTTCAACCATCAGGTCCTGATACGCCGGGTATTGCACAACATGCCTTGGCAACCAGGCCCAACCGAGGCCGCGCACCAGCCATTCGGCCATCACGTAGAAACTGTCCGCGCGCCAGACTTGCGGGCTGGCCGGTTCGCTACCGGGATAAACGCTGGACTGTGTGGACATCAGCAACTGCCGATGCTGCGCCAGCGCCTGACAATCGACGTGTGCCTGTTTCGCCAGTGGATGCCCGACGCCGCACACCGTGACCATCTCGACACTGCCCAGCACTCGCCGCTCAAGGGCTTCGGGGATCTGGTCGTGATAAAACAGCAACCCCAGATCGGCACGACGCTCCACGAGCTTGCGCGCCACGTCGCCCTGAGCAGCGCTGGTCAGCTGCACTTCGAGGCTGGGAAATTTTTCGGCCAGGGCTTCGAAGCTTTCGATGATGGGCTGATAGGGCATGGCCTCATCCTGCGCCACGCGCAAACGAGCTTCCTGGCCGCGCATCATCGCCAGCGCTCGGCCATTGAGGCGCTCGCACTGGCGCAACACTTCCCGCGCCTCGTCCAGCAAGGCATTGCCGGCCTCTGTGAGTTTCGGCTGACGGCCACTGCTGCGGTCGAACAGGCTGACGCCCAAGTCTTCTTCCAACAGCGCAATCGAACTGCTGACCGCCGACTGCGCCTTGCGCTGATTGCGCGCCACGGCAGAAAAAGAACGCTGCTCCGCTACGCTGACAAACAACCGCAGTTGCTCAAGATTCCATTGCATAGGCCAACCCATCTTCATGGCAGATAGGTAATGACTTTACCGCATCTGCACAGCCTCTAAAATGCCGACATCAGAAAGCAACACTTCACCCGAGGATGCCCCCATGACCGCTTACTACTATCTGGCCATCGCCATCTGCGCCGAAGTCATTGCGACCGTTTCAATGAAAGCCGTCAAAGGCTTCAGCACGCCCCTGCCCCTGACTCTGGTGATAGTTGGCTACGGCATTGCCTTCTGGATGCTGACGCTGGTAGTGCGCAGCGTTCCGGTGGGCGTCGCTTACGCGGTGTGGGCCGGCATGGGCATTGTGATGGTCAGCGTCGCTGCGCTGTTTATCTACGGGCAGAAACTGGATGTACCGGCGATGCTGGGGATGGCGCTTATTGTCCTGGGCGTCATTGTCATCCAACTCTTCTCGAAAACTGCTGGGCATTAAACCCAAAGCACATTCCATTGTGGGAGCGAGCCTGCTCGCGATGACGGTATCGGATTCAACATAAATATTGGACCTGCCACTGCTATCGCGAGCAGGCTCGCTCCCACAGGTTTTGCATCTGCCCTATTGATCAGCAACAAATCCACTCTTCTTTGAGTCTGTATACTGCGCCCTCGTCTTGAACACTGAGGTCGCCGCCATGCCATCCGTTATTTCCACCGACGTTCTGATTGTCGGCGCTGGTGTCGCCGGCCTCTGGCTGAATGCGCGACTGCGTCGCCAGGGTTTTTCGACCGTGCTGGTGGAAAACGCCAGCCTCGGCGGCGGGCAGAGTGTGAAGTCCCAGGGCATCATTCACGGCGGCGCCAAGTATGCGTTGCATGGAGCCCTGACAGGGGCGTCGGAAGCCATTGCCGACATGCCCCGTCGCTGGCGTGAAGCATTGGCGGGCGATGGCGAGCTGGACCTGTCCGGCGTGCGCCTGCTGTCCGAAGCCCACTACCTCTGGTCCCCCGGCACGCTCGCCGGCAACCTCACCAGCTTCTTCGCCAGCAAGGCCGTGCGCGGCCGAGTCGATCAGGTCAAGGGCGAGCAACTGCCCGCGGCCCTGCAAGACAAACGCTTCAAGGGCAAGGTCTATCGCCTGGCAGAACTGGTGATCGATGTGCCAAGCCTGATCCAGCGCCTGGCGGATCTGGCTGGCGATGGCCTGCTCGCCGGACAGAAGATCGAACCGCTGCTGGAAAGCAACGTTCTGGTCGGCCTGAAGGTCGATGAACGCGAGATTCGCGCCCAGCGCATTGTCCTGAGCGCCGGCGCCGGCACAGCGCAGCTGCTCGAAGCGTTGGGGCTGAGCCAGCCCGCCATGCAGCGCCGGCCATTGCACATGATCATCGCCAAAGGCCCGGGCCTCAAACCGATGTACGCCCATTGTCTGGGTGGCGGCACCAAACCGCGCCTGACCGTGACCACTCACCCCGCCGCTGATGGCCAGTGGGTCTGGTACATGGGAGGCGATATCGCCGAAGCCGAAGGTGTTGCCCGAGAACCCGCCGAACAAATTGCCACGGCCCAGCAAGAACTCGCTCATCTGCTGCCATGGATAGACCTGAGCACCGCGCAATGGGCCACCTTGCGCGTGGACCGCGCCGAGCCGCTGCAATCGGGACTTATCCGCCCCGACAACGCCTTTGTTGCCGAGCAGGGCCGGCTGTTGGTCGGCTGGCCAACCAAACTGGCACTGGCGCCGGACTTCGCCGACCGGGTCATCGCCAACCTTACGCGTGATGGCATCAAGCCAAGCCAGACCACCCCGCTGCCGCCGCTGCCAAAACCACCGATGGGCGTACCCGCCTGGGATCAACTGCTGCCATGAGCCAACCGACCCTGCACGATCTGCATCGCCCACTGGGCAGCACCGGCCTGATGGTTTCACCGCTGGGCCTGGGCACGGTCAAACTCGGCCGCGACCAAGGCGTGAAGTACCCCAACGGCTTCCAGATTCCCGACGACGATGATGCGCGCAGGCTGCTCAAACTCGCCCGCGACATGGGCATAAACCTGATCGACACCGCACCGGCCTATGGCCGCAGTGAAGAACGCCTCGGCCCGCTGTTGCGAGGCCAGCGTCAGGATTGGGTCATTGTCAGCAAGGTCGGCGAAGAGTTTACCGACGGCCAATCGAGCCATGACTTCAGCGCCGCTCACACTCGACTTTCCGTGGAGCGCAGCCTGCGACGTCTGGAAACGGAGTTTATCGACCTGGTGCTGGTGCACTCCGACGGCAACGATCTGGCGATCCTCAATGACAGCGAGGTCTACGCGACTCTCGCCGAGCTCAAGACCGAAGGCAAGATTCGCGGCTTTGGTTTTTCCGGTAAAACCGTCGAGGGTGGATTGAAGGCCCTTGAGCAAGGCGATTGCGCCATGGTCACCTACAATCTGAACGAGCAGAACGAGAAGCCTGTCATTGACTATGCTGCTGCTCACGGCAAAGCCATCCTGGTCAAAAAAGCCCTCGCCAGTGGTCATGTGTGCCTGAGTCCAGGCGTGGACCCGGTGCGCGCCAGTTTCGAGTTGTTGTTTGAACATCCGGGCGTTGCCAGTGCTATTGTCGGGACCATCAATCCGCTGCACCTCGCCCACAACGTTGCGACCGTTGCCCAGGTCCTCCGTAGAAACTGATGCCGCCCACGCGGCCTTAAGCAGGAGCCGACATGCCGCGTACGCTCATACGAAAGAACCCGAACAACTTCAAGACCCTGCCGTTATACGTCGAAGCGACTCCCGAAGGCTTGAGCTATCAGAGCGTCGGGATGCCGCTCAATTTCTCCCAAACCTTGCAACGTCGTCGCCTCGTGACAGTGGCCAGTACCGAGCGGTTTGCGCTGGAACTGGCCAATCTCGGCGTCTCGGTGCGCCTGACCTTGCATTGGCAGAATCGCGATTACTGGGTACTGGTGCGTCAGCGTCGGCAAGACCGTGGCGACGTGGTACTCAAGCTGATCTCGGGCTATGTACCAGCCCATGAGTTGAACCTGCCACTGCACACCGCCATCCAGGAAATTGCTGAGGAGTGCCTGCTGGAAACCCCGGAAGGCTGGCTCGGTGGGCGTTTCAACGACACTTGGCTGCCGGCACCCTACGCCAGCGCCCTGCATTACCGCGAGGCGCTGCCGTTTCGCCTGACGCCATTGTCCGGTTCGGCGCGGCCGGTGCGCTGCGCCAACCTGCAGTTGATCGAACGGCCGCGGGCTTACGTGCATTTGCCCACCGCGTCATTGCAATTGATCTATGACTTGCGCCTGGACGTGCCCAAAGAAGCGAAGTCCCTGAGTCTTTTTCACGTTGACGAGCGACTGGAAGGCGATCAACTGGTTGCCCGTCTCGACCGCAAGCGCCCGGACTTGTACCTGATGCCATTACAAGACGGCCAGCCGATGGCCGAGCTCTATACCTTGAAGAAAGATCAACTGTACCCGGCGAGTACGCGTGGCTTGTTTCTGGCGGAGAGCTTTGCCCGACAAGAAGGCTGGGTAGTGCGTGATGAGCGGATTCGCTGGAAGGATTGGGTGCGCCAACAAGGGTTGAGTCCACCGGGGAAAGACTCGGGGCTGGCGCGGTTACGCGGGAAGGCGAAGCAATTGCTGAAGAAGATCGTGCCGCGTAAAAAAGTCAGTTCTTGATGATCGTTCCCGCATGGGAACGATCACCACAAGCCCAGCGTCAGTTATTGCGGATCTTCTCGACAATCGCCGTGGTCGAGCTGTTGGCCACCAGCCCCAGCACTTTCACCGTGCCGCCGTAAGCAGTTACGATGTCCGCGCCGACTACCTGGTCAATCCCATAATCGCCACCCTTGACCAACACGTCCGGCTTGACCTCACGCAGCAGGTTTTCCGGGGTGCCTTCAGGAAAGCTGATCACCCAATCCACTGCGCCCAATCCGGCCAATACCGCCATTCGACGGTCGACGCTGTTGATTGGACGACCCGGCCCTTTCAGGCGGCTGACCGAGGCATCGTCGTTGACTGCAACAATCAGACGATCGCCCTGGGCCCGTGCCTGTTCGAGGTAGGTCACGTGGCCGGCATGCAGAATGTCGAAGCAGCCGTTGGTGAAAACGATCTTCTCTTTGTGTGCTCGCGCATCGTCGACCGCCAGCAATAGTTGCTCAAGGCCCAGCACACCGCGTTCCGACCCTTCTTCACGCTGGATGGCACGGCGCAGTTCCGGCGCGCTGATGGCCGCCGTACCGAGTTTGCCGACCACGATGCCCGCCGCCAGGTTGGCCAAGGCCACTGCGTGCGGCAATTCTTCGCCAGCGGCAATCGCGGCGGCCAGGGTGGAAATCACCGTGTCGCCGGCACCGGTCACGTCGAACACTTCACGGGCACGGGCCGGCAAGTGCAGCGCCGGGTGATCAGGGCGCAGCAAGGTCATGCCGTGTTCGCCACGGGTCACCAACAACGCGCCGAGGTCCAGATCGTGCATCAGCTGCGCGCCTTTGCTCACCAGCTCGTGCTCATCGGCGCAACCACCGACGATGGTTTCGAACTCGTTGAGGTTCGGGGTAATCAGGCTAGCGCCACGGTAGATCGAGAAGTCCTTGCCCTTGGGATCCGCCAGCACCGGAATACCACGGGCACGGGCAGCCTGGATCAGCACCTGATGGTTTTTCAGTGCGCCTTTTCCGTAGTCGGACAGCACCAGCACCTTGATACCTTCGAGCAATTCATCGACTTGCTCGCCAAGCGCCAACGCATCGGTGGCGAAGGGTTCTTCAAAGTCGATACGCAGCAGTTGCTGGTGACGACTCATGACCCGCAACTTGACGATGGTCGGCTGGTGCGCGATGCGCTGGAACATCGCCCGCACGCCAGCACCCTTGAGGCTATTGGCCAGGCTGTCGGCAGCCTCGTCGTCGCCGGTCACGCCGACCAGCGAGGCCGGGGCGCCGAGCGCGGCAATGTTCAACGCAACGTTGGCGGCACCGCCCGGGCGGTCCTCGATTTGCTCGACCTTGACCACCGGTACCGGCGCCTCAGGGGAGATCCGTGAGGTACCGCCATGCCAGTAACGGTCGAGCATGACATCGCCGACCACCAAGACAGGGGCTTGATCGAATCGCGGCATGGACAACTTCATGGAGCAACCCACATACAAAATGAACAGGGGCGCGATATTACCACAGGGTTGGCATGGCCTTGCGCATGGCATTAACGAGGTCGTAAAAAGCAAAAAAAAGCAGCCTGGTCAGGTTCAAAGAACCTCAGGCTGCATTTTTTTCAGGCTGTCATTAAAACTGACCAATGCCGAGGGTCAGGCGATGTCTTCAGCCGGGGCGTCGAGGCCCATGGCGTTCAGGCGGGCGTAGTAACCATTTTGCGCCAGAAGCTCGGCGTGGGTGCCGCGCTCGACAATCCGGCCCTGATCCATTACCAGAATCAGGTCCGCCTTTTCGATGGTCGACAGACGATGAGCGATTACCAGTGTGGTCCGGCCTTTCATCACTTGGTCCAGCGCCGCCTGGATATGGCGCTCCGACTCAGTGTCGAGCGCCGAGGTGGCTTCGTCGAGAATCAGCAACGGTGCGTTTTTCAACAGCGCCCGTGCAATGGCCAGGCGCTGGCGCTGACCGCCGGACAGCAGCACGCCGTTCTCGCCGACCTGGGTGTCCAGGCCTTGGGGCAACTGCGCGATGAAGTCCATCGCGTAGGCATCTTTCGCGGCTCTTTCGATCGCGTCACGAGGTGCGCCCGCCAGGTCGCCATAAGCAATGTTATTGGCCACCGTGTCACTGAACAACGTCACATGCTGGGTCACCTGGGCGATATGCTTGCGCAGGTTCAGCAGTTTGTACTGCTCCACTTCAACACCATCGATCAGGATCTCGCCCTTGTCGTGGTGATAGAAGCGTGGAATCAGGTTGGCCAGGGTCGACTTACCGCTGCCTGATCGTCCGACCAGTGCCACCATTTGCCCAGGCTCGGCCGAGAAACTGATGTCATTAAGTACCTGGCGATCAGTGTCAGGGTAGGTGAAGCTCAGGTTGCGCACGTCCAGGCGACCGCTGACGGCATCGCGTTCGACGGTGCCGGTATCGACTTCGGGCGCAACGTCCAGCTGTTCGAAAATGCTCTCGGCGCCCGCCACACCTTTCTGGATAGTCGAGCTGACTTCGGATAACTGGCGGATCGGCTTGGGCAACAGGCCGGCCAAGGTGATGTAGGCAACCATGTCACCGGCCGACGCATCGCCACGCAGGAACAGCACCAGGAACATCAGCACCGCCATGGCGGTGTAGATCACCAGTTGCAACAACGGCGTGTAGATGGCACCGGTGCGGGTCATGCGCAGTTGTTTGTCAGTGTTGCCCTGACTGGCTGCGAAGAAACGCTTCTCTTCGTAGACTTCACCGCCAAAGCTGCGCACCACGCGATAACCCTGGATGGTTTCCGACGCCACGTGGGTCACGTCGCCCATGGCCACCTGGATTTTCTTGCTCTGCTTGCGGAATTTCTTGCTCGCGGTGCGCACCATGACAGCGATCAACGGCAGGATGGCGATCATGACCAGCGTCAGGCGCCAATTCATGAACAGCAGCGAGGCAAACAGGAAGATCACGGTCATGCCTTCACGGATTACGACCTTGATCGCATCTGTGGCCGCCCCGGTGACCATCGTCACGTTGAAGGTGATGCGTGAAATCAGATGACCCGAGTTATGCTTGTCGAAATAGCGATTGGGCAAAACCAGCAGGTTATTGAACAGCTGCACGCGCAAATCATGGACGAGCCCGAGGGAAACCTTGGCCAGAAAGTAGTTGCCCAGATATGATCCCAGCCCCTGCCACGCTGCGATCAGGATGATCAGCAACGGTACAGCCTGCAACAGTTGCAGGTCGCGCAGGTAAGGCACCGTTGGGAAAAGCACGGCCTCAGGGTTGGACAGGCCATCGACAAAGTATTTGAGGATGTAGCCAAGCATTGGCTGGGTCGAAGCGAAAATCAAAAAGCCGACAATGCTGATCAGAAACAGACTGATGTACGGCCGGACATAGCCGAGCAGGCGGAAGTAGATTTTCAAGCTCGATGGGCTTGCGGAGAGACTGGAGTCGGCCATATCACGCGTTTGTCGATAAAAAGGACGCTGACTTTAGCACAGCTTCTCCAGGGTTCTGGCAATCGGCTAAAGGCTGTTATTGTTAGGCACCGAATTAAGCATCAAATAGCCATCACCCCGAAATACCCGATCAACTTCAGGATTGAATCTCTCAGCATGCAACTCAGCGGTTTCAATAGTGTGTCAAATCGAGTTTTCGATTTCATTTGCCTCTGGATTCTTCCACTTGGCTATCTCTTGCTTCTATGCGCATTGTTCTTCTTGCCGGGCCGAAGTCTGCACCACAAACTTTTTTATGGTCTGTTCAGCATTCCGGCGCTGATCGCCCTGTGTCTGCGCCCCCGCGAACTCAAGGAGCTGGGCCGGGATCCGATCTTTATTGCCGTGCTGGTGTTCGCGACCTGGGCGCTGATAAGTTTGTGCTGGGCACCGGGAAAGGACAGCTTTTCCAGTCAATTCAAAGCACCGCTGCATACCCTGCTGCTGTTCGCTGGCTGCTACTTGCTGGTGCGCTATCGCAGCGAAATCATTCATCCCCTGCTGTTCGCCGCGTCATTGGTCGGACTGGTCGGTACCGTCCACGACCTGTACATATTCGCCCGCATGTATGAGCCAGGCTTGCGCTTGATCGGTGGCGGTGCGTTCGACAACCCGTTGCTGAGCTCGCACATGTACGGCTTTTACGCGGCCTATTGGCTGAGCATGAGCATGACCTGCAAGCGCCGCCAGATGCTCTGGCTGAGTGTTCCGGCGATGGCAATCATGTTCGCCGCCGTGATCGCCACCGGCTCCAGAACACCTCTGGTTGCTCTGACGATGGCGGGGCTCTGGCTGGCTTTCATTTGCTGGAACCGTCGCTCCGTCGTATTGCTGGGCGCATTGGTTGCCAGCGCAGTCACGGTTTATGTGCTGTTTGCGCGAATGATCATTGAACGAGGCGACTCTTACCGCTTCGAAATCTGGCAACTGGCCATTAAAAAAATAGCCGATCACCCATGGATCGGTCATGGTTATAGTGCCGATCTAGCCATCGACCCCGGCCTCGGCATCAGCTTTCAGGAACCCCACAGCTTTGCCCTGGGCGTGCTCTATTACGTCGGTATTTTAGGTTTGCTGCCGTGGTTGTTTTTCCAGGCCTGGAGTTTGTTGAGCAGTTGGCGCAATCGTCTGCAACCACTGTTTATCATCGCCTCGACCTGGCTGGTATTCGGCATCGGCGCCGGCCTGACCGAGGGCGGAGGTATCATCTCCCGACCCAAGGAGCACTGGTTCCTGCTGTGGATTCCACTGGCGTTGATCGTCGCACTCAGCATCAACCAGCGCACCAGGCGCCTGCTGGCGATGCCCATCAAGACACTGACGCCAACGGCCCTGCAACAATTGACCGCCAATGCGCAGGTGATCGAGGAAGATGGCCTGGGCCCCAAGGTCTTGCGCCTGCTCGATGGCAGCTTCCTCAAACTGTTTCGCAGTCGTCGCTGGTACACCTCGGGGAGTTTCAACCCCTACTCCGAACGCTTTGCCGTCAACAGCGAGCAACTGCGCAGCCTGGGGGTCCCGACCCCGCCGATTCTTGACCTTTATCGCCTTGCAGATGGCAGTAGCGCCGTGCACTATTCGCCGCTGCCGGGTAATACGCTGCGCCAGGTCCTGCAAGGAATAACCGCACCCGCGGTGCGCGAGGCGCTGGTGGAGCGTTTCGGCAAGTTCATGGCTCAACTGCATGAACAAGGCATCTATTTCCGTTCGCTGCACCTGGGTAACGTACTGGTGCTTGAAGATGGCGAGTTTGGCTTGATCGATGTGGCCGACCTGCGCATTTACCCTTCTGCGTTGAGCCTGGCCTTGCGTCAGCGCAACCTGCGCCATATGCAGCGTTACACCGTAGACAAGCGCTGGCTGTTCGAAGAACACTTTGAAGCACTGCTTCAGGGTTATGCCATGACAGCATCGAAATCTGCTGTTGATAACCTGCACAGACAAGTGCTGACCGGGAGCTCCCCGGTCAAGGCTCATTGATGACTGAAACCAATCCTCTCATTGCACTAGCAGGTTATCTGCTAGCCATTGTGACCGCCGCGCTGCTATTGCGCGCCGTGCCGAAAATCGCCCGTCAAATCGAACACTCCAGTGAAAGCCGTTATGCCAGCATCGATGGTCTACGGGGTTATCTGGCGTTCGGCGTGTTCATACACCATGCGATCATTACCTTGATCTTCCTGCGCACAGGTGTGTTTGATTTTCCGCCGAGCAATTTCTACTCACAACTCGGCCAAGGCAGTGTCGCGTTGTTTTTCATGATCACCGGTTTCCTGTTTTGGAACCGACTACTCACCCAAGGACGTCAACACGACTGGCTGGCCTTTGCGGTATCGCGCCTGTTTCGCCTGTATCCGCTGTATTTGCCGCTGATGCTGATCGTGTTTGTCACGGTGTTCTACCTGCAGAACTGGGAACTCAAGGACTCCGGGCTCCAGTTCGTCGGCCAGATCCTGGCCTGGCTGACCTTCGACCGGCCGGACGTCAACCAGTACTACCAAACCGGCGTGCTGATCTCCAACGTCACCTGGACCTTGGGTTACGAGGTGTTTTTCTATCTGGCATTGCCCCTCGCCGCCATGGTGTTTATCTATCGAGGCAGCTGGAAGCAAACGGTGTTGTGCCTGATCGGCATTTACGCCCTGTATGAACTGGTCGGCCTGGAGCACTCGCTGAAAAAACATTTTCTGGCGAGCTTTCTCGGCGGCATCGGCGCTGCGTACTGGGTTCGCCGACCGAAACTGGTGGCCTGGGGCCAGACTCGAATGGCGGGGATTATCGCGCTGCTGGCATTGGCAATTGCCTTCACGGCATTCAACCGTGCTTTCAGCTTGAAGCCATTGCTGCTCATGTCATTGTTTTTCGTGATTGTGGCGTCTGGAAACACCCTGTTCGGCGCGCTGAAACCACGCAGCATTCGCTGGCTCGGTGAAATCAGCTACAGCACCTATTTACTGCATGGTTTTGTGCTGTGGGTGTTCATCCAGCGCCTGCCGCTACTGCTTGATCTGGATGTTCGGGACATCTGGACCTTTCTGCCCCTGTTGGCCCTGTGCAGCTGCCTGCTGATCATCATCAGCAGCCTGACGTTCCTCTACATCGAGAAACCGGGCATAACGGCCGGGAAAAACGTCTTGCTGTGGCTACGTCGACGCAAAAAAGCCGACAAGAGTCTGGCAGAGGAAATCGCTCGCTGAAGCTGACGCAACTCTTGTAGCCGCGGTTTCGCCAGCGGCTACATAGAGCGCATCGAGGTTGGGTCAGTCTTTTTCCAGCGGCGAGAAGTACAGCCGCCCCAGACCGCGCCAGGTCTTCTTGTTCCAGGCCTTGAACGGGATCTGCGCCAGTAGCTCGCGGGCCAGCTTGCGGTCACGGTTGGCGGTCTTGAGGAACATTGAGCTGAGAAACTTGTAACGAACCTCGTCGTACAGCGGGTGATCGCTGAACAGCGCGTAGGTACGCAGGATGCTGTCGATCATGAAGCGGTGGTTCTTGTAAGAGTTGGTGGCGTGTTTGCGATAGCGCGCCATCAACACATTCAGGCCATCGATAAAGTAACCGGCATGGGTCACCTTCAGTTCGATCAGCAAGTCTTCCAGGCGAATGTTCGGATCGAACCCGCCCACCTTGTCCAGCGCTTCCCGGCGGATCATCAGGGTCGGAGCAGGTGGATAGGGTTTACGCTCCAGAAACATGTCATCGAAGTCCAGGCGACGAAACGGCACATCACGACGCTGACGCTTCTCTGGGTACAGATTACCGTCGGCGTCGATCAGCTCGATATTGCCGGCGCAGATACCAACCTCGGGCTTGCCATCCATATGCGCCACCTGAGTGGCGATGCGCTCTGGCAGCATGATGTCGTCAGAACCGAACGGCACAATCAGACTGCCCTTTGAACGGGCGATGGCGCCATTGAGGGTATTGGTCAGCCCCTGATTCTGCTGAACCCGAAAATCGAATCCATATTGCGCCTGAAGCACCTTGATGCGTTCGACGCTGTCATCTTTGGAACCGTCGTCGACCACCAACAATTCGATGTTCTTATACGTCTGGTTCAGGACGCTGAGAATGCTTTCCTCGATGTATCGAGCGTGGTTGTACGACGCGATGATGACCGTGACAAGAGGTTGCGCGGCGCTCATGGTTTTTCCTTGCGGGCCTGCTCCAGGCCGGAGTCAATCAGGTTCAGGTATTCCTGACGGAACACCTCAATGTCGTGTTGTGCCTGCAGATAACGGAAAGCCTGCTCACCCTTGGCCTTGAGCTCGTCATCCGACAGCCCGAGGTAAGTATCCAGCGCCGCAACCAGGCTCGGTACATCCTTGGGTGTAATCGCCAGTCCACCCGCCCCTTCAATCAGCGGCAACATGGCGGGCACATTGGAGGCGATCACTGGCAAATGACCACTCATGCCTTCAAGCAGCGCCAACCCGAGGCCTTCCGCCAACGATGGCATGGTCCAGATATCGAAAGCGCGAATGTACTGCAAGGCGATTTCCTTGAAACCCAGCAGGTGCGCGCGCCCGGTCAGGCCCAGGCGTTCGATTTCGGCATTCAGGCGCGACTCTTCGCGGCCGGCTCCAATGATCGCCAATTGAGTGTTCGGGTACTTGTCCTTGAGCGCAGCAAACGCCTGCAACAGATAAGTGTGACCCTTGACCGGTACAAGACGCCCCAGAGCGCCAATCAAACGTACCGACGGATCGATACCCAACAATTCGCGGGCACGCTCACGGCTGTGCTGCAATCCTTCAGCCTGCTCGATGTCGATGGCGTTGGTAATGGCGAACGTGTTCTGGTCGGTAAAACCGCAGTCGCAGTCCAGTAGGTACTGTTTGACCGCCGGCGACACACCGACAAAACGCCAGTGACGATCGATCAGGCGCTGGGTCTGGCGTCGCCGGTAAAACCGGTCGTACTCACCAAAACCGTGGGAAATGCCGATGCACAGCGGCACTTTCAACCAGCGGTTGAGCGTCAGCATCATGTTCACGGGCTTGAAGCGGTTACAGATCACCACGTCGAATTTTTCCGCGCGGCAAAATTTGTACAGTGTCCACATCGCCCGCAAGCGCATGCCTTTGAGGGACTTGTCGGAAAACTCGAAGTACACCGAACGGTCGGCCCGGCTTATAGCCTCACCCGGCCCCGGCTTGCCGCGCAGGAACGCCGCCGTCACTTCGTAGCGATCACTGGGCAGCGCCTTGACGATCTGCTCCGCGAGGTCGGCAAAATCATGGGCTTTGACGTTGTAGTCAGGCTGCAATTGCAGAACCTTTAGCCGCTGGCTCATAACTCTCCCCGCTGAGAAGCGTTGATTGGTGTGTGCTTGAGTATCCACAAAAGCTCGTGACGCCGAACGGCTTTGCGAAAGAATTCGTTTTCGCCGTAGGCCGGCGGCTTGCGCTTGGCCAGTATCCGCTGGATTAACCGGCGCAGGCGTCGCTTGAGCGGCATCGACGGCTGCAGGTCATGCATCATGCCCAACGCCATGGCTTTGTCGCGCTGAATTTCCAGCGACAGCGGCAAGCAGCAAGGCTGCATCGGCGTGGCCGGGTCGAAGGCTGGCGGCAATGCGATGCCATGACCGGCGTCGCCCATTGGCCAGCGGTCGTTGTCGTGCAAATGGTTGGCGTAGCCGAGCAGTGTGGTCGGCTGCCATTCCAGGCCTTTCAAGGCTTCAAGAACCGCTTGTTGGGCACAGATATGATCGGGATGCGGATCGAGGGTCGGGTGCGGCAGTACGATCACTTCAGGTCGCGCACGCAGCAGTACTGCACGCAGATCGGCCAGCAGGTTGTTCCAGGTCGGTGCGCCGTCGGCATCGCCCGGTAGGGCAAACGGGTTCAACTGGCGAAACAGGCGGGTGTCGCTCAGATCTGCTTCCCGCGAAGCGACCGGTTGCGCCGGCGCGGCCTGCATGGCTGCCAGTTGCAGGCAGAAGTAACCCAATTGCACGCAATGAGTCTGTGGCACGCCCGCCCAACGCGGCACCGCGATGCTGTCCCACGCGCGTAAACGGCCCTTGAGCCGCGACGCCTCGACCTTGTTCAGGCCGATCTGTTGGTAGTGTTCGGCTTCGATTTCACCGGCGGTCAGTGTCACGATCCAGGCTTCATCAGCCTGGCTGTACAAACCATAGGCAGCCAGTTCGGCATCGTCGGCGTGAGGCGCAATCACCATCACCCGTTGCCGGCGGAAGTCGGGGTGCTCCAGCGCCCACAACACCGGCTCGCCGAGCAGTCGGCAGAAGCGTCCACGCAGGCGCAACTCACCGCGCGACAGCACTTGCGCCTGACCACTGAGGTTCAGATAGCGCAGGCCGTTGACGCCACGCTCAAAGGTTTGACGGTCCGGGTTATCGCCACCCGACAGCTCCACCACTGGATCGATAAAGCGGCCCAGCCAGCTACTTTTGACCCGAAGCGCCAACACCAGCGTGGCGTCGTCGACCAGCATTACACCGTCATCCAGCCGCAAACACTCGCCGTCCAGGTGCACCTTGGGTTGCGAGGTGTAAGGCGGGAAGCTGTATTGGTAATCGTCTTTGGGGGAATAAAACAGGTGGTCGGCGAACCAGGCCTCATGGGCAATCCAGCCCAGCACGGCAAGCACCAACGGCAGCCACCAGGCCACCAGCACGCCAAGGGCAATCAACAGCACCAGCGCGATCAACAAGCTGATGCGTTTGTTGCGCCGATGGCGCTTGAGCAGTTGCTGTTTGCGGCTCATGGGTTCACTCACACGGTAAAAACCGGCACAGGATTGCACCAGCGGTCTTTGTATTCCCGGTCGGCGCGGCCGAAGGAAAACCGCAAAGGCTTGTCGAGGGCGCGAGCGTGCTCCCAGGCACTTTGCGTGTTGAGGAAACTCAGCACGCTGCCGGGGCTGAACTCTCGGGTTTCGGGATCGACGCCGCCGTTGATGTACTCGACGCTGATCCATTGCGGCGCTTCGACGCGGTAGACCAGTTGAATGGCGATCGGGGCATCGTTGAGGAAAATCACCGAGCCGATCAGCAAGTCCCGCAGCAGTTCGATCACCTCACCCATGCGCTCGGCACCCGTTGCCGCAAAGCCCCAACGGCGCTGGAACAGGTCGCAGTAAATCGCCGCCAGCTCAGTACTGGAAAACTCGGCGACCGGCCGCACGACGCCGCCGGCTTCTTCCAGCAGACGCAATTCACGGCGCTGGTTGTAGCGGAATTTTTTCGACAGTTCTTCCGGCGTGCGCGCCATGGCCAGTTGTTCGGCCTGGAGCTTGATATCGGTGAAACGGCCTTCGCTCAGTGCCGACAAATAACGCACGCGATGGCGCAGCGCGGCTTGTGCATCGGCGGCAGCCGGCAGGATCACCTCGGCATTGCCGAGGTCGAACAGGCCTTTTTTACCACGGCGTTTGAGTACGTCTTTGGACAGTGCCAGGTCGCGCCCCCAGGTCGGGATTGCGGCTTTCACTTCACCGTTCTGCTCCCAGGCCAGGTAACGGACCGGGATCTCGGCCAACTGCGCCAGGCGCTCAACCACCATGGGATGAGTCGCGACGCTACCGCCAAAACGCTGCCAGGTCTGTGCATAAGTCGAGGCGTCGACCAACGTCCAGCCACGTTCGCGCCAGCCTTGAAATCGGTTGAGCATCAGCCCCTCGGTGCCAGTTCTGTGACGTGTGGCAAATGCCAGAACGCATCGCGTACCGCGCGGTCGGAGAAATGCTCACGCAAGCGGTCGAGCATCATCTCGGCACACTGATGACGTTGCTGCTCGTCCATGGCGGCCAGATGTTGCAGGCCTTGAGCAAGACGCTCGGCATCGCCCAACGGGAACAGGATGCCGACCCCTTCAACGACTTCCCTGGCGCCACCGCAAGCCGTAGCGAGCAACGGCACGCCAGCAGCCATGGCTTCCAGCAGCACCATGCCGAAAGGCTCGTGATCGGAGCTCAAGGCAAATACATTGAAGGCACGGAAATAGCGACGGGCGTCGGGTACTTGGCCGAGGAACAGCACCCGATCACCCATGCCCAGTTCGCGGGCCAGTTCCTTGAGGTCCTGTTCCAGCCGACCGCTACCGAGTATCACCAGTTGGCTGTTGGCCGGCAGTTGCGGCAATGCCAGGGCAAAACCGTGCAGCAGCGTGGTTTGGTCCTTGTCCGGGTGCAACCGCCCGACATTGCCGACAATCCAGGCATCCGCTGACAGACCCAGGGTTTCCCGAGCCTCGCGAGCTGAGACCTGACTGGTCTGCATGGCAGGCACATCGATACGGTTATAGAGCGTCTGAATCCGCCCGGCCGGCCATTTCGGCAGGCAGCTGCGCATGTCGTCACGCACGGCATCGGAGACTCCGAGCAGGCTGAGGCGCTTGCGGAAAATATGGGCGAACAGTTTGCGGCTGCCGCGTTTGTAGTCGCCAAACGCATGATGCACACCGATGACCGGCAGCGAAGTGCCGAGCAAGGCGATGTAGATCGGCTTGAAACGGTGGGCAATGCAGAAACTGAAGTTGCGCGAGGCGGCGATCTTGCGCAGATCGCCGATGGCGCCCAGCTTCAGGCCACGAATGGCCTTGGAGCTGTATTCCATGAACAGCACTTCATCAGAAGCGCAGCCCGCAGCGACATCGCTGTCGGCGGCCCCGGTCAGAAAGACCGTGGTCACTCGATAGCCAGTCCCCGCGAACAGGCTGGCGTACTGCCGGGCACAGTCCAGAAACGGGCCGTCATACCCGTGACAGAACTGCAGCACATGGCGTTCAGCCGAGCGAGTCATATGCGTCCGCGCCTTCTTTAACCACCAGGATGTCTTCCATGATCAAGTACTGTAGATCGGAACCGAAGAACATGTTCAGAGCATCGGTCGGCGAGCAGATCATCGGCTCGCCACGACGATTCAGCGAGGTGTTCAGCGACACGCCGTTACCGGTCAGTACTTCCAGCGCTTTCATCATGTCGTAGTAGCGCGGGTTGTATTCGCGCTTGAGTACCTGGGCGCGGGACGTACCGTCTTCGTGGACAACTTCCGGCACACGGGTCTTCCACTCTTCAGCCACTTCAAAGGTGAAGGTCATGAACGGCGCCGGGTGATCGATCTTGATCATCTGCGGAGCAACGGTGTCGAGCATCGACGGGCAGAAAGGCCTCCAGCGCTCGCGGAACTTGATCTGGTGGTTGATGCGGTCAGCCACGCCAACGGCGCTCGGGCAACCGATGATCGAACGACCACCCAAGGCGCGCGGACCAAACTCCATGCGCCCCTGGAACCAGGCCACCGGGTTTCCGTCGACCATTATTTTGGCGATGTTTTCCGGCATGTTGTCGAGCTTGCGCCAGACCGGTTTGCTCGGGTGACGGGCGCAGGCAGCGAGCACGTCTTCGTTGGTGTACGAAGGGCCAAGGTAGACGTGTTCCATCTTCTCGACCGGCACGCCACGGGCGTTAGACACATACGCCGCCGCGCCGACCGCCGTGCCGGCGTCGCCGGACGCAGGCTGCACGAACAGCTCTTTGACGTCGTCGCGGGCGATGATTTTCTGGTTCAGCTTGACGTTCAACGCACAGCCACCGGCGTAGGCCAGCTTGCCGGTTTCCTTGAGCACGTCGCCCAAGTAGTAGTCGATCATCTGCAGCGAGATTTTTTCGAACAGCGCTTGAATGCTCGCCGCGTAGTGGATGTAAGGCTCGTCGGCGATGTCGCCTTCGCGCTTGGGACCCAGCCACTCGATCAGTTTCGGCGAGAAGTAGTAACCTTTGCCTTTCTCTTTGTAACGACGCAGGCCGATGACGTTGGCGTAGTCGGTGTTGATCACCAGCTCGCCGTTTTCGAACGAAGCCAGGCGCGAGAAATCGTATTTGCTGGCGTCGCCGTACGGCGCCATGCCCATGACCTTGAACTCTCCATCGAGCATATCGAAACCGAGGAACTCGGTAATCGCGCCATACAGGCCGCCGAGGGAGTCCGGATCGAAGAATTCCTTGATCTTGTGGATCTTGCCGTTTTCGCCGTAACCGAAGAAGGTCGTGGCGTACTCACCCTTGCCGTCGATCCCCAGGATCGCGGTTTTCTCTTTGAAACCGGAGCAGTGGTAAGCACTGGAGGCGTGGGCCAGGTGGTGTTCGACCGGCTCGATCTTGATTTTCTTCGGATCGAAACCCAGTTGCTCGAGGCACCAGACAATCTTGTTGCGATAACGCTTGTAGCGACGGTTGCCCATCAGGATCGCGTCAAGCGCGCGGTCCGGGGCGTACCAGTAACGCTTGGCGTACTGCCAGCGAGCCTTGCCGAAAATACTGATCGGTGCGAAGGGGATCGCCACCACATCAACGTCGGACGGCTTGATGCCCGCCTGTTCCAGGCAGAACTTCGCCGATTCGTAGGGCATGCGGTTCTTTGCATGTTTATCGCGCACAAAGCGCTCTTCTTCAGCCGCCGCGACCAGCTTGCCGTCGATGTACAAGGCTGCGGAAGGATCATGGCTAAGGGCGCCGGACAGGCCAAGAATCGTCAATGCCACAGGGGTCTAGCCTCTTTAGTCTGCATGCAGGCGACAAGCGCCTCAAAAAATAATGTGCCCTCGCAAGCGGCGAGAGACAGCTAAAGGGCGGGATTATAGCTTAAAGATGACGGGAATGACCCAGCGCTTATTGCCTCACCTGGACGACAGCGTAGCGCACGGCTTACCCACGGCCCGCTTGACGGTAAATACCGAGATTGCCCTCGGTAACCTGGCGGTAAAAGGTGTAGGGCAGGCAAACCGTGTCGAGGACACCGGACAAGGCCAGGTCCAGCAATACGAAGGATGCAAGGTAGCCGCCGGGTTCAGGCGGAGCATTCAAGTAGCAGAAATCATAGGCCAGTCCGCTGTAAATGCGCGGGATGGACTGGCAGTAGGTTTTTTGTTTTCTCAGTCTTCGCGCTGCGTCTTCGTCAGATTGCAGCACCGTGACAGCGGTGCCGCAACCAGTGAGTGCGAGTGAGAAAGTACTGATCGCAATAGCCATTTTTATCGTCAAAATCTGCCCTCCGTGAACGTCAGGCAAACTAGCATCATGGCTATTCAGGGCACAGTTCATGGGCTCTGTAGATCATGTAGGAAGATTCATAAAAACTTGTCCCCTAACCTCGGATGACTGCTCGCGAAAGGACCGAAGGTCCCATTCAGGCAGCGCCGGAGATTCCCTTGGGAAGGCGCTGATCAATGACCCGATAAAGCGCACTACTTTCAGGCCAGTTACGCATGAACCGCGCCCGATCCCGCGCATAGGCCGGGGCAAAGCTGCTCAGCGAGGCGTGCTGACACATCGAATCCAGATCAATCAACGCCCAGCGATCGGCCTGCCAGAACAGGTTGTGGCCCTTGAAATCACCATGACTGATGCGCTCGCCAATCAACTCGGCAAACAAATGATCCAGCGCCAGCAACTCCGCCTCAGGAGCGTCGCCGCTTTCTACGTAAGGCGCGAAACGTTCGATGATATCTGGCCCTGGCAAATACTCGGTCACCAGATAAGCCCGTCTGCGCAGCCAGAGAAAGCGCTTCTCCAGCAAGGCCAGCGGCTTCGGGGTGGCAATGCCGAGGAACGCCAGGCGATTGCCTTCATGCCACGAGTGCCAGGCACGGCTCGGGCGCCAGAAGCGCTTGAGCCAATGGGCAAAACCTTTGATGTTGTAGCGCTTGATCACCAGCGTCCGACCGTCAACCTCAACCTTTCCAACACTCGCGGCGCCGCCGGTCTTGTAAAGATGACTTTGATCGAGCAACGCGTCGGCCTGCTCCAGTACCGGCAACATTGCCGCTTCTTCCTCGCGACGAATCGCGCGCAAGGCAAACGCTCCGCGCTGGACGCTGAATAGCGTGCATTCGCGGCCGACCTTGATCAGGAAGTCCTTCAAGCGCCAGGCGCGCACTTTGTCGATCTGCTTCTGCAAGGCCTCCATCGGCAGGGCATGTTCGCCATTGCTCAACAGGTAATACACCAGCAACTCTTCGGTGAACGGCTCCAGCGTCTTGGGCAGCTGCGCAAAAAACACGCCGAGGTTTTCCAGGACTTTGTTTCGTGACAGCGGCTGTCCCGGCGTTTCAACACAGACGCCACCGCCATCGATCAGGTACAACCGACCACGCTGGCGCAAGAGGTTGTCCAAATGCAGGTCTTCCTGCCAGAGCCCCTTGCGATGCATTTGACCGATAGCGCCCAACGCCTCGGCCAGCACGGCGCCTTGCATATCCGCCAGCACTGGCAAGTGTTCGACTTTTTTCCAGGTATCCCCCAGGCTCTCGGCGTTTTCGAGGAAATCGAACAACAGCCAGCCGCCCTCGCCTTCCTTCAGACCATCGGCCAGTAATTGCGGCGTTGTCAGGCCTTGATCGGCAAGCAAGCGCACACCGTCGAGTTCACGCTTGAAATGCCGGGCGGCTTTGCTGCCGACCAACAATTTGGCCAACACCGGGCGGCCGCGCCAGACACCGGCACCGACGTAGCGCTGCCCCGGCAAGACCCGCAGCAAACTCAGCAGCTGCAATTCGGCCGGGCCGGCAGCATCGGCCAGCGAAATGCTCATCGGCAGGCTCGGGCTGCGGCCGGCGCCTTTCAGTTCGGACAAGCGCATCAACGCTTCTCCTTGTGACTGCGCCGCGCGGTCAGACGCGAAACCCAACTATCCACCAGCGAACTGTTCTGCGGCTGATCGACATAGACTGCCAACATCTCGCGCAATTGCGCTTCGGTCCACTCGGGCGCGCGACGCAGTAACGGTTCCAGGTCCTTGACCCGGTCACGTTGACCGAACAGGAGCGGTCGAGTCTTTTCCAGGTCGATCAACTGAGCCTGATAACCGTCGCCCGTGGCTTGCAGAAAAATATGCTTGGGGTAGAAACAGCCATGAACCTGACGCACGCCGTGCAGCTGTCGCGCCAGAACGCCACAGGCTTTGAGAATGGACGAGTGTTGCGTTTCGGTCAGGCTCGACCAGCGCTGCAACAGCGAATCGAGGTCATCCCAACCGTCCAGCGCGCGGGTCAGCAGTACCGCGCGGACTTCACCGTTGACTTTGCGCTCACCAAAAAACACCGCTTGCAGCGCCGGTATGCCCAGCTTTTGATAGCGGCTGATGTTGCGAAACTCACGGGCAAAACTCGGTTCACCGAAGGGCGCATGAAAGGTACGCGTCAGGTAGTTGCTCTGGCGCTTGAGGTAGTAACCACGACCTTCCAGATCCAGTCGAAACACGCTGCTCCAGCCACCGCCGACGGTGTTGGGCTCATCCACGGCGTCGAGCTGTTTGGCCCAGAGCGCATCGAACGTGCCGAGGCCATGGCGCTCAAGCAGCGCACGGTCTTCAGCGGCCAGGAAATCAGTCATTCGCGTCCCTCGAAAAATCTCACCACGTGCCGGATCCGTTTCTTGTCGGCGGCATTTAGCCGGTCACGCTGACGGTATTGAAGATAAAAGCGCAGGCGCTGGGTGGCCGACAGGTGGTATTTGGCCACTTTGTCGAGGCAGGCCAGGTCTTTGGTTATCCGGTATTTAAGCCAGAAGCCATGCCAGAAATCACCATTGGGGCAATCGATCAGGAACAGCCGGGCTTGATCGTCGATCAGCAGATTGCGCCACTTCAAATCGTTATGTGTGAAACGGTGGTCGTGCATGGTCCGGGTATAACCGGCCAACTGCCGACTGACCGAGTCGACCCAGGCACGGTCCGACAATTTGGGGTCGTGCCGCTCAGCGAGGGCCGACAGGTCTTCCGTGCTCGGCAGTTCGCGCGTGATCATCGCCCCACGATTGTAGGCCGCGCCACGCCGCTCCAGCCCCCAGGCCACCACTTCGGCGGTGGGAATGCCCCACTTGGCGAAGCGTTTGAGGTTCTGCCATTCGGCCTTCACCCGAGGTTTGCCCAGGTAACGGCGCAGGCCTTTGCCGGCGCCGATGTAGCGTTTGACGTAGTAATTAACGCCATTGCGATTGACGCGAATGACCTCGGATAACAGATCTCGGGTCAGCCGCTCCCCCTGCAACGCAAACACCGCATCAAGACTGCCGAAATCTTCTGCCAGATCGCTATAAGCGGGCTCCAGTTTCCAACCCGCCATCAGAGTGCATCCCCATATCGCTGTTTACGGTCATAAAGCTTATTGGCCTTGCCCTCAAGCCAGGTGAGCAGCGACGCTTCTTCAGCCAGAATCTGGCGCAGCGACTGCTGGAAATAACCCTTGAGGAAGCGCAATTTGTCGCGCTGGGTCAGGCCAATGTCCAGGGCCGAAAAGTACAGGGCCGCCAGATCTTTGTTGCGCCAGCGTTGAGTGATTGCCGGGCGGGTCTGCGCACGATGCAGGTCGATCACCGAGAGTTTGAAATCGTCCGCCGTTACCGGTTTGTCGGTGTGCAGCAGGAAATGACAAATGTAGCAGTCGCGATGGTTGACCCCGGCGCGGTGCATCATGCCGGTCATGCGCGCGACTTCGGCGATCAGCGCCCGCTTGAGCTTGGGCTCGGGCGGATTTTTGATCCAGTCGATGCTGAAGTCTTCGAGGCTGACGGTTGGCGCCAGCTCTTCGGTGACGATGAATGAGTGCTGATCCGCCGGATTGCTGCCCTTCTCGCCATAAGCGACGGCGGTCATGGTCGGCACACCAACTTCTTGCAGGCGCTGAATGGCCTTCCATTCCTGACCTGCGCCGAGGACCGGCAGCTTGGCCGTCAGCAGGTTTTTGAAGATCTCGCCCCAGCCGATGCCCCGGTGAATCTTCACGAAAAAACCATTGCCGTTCACTTCAGTGCGCAAGGTCCGGCGCGCTTCCAGTTCACGGTAAACCTCGCCTTCGAGGCCTTCGACTTCGGTGAACGCATCGCGTCCGGCCCAAAGGCTCTTGAACGGTTCAGCCAGCATCAACTTCATTAAGCGTGCTCCGCCAGAATCACATCGGCCGCGTGCTGCGGCATGCTGTAGAGGTCGGCCGTCTCGGCGAAGGCCAGACCGTTGCGGCTCCAGGCCGCCCGTGCTTGAGCGTCGTTCAACATACCGGTCAGGTACTGGGTCAGTTGGGCCTGATCGAACGGCTCGTCCAACACTAGCCCCGCGTCGGCCTCGACGATGTAATGGGCATAACCGCACACCGCACTGACCA
Organism: Pseudomonas sp. GL_139_B; assembly: GCF_057834475.1. Taxonomy (NCBI): domain Bacteria; kingdom Pseudomonadati; phylum Pseudomonadota; class Gammaproteobacteria; order Pseudomonadales; family Pseudomonadaceae; genus Pseudomonas; species Pseudomonas sp. GL_139_B. Next base: position 530,019 of record NZ_CM174403.1, on the reverse strand, counting down.
ACACCGGCAGCCCCGCCACCAAGGCTTCGAGCAGCACGGTCCCGGTATTTTCGTTATACGCCGGGTGGATCAACAGATCGGCACCGAGCAGGAAACGCGGGATATCGCTGCGGCCCTTGAGGAACGTCACGTTGTCGCCGAGCCCCAAGGTGGCGCTCTGCATCTGGAATAATTTGGGGTCATCCTGGCCAATTACAAACAGCCGGGTGCGTTTCTTCAGATCAGCGGGCAATGCGGCCAGCGCCTTGAGGCTGCGATCCACACCTTTGGTCTTGAACCCGGAACCGATTTGCACCAGCAGCAACTCATCGTCTTTCAGGTTGAATTCGCCCCGGAATCCGGCACGAATTTCGGCAGCATTGGCCGGCGCGCGACGGTCCTGAGAGATGCCCGGTGGCAGCAAATGAAAACGCTCCAGCGGCGTGTCGTAATGCTTGATGAACAGCGGCTGCTGCACTTCGGAAATCATCAGCACTTCGGTCTTGGCGTCCTTGGCGAACACGGCACGCTCGTATTCGGCGAAGTGCCGGTAGCGGCCCCAACGGCGGTACAGAGAATGACGCAGGTTTTGCGCCTTGTCTTCGAAGCAGCCGTCGGCGGCGTAGTAAACGTCCAGGCCCGGCATCTTGTTGAAACCAATCAGGCGATCCACGGGGCGCTTGGCCAGATCCGCTTCCATCCACTCGCTAAGCTTTTCATTGCGCCGATGGTTGAAGAACGCCTTGACGGGCGCCACCAGCACTTCGAAACCCGGCGGAACGTCGCCTTCCCAGATCAGCGTGTAGACACGAATTTGATGGCCGCGCTGCTGGCATTCCAGGGCGATACGCATGAAGTCGCGTTGCAAGCCCCCGAACGGAAAGTATTTGTACAAAACGAATGCCAATTGCATCAGCGCAGCTCCTCAGCCAGTAACAACGTGCTCAGTCGGGTCGCGACACGCTCGGGATTCAGACGCGTGAAGCACAGGGGCCACTCGCGTTTCAGGTCAAACTGACGGGCATCCTGGTCCGTCGGTTGGTAAGTGCATTTTTTTTGCAGGCACGGTGCGCAGGGGAAGTCGCTGGCGATGTGAATCTGCGCCTTGCCGTAGGCGCCGGTCAGGCCCGGATTGGTCGGGCCGAACAGCGACAGGGTCGGTACATCGAGCGCGGCGGCCAGATGACCGAGGCCCGTGTCCACCGCCACACAAGCCTGTGCGCCGGCCAATACCTTGCCAACACCGGCCAGGTTCAGCTTTGGCAACACTTCGACGTGGCGGAAACCGGCGGCGATGCGCTCGGCCCGGGCTTTCTCGATTGGATTGCCCCACGGCAGCTTCACAGCAACGCCCAGATAACCGACGCGCTCGGCCAGCTCACGCCAGTAGGCTTCCGGCCAGTGTTTGGTGTCCCACGTGGTGCCATGCAGGAACAACACGTAAGGATTCTTGCGCGGCAGCTCCACCAGTCGCTCGACGCTCAGGCCGTAATCGCCCAAGCCTTTGGGCAAGTCGTAGCCCAAGGCCAGGGCGAACAATTGACGCACTCGCTCCACTGCGTGTTGCCCACGGCCCACTGCCAGGCGACGGGAGTAGAAGCGTGTAGCCATCGGCTCACGTGCCGAATCCTTGTCCAGCCCCGCAACCGGCGCCTTGACGTAGCGCGTCAGCCAGGCACTTTTCAGCAAGCCTTGGGCGTCGATCACCAGATCATATTTTTCAGCGCGAACGCTTTGTTTGAAGCGCTTCCACTCACCACTCTTGATGGTTTGCCAGAGGTTCTTGCGCCAGCGGCGGATCGCCACCGGGATCACCTTGGCCACAGCCGGGTGCCAGGTCGGGATCTCGGCAAAGCCTTCTTCCACCACCCAGTCGAATTTGATGCCGGGAATCGCCCGTGCCGCGTCGGTCAGTGCCGGCAGCGCGTGAATCACGTCGCCCAGCGAGGAAGTCTTGATCAGCAGAACCCGCAAACTATTTGACCTCGACCACAGTGCCTAGCAACCGCTGCAAGGCTTCGTTCACGGCTTGCGGCATGAGCTGGCGCAAGCAGTTGTAATGTCCGAAACGGCACGTGCGATCGAAGCACGGGCTGCATTCGATGCCCAGGCGCACGATTTCGACGTGTTCGGCCAACGGCGGAGTAAAGCCCGGTGACGTCGAGCCGTAGACCGCCACCAACGGGCGGTTCAACGCCGCGGCGACATGCATCAGGCCGGAGTCGTTGGACACCACCGCGTCGGCGCAGGACATCAGATCTATAGCTTCGGCCAGCGAGGTGCCGCCACTGAGGTTGACCGCCTCTTCACGCAGACCGGGAATCAGCCTAGCGCGGATCTCTTCGCCCACAGCGTGATCGTTTTTCGAGCCGAACAACCAGACTTGCCAGCCTTCGCGAATCTTCGCTTCGGCGACCTTGGCGTAATGCTCGGACGGCCAGCGCTTGGCCTCGCCAAACTCGGCGCCTGGGCACAGGACCAGCACCGGGCGGTCGAGGGCGAGTTCGAATTTGGCCAGCGTCGCTTCGCGGGTGACCGGGTCGATCTGCAAGCTCGGACGTGGATAAGGGGTCGGCAGTTCGGCGCCGGGCTCATAGGCCAGGGCCATGAAGCGCTCAATCATCAGCGGATAACGTTCTTTATCCAGCGTGCGCACGTCATTAAGCAGGCCGTAGCGGAACTCGCCACGCCAGCCAGTGCGCTTAGGGATGCCGGCGAAGAACGGCACCAGCGCCGACTTCAGCGAATTGGGCAGCAGAATCGCCTGGTCGTACTGGCCGGCGAGGGATTTGCCGATGCGCCGACGGGTCGCCAGCTCCAAGGCACCGTGGCCGAGCGGAAAGCTCAAGGCCTGCCGAACTTCGGGCATGCGCTCCAGGATCGGCCGGCTCCACTCAGGGGCCAGGACGTCGATTTCGCATTGCGGGTGGCGCTGCTTGAGACACTGAAACAGTGTCTGCGCCATCACCATGTCACCGACCCAACTGGGCCCAACGATCAGAATTTTCATGTGGTTTCCAAAAACGAACCGGGGAGGCATACGCCTCCCCGCCTCGAGAATTCTACAAAACACTGCAGATCTACTGTGGGAGCGGCGTGACAGTCAGCATACAGGCTGGATGTGACGGCCTCATCGCGAGCAGGCTCGCTCCCACATTGGGTATTGGGTGTTACTACTATCCTGTTTCAGCTTAGCCCCAGCTCACGCCAGATTCGCATGACCTGTCGCCGCTCATCCGCGAACTGGTCGCCCGGTATCACCCCGGCGTCCTTCTGCAAGGCCTGCCGGTGAGCGGCGGCGCGGTAGGCCTTATAGGCCTCGCGCAACAGGCTGGCGTCTTCGGCGGGCATCAGCCCGGCCTGTTCCAGCTCTTCCAGAATGCGGAAATTGTCAGACCAACGCTGCAATGACGGGCACGTTCCGGACCACGCCAAGGCCGCGTATTGCACCATAAATTCAATATCGACGATACCTCCGGCGTCCTGCTTGAGATCAAACGGCGCCGTGGCTTCGAAGGCATTTGCCCCGGTCCCGGCCGCCGTACTCTTAGTGCCAAGGTTATCGCGCATCTTCGCGCGCATCTCACTGACCTCCTGGCGCAGGGTCGCCAGGTCTCGCTTCTTGCCCAGTATCGCCGCGCGGACCTGCTCGAATGTCCGGCCGACATCCTCGCTGCCCACCAGCACCCGCGCCCGTACCAACGCTTGATGCTCCCAGGTCCAGGCCTCCGTCTCCTGATAACGGGCAAATGCACCGAGCGAACTCACCAGCAACCCCGATGCGCCCGAAGGCCGCAAGCGCATGTCCACTTCGTACAGCTGACCGGAGTTGGTCTGCGCCGTGAGCAAGTGAATGATCCGCTGCCCGAGCCGGGTGAAAAATTGCGCACCATCAATCGGTTTCGGCCCGTCCGTTTCTGCCAGTGGATCGCCATCGTGGATAAACACCAGATCCAGGTCCGAAACATGCCCGAGTTCCAGCCCACCGACTTTCCCATAACCGACAATGATGAAGCCGGGATCGCACAACTTACCGTCAGTGCGTAACGGCGTGCCGTACTTGGCTACAGTCTGGCGCCAGGCCAGGGCCAACACTTGTTCAAGAATCGCTTCGGCGAGCCAGGTCAGGTAATCGCTGACTTTCATCAGCGGCAGGCTGCCGGCAATTTCCGAGGCTGCGACCCGCAAGCGGTGCGCCAGCTTGAAATGACGCAGGGCTTCCATTTGTTGTTCGAGGTCGTCCTCGGGAATCCGCATCAGACGTTCGCGTAATTCGGCGGTCAGTTCCGGCGCCAAGGGCGGCTTGAACAACCGGCCTTCGTTGAGCAATTCATCCAGCAGCAGCGGGAAACGGGTGATCTGCTCGGCGATCCACGGGCTCGCGGCGCACAAGGTCAATAAACGTCGCAGCGCGCCGGGGTTTTCGGTCAGCAACACCAGATACGCGGATCGACGGGCCACGGCTTCAACCAGCGGCAGCACGCGCTCCAGCACCAGATCCGGATTGGCATGCTCGACGGCCTGTGCCAGCAAGCGCGGAATAAAGGCATCAAGGCGCTCACGCCCCAAACGCTGCATCGCCCGAAGTTGGGGACTGCCGCGCAGGCCGGCCAAAGCTTTCAGGGCCTTGGTAGCCTCCTTGAAACCAGCCTCTTCCAACTGACGGCAAGCCGCGTCTTCGTCTTGAGCGTCTTCCCACAGCGGCAACCATTCCCCGCCCACCACCACTTCGCTTTCAGTGCCTTCTTCTTCGTCGGGATCGGCGATGACCTGAGCGAAGTGCCAGGCCACGCGGCCACGCCAATACATCAGCCGCTCATGAAAAGCGTCCCAGTCGGCAAACCCCAACATAAAGGCGATGCGCGCCTGATCTTCTGCGCCATCTGGCAACATCTGGGTCTGACGATCGGCAATCGCCTGGATCGCGTGTTCGGTGTAACGCAGGAATTCGTAGCCTTCGCGCAACTCGCTGATCACCGCCGGCGGAAGATAACCTTGCCCTTCCAGCGTGTTCAGTACTTTTAATAAAGGGCGTTGTTGCAGGCTCAAGTCGCGACCGCCGTGGATCAGCTGAAAGGCCTGGGCGATGAACTCGACCTCACGAATGCCGCCGGAACCGAGCTTGATGTTGTCGGCCATGCCTTTGCGCCGCACTTCCTGCTGGATCAGTTGCTTCATGGTGCGCAGCGCTTCGATAGCCGAGAAGTCCAGGTAACGCCGGTAAACGAACGGGCGCAGCATGTCCTGCAATTGCGCGCCGGTCACTTGATCGCCGGCCACCACCCGCGACTTGATCATCGCGTAGCGTTCCCAGTCGCGACCTTGATCCTGGTAATACTGCTCCAGCGCATTGAAGCTCAAGACCAATGCACCGGCCGAACCGTATGGCCGCAAACGCATGTCGACGCGGAACACGAAGCCGTCGACGGTCATCGGATCCAGCGCCTTGATCAGGCGTTGGCCCAGACGGATGAAGAATTCCTGGTTATCCAGCGAGCGCTTCACGCCGACGGTTTCGCCGCCCTCGGGGTAAGCAAAGATCAGGTCGATGTCCGACGAAAGATTGAGCTCCACGGCGCCGAGCTTGCCCATGCCGAGGATGACCATTTGCTGCGGCTCGCCACTGCGCCGGCCGGTCGGTACGCCAAACTGCTGGCAATGACGCGAGTACAACCACTGATAGGCCTGATCGATGCTCGCATCGGCCATGTCCGAGAGGTCGCGACAGGTCTGGACCAGGTCGGCCTGACGGGTCAGGTCGCGCCAGATGATCCGCACCTGATGCCGGGTGCGCTGGCGACGCAAGACGCGGCCGAGTTCGTCTTCCGTTTCCGCTGCATTTACTGCCGCCGCAATCTGCCCGCACAACTCGCCGGCGGCGAAACTGCGGTCCAGTTCACCGGACTGCACCAGCGCCAGCAACATCAAAGGGTCACGCACACTTTGTTCAGTCACGAAGTCGCTGGACGCAGTGACGCGGGCAAATTGTGCCCAGCGTTCAGGTGTCCAGGCCGACAGGCCATGATCGTCTTCAAGTGCCGCAACGGCGGTTCGGAACGCCTGCTCGGCGCGGGTGACAAACGGCAGGAGAATGCCGGGCAGTTCAGCAAGCGAAGGGAGGCTCATGGTCTATCCTTGATCGGCGTGGAGACGCCTGCATGTAGTGAATTTTCATATTGCACTACGTGGAGGACTGTCGAACAAAAGTTAGAAATAGCTGAAAATTCTTTATTTTTGGCAGCGAACATCAAGCTTTCACCTTTTGTGGTTGGTAAAAGACCAACCTTAACGATTATTCTCACAACGCAGCCGGAGGCCACAAGCCATTCATCTGTAGTTTTACTACTCGTATATACATTCGAAAGGCTGAAATGCCCGAAGATTTGTAGTAAAACTACACGCCGCCGGAACAACCTCTCGGCAATCCAAGAATTTATATCGTCTGCCCACAAGGCCAGTCGCAAACTCAGGCAACCGATTCTGGAAGCCTTTCCGCCCTGGAGCAAGCCATGCAAGACCTCGATCCCGTCGAAACCCAGGAATGGCTGGACGCCCTGGAATCGGTTCTCGACAAAGAAGGCGAAGACCGCGCTCACTATCTGATGACCCGTATGGGCGAATTGGCGACCCGCAGCGGCTCGCAATTGCCTTACGCCATCACCACGCCATACCGCAACACCATTCCCGTTACCCACGAAGCACGCATGCCTGGCGACCTGTTCATGGAACGCCGCATTCGCTCGTTGGTACGCTGGAACGCGATGGCCATGGTGATGCGTACGAACCTGAAAGATTCTGACTTGGGCGGTCACATCTCCAGCTTCGCCTCCAGCGCAACCCTGTATGACATCGGCTTCAACTATTTCTTCCAGGCCCCGACCGACGAACATGGCGGCGACCTGATCTACTTCCAGGGCCACACCTCGCCAGGCGTTTACGCCCGTGCATTCATGGAAGGCCGCATCACCGAAGACCAGATGAACAACTTCCGCCAGGAAGTCGACGGTCACGGCTTGTCGTCCTACCCGCACCCTTGGCTGATGCCTGACTTCTGGCAGTTCCCGACCGTATCCATGGGACTGGGCCCGATCCAGGCGATCTACCAGGCACGTTTCATGAAGTACCTGGAAGCCCGCGGCTTCATCCCTGAAGGCAAGCAAAAAGTCTGGTGTTTCCTGGGCGACGGCGAGTGTGACGAGCCGGAATCCCTGGGCGCGATCTCGCTGGCTGGCCGCGAGAAGCTCGACAACCTGATCTTCGTCATCAACTGCAACCTGCAGCGCCTCGACGGCCCGGTTCGCGGCAACGGCAAGATCATCCAGGAACTCGAAGGCGTGTTCCGTGGTGCTCAGTGGAACGTGACCAAAGTCATCTGGGGCCGTTTCTGGGACCCACTGCTGGCCAAAGACGTCGACGGCATCCTGCAACGTCGCATGGACGAAGTCATCGATGGCGAGTACCAGAACTACAAAGCCAAAGACGGCGCGTTCGTGCGTGAACACTTCTTCAACTCGCCAGAACTCAAGGCGATGGTTGCTGATCTGTCCGACGACGAGATCTGGAAACTCAACCGTGGCGGCCACGACCCGTACAAGGTCTACGCGGCGTACCACGAAGCGGTCAACCATAAAGAACAACCGACTGTCATCCTGGCCAAGACCATCAAGGGTTATGGCACCGGTGCCGGCGAAGCGAAGAACACCGCGCACAACACCAAGAAGGTTGATGTTGAAAGCCTGAAGCTATTCCGCGATCGCTTCGACATCCCGGTCAAGGACGAAGAGCTGGAAAACCTGCCGTTCTTCAAGCCAGAGCCAAACAGCGCCGAAGCCCGCTACCTGAGCGAGCGCCGCACTGCACTGGGCGGTTTCGTGCCACAGCGCCGCGCGAAGAGCATCAGCGTGCCAACGCCGCCACTCGATACTCTCAAGGCCATCCTTGATGGCTCGGGCGACCGTGAGATTTCCACCACCATGGCTTTCGTGCGGATCCTCGCGCAACTGGTCAAGGACAAGGAAATCGGCTCGCGCATCGTTCCGATCATCCCGGACGAAGCCCGTACCTTCGGTATGGAAGGCATGTTCCGTCAGTTGGGCATCTACTCCTCCGTCGGCCAGCTCTACGAGCCAGTCGATAAAGACCAGGTGATGTTCTACCGCGAAGACAAGAAAGGTCAGATTCTCGAAGAAGGCATCAACGAAGCAGGCGCCATGAGCTCCTTCATCGCCGCCGGTACTTCGTACTCCAGCCACAACCAGCCAATGCTGCCGTTCTATATCTTCTACTCGATGTTCGGCTTCCAGCGTATCGGCGACCTCGCCTGGGCCGCTGGCGACAGCCGTACCCGTGGCTTCCTGATCGGCGGCACCGCCGGGCGGACCACGCTGAACGGCGAAGGCCTGCAACACGAAGATGGTCACAGCCACATCCTGGCCGGCACCATCCCGAACTGCCGCACCTTTGATCCAACCTACGGCTACGAGCTGGCGGTGATCATCCAGGACGGCATGAAGAAGATGACCGAAGAGCAGCAGGACGTTTTCTACTACATCACCGTGATGAACGAGTCTTACCAGCAGCCTGCCATGCCGGCCGGCGTGGAAGAAGGCATCATCAAGGGTATGTACCTGCTCGAAGAAGACACCCGCGAAGCGGCGCACCACGTTCAGCTGATGGGCTCCGGCACCATCCTGCGTGAAGTCCGTGAAGCGGCGAAGATTCTGCGTGAAGAGTTCAACGTCGGCGCTGACGTCTGGAGCGTTACCAGCTTCAACGAACTGCGTCGCGATGGCCTGGCCGTCGAACGCACCAACCGTCTGCACCCGGGCCAGAAGCCTAAACTGAGCTTCGTCGAAGAGTGCCTGAACGGCCGTAAAGGTCCGGTCATTGCCTCTACCGACTACATGAAGTTGTTCGCCGAGCAAATTCGTCAGTGGGTCCCGTCCAAGGAATTCAAAGTCCTGGGCACCGACGGTTTCGGCCGCAGCGACAGCCGCAAGAAACTGCGTCATTTCTTCGAAGTTGACCGTCATTTCGTGGTGTTGGCAGCCCTGGAAGCACTGGCTGACCGTGGTGACATCGAACCTAAGGTCGTGGCTGAAGCCATCACCAAGTTCGGTATCAACCCGGAAAAACTCAACCCACTGGACTGCTGAGGAGAGATTCTGTGAGCGAACTCATTCGCGTACCTGACATCGGCAGCGGTGAAGGTGAAGTAATTGAACTGTTTGTGAAGGTCGGCGACCGTATCGAAGCCGACCAGAGCATCCTGACACTGGAGTCGGACAAGGCGAGCATGGAAATTCCTGCGCCTAAAGCCGGCATCGTCAAAAGCCTGAAAGTAAAGCTGGGCGATCGCTTGAAAGAAGGCGACGAACTGCTGGAGCTGGAAGTCGAGGGTGCCGCTGCTGCGGCTCCGGTAGCTGCCGCTGCGCCAGCTGCAAAAGCTGAAGCGAAACCGGCTGCCGCGCCAGCCGCTGCACCTGCTGCCGCTTCGGTTCAGAAAGTGCACGTGCCGGACATCGGTTCGGCGGGCAAGGCCCAGATCATCGAGATCCAGGTCAAGGTCGGCGACACCGTCGAGGCTGATCAATCCTTGATCACCCTGGAATCCGACAAGGCCAGCATGGAAATCCCTTCGCCCGCCGCTGGCGTGGTCAAGGCCATCAGCGTCAAGCTCAACGACGAAGTCGGTACCGGCGATCTGATTCTGGATCTGGAAGTGGCAGGTGCAGCTGCACCGGCTGCCGCCCCGGCCCAGGCGGCTGCTCCGGCACCCGCCGCTGCGCCTGCTCCTGCAGCAGCTCCGGCTGCTCCAGTGGCCGACAGCGTTCAGGACATCCACGTTCCGGACATCGGTTCGTCGGGCAAGGCCAAGATCATCGAAGTTCTGGTCAAGGCTGGCGACACCGTCGTAGCCGACCAGTCGCTGATCACCCTGGAATCCGACAAGGCCAGCATGGAAATCCCGTCGCCTGCCGCTGGTGTGGTGGAAAGCGTTTCCATCAAGCTGGATGACGAAGTCGGTACTGGCGACCTGATCCTCAAGCTGAAAGTCAAAGGCGCGGCCCCTGCTGCTGCCCCGGCGACCGTCGCTGCTGCTCCAAGTGCTCCGGCTCAAGCCGCTGCTGCACCTGCCGCAGTCGCACCTGCTGCCGCCCCGGTTGCTGCTCCAGCCAAGCCTGGCGCCAAAGTTCACGCCGGCCCAGCCGTGCGTCAACTGGCTCGCGAGTTCGGCGTTGAACTGAACGCCGTCGGCGCCAGTGGCCCGCACGGTCGCATTCTCAAAGAAGACGTGCAGGTTTACGTCAAAGCGATGATGCAGAAAGCCAAGGAAGCACCGGCCGCTGCTGCCGGCGCAACCGGCGGCGCGGGCATCCCGCCGATTCCTGTTGTCGACTTCAGCCGCTTTGGTGAAACCGAAGAAGTGCCGATGACTCGCCTGATGCAAATCGGCGCGTCGAGCCTGCATCGCAGCTGGCTGAACATTCCACACGTGACTCAGTTCGATTCGGCTGATATCACCGAGCTGGAAGCGTTCCGTATTGCTCAGAAAGCCGTTGCAGAGAAGGCTGGCGTCAAGCTGACCATCCTGCCGCTGCTGCTCAAGTCCTGCGCGCACTTGCTCAAGGAACTGCCGGACTTCAACAGTTCGCTGGCACCCAGCGGCAAAGCGATCATCCGCAAGAAGTACGTGAACATCGGCTTCGCCGTCGACACCCCTGAAGGCCTGCTGGTACCCGTCATCAAGAACGTCGACCAGAAGAGCCTGCTGCAACTGGCAGCCGAAGCCGCTGCGCTGGCCGCCAAAGCCCGCGACAAAAAGCTCACCGCTGACGACATGCAAGGCGCCTGCTTCACCATTTCCAGTCTCGGCCACATTGGCGGCACCGGCTTCACGCCGATCGTCAACGCGCCGGAAGTGGCGATCCTCGGTGTTTCCAAGGCAACCATCCAGCCAGTCTGGGACGGCAAAGCCTTCCAGCCGAAACTGATGCTGCCGCTGTCGCTGTCCTACGATCACCGTGTGATTAACGGCGCCGCTGCTGCGCGCTTCACCCAGCGTCTGAGCAGCCTGCTGGCGGACATCCGCACCATCCTGCTGTAACACCGGCCGGCCCTCCCTCAACGGAGGGCCGTTCGCGTTCCACGTTTTCCGAGCGCCACGCTCGTACCTCAACCCCGCCAATTTGGCGGGGCTTTTTTTGCCTTGGATAAAGCTTCTTCCTACGTTCGTGGCTGACATCGGCCACAACGCAAGTCCACTTCCTCCCGATATTTTTTGCGAGCCAATAACTACGCTTAGTCCGACTGATATTTAATAAACCCACATCAGTCATTTCTGCTTAGTTAGCATTTACTTCGAATGGATTCGAACATGTTCAAACCGACTGTCGGCCCGATTATTGGCCACACTACAACTAATCACGCGCGCATCTTTCTGCGCGGCGAACGTCAAGACAATGCTTTGGTATTTGCAGGCATTCGTTATCGGCGCCTGGGTGAAGAGCGCTGGTCCCGAAGCGCGTTTGTAAAACTGACGATCTTGCGCGACATGTCCGATGTGATTGCGCTTAATGAACTGTCCAGCGACACCGAGTACGAATACCAGGCCGGCTGGTTCAGCCCGATGAGCCCGGTGCATACCGTGGAGACGGTGCTGGAGCTACCGCTGCAATGGCCCCGGGAGATTTACCGGTTCCGCACCCGCTCCAGCAAGGCCGCCACGCCACGGGCGTACATAGTCGGTTCGTGCCGCTACCTGCGCATGACGGCAGGCATTGCGTCGGCACCGCAATGGGGTGACCGTATTTTTGGCTCGATCTCCGATCTGGCGCAGCAGGCGGACCCGCCTGTCAGCGCGATGCTGATGACCGGTGACCAAATCTATGTCGACGACCTGAATTTCATCGCTCCCGACCGGGAATACAAGGAAATACTCAGTAAGTATCGCGCAGCTTTTTCCCAGCCGAACATCACAAAGTTAATGTCAAACCTGTCGACTTACATGATCCTCGACGACCATGAAATAGAAGACAACTGGCCAGCCAATGAAAGCAAGGGCGATGTTTATTTATACAAAAACGCCATCGCAGCTTATGAGCTATATCAAGCCAGCCACAGTCCGGCGCATGAACTTTTAGCCAATGGGAAAATAAACAGAAAACTTGAACAGTATTGGTATCAGTTCGCCGAAGGCGATATTGAATGGTTTGTCACCGACAGCCGCACTCGACGCAACCTGTCGGCCGATGATCGCCGTATCCTCGATGAAGAGCAGGAACAGGCACTGCTCAATTGGCTGATCCACAGCCAGGCAAGAGTCAAATTCGTGGTCACCAGCGTGATGTTCTACCCCGACCGCAAACTCCATGGCGATGACGCCTGGAAAGCCTTTCCGGAACAACGCCTACGGTTGCTGGAAACGATTCGTACGCAGCGCATCAAGAACGTTGTCTTCGTTTCCGGCGACGTCCACGGCTCCCTGACCAGCCGCCTGACCCACAGCGAAGACCCGGACTTCGAGGTGCATACCATCGTTTCCTCGCCGCTGTGCAACAGCAAACTGCTGCCGTATGCCAAGGCCTCAACATTCACCCTGGATCAGGTGCTGGTGCAAACGACTGCGGGGGAGTATCGGCATGAGCTGACCTGCAACGTGGTCAGCCAAGACAATTTCGCCCACCTGATCGTTGACGGCGAGCAGATTCAGGTCGATTACCACGACCGCGACGGCATTCGATTACAAACGGTCAACATCCCGCTGCACTAAGGTGATGAAGGCCAAATGCATTGGTTTTTAGCCGGAGCTGGAGAAAACTTCACGCCTGCCGACATATTCTTATAGCACTTGGCCTTCATGTCTCTTGTCAGTCGGACCCGCAATGATGCAACCTTGCCGCAGACAACAGTTAAGAGGGCGAGAGCCCGGCGCGATCAGCACATTCGAAGCGAGTTTCCCTCAATGAAAAGCCAACCCGATGCCGCCAGCCGTATGGTGGCCGAGGTAGTGACGCAGTTGCCTGTGCCCTCGCGGCTCGGCATGCTGCGTTTCGAACGGCTGAATGAACCGAGCTGGGCGCTACTGTTTCTGGATCCAAATTGCGAACGTCACTTCGGAATGCCGGCCGTAGACCTGTGCGCGCTGGTCGACTCTCCCTATGCCAGCCTGATGGAGCCCGAAGCGCGCTATCAGCTGCATGACGCGGTCCAGCAGCAACTTGCCGACAGTCCGAACTACAAGATTCGCTACACCCTGCACACCGCTTCCGGCGCCTTGAACCTGCTGGAACTGGGCGAAGCCTATAAACAGCACAATCGGCACCTGTTGCGCGGCTATCTGCTGGTGGTCGACGACCTGCTCGAAGGCAATCAGCTATTGCCCGACCTGGAATCCCAGAACTCGCGCCTGCAAATCGCCCTGGAACTCAATCAGCTTGCGCAGCAGGTACAACTGCAGCATCTGGAACGGGTGCGCGCCCAGCAGGACCTGATCCTGTTGCTGACTCGCCAGCGCTACAGCAGCAACAATTCCCTGCAAGAAGCCGCCGAACTGATCACCCGTAGCGCCTGCGATATCTATGAAATTGACTGCGCCAGCCTGTGGAACCTCGAAGGTTCGATGCTGGTGCCGATTTCGGCCTATCACCGCGCCTGCGGGGAATACCGGCTGCCGGAGCCGATCGACGTCAGCAGCTTCCCTGATTACCTCGATGCCTTGCACAGCAGCCGCGCCATCGACGCCCACAACGCCATGCGTGACCCGCGCACCCGGCACATGGCCGAGAGCCTGCGCCCACGCGATGTGAACGCAATGCTCGACGCCAGCATCCGCGTCGACGGTCAAGTGGTCGGCGTGCTGTGCCTGGAACAGACCGGTGCGACCCGCGCCTGGCAGTCGGACGAAATCGCCTTTGCCGGCGAACTGGCGGATCAGTTCGCCCAAGTCATCAACAACCACAACCGCCGCACCGCCACCAGCGCCCTGCACCTGTTCCAGCGTGCGGTCGAGCAAAGCGCCAATGCCTTTTTGCTGGTCAATTGCGACGGCGTGGTGGAATACGTCAACCCGAGCTTCACCGCGATCACCCAGTACAGCACCGAAGAAGTCCACGGCCAGCGGCTGTCGGAACTGCCGGCGCTGGAGAACCTCAGCGAACTGCTGTTCGACGCGCCCTCGGCGCTGGCCAAGAGCAACAGCTGGCAGGGCGAGTTCAAGAGTCGACGCAAAAACCTCGAACCGTACTGGGGGCAGCTGTCGATCTCCAAGGTGTACGGCGATAACCGCGAATTGACGCATTACATCGGCATTTACGAAGACATTACCCAGACCAAACTCGCCCAGCAGCGTATCGAGCGCCTGGCCTACACCGATAACCTGACCAACCTCGGCAACCGCCCGGCGTTCATCCGCAACCTCGACGAGCGCTTCGCCCGAGACACAGACACCCCGATCATCCTGCTGTTGGTGGACATCGACAATTTCAAGCGGATCAACGACAGCCTCGGTCACCAGACCGGCGACAAACTGCTGATCAGCCTGGCCCGTCGCCTGCGCAACAGCCTGAGCCCGAGCGGCAGCCTGGCGCGCTTCGCCAGTAACGAATTCGCCGTGCTGCTAGACAACACGGACCTGCGTACCGGCCAACAGGTCGCCCATCAGTTATTGATGACCCTCGACAAGCCGATGTTCGTCGACAACCAATTGATCAGCGTCACCGGCTCCGTGGGCCTGGCCTGCGCGCCGCTGCACGGTCGCGACCCGCAAACCCTCATGCGCAACGCCGGCCTGGCGCTGCACAAGGCCAAGGCCAACGGCAAGCATCAGGTCCAGGTGTTCACCGAAGCGCTGAATGCCGAGGCCAGCTACAAACTGTTCGTCGAGAACAACCTGCGCCGCGCCCTGACCCAGAATGAGTTGGACGTGTTCTATCAGCCTAAGCTCTGCCTGCGCAGCGGCCGCCTGCTGGGCATGGAAGCGCTGCTGCGCTGGAACCATCCCGACAAAGGCATGATCCGCCCGGACCAGTTCATCAGCGTCGCCGAAGAAACCGGCTTGATCATCCCCATTGGCAAATGGATCGCCCGCCAGGCCTGCCGCATGAGCAAAGCGTTGAGCGCCGCCGGCCTTGGCGATCTTCAAGTCGCGATCAACCTGTCGCCCAAGCAGTTCTCCGACCCGGACCTGGTGTCGTCCATCGCCAACATCCTCAAGGAAGAAGCGCTCCCGGCCCACTTGCTGGAACTCGAGCTCACCGAAGGCCTGCTGCTGGAAGCCACCGAAGACACCCACTTGCAGCTTGACCAACTCAAGCGCCTTGGCCTGACCCTGGCCATGGATGACTTCGGCACCGGTTATTCGTCGCTCAGTTACCTGAAAAAATTCCCGATCGACATCATCAAGATCGATCGCAGCTTCATCCACGAAATCCCCGACAATCAGGACGACATGGAGATTACCTCCGCGGTAATCGCCATGGCCCACAATCTGAAACTCAAGGTCGTGGCTGAAGGCATAGAGACCGCCGAACAACTGGCGTTCCTGCGTCGCCACCGCTGCGACGTCGGTCAAGGCTACCTGTTCGACCGGCCGATTCCCGGCGCCGAGCTGATCGAAAAGCTCAAGCGCTATCCACGCGGTCCCTTCGCCTGAAAACTTTTCTGTAAAAACACAGCCCTGTGGGAGCTGGCTCACTCCTACAGGGGTAGTGCGTAACTGAAAGGGTTTGGGCACACTGGCGGTCTGATTCCCTACATCCCAACCTGACTGAGAGGACTGATCATGGTCTTGCGCTCGGAAATCCTGGTGAACAAAAACGTGCTTCCAACCAAAGAACAAGCTCTGCCTGGCCGCGAAACCCATATGTCCCTGCCGGAAAAACACTTCGTCCACGACTCCCCACTGCTGGGCCCGTTCGTCACCAATGTCGACTTTGCAATCTTCGGTCTGGGTTGCTTCTGGGGTGCGGAACGCCGCTTCTGGCAGCGTGAAGGCGTAGTCAGCACAGTGGTGGGTTACGCCGGCGGTTTCACGCCGAACCCGACCTATGAAGAAGTCTGCTCAGGCCTGACCGGCCACAGCGAAGTAGTGCTCGTGGTCTACGAGCCGGAAAAAGTCAGCTACGACGAGCTGCTGAAGATGTTCTGGGAACTGCACAACCCGACTCAGGGCATGCGCCAGGGCAACGACATTGGCACCCAGTACCGCTCGGTGATCTATGCGACCAACCCGGAGCAATTGGCAGCCGCCAAGCACAGCAAGGACGTGTTCCAGGCTGAATTGACCAAGGCCGGCAAAGGCGAAATCACCACTGAAATTGACGAAGCGCCGACGGTCTATTTCGCCGAGGCGTATCACCAGCAATACCTGGCGAAGAACCCTGAAGGCTATTGCGGGATTGGCGGCACAGGCGTGACCTGCCCGATCTGATTTTTCGGGCCCAAAAAGCATCGCGGGCAAGCCCGCTCCCACAGGTTTTGCACAATCCTGTGGGAGCGGGCTTGCCCGCGAATGCGTCCTCACAGACGCCATCAATGCATCTGACTAAAAATCAACTCTCGGCAATCAACCAATCCATCTGCCACCCACCCTGGGTCTGCCCCAACTTCGTGGACAACCACGGCAGCAACTCACGCAATTCCTCTTCCAGCCCCCACGGCGGATTCGCAATCGCCAACCCGGACCCGTTCAGACTGTTCGGCGTATCCAGCGGATGCACCAGCAACTCCACGCGCAACAACTTCGGCGCGCCCGAGCCCGCCAGATCCTGATAAAAACGGCGCAACATGCGCTGGTCCTTCACCGGGTACCAGATCGCCGCCACGGTTTGACGCATCCGGCCAACCGCTTCTTTCAGCGACGCCGCACAGCGCTGCATTTCATCGAGCTGTTCAAACGGCGGATCAATCAACATCACCGCCCGTTTCTCCTGCACCGGCAACATCGCGCGCGGCACATGCCAGCCTTCGCCCAGATGCACCTTGACCCGGCGGTCGCCGGCCATATTGTCCTTGAGCAGCAAACCGTCTTCAGGGTGCTTCTCGTTGAGCATCACCCGATCCTGCGGCCGCGTCAGACGCCGCGCCAGCTCCGGCGACCCCGGGTAATAGCGCAATTGGCCATCCGGGTTCATGTCGTGCAGCACCTTCATGTAATCGGCGGTCAGCGCCGGCAGGTCCGGCTGATCCCACAGACGCGCAATACCTTCCAGGTACTCACCAGTACGGTTGGCCTGATCGCCCTGAAGGTCATACAGGCCAATGCCGGCGTGAGTGTCGAGATAGGCAAACGGCTGCTCCTTGCGCGACATCAGGGCGATGAGGCGGGTCAAAGTCAGGTGTTTGAACACATCGGCGTGATTGCCGGCATGGAAGGCGTGACGATAATTCATGATTGCTCCTGCGAAGGCCGGGGAGTTTACCTTGTACCGAGGCGGACGTCAGGGCCTCGCAGCCGAGCGGGCAGTTGCGTTGCGATGATCGTTCCCACGCTCCGCGTGGGAATGCCTCAAGGGATGCTCCGCGTTCCAGCCACGTCCCGTGTCGAGCCAGGCACCGATGTGACGCAGAGCGTCACGGGCTGCATTCCCACGCAGAGCGTGGGAACGATCATGTCCGACGCTATTCCGCCGGCATTGCGCGCAACCGCCGCCCGATCACATCCAGCACGTCACAGCCATCGCGCAACGGGATGGCGCACAACAAAGCGAAATCACTGAGGATGAACGACTCACATTCGAGTGAACCGCGCATGGACATGTTTTCCAGCACCTGCGTAACAGCGCGAATTCGATAGTTGGCCGCGTCATACAAAACATCGAGCGGCGCGTGAGTATCGACGAACAACGTGGGCATGTCGGTGCAATTGCTGGTGAGCGCCATGAAGCGGCTTTTGGGGTGGGGAATGGGTTTTACGTAGGGTGGATCGGGTGTCAACGTCGTCATTATTTGATAGGCCTTTAGCTATTAACTCAAAAAGCTACCAACGGCCTTCCTACGGGCTTTGGGTGGCAGCCGTGTGCGGGAGTAGGAAACTGAGGGCCATCAAACTCAGCCACGTCGAAACGTGTCCCGCACACAGCCGCCGCGAACGATGTTACGGGCACGTTTTAAGTGCCGCAACAAACGACAGTACTGATGCGCGAATGACCTTCAAGGGTTCCTACACCCTGCCACCACTTGCGCGGTGACAGCCAAAGACTATCCCTGCAACCCATTGCCCACCAGTTCACGAAAACCGACACAACTTGAAGGAAACTTCCGAAGACTTCGCCCGGAAATTTCGCCAGGCCCTACACCCGATCAATCCAGCTCCGTCATCAAGTGCTCCAACAACTCGGCTTTCGGCCCTGACCAAAAAGGGGACGGATTTATTTGTTGCTCTTATTAATACAAACAACAACTTCGAAGCTGGTAGCAAAAATAAATCCGCCCCCTTTGTTGGCACGTTATACTCTCAGACATTATAACTTACCAACTAGATTGATCTTCGAGACTAGCTTTTTGAAGATCACTCTTCCACTCCTCACTAGCCAACTTATAAATATTCTCAAAAAAACCTCGATGATCGTCTATCTCCGTTTCATCCCAAGCCATAGACGTATTTGTCTCGTAATCGCTTTCAAACTGTGTAGAAAAATCAAAATTCAACTGTGCTAAAGCATCCTCAAGGATTTTAAACATCAAAAAACGATGCCTATATGGTAAATGCTCGAGACGAGTCAAGATGAACTCTCTAATGATTTTCTCTCTATCACTACTATCATTTGGGTTATATACCCGCAATGCCTCACCTAGTGTTTCCTCACGATCAAAAACAGAGACGCCTCCCAGCCAGTACAATAGCGTTGGCTCAAAAGGAAGGTCATACATAGGCCACTTCAACATTTTATTATCCTAATCTGGGAATGCAGTATAGGGCTTGACAAGACCGCCCTGACGAAACCTGACCTCTGAGTAATTCAACTCATCTATATAGTGTGGATTATCCAGATCTTTTTTATTTGGTTTATAACCTCTACCACCACCCGGCATTTCCTTCCTTACAACGGGATCCCCTGATGGGGTAAAACCCGTGGGAGCAGGTGGGTTTCGCCTCATCCTAGAAACCGCATCATTTATCGCATTCATCTGGAGTAACCAGCTTTTGAACTGTGAACTGGGATTAATTCTTTCCTTTTTTCCTTTTTTTGTTGGATGACTCCCATCAATCGATCTCTGCTTTAGCGGTGCATCTGGAATTTCGGGATTATGCTTCGCAACAGTGTGCATGTCGTAATCGTCCTCCCATTCCAAAACCCGCCGCTTCGCATTCGCCTCCGCAAGCTCATCAATCCGCGCCCTCCGCTGATCACCCGTCAGCTTCGGCAGCGCCGGCTCACCCTCATCAACCTTAACGCCAGTCGTATCATCCGGCGCCCCACACCCAGGCTTATTCGGCGGTGGGCAATTCCCGCTCAACCCCAACGGATCAACCCACCCCGTCGGATTCGGCGTGTACTGATACTGATTCAGCCCACCCGCCAACTTGATCGGGTCCGGTGTCAGGTAGCGGCCAACCTCCGGATCATAGTACCGATGCCGGTTGTAGTGCAGACCGCTCTCGGCGTCGAAGTATTGCCCCTGAAACCGTAACGGTTGCTCGAGCTGCTCGCCCCCACCAAGCGCCAGGTGAGTGACTTTGCCGTAGGCGTTGTACTTCGCCGACCAGACAATTTCGCCACCAAAATCGGTCAGTTCCTGCGGCGTGCCGAGGTGATCGAGTTGGTAGTAAAACGGGCAAGCCTTGCGCGGGCCTTTGCCATCGAGCATCACCAATGGGCGGAAGCTGCCGGGTTCGTAGACGTAGCTGCGGTAGTGTTCGCGGCTGCTTTCGGCGACGAGGTTATCGCCTTGCCAGAAGAACTCGGTGGTGTGGCCGTCGACGGTTTTGGCGATGCGGCGGCCGAAGGCGTCGTAGCGGTAGTTGGCGGTGCGACCGTCCGGGGTGGTGACGCTGACCAAGCGGTGCTGGCAGTCGTAGCGGTAGTCGGTGACGAGTTTTTGCGCGGTGCCGCGGCGTTCGCGGATCAGGTTGCCGAAGGCGTCGTAGTCGTAGTGGCGGTCGCCTTGCATCAGCAGGCGATTGCCCGCGACTTTCGCGGCGCCGGGGCGGTCCTGCATCAGCAGGTTGCCGGCGAGGTCGTGGGCGAAGCTTTCCGGTGGGTCGTCGCGGCTATGGCGGACGCGGGTCAGGCGGTTGAGCGGGTCGTATTGGTAATTGCGCTGGCCGTGGCGTGTGTCGGCAATATGGTCGAGATTGCCGTTGGCGCTGTAGGCATAGTCGCGGCGATACAGCGGTTGTTGCTGTTGGCTGACGGCATGGGCTTGCAGACGGCCCTGATCGTCGTAGGCATAGTCGCTGAGCAACTGGCCTTGCTGACGCTGCTGCTCACGGCCGAAGGTAAATTGGTGGCTGGTGAGCCGCGCGCCGTTGAGGTCGATGGCGGTCAGTGCGCCGCCCTTGGCGTGGTGGTAATCGAGTTTGCTGCCGTCCGGCAGGCGCAGGCGCTTGAGTTGGCCGCTGGCGTCGTAGCCATAACGCAGCGTGCCCCAGCCCTGATGTTCGGTGATCAGCCGGTCTTGTGGGTCGTACTCGAATTCCAGCGGATGGTCGTGGCCGTCGTTGACGCCGATCAGCCGACCGAGGCTGTCGTAGCGGTATTTAACCTGGAGGCCGTCGGGAAGCGTCTTGACCAGCAAACGCCCTGCCGCATCACGCTCGTAAGCGGTGATCAGCTGCGAGCCGTCAGCGCCGAACTCGGTTTTCTCCAGCAGTTGACCCTTGAGGTCGTAGGCGTACGCCGTGCGTTGGCCGTCGAAGCCGGTTTCCTGTCGGATCAAGCCGCCCGGCGTGTAGTCCAGCTGATATTGCTCGCCGGATTCGTTTTCGATTTCCGTCAGCAACAGCGCCGCGTTGTCGTAGCGGTACTTCAACTGGGTGCCGTCGGCATTGAGGCGGCGGCTGACCAGGTGCAGGTCGTCGAGGTAGTCGTAGCGCGTGACGCGGCCGAGTTCGTCGCGTTCGGCGGTGATTTTGCCGTAGGCGTTGTAGCTGTAGGCACGACTGGCGCCGGTAGGAAGAATCGTCTGGATCAGTCGGCCAACGGCGTCCCATTGCGACTGGGTGACCGCGCCATGTTCGTCCTGACGGGTAAGCTGCCGCCCCAAGGTGTCGTAGGAAAAGCGCCGCTGCCCGCCGTCCGGCAGCGTTTCCTCGACCAGTTGCCCCAAACCGTTCCAGACGAACACATGCCGGCTGGTGTCCGGATAACGGATCGACAGCAGCTGACCTTTGGCGTCGTAGTGGTAATGGGTGATCTGGCCATCGGGATCGGTCGCTTCCGTGACATCCCCCTGGGCATTGCGCTGCCAGGTCCACACCGCTTTGCCGCGATAACGGGCGTGCAGGAAACCGTTGCGGTACTCGTAGGCCGTCGGCTCGTCTGCCGGCGGAATCAGCGCCACCAGGCGTCCGACTTCGTCATAGCGGTATTCGGTGACGGCGCCGAGCGGATCCTGTTCGGCCACCAGCCGACCATCATCGTCGTACGCCTTGAGCTGTTCACCGCCATCCAGTTCGACCTTGCGCACCAGCCGCGCGCGCTCGTCGTGGACGTAAACCTCTTCGCTGCCGTCGAGGTTGTGCACGGTGACACGGCCGGCGTCATCCCAGACATAACGCGCGTCCATCTGCGCAAACGAGGCCCAGTGGCGGATGCAGCGTGCGGCTTTGCCGGAGCGTTCCCACGCCCAAAAGAAACTCGCCCCACCGGCCAGTTGTCGCTGGAGGATGACGTGCTGGTCGTCGTAGTCGTAGCGCTCGCTTTCACCGGCGGCGTTGCTCGCCTCGATCAGTTGTGCGCGTTCGTCGTAGGCGTAACTGACTAGCGTCTGCTCAGTCTTCCAGCACGCCTCGAGGGTCGGCGCCGGCACAAAAACCTGATAGTCGATGGCGACCAGATGACTGTGTTCATAACGCAAGCGCAAGGCGCGGCCAGCGCCGTTGTCGAGGCGCTGGATGCGCTCTTGGCGGTCGCGGGTGATGCGCAGGCGGTTGTCGTAGGCGTCGCTGATCGCCGTCAGTCGACCGTGGTGAAAGTGATAAAACCGTGCGTCGTCGCCGGCCTGGGCGAGGATCAGTTCTTCGGGTTCAGCCCCGAGATAAATCGCGGCGCGCGACAGGCTGTTATGGATCGCCGGGCGTTCAGCGGACGGCAACGGGAAGGTGGTGCGGCGGTTTTCGTGGTCGATCCAGATGACGCTGTCGCCGTCGACTTCCAGTCGATGGGAGAGCGAATGGCTCCAGCCGAAACCGAGACCGCAATCGATCTCGGCGGCGCTGGTGCGATAGAGCCGGGTGAAGTCGAACGGCAGGACGCCGTCCAGCGAACCGTCGGTGAGGGTCAGCAGCTCTTCGCCGGTGACCATCGACACCGGGCATTTATTGGTGGCGGTTTTGTTGGCGGAATCGGCGGAGTCGCCGTTGGGGTTTTTCGCCTGATCCGGGACGTTGTCGTGGTGTTCGTTTTGCTTGAGGGTGGTGTTGCGTTTGGCATCCCAGCGCAGTTGCATGCGGCCTTTATTTAGTCCCGCAGCAACACCGCGCGCGGCGACTGTTTTGTAGCGGTCTACATACTCCATAAAGTTGTCGATGATCGTGACCATCGATTTCACGAAGCCCATTACGGCCTGAAAAATTTGCGCGCTGTACTTGGCCAGTCGCACTGTCAGCCAGGCAATACCGACGCCGACCACGCTCAATACCAAGCCAATTAACAAGTCGATGACCAGGCCAACCACGACTTTGGAAATGGCCTCAGCCGATGACCCGGCCAGTTGCGATGGCGGCAATGCTTCGAGCCATAACATTGCGGTGCGCATCAGCAAACACAGCGCCGCCTCGTCGCTGGCCAGCAACATGGCCTTTTCCATCTTGTCTGGAGCGCTGACTGCCAGCCTTGCCAGTTCTCCTGCGCTTTCACCCAGTTTTTCGGCAAAAGCGTCAGGGTCTTTCAGAATGTCTGTGAGCTCACCGATACCATCCCATACCTCCTGAATCGCTGCCCAACCTCCTGCGAGCATTCCATTGCCCACGGCGGCCAATGATGCGGACGCCAATTGCTGCGACCACTGGGGCTTAAACCCTTCCCATTCTTTGCGCAGCCAGCCTTCCAGCTCCGTGGTCAGACCGTCGTAGGACGAGAAAAGATCATCAATTTGAGCCGGCGTAACTTCGCTCTGAACATGAACCCGATAGAACTTTCCGGGTTTCCCTTCAAACTGTCCTTTACCGTTTTCATCGAGTTTCACCGGTGTGATCTCGCCGCCATCCCTGGCAATCACATCAACCGAAATATTCCCCAACGGAATGTCATAAACCGATTCAAACTTGCTCTCGATCTCCAGAATCCCGCTCACCGGACACTGCGCAACACCCGAGAAAAAATCATCATCGCCACTGCTCACCGCAGTCGTGGTGCTCCCAAGTTTTATCAGCCGCTCCATGCCCATCAGCGAAGGCAAATCCATCGCCCGGCTGACCCTGTCGGTATTGCGCCCCAAGAAGCTGCCAAGTTGCTGGCGATACAAAACCAGCGTGTCTTTAAACCCGTCGAGCTCCTGCTCGACCCGTACGATCTGATCCATCAGTCCAGCTCCGTCATCAGGTAATCCACCAAGGCTGATTTCGGTGCTTGAGGCAGGTCCGGCGCCTGCAAGAAGAGCACGACTTTGTGCCGCAATACGCTCGGCGAAAACGCTTCATAAAGATCAGGTCTTTCCTCGCTCAACCACATCAGCAAGTTGTTGATGCGAGTCGTTGCGGACTCGTCAGCGAGGTACTTGAGTAGCGACTCGGAAACCTCCCACCACGGAAAAACCCTGGAGGTTTTCAGCGCACTGCCACCGATATCGAGCGACTGACCGTTGATCAAACAGCGGTCAATCACCGGCATTAACTGCGTGGTATTCACTTCGCCGGACTGAAGAATCGGCAACACATAACGCCCGTCCCAGAAGCGGAAAAACACTGCATGTCCGTTGGGCAAGAGAACCTGGGTAAGGCTGCGCAGATGCTCGACCAGCACCTCTTGAGACGCAGAGGAAACCGCCAACCACCCCCAATCACGAGACTCGGTCGCAGCGACCCACTCCAGAAACTCACTGCCTTGCGCGACGATTCCCACAAAAGGCATCACCGGTTCCCACTCGGCGTACGCGGTGTCTGCCCACACAGGACTCGGCGCCTGTGCAGTGGTCGAGCATTGCCAAGCTTTAAACGCCTGAGCAGAACTGGCGTTACTAAAGACCGCGAACACCTTCTCGGCGGGTTTCAGCGGCTGCCGGTCTAGCCAGTCGCGAGGCGTTAAATGATCAGGCTGCACAGACACCACCCTTGCAACGCTCACACTCCTCACAAAACGGCGCGTCGCTTTTCAGGCTCATGATCTGTGCAGCACTCAACAACGCGGCCGGCGCAGCGGCGAGTTTCAACGGCGTATTCGGCGACGCCGGCGCGGCAGCCATCGGCGGCATCAACGCGCCCCCGACCTGAATCGGCACGCTGCTGAAAATCCCCCCAGGCCCAATGTTGATCCACTGCCCGCCCGCCTGAATCGTCGCGCTGGCGCCGCCATCGATCACCACTTGCTGGCCTGCGCTGACGTGGAACTGCTGACTGGCGTTGAGCGCCTGACTGGTCACACGAATGTGCCGATCACCCATCACCAGCAAGTGATCGTCGAGCTTCACTTCGGCCTGGCGCTGACCGTGGGTGATGCGCTGCTCGTCAGCCTTCAACTCATGGCGAGCGGTACCGGTGACAACGATGCTGCGCCGGTTATCGACCTGCACCTGTTGATCATTCAACACGTGCTGGGTCCAGTTTCGCTGGGCGCGCAGGTAGATTTCCTCGGCGCCTTTGCGATCCTCGATGCGCAGTTCGTTGTACCCCCCGCCACCCGGACTGCTCTGGCTGCGGAAAATGCTGCGGGTCTTGTCAGCGGGCAGGTCCAGCGGAACGGGCGTCGCCGCGTTCGGCAGGCAGCCCATCACCAGCGGTTTGTCGGCATCGGCGTCGATGAATCCGACCAGTACTTCCATGCCGACTCGCGGGATAAGCACGCTGCCATAACGGTCATGCGCCCAACCTGTGGCGACGCGCAGCCAGCAACTGGAATGCTCGTTGAGCTGACCGTCGCGGTCCCAGGCGAGCTGAACCTTCACCCGTCCGAACTCGTCGCAATGGATTTCGCTGTCGGCCGGACCGGTGACCACGGCGGGTTGATAGCCGAGCATCCGAGGCTTTTGCGGCCCCAGCGGCGGACGAAACGAAACGTCCCACGGTGTTGCCAGAAAGGTATTGCGATAGCCCTGGAAATCATCCGGATCGTCGCTGGTGGCCGACTCCTCCAGCACTTGTGGCTGGCGGCCGCGATGTTCGATTTCGGTGATAAGCCAGAGGTCGTTCCACGCCTGACGTGGATGCTCGGCGAGGTGCAGGAAATGCCCACTGATCAGCGCACAGTCATCGCCACGACCTTCAGCCTGACGGAAGTCGGCGTTGTGGCGTTCGAGTGCGCGTTGCGTCAGTTGCTTGCCGTGTTCACGATCCGTGAATTGGCCGGGAAAGTGGTAATCCTCCAGCACCGGGCGCTGTTCGCTGTCGAAACGGCTTTCGAGTTGCAGGCGCGGTTTCCGAAAGTCGTAATCGCGACGGGCAACCGCTGTGGTGCGGGTTTCCAGGCGCACGTTGAAGCGCTTGATGGCCGGCGCATCCGCCGCCATTCCGCTGCCGGGCAGGTACAACGTCGACTCGGGCAGGCGAGGGAAAACGGTTTGGTCATCGCCGAACACCAGCAGATGCCCGTCGGGGCTGTGCTGGAAGTGGTAGTGAATGCCGATCTCGGCACACAGCCGCTGGATAAACGCCAGATCGCTTTCGGCGTACTGCACGCAGTATTCGCGAGCCGCGTAGTCGCTGCCAAGTTGAAATTCGAACGCATCGCGCTGGATGCCATGGTCCTTGAGGACCTGCGCGATGATCGCTGGCACGCTTTTGTGCTGGAAAATCCGCTGGTTGATGCGCTGACCGAGGTAAGCCAGTCGCGGTACGAGGCTGATCTGATAGCCCGTCAGACGTTTCCCGGAGTCGCTTTGGCCGACACGAAAAATCTGACCGTGAATACCGGCACCTTGTGCATCAAAACTCAGATACGCCTGACGGTGCAGCAGGCTTTCCAGTTCTATGTCTGGCCGATCGCTGACCAGTTCCAGGTCAAAACGGTAGGGTTGGCTGATGGCTTCCGTGCCCGTGAACTCAAGGACCTTGAGCTCATTCTGGACGCCGTCGAGGGTCAACGTGAAACGCGGTTGATTGGCAGGCGCGAACATCCGATGTGTCTCTGCAGAATGAAGGCGGGCGATTCTGCATGAGCAATAACGGGTGTTGAGGGAGGGACAAGGAAATCAGATTTTCCCTACTTTTATAGAGATTTATCCTTCAAGAATCGGTGTGTTTGGCTACAGACATCTCCCTCAAAACCACCACCTACCCCTGTAGGAGCGAGCTTGCTCGCGAAAGCGGTTCATCATTCAACATTGAAGTCGACTGACACGGCGCTATCGCGAGCAGGCTCACTCCTACAGGGGGACGCGCAGGGATTCGAAAATTTCACAGGCAAAAAAAAACGGCCCGCCTCCAAATGGAAGCGGGCCGTTTTCATGTGCGGCGAAAGGTCAGAGCCTCAGCTCCACTCCCTCACTTGTTCAGGCGGAAATCTGCCTCGGCAGCAGCGAAACGCTGCAGCATGCCGTGAGTCGGCGTGCCCAGTTTGCTGACGATGTAGATGGCCAGGCTGGCGAAGATGAAACCAGGGATGATTTCGTACAGGCCCAGCAGTTCGAAGTGTTTCCAGACGATCACGGTGATCGCGCCGACCAGGATGCCGGCCAGTGCGCCGTTACGGGTCATGTCTTTCCAGATCACGGAGATCAACACCACCGGACCGAACGCAGCACCGAAACCGGCCCAGGCGTAGCTGACCAGACCCAGTACGCGGTTTTCCGGGTTGGCGGCCAACGCGATGGCGATCAGGGCAACCAGCAGCACCATGGCGCGGCCGACCCAGACCAGTTCCACCTGGGAAGCGGATTTACGCAGGAAGGTTTTGTAGAAGTCTTCGGTCAGGGCGCTCGAGCACACCAGCAATTGGCAGCTCAGGGTGCTCATTACGGCCGCCAGGATGGCCGACAGCAAGATACCGGCGATCCATGGGTTGAAAAGGATTTTGGCCAGTTCGATGAACACGCGTTCGTGGTTTTCAGTGACCGGAGCGGCCAAATCAGGGTTCGCCGAGAAGTAAGCGATACCAAAGAAACCTACCGCAACGGTGCCGCCCAGGCACAGGATCATCCAGGTCATGGAGATGCGACGGGCGTTGGCGATCGACTTGACCGAATCCGCCGCCATGAAACGCGCGAGGATGTGCGGCTGGCCGAAGTAGCCCAGGCCCCAGCCCATCAGCGAAATGATGCCGATGAAGGTGGTGTTTTTCAGCATGTCGAAGTTGCTGGCGTCTTGCGCTTCGATGGCCAGGAACGTGGTGTCAACGCCGCCGGTGGCCAGCAGCACGATGATCGGCGTCAGCAACAGCGCGAAGATCATCAGCGTGGCTTGTACGGTATCGGTCCAGCTCACGGCGAGGAAACCGCCGACGAAGGTGTAGGCAATCGTCGCCGCAGCACCGGCCCACAGCGCGGTCTCGTAGGACATGCCGAAGGTGCTTTCAAACAGACGAGCGCCAGCAACGATGCCGGAAGCGCAGTAAATGGTGAAGAACACCAGGATCACCACCGCAGAAATGATCCGCAGCAGGCCGCTTTTGTCTTCGAAACGGCTGGCGAAGTAATCCGGCAGGGTCAGGGCATCGCCGTTGTGCTCGGTCTGCACGCGCAGACGGCCAGCGACGAACAGCCAGTTCAGATAAGCACCGATGATCAGGCCAATGGCGATCCAGCTTTCGGACAGGCCGGACATGTAGATGGCGCCCGGCAGGCCCATCAACAACCAGCCGCTCATGTCGGAAGCACCGGCGGATAGGGCCGTCACGACGCTGCCCAGGCTGCGACCGCCCAGAATGTAGTCAGAAAGGTTGTTGGTGGAGCGATAGGCCATGAAGCCGATCAGCACCATTGCTGCGATGTAGATCACAAACGTGATCAGGGTTGGATTGCTTACGCTCATTCAGTGATGCCCTGGCTTTGTTTTTATGTAGCGGTAGCGTGTGAAACCAACGACAAACGACAACGTTTGTTCAGACGATCTCAAAGCCGCGCATTTATGACTGATGTTTCCCCAGGAAAGCCATCAGCCGGCGCACCGGTTTTTCATCCGGTTGCACCTTGGGGCGCGAATCCTATTCAACAACCCAAATAAGGTGCAACCCATTTTGTGAGAATAAGTTGCACCTGATGTGATTTTCGTAAAAAACCGATGCTTTTGCTTCTTTTTAAGGCAGTTACGACGATTAGCTAGAAACGAAAGCACCAAGCAGGAGCGGTACGTTCGTACTGGAATTTATTTCCTGACGAGCTGCTTATTATTCCGACAAAAAAAGGGTTGCACCCGGTTGCACCTCAACGATTGCACGGCTAATCTTGCCGCCAGCTGATGCCACGCGGTCGTGGCAAACATGAGGATAAAAAAATGGCTACTACCACCCTTGGGGTCAAACTTGACGACCCGACTCGCGAGCGCCTCAAGGCTGCCGCGAGCTCGATTGATCGCACGCCGCACTGGCTGATCAAGCAGGCAATTTTCAATTACCTGGAAAAACTCGAGGGTGGTGCAACCCTGACTGAGCTGAGCGGTTTGACCAAGGATTCCGACGACACCGTCGATGCACCTCTGGATCACGCCCACCAGTGCTTCCTCGAATTCGCCGAGAGCATCCTGCCGCAATCGGTGCTACGTGCTTCGATCACCGCTGCTTACCGTCGCCCTGAGCCGGAAGTGGTGCCAATGCTGATCGAACAGGCTCGCCTGCCGGTCGCCATGGCCGAAGCCACCAATAAGCTCGCGGCGTCGATTGCCGAAAAACTGCGGAATCAGAAAAGCGCCGGTGGCCGCGCCGGGATTGTTCAGGGCCTGCTGCAGGAATTTTCCCTGTCGTCCCAGGAAGGCGTAGCGCTGATGTGCCTGGCCGAAGCGCTGCTGCGCATTCCGGATAAAGGCACCCGTGACGCACTGATCCGCGACAAGATCAGCACCGGTAACTGGCACCCGCACTTGGGCAACAGCCCATCGTTGTTCGTCAACGCCGCCACTTGGGGCCTGCTGCTGACCGGCAAACTGGTCGCCACGCATAACGAAGCGGGTTTGACTTCGTCCCTGAGCCGCATCATCGGCAAGAGCGGCGAACCGATGATCCGCAAGGGCGTCGACATGGCCATGCGCCTGATGGGCGAGCAGTTCGTCACCGGCGAAACCATCGCCGAAGCGCTGGCCAACGCGAGCAAGTTCGAAGCCAAGGGCTTCCGCTATTCCTACGACATGCTGGGTGAAGCCGCCCTCACCGAGCACGATGCGCAGAAGTACCTGGCGTCGTACGAACAAGCCATTCACTCGATCGGCAAAGCGTCCCACGGTCGTGGGATTTATGAAGGCCCGGGCATTTCCATCAAGCTGTCCGCTTTGCACCCGCGTTACAGCCGCGCGCAGTACGAGCGTGTGATGGACGAGTTGTACCCGCGCCTGCTGTCGCTGACCTTGCTGGCCAAGCAATACGACATCGGTCTGAACATCGACGCCGAAGAAGCCGACCGCCTGGAGCTGTCGCTGGATCTGCTGGAGCGCCTGTGCTTCGAGCCGCAACTGACCGGCTGGAACGGCATCGGTTTCGTGATCCAGGCGTACCAGAAGCGTTGCCCGTACGTAATCGACTACGTGATCGACCTGGCTCGCCGCAGCCGTCATCGCCTGATGATCCGCCTGGTAAAAGGCGCGTACTGGGACAGCGAAATCAAGCGCGCCCAGGTCGAAGGCCTGGAAGGCTACCCGGTCTACACCCGCAAGGTGTACACCGACGTTTCCTACATTGCCTGCGCCCGCAAACTGCTGTCGGTGCCGGAAGTTATCTATCCGCAGTTCGCCACGCACAACGCCCACACCCTGTCGGCCATTTACCATATTGCCGGTCAGAACTATTACCCCGGCCAGTACGAGTTCCAGTGCCTGCACGGCATGGGTGAACCGCTGTACGAACAGGTTGTAGGTAAAGTTTCCGAAGGTAAGCTGAACCGTCCGTGCCGCGTGTACGCACCGGTCGGCACTCACGAAACGCTGCTGGCGTACCTGGTGCGTCGTCTGCTGGAAAACGGTGCGAACACCTCGTTCGTTAACCGCATCGCCGACCAATCCATTTCGATCCAGGAGCTGGTGGCCGATCCAGTGGCCAGCATCGAGCAGATGGCGACGCTGGAAGGCGGCTTCGGCCTGCCGCACCCGCGTATCCCACTGCCGCGTGACCTGTATGGTGCCGAGCGCGCCAACTCCAGCGGCATCGACATGGCCAACGAACATCGTCTGGCTTCGCTGTCCTGTGCCTTGCTGGCCACTGCTCACAACCACTGGAAAGCCGCGCCGATGCTCGGTTGCGCTTCCAGCACTGAAACACCTGCGCCAGTGCTGAACCCGGCCGATCTGCGTGACGTGGTCGGCCATGTGCAGGAAGCCACCGTTGATGACGTCGATAATGCAATCCAGTGCGCCCTCAACGCCGCGCCGATCTGGCAGGCCACCCCGCCCGCCGAACGCGCCGCGATTCTGGAACGTGCCGCTGACTTGATGGAAGGCGAGATCCAGCCGCTGATGGGCCTGTTGGCTCGCGAAGCCGGCAAGACTTTCGCCAACGCCATCGCCGAAGTGCGTGAAGCCGTGGACTTCCTGCGTTATTACGCGGTGCAGGCACGCAACGACTTCACCAATGACGCCCACCGCCCCTTGGGTCCAGTGGTGTGCATCAGCCCGTGGAACTTCCCGCTGGCCATCTTCAGTGGTCAAGTCGCGGCGGCACTGGCTGCCGGCAACCCGGTATTGGCCAAGCCTGCGGAGCAAACCCCGCTGGTCGCGGCTCAAGCCGTGCGCCTGCTGCTCGAAGCCGGGATCCCGGAAGGCGTGCTGCAACTGCTGCCGGGCCGTGGCGAAACCGTTGGTGCCGGACTGGTGGGTGACGATCGCGTGAAAGGCGTGATGTTCACCGGCTCCACCGAAGTCGCTCGTTTGCTGCAACGCAACA
The DNA here is from genome assembly GCF_057834475.1 of Pseudomonas sp. GL_139_B. NCBI lineage: Bacteria > Pseudomonadati > Pseudomonadota > Gammaproteobacteria > Pseudomonadales > Pseudomonadaceae > Pseudomonas > Pseudomonas sp. GL_139_B. Next base: position 498,706 of record NZ_CM174403.1, on the reverse strand, counting down.
TCGCCGGCCGCCTGGACAGCCAGGGTCGTCCGATTCCATTGATCGCCGAAACCGGTGGCCAGAACGCGATGATCGTCGACTCTTCGGCACTGACCGAACAAGTGGTCATCGACGTGGTGTCGTCGGCGTTCGACAGCGCCGGTCAACGTTGCTCGGCACTGCGCGTCCTGTGCTTGCAGGAAGATTCCGCTGACCGCGTCATCGAAATGCTCAAAGGTGCCATGGCTGAATGCCGCCTCGGCAATCCTGAGCGCCTGTCCGTGGACATCGGCCCGGTGATCGACGCCGAAGCCAAGGCGGGCATCGAGAAGCACATCCAGGCCATGCGCGACAAAGGTCGCAATGTGTACCAGGTGGCCATCGCCAACAGCGAAGAAGTCAAACGCGGCACCTTCGTGATGCCGACCCTGATCGAACTGGAAAGCTTTGACGAGTTGCAACGCGAGATCTTCGGTCCGGTGCTGCACGTGGTTCGCTACAAGCGCAAAGACATCGATCAACTGATCGGCCAGATCAACGCTTCCGGCTATGGCCTGACGTTGGGCGTGCATACCCGCATCGACGAGACCATCGCTAAGGTGATCGACAACGTCAACGCCGGTAACGTCTACGTGAACCGCAACATCGTCGGTGCCGTGGTTGGCGTGCAGCCGTTCGGCGGCGAAGGCCTGTCGGGTACCGGTCCGAAAGCCGGTGGTCCACTGTACTTATATCGCCTGCTGTCGACGCGCCCTACCGATGCCATCGAACAATCCTTCGCTCGCGGTGACGCCATCGCCGCGCCGGACGTTCGTCTGCGTGACGCCATGAGCAAGCCGCTGACCGCCCTGAGCGCCTGGGCCGACAGCCACAAGTTTGCCGACCTGAGCGCCCTGTGCGTGCAGTTCGCGGCGCAATCGCAAAGCGGCATCACCCGCGTACTGGCGGGCCCGACCGGCGAGCGCAACAGCTACGCCATCCTGCCGCGTGAACACGTGCTGTGCCTGGCGGAAGTCGAAGGCGATCTGCTGACTCAACTGGCGGCGGTGTTAGCTGTCGGTGGTTCGGCGGTGTGGCCGGAATCTGAACTGACCAAGGCGTTGTTCACACGCCTGCCGAAGGAAGTTCAGGCGCGGATCAAGCTGGTGTCCGACTGGAACAAGGACGAAGTGGTGTTTGATGCGGTTCTGCATCACGGTCATTCCGACCAGTTGCGTGCGGTGTGTCAGCAAGTGGCCAAGCGTGCTGGCGCCATTGTCGGTGTTCATGGTTTGTCGCAAGGCGAGACCAACATTGCGCTGGAGCGTCTGGTGATTGAGCGGGCGTTGAGCGTTAACACGGCGGCGGCGGGTGGTAATGCCAGCTTGATGACCATCGGTTAAAACCGATAAACCGGGCACCTGCAACGGTGCCCGGCTTAGCAATAATCCCTGTGGGAGCGAGCTTGCTCGCGATAGCGATGTATCAGTCACCCTCAATGTTGACTGATCTGCCGCCATCGCGAGCAAGCTCGCTCCCACAGTGGTTTGTGGTGTTTGCTAAGTTGGCGCTCTGCCCCACCATCACGCTCATCAATCATCCTGTTCATGCTTTATCAGCAAGCCTAGACTCGGTCCATTCCAAAAAAAGGTAGGCCGCCATGTCCGAGACGTTGCTCAGTTCCCGCAATCTGGCTTTCGAGCTGTATGAAGTCCTCGATGCCGAGGGCCTGACTCAGCGTGAGCGTTTCGCCGAGCACAATCGCGAGACCTTCGATGCCGCCATTGGTACCGCCCGCAACATCGCCGAAAAATTCTTCGCCCCGCACAACCGCAAGGGTGACGAGAACGAGCCGCGCTATGAGGACGGTCAGGCGATTCTGATTCCGGAAGTGAAACCGGCGGTGGATGCGTTCCTCGAAGCCGGCTTCCTCAATGCTGCGCGCAGTTTCGACGCTGGTGGCATGCAGCTTCCTACCTTGCTGTCCCAAGCTTGCTTCGCTCACTTCCAATCGGCGAACGCGGCGTCGACTTCATACCCGTTTTTGACCATGGGCGCGGCGAATCTGATTGAAAGCTTCGGTACCGAGGAGCAGAAACAGCGCTTCCTGCAACCGATGATCGACGGGCGTTTCTTCGGCACCATGGCCCTGACCGAGCCGCATGCAGGCTCGTCGCTGTCGGACATTCGTACCCGCGCCGAACCTGCGTCCGACGGCACTTATCGCCTCAAAGGCAACAAGATTTTCATTTCCGGCGGCGATCACCCGCTGTCGGAAAACATCGTGCACATGGTGCTGGCCAAGCTGCCGGATGCGCCGGCCGGTGTGAAGGGGATTTCGCTGTTCATCGTGCCGAAGTTTCTGGTCAACGATGACGGCAACCTGGGCAAGCGCAACGACGTGTTGCTGGCCGGGTTGTTCCACAAAATGGGCTGGCGCGGCACCACGTCCACCGCGCTGAACTTCGGCGATAACGGCGAGTGTGTTGGTTATCTGGTGGGCAAGCCGCATCACGGTTTGAGCTACATGTTCCAGATGATGAACGAGGCGCGGATCGGCGTCGGCATGGGTGCGGTGATGCTCGGTTACGCCGGCTATTTGTACTCGCTGGAATATGCCCGCGAACGGCCGCAAGGTCGCGTGCCGGACAGCAAGGACCCGAACACCGCGCCGGTGGCGATCATTCAGCACGCGGACGTTAAGCGCATGCTGCTGACGCAGAAAGCCTATGTCGAAGGCTCATTCGACCTCGGGTTGTACGCGGCGCGACTGTTCGATGACACCACCACGCTTGAGACCGAAGCCGAGCGCAAGCAGGCCCATGAACTACTGGATTTGCTGACGCCCATCGTCAAATCCTGGCCGTCAGAGTTTTGCCTCAAGGCTAACGAACTGGCGATCCAGATTCTCGGCGGCCACGGCTACACGCGCGAATACCCGGTGGAGCAGTATTATCGCGACAACCGTCTGAACCCGATTCATGAAGGGACACACGGGATTCAGTCGCTGGACTTGCTGGGGCGCAAACTGGCGCAGAACGGGGGTGCAGGGCTCAAGCAATTGATCCGTCTCATCGCCGACACAGGCGCTCGGGCCCAGGCACATGAGTCCTTGACCGCGCTGCGTGAACCGCTGGAAAAACTGGTGGCACGTTTGCAAACGGTGACCATTGGCCTGCTGATTGATCTGGCTCAGGGCAAGATCAATAGCAGTCTGGCGAACTCGGCTCTGTACCTGAAAGTGTTCGGGCACACGGTGATTGGCTGGCGCTGGCTGGAGCAGGCGATTCGGGCCGAGGAAGGATTGGCCAAGGGTAATGCGGCGGATGTGAGCTTCTATAAAGGCAAGCTGCAGGCGGCGCGGTATTTCCTGACATGGGAAGTGCCAGGTTGCCACCATGAGTTGGCGATTCTTGAGGCTCGGGATGATGTGTGTTTGAACATGCAGGATGAGTGGTTCTGATCCCGAACTTGTGCTGCAGCTGAAATCCATTCGCTGGCAAGCTCCTACAGGGTTTGATGTGAACGCACCGGCCTTTGTAGGAGCTGGCTTGCCAGCGAACGCGTCAGCACTGCCAACGCATTTTTCAGCTCAGTTTGAAACTGCTCATCTGCCGCGCCAAATCATCTGCCAACCGCTGCAACGTCTGACAGTCTCCACGGCACGCCCTCACCTCCCCCGCCGTCGCGCGCGCCAGATCCGAAATCCCCTGCACGTTGCGATTGATCTCCTCCGTCACCGCCGACTGTTCTTCTGTCGCCGTCGCCACCTGATGGTTCATGTCGCTGATGCGTTCCACCTGCCCGGTAATCGCCGTCAACGACGCCCCGGTGCGCTGGCTCGACTCAACGCCGGTGCCGGTCGCCGCTTGACCGCTGTGCATCGATGACACGGCATTTTCCGCCCCCTGCTTAAGGCTGCCGATCATCTGTTGAATCTCATCGGTGGACGACTGAGTCCGCCGCGCCAAGGTGCGCACTTCATCCGCCACCACCGCAAACCCGCGCCCCATATCCCCGGCCCGCGCTGCTTCGATGGCCGCGTTGAGCGCTAGCAAATTGGTCTGCTCGGATATTCCGCGAATCACGGCCAGCACTTGATCAATCGACGCCACCTGATTGGCCAGCTCACCCACGGCATCCGCCGCAATACCTATTTCGTCGGACATGCTTTCGATATTCCGGATCGACCCGCCCACCACTTCACGCGCCTGCATCGCCTCATCGCGAGCATTCTGCGACGCGACCGCCGCGTTGCCCGCGTTCTGGGCGATTTCCTGCACGGTCAGGCCCATCTCATGAACAGCAGTGGCCACCATGTCAGTCATTTCCTGCTGGCGACCAGAGCGCTGGGCCGTGTTATCCACAACTTTCGCCACTTGGCCAACCGCGGTGCGCAAGCGTTCGCTGGTGGTCAGTACTTCACCGATCATCTCGCGCTGACTGTCGAGGAAGCGGTTGAAGCCGCGCGCCAGATCACCCAGTTCATCGGCACGGCTGGAATCTAACCGATGGGTCAAATCTCCACCGCCGCTACCGATGGCCACCAGTGCAGCTGTTACCTGACGAATCGGCCGCACGAGCCCACGGGCCAGCAGCACCACCAACATCAGACACACCAGCGCTACCGCAAGGGCAATGCCGCTGCTCATCCACATAGCGCGACGGGCTTCGGCGTAAATCTGCGATTGCGGCACTTCGGCCACCAGCGTCCAGCCGAGATCGCGCAGCGGCAGGCTTAACGCGAGGAAGTCTTCGCCATCTCTTACAAAGCTGCTGTTGGTGGCGGACGCTGTGGAGTTAGAGAGTTGACCCATGACCGCTTGCGCCGCCGGGGCACCGATTTGCTCGGCCAAGGTGCGTTTGCCGCTGAATTGCGCTTCGGGATGCACCTGGATCAAACCGTCTGAACGCACGAGATAGACCTTGCCGCGCGCCCCGAAATTGAAATTGTGGATCAGTGCAGACAGCTCTTTCATGCTCAGGCCAAGCCCGGCAACGCCCACGGTTTTACCAGCCTGCTCGACTTTGAAGTCGATGAACAGCGCCAATTCTCCAGTCGCGGTGTCATTGTCGATATTGAGGGTACGCGACTGGTTGCTGTCGAGGAATGAGTAGAACCAGGCGTCTTTGGGGCTGGAACGACTGAGGGTCCGGTCCAGGCCTTTTTCGGTCAAATAGTGATTTGAAGCGATGCCGATAATCAGCGCAGTGAAGGCTTTGTGCTCGGCGCGAATGCCTTCCAGGTATTGCGCAAATTCAGCGGTCCGGCCGCTGTCTTCACCCGCGGCCAACCAGTCGCGCACCATGCTATTGCTGGCGATATCCTTGGCGGCGGTAAGGGGTTGAACGAGGATTCGCTCGATGTCGTTGCGCATCGCTTCGATGCTCGACGGCAGGGCTTGTTCGACCAGATAGCTCTGGGCGAGACGGTTAACCACGAGGGTATAAATGCCCACCACGATCAGAATACTGACCAGCAGGGCGGTGCCCATACTCAGGATTAACTGCCATTGAATACTGCGTCGCCAAAACTGCATAGAGCACCCCCAAAGAATAAGAGGCTGAAACACTGCAACAGCCGTGCCGATTGTATACAACTCCTATCGACAATTTATTCTTTGGTTGTGCGCAAAGCCGATCAGGCCTGATTGATCGTCTTGGAGATCACTTCAACCGTGGCGCTGACTTGCTCTTGGTAACGGTCGAGTTCCTGCTTGTGCTGCTTTTGCATTTCAATCTGTTGCGAGCACAGATTCATCGCGGCCAGTACCAGCAGGCGGTCACCGATCAGTGTCGGGTACTTTCTTTTGGTGTCGGCCAAAGCAGCCTTCAACATCATCGCGGCGTCCAGCAGGGTTTGCTCTTCCCCGGCCGGCGCCTTGATCGAATAGTCCTCCCCCAGGATCGAGACGACTTTTACCCCTGCGGCGCCTTGATTCATGCGCTGACCGGGCCGGCGCTGACGCGCTCAACCAGGGCCTGAATGCGTGCGGCAGTGGCGCCTTGTTTCTCTTCCTGCTCCATCAGGCTCAATTGCAGGCTTTCGTTTTCATCCTTGGCCTGAGCCAGTTCTGCACTCAGGGTCTGGTTGCTGCCGAGCAGTGCCTGGTTCTGTTGCACCAGGTCATTTACCAGCTGTTCCAATTGGCTTAGGGATGCTTCCAACATTTTGATTTTCCGAGCATTTTCAAAGGGCGCGTACGATAAAGAAAAGTCACCACGGACGCCAGGGTTATTCAGGCCCAAGGCCCTGATTTTCCTGGCGAGCGACCTTTCTCGCGAGCAGTAAAGACTGTGATTGGCGGATGGGGTTCCTTCACTTCGTCGCCGGGGGCCTAAGTGCAACACCTTGCAACGGATTTCCGACTCGGCTACTCAACTGGCGCCCGCGCCTGACGTAGCCCAACGATCACCGCTCTGCACCTCCTGCGCTGCAAAAACCTTTTTGACAGCATCACATTTCAACAGGTTAGAATCGCTGGCACGCAGACTGCATGGTCAGTTTGTGCCCGCCTTTCAGCTTTTTTGGAGTAACGCCTTTGAATGCAATCACCATCAACAGCCTGTTTCTGATCGGCGCGTTGCTGGTAGGTGCGAGCATTCTGGTGAGCTCACTTTCGTCCCGCCTCGGCATCCCGATTCTGGTGATTATCCTGGCCGTGGGCATGGCCGCCGGTGTCGACGGTGGCGGCATTATTTTCGATAACTACCCCACGGCTTATCTGGTCGGCAACCTCGCGTTGGCGGTGATCCTGCTCGACGGTGGTTTGCGTACTCGGGTCGCGAGTTTCCGCGTTGCGCTGTGGCCTGCACTGTCGCTGGCCACGGTCGGGGTGTTAATAACGACCGCATTGACCGGCATGGTGGCCGCTTGGCTATTTAACCTGAGCATCATTCAGGGCTTGTTGATTGGCGCGATTGTCGGCTCTACCGACGCCGCAGCGGTATTCTCGCTGCTGGGCGGCAAAGGCCTGAATGAACGGGTCACCGCCAGCCTCGAAATCGAATCCGGCAGCAACGACCCAATGGCGGTGTTCCTCACCGTGACCCTGATCGACATGCTCGCCAGCGGCGAGACCGGCCTGCACTGGAGCCTGCTCGTGCACTTCGTCCGGGAGTTCGGTATCGGTGCCGTTGTCGGCCTTGCGGGTGGCTGGGTCATGCTGCAACTGGTCAACCGCATCAATCTGGCCAACGGCCTCTATCCGATTCTGGTGATTGCCGGCGGCCTGGTGGTGTTTGCGCTGACCAACGCCCTGCACGGCAGTGGCTTCCTTGCGGTGTATCTGTGCGGCCTGGTCATCGGCAACCGTCCTGTGCGCAGTCGGCACGGTATTTTGCACATGCTCGACGGCATGGCCTGGCTGGCGCAGATCGGGATGTTCCTGGTGCTGGGTCTGCTGGTCACACCGCACGACCTGCTGCCCATTGCCCTGCCCGCGTTGGGTCTGGCGTTGTGGATGATTCTGTTTGCACGGCCGTTGTCGGTAGTAGTCGGTTTGCTGCCGTTCAAGGCGTTCCATGGCCGCGAAAAAGCGTTCATTTCCTGGGTCGGCCTGCGCGGCGCGGTCCCGATCATTTTGGCGGTGTTCCCGCTGATGGCCGGCCTGCCCCACGCTCAGCTCTATTTCAACCTCGCGTTCTTTATTGTGCTGGTGTCGCTGTTGGTGCAAGGCACGAGCCTGCCGTGGGTGGCCAAACTGCTGAAAGTGACGGTGCCACCTGACCCCGCGCCGATCTCACGGTCCGCCCTGGAAGTGCACGTCACCAGTGAGTGGGAAATGTTCGTTTATCGCCTCGGCGCCGAGAAATGGTGCATCGGCTCCCCCCTTCGCGAACTGAAAATGCCCGAAGGCACGCGCATCGCCGCACTGTTTCGTGGCCAGCAACTGCTCCATCCGTCGGGTAGTACGGTGCTTGAAGTCGATGATTTGCTGTGTGTTATCGGCCACGAACACAACCTGCCGGCCCTCGGAAAACTCTTCAGCCAGGCACCGCAACGGGGTCTGGATCTGCGTTTCTTCGGCGACTTCGTGCTCGAAGGAGACGCCCAGCTGGGCGCGGTTGCGGCGCTGTACGGATTGAAAGTCGAAGGCATCGATCCGGACATGTCGCTCGGCCACTTCATCGCTCAGAAAGTCGGGGGTGCGCCCGTTGTCGGTGACCAGGTGGAGTGGAACAACACCATTTGGACCGTCGCGGTCATGGAGGGGAACAAGATCGGCAAAGTGGGCGTCAGATTCCCCGAAGGAAGTCGCCCGGGCCCGGGACTCTTCCTCTAAACTCCATTCTTCGTTTCGTTTTTGATCGGTCTCTATGTCAACCCTGCGCACCTTTTTCATCATGGCCCTGCTAGGCCTGAGCCTCTCCATCGGCACGCTGCAAGCGGCCGAACCGCCGTCCAGCGAAGCCGTGCAGGCGAGCCTGGACAAGATCGCCGACCGCAAACTGCCGGAAGCCGACCAGAAAGCCCTGCAAGCCATCTTGCAAAACACGCTGACCCAGCTCAGTTTCCAGCGCGACTACGAGCAGAAACTGGCCGATGTCAAACAACAACTGGCCACCGCTCCCAAGCAAGTCATCGAGAATCAGCGTGAACTGACGCGTCTGAAGGCCAGCAAAGTGCAACCGGTGACGCAACGCTATGCCAACCTGTCGGTCCCGCAACTTGAGCAAATGCTCACCGAGCGCTCGACCCAGCAAAGCGATCTGCAAAGGGCCCTGACCGACGCCAACACCCTGGTGATTACCGCCCAGACTCGCCCGGAGCGCGCCCAGGCCGAAATCTCGGCCAGCCAGACGCGCATTCAACAAATCAACAACATCCTCAAGACCGGCAAAGATGCCGGCAAAACCTTGAGCGGCGAACAGCGCGATTTGCTCAATGCCGAACTCGCCGCCCTGAACGCGCTGATTCCGCTGCGTCGCCAGGAACTGGCCGGCAACAATCAGTTGCAGGATCTGGGCAACAGCCAGCACGATTTGCTGTCGGAAAAATCCGATCGCATGGATCAGGAAATCCAGGAACTGCAAACCCTGATCAACCAGAAACGCCTGGCCCAGTCCCAGGAAACGGTGACCCAGCAGTCCATCGAGGCACAGAAATCCGGCGGCAGCAGCCTGTTGGCTACCGAAAGTGCAGCCAACCTGAAGCTCTCCGACTACCTGCTCAAAAGCACGGACCGCCTCAACGAAGTCACCCAGCAAAACCTGCAAACCAAACAGCAACTGGACAACGTCACCCAGAGCGATTCGGCGCTGGACGAGCAAATCAACGTGCTCAAGGGCAGCCTGCTGCTCTCCAAGATTCTCTACAAACAGAAACAGTCCCTGCCGCGTTTAAGGCTCGACCGCAACCTGGCGGACCAAATCGCCGACATTCGCCTCTATCAGTTTGAAGTCAGCCAGCAACGCGAATTGCTGAGTAACCCGGCCACCTATGTCGACAACCTGCTGTCGACTCAACCCCCGGAACAAGTTACCCCGCAACTGCGCAAGAGCCTGCTGGACCTGGCCACGACCCGCGCCGACCTGCTGGAGCGACTGAACCGCGAATTGAGCGCCGTGCTCAACGAATCCATCACCCTGCAACTCAATCAGAAACAATTGCTGAGCACCGCGCAAAGCCTGCGCGCGACCCTCGACGAACAAATGTTCTGGATTCCCAGCAACAAGCCGCTGGACATGGAATGGATACGCGCGGTACCGGAACGCTTGCAGCGCCAGATCACAACCTTGCCGTGGTTCTCCAGCCTGAGTGAATTGAGCGACGGCCTGATTCAACGGCCGCTGCTGTTTCTGCCGCTGGTGCTGCTGATCGGCGCCCTGCTGTGGCGACGCAAAAGCCTGTACGCCCAACTGAACAAGGTTCACAAGGATATTGGCCACTTCAAGCGCGACAGCCAGTGGCACACGCCGCAGGCTATTCTGGTCAATATTTTGCTGGCGATGCCGGTCGCGCTGGGCCTGGCCTTATGCGGCCTCGCCTTGCAGATCGACGCCCGCGGGCAGAACGCCAACATGGGCGCCGCGCTGCTGCAAATGGCTCAGGCATGGCTGGTGTTCTACACCGCCTACCGGATTCTCGCGCCGGGTGGCGTGGCCGAACTGCATTTTCGCTGGGAAAAACCTCAGGTCGAATTCCTTCAGGGCTGGATCCGTCGACTAGGCCTGGTGGTGATGGCGCTGGTGGCGGTGGTCGCCGTCGCCGAGTTGCAACCGGCGACCCTGGCCGATGATGTACTCGGCATGCCGGTGGTGCTGGCCTGCTACGCCTTGATGGCCTGGCTGCTCAGCCGCTTGCTGATGCGCAGCCCGACGCACGAGAACACGTCGCTATTCCGCAAAATAGTGGGGATCCTGTTTACCGCCCTGCCGATCGCGTTGTTCGTGGCCGTGTGTTTCGGCTATTACTACACCGCGCTCAAGCTCAGTGACCGACTGATCAATACCCTTTACCTGCTGATGTTCTGGCTGGTGATCGAAGCCACTTTTGTCCGCGGGCTCAGCGTTGCGGCCCGCCGGCTGGCGTATCAGCGAGCCCTGACCAAACGTCAGGCGGCGAAAGAGGCCGGTGACGGCGAAGCCGTGATCGAAGAACCGACGCTGGACATCGAGAAGGTCAACGAACAATCCCTGCGCCTGATTCGTCTGGCGCTGCTCGGCGCTTTCATGGGCGCACTGTACTGGGCCTGGTCCGATCTGATTTCGGTGTTCTCGTACCTGGACAACATCACCCTCTACGAATACACCAGCGGCACGGGCGCAACCATGAGCATGGTGCCGATCAGCATCGGCGACATGCTGGGCGCGCTGATCATCATCGGCATCACCTTCGCCCTCGCCCGCAACTTGCCGGGCCTGTTGGAAGTGTTCGTGTTGTCCAAGCTCAATCTGGCGCAGGGCAGCGCCTACGCCACAACCACGCTGCTGTCTTACGTGATTGCCGGGGTCGGTTTCGTCTCGACCTTATCCACACTCGGCGTAAGCTGGGACAAGTTGCAATGGCTGGTGGCAGCGCTCTCCGTCGGTCTGGGTTTCGGGATGCAGGAGATTTTTGCGAATTTCATCTCCGGCATCATGATTCTGTTCGAACGTCCGGTGCGGATCGGCGACACCATTACCATTGGCAACCTGTCGGGCACGGTCAGCAAGATCCGCATCCGCGCCACAACCATCACCGACTTCGACCGCAAGGACATCATTGTCCCGAACAAGACGTTCATTACCGGGCAACTGATCAACTGGTCCCTGACCGACACCATCACCCGGGTAACGCTCAAGCTCGGCGTTGATTACGGCTCGGACCTGGACCTGGTCAAAGAACTGCTGCTTAAGGCCGCCCGGGATAACCCGCGTGTGCTCAAAGACCCGGAACCGCACGTGTACTTCCTGAACTTCGGCGAAAGCACCCTCGACCACGAGTTACGCATGCACGTGCGCGACCTTGGTGACCGAAACCCGGTGCTCGACGAGGTCAACCGCTTCATCAACCGCGAATTCAAGAAGCAGCACATCAACATCTCGTTCCGGCAAATGGAGGTCTACCTCAAAAACCTTCACGGCCAGGAATACAAATTGGTGCCGATCGAACCGGAGAGTAAAACCATCGTGCCGATGGCCGATGGGAAACCGCTGCAAGAACCGCCAGCCGCCAAGCTCGACTAACCGCGCTATCCCTAGCAGAATGCTCGGACATTCTGCTGGAGATGGCCGTTGAAAGCCCTCGACGAACTGACCTTCGATAATCGTTTTGCCCGCCTGGGCGATACGTTTTCCGCCCATGTGCTGCCCGAGCCCATCGATAACCCGCGTCTGGTGGTGGCCAGCCCGGCGGCCATGAAGCTGCTTGATCTGGACCCGGCCGTAGCCGAAACCCCGGAGTTCGCTGAACTGTTCAGCGGCCACAAGCTCTGGGCCGACGCAGTGCCTCGGGCGATGGTCTATTCCGGGCATCAGTTCGGTTCCTACAATCCACAGCTGGGCGACGGTCGCGGCTTGTTGCTGGGCGAGGTCTATAACGAGGCCGGTGAACACTGGGACTTGCACCTCAAGGGTGCCGGGCAGACGCCTTTTTCGCGCATGGGTGATGGGCGGGCGGTCTTGCGCTCCTCGATCCGCGAATTTCTCGCCTCTGAGGCCCTGCACGCGTTGAACATCCCGACCACCCGCGCACTCTGCGTGATCGGCTCCGACACACCGGTTTGGCGCGAGAAGCAGGAACGCGCGGCCATGGTCCTGCGTCTGGCACCCAGCCATGTGCGCTTCGGGCATTTCGAATATTTCTACTACACCAAACGTCCCGAGAAGCAGAAAGAACTCGGCGAACATGTGCTGGCCATGCACTTCCCCGAATGCCTGGAACAACCGGAACCGTATCTGGCGATGTTCCGTGAAATTGTCGAGCGCAACGCCGAACTGATCGCCAAGTGGCAGGCCTATGGTTTCTGCCATGGGGTAATGAACTCCGACAACATGTCGATCCTCGGCATCACCTTCGACTTCGGTCCCTTCGCCTTCCTCGACGACTTCGACGCCCACTTCATCTGCAACCACTCCGACGATCAGGGCCGCTACTCCTTCAGCAACCAGGTGCCAATCGGCCAGTGGAATCTCAGCGCCCTGGCTCAAGCCCTGACACCATTCATCAGCGTCGAAGCCCTGCGCGAAACCCTCGGGCTCTACTTGCCGCTTTACCAGGCCCATTACCTGGACCTGATGCGCCGTCGACTCGGCTTCACCACAGCCGAAGACGGTGACCAGAAACTGCTGGAACAGCTGCTGCAACTGATGCAGAACAGTGGCGTCGATTACAGTTTGTTCTTCCGCCGACTTGGGGATGAATCACCTGAACAGGCCGTCACCCGATTGCGCGATGACTTCGTCGACATCAAAGGCTTCGATGTCTGGGGCGAGCTTTACATCGCCCGGGTGGCTCGCGAGGGCGTGGTTGATCAGGAACAGCGCCGAACACGGATGCACGCGGTCAACCCGCTGTACATCCTGCGTAATTACCTGGCGCAAAAGGCTATCGATGCGGCGGAGAGCGGCGACTATTCCGAGGTGCGTCGGCTGCATTCGGTGCTGAGCAATCCGTTTGAGCAACAGCCGGGAATGGAGAGTTATGCCGAGCGGCCGCCGGAGTGGGGCAAACATTTGGAGATTAGTTGCTCGTCTTGAGCCCAACGAAATTTCAGATTGGCATTGATCGGTGCTCACGGTCATAGGCTTCGATATGGTCGCCTATGATCGACACCAGCTCTTCCAGCGAATGAAATTCATCGCTGCCCATCATTTCCAGCAACTCACCCCTCGATTCGACCAAGCGTTCGTACTCAGCTTCGGACTCAGGGCGTTTTAACAGCCAAGATACGAATGGCCAATGCTCAATTGCTTGCCTGAAGATATCGTTCATTTTTTCACCACCTTAGTCGCTGTTGGAATCCATGGATGAAGACTAAAAGTTGAATCGCCCGTTATCTAGCAGACAGAGGCACCTTGATCTGTAGGTCGCCTCTCCAGTTGCAGAAGGCTACTTCTTACAAATTTCCACCTTGATAAACGGAACCTTTGCCTCCAGATCCACCGTATTGATTGCTACTTTGAAGAGCCAACATGACCGACCCACTCCTCATTCCCTGCCCCCACTGCAACGGCCTCAACCGCATCCCCGCCGAGCGCCTCAACGACCATCCAAAGTGTGGTCGCTGCAAGTCCGAGGTTTTGCTGAGTAAACCGTTCGAATTGAAGCAGGGCGATTACGCCAGTCAGATCAAAGGCGATCTGCCATTGCTGGTGGACGTATGGGCGGATTGGTGTGGGCCGTGCAAGTCGTTTGCGCCGGTGTTCGAGCAGGCGGCGGGTCAGTTGGCGGGCAAGTGCCGGTTGGCGAAACTGGACAGCGAGGCCAATCAGCAATTGTCGGCACAACTGGGGATTCGCTCGATACCGAGTTTGATTCTGTTCAAGAACGGCCGGGAAGTGGCGCGCCAGAGCGGGGCTTTCCCGTTACCGCAGCTGATGAGCTGGTTGCGTAGTCAGGGGATTTAAAAACCACCACCAATAAATGTGGGAGCGAGCCTGCTCGCGATAGCGGAGTGTCAGTCGACATCAATTTCGACTATTACTCCGCTATCGCGAGCAGGCTCGCTCCCACAGGGATTCGATGGTGTTAGCTGGGTTCAGGCATTTTCCAGCAGTTTGTGCAGTTCGACGAATTGCTGGGTCAACTTGTGCCGTGGGTCGAGGTGGATCAGTGGCGTGTTGGCCTGGTGGGATTCGCGCATGCGCACTGAACTGGCCAGATACACCGGCAATACCGGCAGACCTTCGGCAATCAATTCGTCGAGGATCTGCTGGGGCAGGCTCGCGCGGGCCTGGAACTGGTTGACCACGATACCTTCGACTTCCAGGCCTTCGTTGTGGTCTTCCTTGAGTTCTTCGATTTCCGCCAGCACGCCGTACAACGCCTGACGCGAGAAGCTGTCGCAATCGAAGGGGATCAACACACGATCCGCGGCAATCAACGCGGATACCGCGTAGAAGTTCAGCGCGGGCGGTGTATCCAGGTAAATCCGGTCGTAATCTTCCCCGAGTTCCTCAAGCAACTTACGCAGCTTGTTGATCTTGTGTTTGGCCTCAAGCTTGGGCTGCAAATCGGCCAGCTCGGCGGTAGCGGTGACCACGTGCAGGTTGTCGAAGGGTGTTTCGTAGATGTCGACCTGGTTTTTCTTCGAAAACGGGCCAGAGGACAGGGTTTGCTTGAAGAAATCGGCGATACCCATCGGAATGTCACTGCCGGTGAGGCCTGTCAGGTATTGAGTGGAGTTGGCCTGGGCATCGAGATCCACCAATAGGGTGCGATAGCCCTCACTGGCGCTGACCGCCGCCAGATTGCAGGCAATACTGGATTTGCCCACGCCACCTTTTTGATTAAACACCACGCGCCGCATGTCAAAACCTCTCCGTGTATCAAAGAATGACCGAGTGTAGTGGTCCACGGCACCGCTTAGCTACCTCGGAGACTAAGGACTACACGATCAATTCCAGTCTCCCAATGAAAACACGGAAATATCATCCATTGATGCAGGCAAAGGCCGACAGACATGACCCGCTCACTGTGGATAATGGCCAAACGGTAGCTTTCACCGAACCAAACGGTACATTTGATTGCGCAAAATGTAACCAACATTTGCTACGCACCGGTAGCACCGGGATAATGCGCGCCACTCGGCGCTACGCGTCACGTAAGGTCTGTCGCTATTTTTGCGACTTGCCGCGTCAAGGAAGCCCCGCAGGGGGGGATGTATGTCTGTGATCAACTTCAACATCGCCCAATGGCGCGCGTGGGCTCCTGGGCTCGAATGTGTGGACGACTGGCAGGCGTGGAGCCAACAGCCGGTCGTACTTGCGAGCAGCGATGCCGCCCCCGACGTGTCGTTTCTGCCGGCCATGCAGCGCCGACGGCTCAGCCGTTTGGCGCGAATGGCATTCAGTGTCGGCTGGCCCATGGCCGAGGGCCGCCAGGACCTGCCGTTGGTCTTTATTTCCCGTCATGGCGAAACCCCACGCACCTTCGAAATCCTTAGCGATCTGGCCGCGGAACTACCGTTGTCGCCGACTCACTTCAGCCTGTCCGTGCACAATGCCGTTATTGGTCTTTGGTCGATCATGCGTGGCGAAACCAGCGAAATGACGGCCCTGGCCGCAGCCGGCGACGGGTTTGAACACGGCATGCTAGAGGCCGCGGCGATGCTGAAGGAAGGCGCACCGGCCGTCCTGCTGATTGTCACCGAAGAACAGCCGCCCAGCGCCTACGAGACCTGGATCGACGATGTGCCGTTTCCCTATGCCGTCGCTCTGTTGCTGACCCCCGGTACCGACTGGCAGCTGTCCCTGAACAGTACGACACAAAGGTTGTCCAACGCCCACTGGCCCCATGCCCTGAATCTGTTGCGTACCCTGCTCGGCCAGCAAACCACCTGCCAACATGCCTGGAAGAATCGTGTATGGACCTGGCATCGCACCCGGTAACCGAAAAAAACCGCGACGCCTATTACTGGCGCCTGCTGGCCACTGCCGCAAGCTTCACCCTGTTCGGGTTGGGCGGCCTGTGCCTGCGGCTGGTGGTTTTCCCGTTACTCAATTGCCTGCCCGGTGATACCCAGACCCACCGCCTACGCGCGCGACGAACCGTTAGCCGCTGCTTCTGGCTTTTTGTCCGGTTCATGGCCCGCGCGGGCGTTCTGACGTACGACATTCAGGGTGCGGAAAAGCTTGGTCGCCCTGGGCAAATGATCTTCGCCAATCACCCCTCTCTGATCGATGTCGTGTTTCTGGTTGGCCTGGTACGAAACGCCAACTGCGTCGTCAAACAAAGCCTTTGGGAAAACCCCTTTACCCGCGCCCCGCTGCGCCGCACCGAATACATCAGCAACGACGGCAGCATGGACATGCTCGACAGGGCTGCCGACGCGTTGAAGAGCGGTCAGACCTTGATCATCTTCCCCGAAGGCACACGCACACAGCCTGGCGAAGCGCCGGCCTTTCATCGGGGGGGCGCGGCAATTGCCTTGCGAGGTGCGAAAATCCTGACCCCGGTGATCATCAAGGTCAGCCCGACAACGTTGACCAAGGCCGAGCCCTGGTATCGAATCCCGAAACGCCGCGTGCACTTCAGTTTCCGCGTCGGAGCCGATATCGACCCACAAGCTTTCGTCGCGAGTGGCCCGCCCCCACAGGCTTCTCGTAAGCTCAATGATTATTTGCATACTTACTTTATTAAGGAGCTCGCCGAAGATGAGCGATCTGCACACGAATAGCCTGGTGCTGGAAATCAAAGAACTGATCATCGATGCCCTCGGCCTCGAAGACATCAGTGCCGACGACATCGACAACGATCAGGCGCTGTTCGGCGAAGGCCTGGGTCTGGATTCAGTGGACGCTCTGGAACTCGGCCTGGCGATCCAGAAAAAATACGGCATCAAAATCGATGCCGACGCCAAAGACACCCGCAATCACTTCAGCAACGTGGCGAGCCTTGCGGCGTTCGTCACTGCAAAACAGGCAGCTTGAGACCGGACCATGCAAACTCGTGACGACATATTCAATACCCTGCGCGATGCCTTGGTCGAACTTTTCGAGCTGGATCCGGCACGCGTGAGCCTCGAATCGAACCTGTATCAGGATCTGGAAATCGACAGTATCGACGCCGTCGACCTCATCGATCACATCAAGCGCCAGACCGGCAAGAAAATCGCCGCCGAAGAATTCAAATCGGTGCGTACTGTCAGCGACGTGGTCGAGGCGGTCTATCGCCTGGTTCAACCCGCCGCATGAGCCGACTGATCGGCCTTGGCCTGCTGCTCGCGGGCCTGTTGTACCCCTTCGCGGTGTATTTCGGCATGGAGCATTTTGCTCCATGGCAGTTCGGCCTGCTGTTGGGCAGCCTGTGGCTCGCTCGGGCAATGCTCGGCAAGCGCCGTCCCGGCAGCCAGTGGATGGCGATCATCGCGATATTTTTTTGCCTGTTGCTGGCGCTGTTCGACAGTCCGCTATTGCTGCGCTGGTACCCGGTACTGATCAGCGCGTTCATGCTCGGGCTGTTTGGCCTGAGCCTCAAATTCGGCCCGCCGATGGTCGAACGCCTGGCGCGCCTGCGTGAACCGCACCTGCCGGCCAGGGCCATTATTTATACGCGCCAGGTGACGATTGTCTGGTGTGTGTTTTTCATCTTTAACGGCTTGCTCGCCGCCGCCCTGACCCTTTGGGCGCCGCTGAGCTGGTGGATGTTGTACACCGGCCTGATTTCCTACGGATTGATGGGCCTGCTGTTTGCCATTGAATGGCTGATACGACAACGGGTACGAGGCCACTCATGAATTGGATAACACTTGAGCAGTTGTTGCTCAAGGCTCAGCCGGAGCGCGCCGTAACGGCCGAACCGGCGTTGAATCATGCAAACCTGTGCGAACAGGCCCTGTGCGTCGCGGCCGGCCTGCAAGCCCAAGGTGTGCAGCGCATCGCCGTGCACCTTGAAGACGCCGCCGACCTGGCGATTGCCCTGCTCGGTGCCTGGCGCGCCGGCGTCAGCGTGCTGCTGCCTGCCGATCTACAACCGCAGACGCGCCAGCGCTGGTCCTGCGAAATCGATCTGTGGCTGACCGATCTGGCGGATGACGCGCACCTGAGCGATTACCGCTATCCGCCTCTCGCGGGTGCCGCGCTGGATTTAGACACGTGCCAGCTAAGTCTTTGCACCTCCGGCTCCAGCGGCGAACCCAAGCGTATCGACAAAACCCTGCGCCAGTTGGCCAATGAAACTCAGGCGCTGGAGCAGCTCTGGGGCGCGGACCTGGGCGAGGCGTGCGTCATCGGCAGCGTCGCCACCCAACACATCTATGGTCTGCTGTTTCGGGTACTGTGGCCCTTGTGCGCCGGACGGGCGTTCGTGCGTAAGCAACTGGCGTTCCCCGAAGACTTGCAGCGCGCCAGTCGTGAACACCCGGCGTTCGCCTGGGTCGCCAGCCCGGCGCTGCTCAAACGCATGGGTGACAACCTCGACTGGCCAGCCTTGAGCGCCGTACGACGGGTGTTTTCCTCCGGCGGCGCGTTACCCGCCGAGGCTGCGCAACGCCTGCACCAACACCTGCAACAATGGCCGACGGAAATCTTCGGCAGTTCGGAAACCGGCGGCATCGCCTGGCGTCAGGGCAGCGATCTCTGGCAACCGTTTACGGGCGTCGAGTTGAGCCAGGACAGCGATGGTGCGCTACTGATCCAATCGCCCTACTTGCCGGCCGGCCACCTCGAACACACCGCGGACGCTGCACGGATCGAGGCCAATGGCCGTTTCCAATTGTTGGGACGACTGGACCGGATCGTGAAACTGGAAGAGAAACGCATTTCGCTGCCCATGCTGGAAAAAGCGCTGATGGACCATGACTGGGTCGCGGAAGCTCGCCTCGGCGTGGTCCAGGAAAACCGCGCGTCGCTAGGTGCGCTGCTGGTGCTGAGCGAATCGGGTCTGCATGCCTTGCGCAATCAGGGTCGACGCACGCTCACGCAAGCACTGCGTCAGCACCTGAGCCAGCATTGCGAAACCCTCGCCCTGCCTCGGCGCTGGCGATTGCTGCGGCAATTGCCACTGAACGCTCAAGGCAAACTGCCTCAGGCCGATGTCGAGGCCTTGCTGCTGGCGCCCCGCGTCAAGTCACCCGAAGTGCTCGAACAGGAAGAAGTCGAGGGCGAATGGAGCCTGCAACTGGCTGTCCCGCCGGACCTCGCTTATTTCAGCGGCCACTTCCCGCAAACGCCGGTACTGCCCGGCGTGGTGCAGGTGGAGTGGGCGCTGAGACTCGGGCAGCAACTGATGGACCTGCCGGCGAAATTCGCCGGCATGGAAGTGCTGAAGTTTCAGCAACTGGTGCGCCCGGGCGACGAAATCCAGCTGCATCTGCGCTTTGACCCGGAACGCAGCAAATTGTATTTCGCCTACCGCAATGAGACCGCCACCTGTTCCAGTGGGCGGATTTTGCTGGAGGCTGCGGGCGATGTATGACTTTGGTGAGTGCTGCGCACTCAATCGGGAGCAGGCTCGCTCCCACAGGAGGAGTGCGTCGCTCACACATACAATGTGGGAGCGAGCCTGCTCGCGATGGGATCAACTCGATGTCTCGGGTGTTGACCACTATGCATAACCCCTGCGCCATCATCCCGGTCTACAACCACGAAACCGCAATCACCACCGTGGTCGACGCACTCATTGCCAGTGGCCTGCCGTGCATTCTGGTGGACGATGCCAGCGATCCATCCTGCGCCAGAGTACTCGACCAACTGTCCCGGCGCGAAAGGGTCAACTTGATCCGCCTCGCCACTAACCAGGGCAAGGGCGGCGCCGTGATGACCGGACTGCGCGAAGCTTCACGCCTGGGTTTCAGCCACGCGTTGCAAGTGGACGCCGATGGTCAGCACGACCTGCAGGGCGTCCCGCTCTTTATCGAACAATCACGCACCCACCCGGACGCGGTGATCTGTGGTTACCCGCAATACGACGCCAGCGTGCCCAAAGGACGTTTGTACGCCCGCTACCTGACGCACGTGATGGTCTGGATCAACACGCTGTCCTTGCAGATTCGCGACTCCATGTGCGGCTTTCGCGTCTATCCATTACCGCCCACCCTGGCGCTGATCGACTCGGCGAAGATCGGCAAGCGCATGGACTTCGACTCGGACATTCTCGTGCGCCTGGCCTGGCGCAACCTGCCGATGCAATGGTTGCCGACCCGGGTTCATTACCCGCTGGACGGCGTCTCGCATTTCCGCCTGTTCCACGACAATGTGCTGATTTCCAGCATGCATACGCGGCTGTTTTTCGGCATGTTGCTGCGGGCACCGGTGATCCTCTGGCGACGGTGGCGAGCATGAGCAGTGGCGTAGACAAGAAACACTGGGCTGACCGCCAGGAACGAGGCAGTTTCTGGCTGATGAAGCTCACCGCGTTCGGCGCCAAAGTGTTGGGGCGTCGGCTGTTGTGCCCGATTTTGTACGGCATCGTCCTGTACTTCTTCCTCTTTGGGCGCAGCGCTCGCTACAGCGCCTGGCAATACCAGCAACATCTCGCCGACTGGAGCGCCCGCCCTGAATTGCGTCCAACCCATTGGCGCGTGTTTGGTCAGTTCATGGCGTTCGCCGACTCCATGCTCGACAAACTCGACGTTTGGAACGGCAAGCTGAGCATCGACCAGATCGAAATCATCGACCCGGCGCTGCTGCGCAATCAACTGCGTGGCAGCCGCGGACAAATGCTGGTGGGCGCGCATTTGGGCAATCTCGAAGTCTGCCGCGCGTTGGCGGAAATCGGTGAAAAAGTCACGATGAACGTGCTGGTCCACACCAAACACGCCGAGCAGTTCAACCGTTTGCTTGGCGAGGCCGGCGCGACCAACCTGCGGCTGATCCAGGTCAGCGACCTGGACCCGGTGATCATGCTTCAATTGCATGAGCGTCTGGAACGCGGCGAATGGCTGGCGATTGCCGGCGACCGCGTGCCGCTGCACGGCGGACGCAGCGTGACAGTGGATTTTCTCGGCCATCCGGCTGCATTCCCTCAGGGGCCATGGTTGCTGGCCGGTTTGTTGAAATGCCCGATCAATCTGTTGATGTGTCTGAAGAAACCGTCGGGCGAATATCGCGTGACCCTCGAACCGTTTGCCGAGGCCGTGGTCTGGAAACGCAGCGACCGCGAACAGGTCATTCATCAGTGGGCGTCCCGCTACGCCGAGCGACTGGGTCACTATTGCCTCGAAGCGCCCCAACAATGGTTCAACTTTTACCCTTTCTGGAAGACCGATGACGACGCCAACGCATGAGCCGGTAACCTTCGGCGAACTCCCTTTGCGCATCGAAGACGTGCTGGCTCTGGCCAACCGTCTGGTGCCGACGCAGTTGCAGGGCGATCCCGCGTACCGCGAGCGTATCGCCAAGGGCGCACGATTCCTCGACTCCCTGCTGGACAAGGAAGGCGTGATCTATGGCGTGACCACCGGATATGGCGATTCCTGCGTGGTCGCGGTGCCGCTGCATCACGTTGAGGCTTTGCCCCGTCATCTGTACACCTTCCATGGCTGTGGCCTGGGCAAATTGCTCGATGAACAGGCCACTCGCGCGGTACTCGCCGCGCGCTTGCAGTCGTTGTGTCATGGCGTTTCCGGGGTGCGCGTGGAACTGTTGGAACGCCTGCAAGCCTTCCTCGAACACGACATCCTGCCGCTGATCCCGGAAGAAGGCTCGGTGGGCGCCAGCGGCGATCTGACGCCGTTGTCCTACGTTGCCGCGACCCTGTCGGGCGAGCGCGAAGTGATGTTTCGTGGCGAGCGCCGACAAGCCGCCGACGTCCACCGTGAACTGGGCTGGCAGCCGTTGGTGCTGCGCCCGAAAGAAGCGCTGGCCTTGATGAACGGCACCGCCGTGATGACTGGCCTTGCCTGCCTGGCCTTCGCCCGCGCTGATTATCTGCTGCAACTGGCCACGCGCATCACCGCGCTGAACGTGGTGGCGTTGCAGGGCAATCCTGAACACTTCGACGAACGCCTGTTCGCCGCCAAACCGCACCCGGGGCAGATGCAAGTCGCCGCGTGGCTGCGCAAAGATCTGGCGATCGACGCGCCGACCGCGCCACTGCACCGCCTGCAGGATCGCTACTCCCTGCGTTGCGCGCCCCACGTCCTCGGTGTGTTGGCGGACAGCCTCAATTGGCTGCGCTCGTTCATCGAAATTGAACTCAACAGCGCCAACGACAATCCGATCATCGACGCCGAAGCCGAGCGAGTGCTGCACGGTGGGCACTTCTATGGCGGCCACATCGCGTTCGCCATGGACAGCCTGAAAAACCTGGTGGCCAACGTGGCCGACCTGCTGGACCGTCAACTCGCATTGCTGGTGGACGAGCGCTACAACCATGGCTTGCCGAGCAATCTGTCCGGCGCTAGCACTGACCGGGCGATGCTCAACCATGGCTTCAAAGCCGTGCAAATCGGCACCAGCGCCTGGACCGCCGAAGCACTGAAAAACACCATGCCGGCCAGCGTTTTCTCGCGCTCTACCGAGTGCCACAACCAGGACAAAGTGAGCATGGGCACCATTGCTGCTCGCGACGCGATTCGTGTGCTGGAGCTGACCGAACAGGTCGCCGCCGCGACCCTGCTCGCCGCCAATCAGGGCGTATGGTTGCGCATCAAGGCCGAAGACGCTCGCCCTTTGCCGCCGGCTTTGGCCGCCATGCACGAAGAATTGGCCAAAGATTTCCCGCCAGTCATCGAAGATCGCGCCCTGGAAGGCGAATTGCGCCTGTGCCTGAAACGAATTGCCGAGCAACACTGGAGGCTGCATGCGTAGCAAGGGAGTGCTTCACACCGATACGGAAATCCAGGTGCCCTTCTTTGACGTCGACACCATGCACGTGGTCTGGCACGGCCATTACGTCAAGTATTTGGAAGTAGCCCGCTGTGCGCTGCTGGACAAAATCGGCCACAACTACGCGGCGATGTCCGAATCGGGTTACGCCTGGCCGGTGATCGACTTGCAACTGCGGTACGTGCGCGGCGCGGTGTTCGGCCAGAAACTGAACGTGCGCGCCAATCTGGTGGAGTGGGAGAACCGGTTGAAGATCAACTACCTGATCAGTGACCTTGAAAGCGGTGAACGCCTGACTCGCGCCAGCTCCGTGCAGGTCGCGGTCGACATGGCCAGCCGCGAAATGCAACTGGCCTCACCGAAGGTCTTTACCGACGCTGTAGAAAGGATGCTCGCATGAACCCGATCTTCAAATGCCTCGGCGCTCTGGTACTGCTCGGTTTGTCATCGCTCGCCAACGCTTTCGATCTGCAACAACTGAGCGATCAACTGGCCAAACCGGAAGTGATCCATGGCAACTTCATCCAGGAAAAACACCTGCGCGCCCTGCCCCAGCCGCTGACCAGCAAGGGCACGTTCGTCCTCGCGAAAAATCATGGTCTGCTGTGGCTACTCAGAACTCCCTTGCAACAGGATTACCGAATCACCGCCAAAGGCATCGCTCGACGTGACACCAGTGGTTGGCAGATGCTGCCGAGCAAGAGCGCAGGCGCCGAGCAGAACCGCTTGTTCCTCGCCGTTCTGCAAGGCGACAGCAGCGGCTTGCAGCGTGACTTCGAGCTTTCATTGAGCGGCGATGCGCAGAACTGGAAGCTGACGCTGATTCCGCATTCGCTCTTGCTCAAGCAGGTGTTCAAGCAGATCAACATCACCGGTGGCGAATTGGTGAGCACCATCGAGCTGCTGGAAACCCAAGGCGACAGCACCCTCTTGCGCATGCAGAACAGCACCCGCGCCCAACCGTTGAGCACTGCGGAGCAACATGACTTTGCCGAGTGAACGCAGGCTGCCATGGCTGTTCCTGATCCTGCTGCTGGCGGTACTCGCGCTCGCCGGTTGGCAATGGCGTGACGGCGCACCGCTGTCGGCGAACTTGATGGAACTGGTGCCGGGCACGGCGCCTGACGCGCTGGAACTGCGTGCCGAACAACGCATGCAAGAACCACTAAACCGTGAATTGCTGATGCTGGTCGGCCATAAGGATCGTGAGCAGGCCATCGCCATGGCGCAGATACTCGGCGAACAATGGCAGGCCAGCGGTTTGTTTGAAAAGGTCCAGTGGACCCTGCAAGCCGACTTGCCCGCGTTGCGCACACAACTGCTGCAAGGTCGATTGGCGATGCTGTCTGAGACGGATCGCCAGCAACTGATTGAACATCCCGACGCCTTCATCCAGCAGCGGGTACAGGCACTGTTCGACCCGTTCACCGGGTTCAGCCTGGTACCAAGCCAGGATGACTGGCTGGGCCTGACCGGGCGCATCCAGAATAGCCAGCCACAGCGTGGCACCGTACAACTGGACATCGGCAGCGGCGCGTTGATCGCCGATGCCGACGGCAAGCACTGGGTGTTGCTGCGGGCAAAAACCACCGGTAATGCCTTTGACATGAGCCTGCCGTTGCAAGTGGCCGGCCTGCTTGAAAACAGCCGCGATCAAGCGGCTCAGTCTGACGTGCAACTGCTGGCTGCCAGCGGATTGCTCTACGCCGCGAGTGGTCAGCAACAAGCAACCCGTGAGATGACATGGGTCGGTGGCGGCGCCACGCTCGGCATTCTGGCCCTGCTGTTAATGGCGTTTCGGCGCTGGCGGGTGTTACTCGCGTTCGTTCCGGTACTGGTGGGCATGCTATTTGGCGCCGTGGCCTGCGTGGCGCTGTTCGGCCATATGCATGTGATGACGCTCGTGCTCGGTTCCAGCCTGATCGGCGTGGCCGTTGATTATCCGCTGCATTACCTGTCGAAAAGCTGGAGCCTGAAACCCTGGCACAGCTGGCCAGCGCTACGGCTGACGCTGCCTGGCCTGACGTTGAGCCTGATCACCAGTTGCATCGGTTACCTCGCGCTGGCGTGGACACCGTTCCCGGCCCTGACCCAAATCGCCGTGTTCTCCGCCGCCGGTTTGCTCGGTGCTTATCTGTCCGCCGTCTGCCTGCTGCCGGCACTGCTCAAGGGCTTGGACATACGTCCGGCGCAATGGCCGCTGCGCGTTTGTGAATCGTTGGTGAGCCTGCGTGAGGCACTGCTCAAACATTTCAGTACGCCGGTGCTGCTGGCACTGCTGATTGCATTCTGCGTGGGCGGCCTGCTGCAACTCCAAAGCAAAAACGATATTCGCCAGTGGATCGGCACACCGCAGCAACTGACGGACGAAGCCCGGACCATTGCGCGCATCACCGGCTTTCAACCGACCAGCCAGTTTTTCCTGGTGCGCGGCGCGAATCAGCAGCAATTGCTGGAGCGTCAGACCGCGTTGAACGAGCGCCTGGATCAGTTGGTTGGCCTGGAAAAACTTCAGGGCTACCTGTCGCTGAATCAGTTGGTCAGCCCGCCTGGCGAACAGCAACAAGTGCGTGAAGCGTTGAGCAAGCTGCCGCAGTTCTGGCAGCCCTTGCTCGACGTCGGCGTACCGGCAGAAGCGCTGCACGCAGAACTGACGAAATTGCAGGCGTTGCCCGCCAAAGACATCGACGCCGCGCTGCTCGGTCCGCTGGCTGAGCCCTATCGCCCACTGTGGCTGGGGCCGACCGATGACGGTGGCGTGGCGGCGATGGTCAGCCTGCAAGGCCTGAACGACCCTACCCTGTTACGCGTTCAAGCGTTGGACTTGCCAGGCGTCAAACTGATCGACCGTCTCGGTGAATTGAACAGCGTTTTCGCGGCGACACAGATCAGCGCCGCAGAGCTCAAGCTCGCCTCCTGCGCGCTAATCGTACTGGTGCTGATGCTGCCATTCGGTCTCGGTGGCGCCCTGCGCATCGTCGCCCTGCCATTGCTCGCCGCGCTGTGCAGCCTGGCCAGTCTCGGCTGGCTGGGGCAACCGCTGACGCTGTTCAGCCTGTTTGGCTTGCTGTTGGTGACGGCGATCAGCGTCGATTACGCGATCCTCATGCGCGAACAGGTGGGCGGCGCGGCCGTGAGCCTGCTCGGCACCTTGCTCGCGGCGCTGACCACCTGGCTGTCGTTTGGTTTGCTCGCCGTATCAAGCACGCCGGCCGTGAGCAATTTTGGCCTGTCAGTGAGCTTGGGCCTGGCCTTCAGTTTCATCCTGGCGCCGTGGGCGGGACGACATGTCCACAGCGTTCCGGTCGCGGAGCCGGCAGCATGATGATCGCCCTGTTTTGGCTGATGGTCCTCGCGTTGTTCGCCGTGGCCACTCGTGTCGGTCGTCATTTCGGTCTGATCCCCATCGTCAGCCAGTTGCTGTTGGCCACTTTCGGCCTGCCGCTGCTGATGTACTTCTGGATCGAACCCAGCTGGCAACTCAACGGCGCTGAACTGATCTCGCCCGCATGGCTGAAAAATCTCTACAGCCTGAGCTTTGCCTTACTGCTGGGGCACATTCTCAGCGACGTGATCGACCTGCGGCTGGATCGCCAGAGCCTGAAAATCGCCCTGCCGAGTTTTTGCATTCCGTTCGCGGGCGGGCTGGCGACGGCGGTCTGGTTGCTGCCCGCCCAACCGTGGATCAGCTCATTGGCGGTGGGTCTGGTATTCGCCATCACCGCTATCCCGGTGTTGTATTTGTACCTGCGGCACATCGACTACCCGCCCGACGCCACCCGGCGTCTGGTGCAGACCGCGATCCTCATTGACCTGGCGTGCTGGACGCTGTTCGGGCTCGCTCAGGGCAGCCTGCACCTGAGCAGCCTGCTGCTGCCATTGGCCGGTGCTTGTCTGCCGGTGCTGCTGCGTCTGCTCGGTTTGCGTCAGGCGTTGCTGCACAGCGGTTGTTTCTTCGCACTGCTGGTGATCGCCGAGCACTTCAAACTCAATGCGCTGATTTTCGGCATCGGTTATCTGCTATGCATGGCGGCATTGAAAGTACCACTGGTGTGGCCAATACCGGCGCTCTGGATGAGCCGATTGCAAACCTGGATCGCCATTCCGCTGATCCTCACGTTCGGCATTGTGCAGATCAACGTACACGCCGCCATCACCAGCCTGAGCTGGCTACAACTGGCCGCCCTGCTGCTGTTGCCGATTGCCAGCAAACTGCTGGGCAACTGGCTGGGTCTGGGTTGGGCGGGTGCCTCCTTTGAAGGCGCCAGCCGCTGGCGGGAAAGCCTGCTGCTGAATATTCGTGGTTTGAGTGAGATCGTTTTTCTGAATCTGTTGCTGCAACTACAGCTCATCAGCCCCGCGCTGTACTTTGCGCTGATGGTGATGGGCCTGATTGCGACATTACTGCCGGCCCTGGCCGGTATGCACACTCCCCCATTGAACATCGCCGCCCCGGCAAGGAGCCCACGTGCCAACAGTTGAAATGCAACGTCGACAAGTCGTCGTCATCGGCGCAGGCCCCTCGGGGGCCATCGCTGCCGCGCTGCTCAAACGCAACGGTCACGATGTGCTGATGATTGAGCGCCAGCACTTCCCGCGGTTTTCCATCGGCGAAAGCCTGTTGTCGCATTGCCTGGATTTTGTCGAAGAAGCCGGCATGCTCGATGCGGTGAACGCGGCTGGATTCCAGTTAAAAAACGGCGCCGCATTCGCCTGGGGTGATCAGTACAGCGCCTTTGATTTCGGCGACACCTTCAGCCATGGAAAACCGACCACGTTTCAGGTGCAGCGCGCCGATTTCGACAAGCTGCTGGCCGATCAGGCCGCGCTGCAAGGCGTGGAAGTGCGTTACGGCGAAGCCATCGTCAGCGTAAATTTCAACTTGCCGAAACCACAACTCGACGTGCTGCGCGAAGACGGCAGCCAGTACCGCGTCGAAGCAGATTTCGTGTTGGATGCCAGCGGCTACGGTCGCGTGCTGCCGCGCCTGCTGGACCTTGAAGCGCCATCGAATTTTCCGGTGCGCCAAGCCGTGTTTACCCACATCGAAGATCACATCGACAGCCCGACCTTCGAGCGGGAAAAAATCCTCATTACCACCCACCCCATCCATCGCGACATCTGGTTCTGGACGATCCCGTTCAGCAACGGTCGTTGCTCGGTGGGGGTGGTCGCTGCCGCCGAGCATTTCGAAGGCCGCATGGATAATCTGGACGAATGCCTGCGCGGTTTCATCGCTGAAACCCCAAGCCTGGCTGGCGTAGTTAAAAACGCTGTATGGGACACCCCTGCACGAACCATCGGTGGCTACTCTGCCAACGTGAAGACCCTTCACGGTCCTGGCTTTGCGCTGCTCGGCAACGCTGCGGAATTCCTCGACCCGGTGTTCTCCTCTGGCGTGACCATCGCCATGCGTTCGGCGAGCATGGCCGCCGGCGTGTTGCATCGCCAACTGCAAGGGGAAAGCGTCGACTGGCAAACCGAGTTCGCCGAACCGCTCAAGCGTGGCGTCGATACCTTCCGCTGCTACGTCGAAGGCTGGTACGCCGGGACCTTCCAGGATGTGATCTACCATCCAGGCAGCTCACCGGACATCCGCCGAATGATCAGCGCGATTCTCGCCGGTTATGCCTGGGACGAGCGTAACCCGTTCGTCAGTGAACCCAAGCGTCGGCTGCGGGTGTTGTCAGAACTCTGCGCAAGAGATGTCACATGAATGACAGAACCGCCTGTTTGCGGCGCAACACCCTTGAAGGTAATGCCTGATGACCCGTTTTATGCTCCTGGGGTGCCTGCTGTTGCTGAGCGCTTGCGCCGGCCGGGCACCGCTGCCCGAGCACCTGCCAAACCTGACGCTGCCCCTGCAAATGCACATCCAGCGCCTGGAGGCCGACCAACGTCAGGACTGGGTATTGGTGATCCAGCATGAAGACGCCGGCCTTCGCTGGTCGATGATGGACTTGCTGGGCATTCCACAGGCGCGTCAGATTTTGATCGACGGCAAGTGGCAGGCCGACGGTCTGTTGCCGCCCAACCCGGAAGCCCGGGAGCTGTTCGCCGCGTTGCTGTTTGCCCTGACCCCCAAAGATGAACTGTCGGACAACTATCCCACCGCTTGGCAGCACGGCAAGCAACGCTCCTTTCCAAAGCGCTGGGAGGTCAGTTATTCACAACCCATGAGCTTTGAATTGAACCTGCCAAAGGGGCCCCGGTATCAAGTCACGCCACTGAGCGGGGAGGCGCCATGACGGCTTATCTGAACGCCCTCGGTGTGATCTGCGCGTTGGGACGTGGCAAACGCGAAGTCGCCGCCCATCTGTTTGCCGGCGATTGCTCAGGTCTGCGTACCGAAACCGGCTGGGTGCCGGAGCGTGCGTTGCCAGTGGCGGCGGTGAGCGGCGAACTGGCGCCGGTCCCGGTTGAACTGAAAAAGCAAAACACCCGCAACAACCAGTTGTTGATGGAAGCCGCGCTGCAAATTCGCAAAGAGATTGACCAGGCGATCCAGACTTATGGCCGTGATCGTATCGGCGTGATTCTGGGCACCAGCACCTCGGGCATCGATGAAGCCAGCCGTGGGTTGGCCCATTACATCCGCGAGCAGGAATTCCCTGCCGAGTACGACTATCAGCAACAGGAACTCGGCGCGCCGGCCAACTTCCTGGCCGATTGGCTGCAATTGAGTGGCCCGGCCTATGTGATTTCCACCGCCTGCACCTCCAGCGCACGGGCGTTGATGAGTGCCCAACGGCTGCTGGATCTGGGCCTGTGCGACGCGGTGTTGTGCGGCGGCGTCGACAGCTTGTGCAAACTGACCTTGAACGGTTTCTCGGCGCTGGAAGCGGTGTCCGGGCAGCGCTGCAATCCGTTCTCGGTCAACCGCGACGGCATCAACATCGGTGAGGCGGCCGTGTTGTTTCTAATGACCAAAAACGCCGGAGATGGCCAGGCCATCGCCCTGCTCGGCAGTGGCGCCAGTTCCGATGCACACCATATCTCTGCGCCGGAACCGACCGGCCGGGGTGCCTTGCAAGCCATGAACAAAGCCCTGAACCGGGCCAACCTGCAACCGCAGCAGATCCATTACCTGAATCTGCACGGAACCGCGACCCAGCACAACGACGCCATGGAAAGCTTCGCCGTGGCGGCGCTGTTCCCGCAAGGCGTGCCCTGCTCGTCGACCAAGCCGATGACCGGTCACACCCTCGGCGCTGCCGGTGCCCTGGAAGCTGCGTTCTGCTGGCTGAGCCTGAGCCCGGACAACCGTGAGCACGCCCTGCCACCCCATATCTGGGACGCCCAGCCCGACCCGTTGCTGCCCGCCTTGCATTGGGTGACCCCGGCCGATCGCCTGACGTCCATTGCACCACGCTACCTGATGAGCAATTCCTTCGCCTTCGGTGGCAACAACGTCAGCCTGATTATCGGAGACGCACCATGATTGACTGGCCGCTCGCCGAGTTGCTGCCGCACGCTGGCGACATGATCCTTATCGAGCAGATCCTGGCATTCGATGAAGAGCAGATTCACACTCGCCTGACCGTCAGACCCGGCGGTCTGTTCAACAATTTCGATGGCAGCCTGCCGGCCTGGGTCGGCATCGAACTGATGGCCCAGAGCGTTGCCGCCTTTGCCGGTTGCCGTGCGCGCCAGCGCGGTGATGCCGTGGAGTTGGGTTTTCTGCTCGGCAGCCGTAAATTCGAATGCAACGTCGAGCAGTTCCCGGCCGGCACCGAACTGACTATCCACGGCATTCGTTCGCTGGAAGACGACAATGGCATGGGCGTATTCGAATGCCATATCAACGCCCCCGGCATCCACGCCAGCGCCCGCCTGAACGTGTATCGTCCGCCTCAGGCCGCGCAATATCTTCATGAACCCCAAGGAGTCCAGTCATGACTGAATCCGTACTGGTCACCGGTTCCAGCCGTGGCATCGGCCGCGCCATCGCCTTGCGTCTGGCCCAGGCCGGGCATGACATCGTGGTGCATTGCCGCAGCGGTCTGGCGGACGCCATCGCCGTGAAAGGTGAAATCGAAGCCTTGGGCCGCCATGCACGCGTCCTGCAATTCGACGTCTGCGACCGCGCCACCTGCAAAGCCATTCTTGAAGCCGATGTCGAAGCCCACGGGGCCTATTACGGCGTGGTGCTTAATGCAGGCCTGACCCGCGACGGTGCTTTTCCTGCGCTGAGCGAGGATGATTGGGATGTGGTGATGCGCACCAACCTCGACGGTTTCTATAACGTGCTGCACCCGGTGATGATGCCGATGATCCGTCGTCGCGCCGCCGGGCGAGTTGTCTGCATCACCTCGGTTTCCGGCTTGATCGGCAACCGCGGCCAGGTCAACTACAGCGCCTCCAAGGCCGGCCTGATCGGCGCGGCCAAGGCGCTGGCGATTGAATTGGGCAAGCGCAAAATCACCGTCAATTGTGTCGCACCCGGCCTGATCGATACCGCCATGCTCGATGAAAACGTGCCCGTGGAAGAACTGATGAAAATGATCCCCGCACAACGCATGGGCACCCCGGAAGAGGTGGCCGGCGCGGTGAATTTCCTGATGTCGGCGGAAGCGTCGTACATCACCCGGCAGGTTCTGGCCGTCAATGGAGGCCTGTGCTGATGAAGCGCGTTGTTGTCACCGGCATGGCCGGCATTACCTCGTTGGGCAGCGACTGGGAAACCATCGCCGGCAATTTCGCCGCCAATCGCAGCGGTATTCGCCGCATGGACGAGTGGGATCGTTTCACCGAACTCAACACGCGCCTGGCCGGCCCCATCGATGACTTCAAGGTCCCGAGCCACTGGACCCGCAAGCAACTGCGTAGCATGGGCCGGGTGTCGCGGCTGGCTGTGGGCGCTGCCGAGCAAGCGCTGGCCGATGCTGGACTGCTGGGCGACGAGTCGATCAAGGACGGACGCATGGGGGTCGCTTGCGGCTCATCCACCGGCAGCACCGACGAGATCAAAGCGTTTGGCAACATGCTGCTCAACTCGGTGGCCGAAGGCCTGAACGCCAACTCCTATGTACGGATGATGCCGCACACCACAGCCGCGAACATCAGCATTTTCTTCGGCCTCACCGGTCGATTGATCCCGACGTCCAGCGCCTGCACCAGCGGCAGCCAGGGCATCGGTTACGCCTACGAATCGATCAAGTTCGGCCGTCTGCCGCTGATGCTCGCCGGCGGTGCCGAAGAGCTGTGCCCGACCGAAGCCATGGTCTTCGACGCGCTGTACGCCACCAGCCTGAAAAACGACGCCCCGCAATCCACCCCTCGACCTTATGACAAGGGCCGCGACGGTCTGGTGATCGGCGAAGGCGGCGGCATGCTGGTGCTTGAAGAGCTGGAACACGCTCTGGCTCGCGGCGCGCGAATTCACGCCGAACTCGTCGGCTTCGGCAGCAACGCCGACGGCCAGCACACCACGCGCCCCGAGCAACTGACCATGCGCCGCGCCATGGAACTGGCCCTGGAAGACGCCGGGCTTCAGCCTTCAGACATTGGCTACGTGAACGGCCACGGCACTGCGACAGAACAAGGCGACATCGCCGAAACACTGGCGACCAGCGCATTGTTCGGCGAACACATGCCGATCAGTTCGCAGAAAAGCTTCCTCGGTCATACCTTGGGTGCCTGCGGCGCGCTGGAATCCTGGTTCAGCATCGAAATGATGAACCGCGATTTGTATGCACACACCCTCAACCTGGATGAGGTCGATCCGCATTGCGGCAAGCTGGATTACCTGCGCGGCGAGTTTCGGCAGATGAGTAACCAGTATGTGATGAACAACAACTTCGCCTTCGGCGGTGTGAATACTTCGCTGATTTTTCGGCGTTGGTCATAAGGACCGAACAGACACAAACGGAAGGTGGAGTACTCCATTTCGGAAACGTCCGACAACCAGAATTGAGGCTTTGCGCTAGGTTCAATGCCCCGTGATATGTCGGGGCATCACAAGGACGAACGAACCATGACTAAAAAGGCCGTTATCGTTTTCAGCGGTGGACAGGACTCCACCACCTGCTTGATTCATGCGTTGCCGCTTTACGATGAAATCCACTGCATTACGTTCGACTATGGCCAGCGCCACCGCGCGGAAATTGAGGTGGCGCAGCAGCTTTCGAAAGAGCTTGGCGTGACCGTGCACAAGGTGCTGGACACTACGTTGTTGAATGAACTGGCAATCAGTAGTTTGACGCGCGATAACATTCCAGTACCCAGTGTGAATAGCTCTGGAGAAAGCCTGCCAAGCACCTTTGTGCCCGGTAGAAATATTCTGTTTTTAACCTTGGCCTCTATTTATGCCTATCAAGTTCGCGCCGAGGCTGTCATCACAGGTGTTTGCGAGACGGATTTCTCTGGCTACCCGGATTGCCGTGACGAATTTGTCAGGGCTTTGCATAAAGCAATTGAACTGGGCATGGACTACAAACTGCGCATTGAAACGCCGCTCATGTGGTTGAACAAGGCAGAAACATGGGCGCTTGCCGAGCAGCATGGACAGTTGGAGTTTGTTCAGCACCAGACACTGACTTGCTACAACGGAATAATGGGTACTGGATGCGCGAATTGCGATGCGTGCAATCTTCGCGCGAAAGGGCTGAATGAGTTTCTGCAGAATAAGTCGGCGGTTATGAAGAGTCTGGAAAACAAACAAAAACTTAAATAGTGAAAATTTAGGGGAAGCCATATCACTTCCCCTTTTTGTACGTCTTAGGCGCTAACGACATATCGTTTAAATAGGGACCTTGCTCCATAGGCAGGCAAAATATTAAAAACAGCGAAGCACATTTTTATGGCAATTTGAACATAAACGATATTAAGTATTTCGGCATTACTCATCGATCCGTAAAATGCAATAAAACAAAAAATAAAACTGTCTATTATCACGGCAAAAAACGTGCTTAAAAAAACCCGCAAAAATAAAAACCTAGAGTTTGTAAGCTGCTTTATCTTACTCAACAAATACGAGTTCACGTATTCTGAAAAAACGAAGGATATCGAGGAGGCCACCAGCACGGACAATACATGACTCATGACCTCGCCATATGCCACATTAAGACTCCATCCAGACAAACTGGGAAGATAGCTTGTAGCGCCAAGCAAAAAAACAACAATAATATTAGTTACAAAAGTAAATAATATGGCTTTTCTCGCAAGTCCAAGCCCATAAAACTCGTTTAACATATCAACTATCAAAAATGTCAAGGGATAGAGAAATACTCCTGGAGTGACGACTATGTCAAGCCAATCTATGTATACAAGTTTGGTCGCAGCAATATTTGTGAACATATATAACGTAAACAGCAATAGATTTAAAGCAACATAAATCATCCATGATTTCTCATGTCTGTCAGCTATATCATAAGCAGTCAAAACACCTCCCCGCGAGTAGAATTTTTTGTATATGCTTTTTATTTCACCCCGATTTAAATCGTCGATGATTTCACTTCTCAACAATTCGTCTATCTTAATTTTAATAACCTTTCCTGTTCCTGTAGACGTGACCATAATGACAGCAATGTTCTTGCTACTCTCAAATCCTAATAGTTTGTATTTTCTGTTTTCTGACTCAGCATTGTCGGACTTCAAAATCTTTCCTCCACTATTTCTCCGACAACGCAAACACCTTCAGAGTCACAAGACGATTCATTAGTTATAAATAGTGTCTTTGTGACCTCGTCGTACGCGAGTATTTCTCCACCATTATTCGCCAGACCTTTTTTAACTATCAACAAGTCGCCCGCCTCATTTGCCCCGCTAATATCACTTTCCAAAAGCACACCTATTAAATTACAGGCCTCACCATAGAGGATGAGTAGTGGCCAGTTCACCAATCCTTTTATCAAGACTCCTAACCAATAAACTTTCTTTAATTATTGGAACCGCAGCGGGATTCATATTTCCTAATAAAGAAGCACTGCTCTCTATCATTTCTCTCTCTTCGAAATCGACACTCTCTATTTCTTTATATGAGACCCCAAAAAAATCAGATATTTTTCGAATGGTGGATTGCTGTACGTTCACTACCCTCCCTTCCAAGATGTTATATATCGTCGTTCTGGTCAAACCACTGGAATTACACAATGAAAGCTGCGTCTCGCCTCGGCTTTTTATTAAGTATTTAATATTATTTTTCAGATTTTCTGTTTTTTCTTTCTTATACATTTAACAGCCACCATATGTTTACGTTCCCAAAGAGCCACATCAGCGCCAAACACCCGTAGTCATGATTTACTCGAGATCAGCTCTCTACATCCTAGCCGCTGCATAAATTACAACACCGTAAACAAGACAAACATTCGTTAGATAATGTTTCACAGTTACAGCCCTGCGAAACTATCGACACGCCAAAAGAAATTTCTGACAGAAATAGGGAAGCGCAAATGCGTATAACCAGCGCATACCAGTCGACCAAAATCGCAAGTTTTCAGCAATGTCTTTTCCGAAAAGGTACGGGGCTACCCGATAAGAATCATTTAATTAAGCAAATGTTTAATAGTTTGATTAACTACTTGAAATTTATAACGAAATGCTTTACCAACCAAAAAACTTGAGTACAGTGACAAACCACTTCCATTTCAAGTTGTTGAATTGGCACTTTCTTAAATCTTGCAGGGAGCATCATCATGAAAAAAAATAAACCTACCTCCCCGGAATCAGCAGAACTTTCATCCGGCGACCTATCCAAACTCTCCGAAACCACCGAGCGCACCGTCAGCGCGCGCCTGCGCAATCCAAACCGCCCCGACCCTGTCAGCCATGTGTTCAGCATCAACCCGAACGTCGATACGGAGTCCTTGCTCTGTCATGCCACTGAAACCCTCGCCTCACTGAATGTGATGACCACCGACCTCGCCTGCGAGCTCGAAGGCTCGCTCCGCAACGAGGCATTGGCCATTCAGCAACTGGTCGTGCTGGCCGAGCTGATGGTCAACCGGGCCCTGGACATTCTTGACCCTCCCAGTGGGTTGTCTATGGCGCCATCCAACAGTCACCAATAAGTAGTCGCGTGCTCTTACACAATGGAGGTTTTTTGTCATGGATAGATACATGCCTATCACCGGCATCGATTGCACCATCGCTTCGTTGGTGATCGACACCGAAGCACCGCTGGACGTGCTGCACGAAACAGCGGCTTACCGCATCCGCACTGCGACCCAGCTGCTTGAAAGTTTCGCGTCTGGCGAGGGCATTCATAGTGAGCTCGCGCGGGTGTTGGTGACGTCATTGCGCGATGGTTGTGATTTGCTGGATGTCGTCGGGCGGCGATTGCAGGGGCAGGTTTCGGCGCAGCAAAGCAAATCGAGACAAGCACCTGCCGCGTAGTAACGGCGTCAGCGGAGTGGACAGTCGCGTTTCCAACAAGTGTGGCAACGGCCCCCGCGCTTGGCGCAGAGGCCGTTCAAACGCTTACTGAGCTTGGATCAACTTGCTTTCAGCAACGCCAGCACGACCGGTCTGATTGTCGACAGCTTGCAGGCTATTGCGCGTCTTGATTGGGGATCGGGGGGAGTGACTGAGCCAGCTAACGCTAAAACGACAAAGGGCGCCTTTCGGCGCCCCTTCACAAACAGGTCGGCTTGTCATCGCCCTGTACCTGTCTGGCTCTGCGATGGCTGGGTACCCAGGATCCTCAGAGTCTCACAAGCCCCTTTCGGGAACGGGGGGAGTATCGCTCAAAACATTCAATTCAGGTACTGGCGTGCAACTTCAATCCCAAAGCTTTCACGACTTTAAGGATCGTGCCGAACTCTGGATTCCCTTCCCCTGACAGTGCGCGGTAAAGGCTTTCCCGAGAGAGTCCTGCATCCCGTGCGACTTGGGTCATGCCGCGAGCCCGCGCAATGGTTCCGAGTGCTTTGGCAATAAACGCTGGGTCATCTCCCGCTTCTTCCATACAAGCGTCAAGGTAATTGGCCATGTCCTCTTCGGTCTTGAGGTACTCGGCAGAGTCCCAGCGCGTGAATTGTTCGGTCATGGGTTTTGCTCCTCCCAGGATCTTGCAATTAGCCTGGCCTGTTTGATGTCACGTGTTTGGCTGCTTTTGTCAGCTGCGAATCATGCGGCGAGTGCAGCTCTTGAGCTACACCTAATCACCCAAAAATTCTAATCAGTCGATACTCAAGCACGCCTCAATGGTTCAACCTTGCGCGTCAACAATTCAACAAACGCCTTCGCCATCGGCGACTTCTGATCCTTGCGCTGCACCAGCCACACCGCTGACACCGCCGCGGGATCCAGTAACGGTCGATAGACAACGCCATCAATGCGCATCCGCTGGTACGACGCTGGCAGCACCGACACGCCCAATCCCGCTGCGACCAAACCAATAATCGTCATCGCCTCACCCGCTTCCTGAGCAAAGTGCGGACTGAAACCGGCATCACGGGCCAGGCTGAGCAATTGTGCGTAGAGACCACTGCCGTAGCTGCGTGGGAAAAATACGAATGGCTCGAGTGCCAGTGCCGACAGGAACAGTCCGTCTTCGCTGCCGTTGACCAAGGGGTCCTTGGAGCTGAGAACCGCCACCAGTGGCTCGCGCATCAGTTCCACGACGCTGAGCGAGTCCGGCAACCCCAACGGTCGCATGATGCCGACCTCGATCGACTCGTCGACCAATGCATCGGCGACCTGAGTGCTGCTCATTTCCCGCAGGTTTAGGTGCACCGCCGGGAAGCGCTGGCGGAACGAAAAAATCGCCTGGGGAATGGTCGAGTTGAACGGAGCCGAGGACGTAAAGCCAATCTTCAGTTCACCGAGTTCGCCCAGCTGCGCACGTCGCGCCACATCGGCGGCTTTGTCGACCTGCGCCAGCGCCAACCGCGCCTCTTGTAGAAACAACCGACCGGCTTCGCTGAGTTCGACCCGACGATTGGTTCGCTCGAACAATCGCGCGCCGACTTCCTGTTCCAGTGCTTGAATCTGCTGGCTCAGCGGCGGTTGTGAGATGCCCAGCACCTGAGCGGCGCGGCCGAAGTGCAGTTCTTCAGCGACAGCGATGAAGTAGCGCAGATGACGCAATTCCATGAAAACCCCATTAGGTCGTGAAAGCTCTCAAACAGGTCGAACAATATATTGGATTGAATCATTAGGCAGCTATATGCTTTTTTCATTGCCTGACCGGCTGCGCCCTCCGAGGTCTATCGTGAAAACTGCTGTCGCCCCTCTTGCTCATGAAGTGCCGCCCGCAGCGGCGGACGATGTCGTCGCCGAGCTGAAAGAGATTTACATCGAAAAAGGCACGCCGATGTTCATGCGCACGGTGCTGGCGCTGTTCTCCGGCGGCTTCGCAACCTTCGCGTTGCTCTATTGTGTGCAGCCGATGATGCCGCTGTTGTCCCACGAGTACTCGATCAACGCGGCGCAGAGCAGCCTGATCCTGTCGGTCGCGACCGGCATGCTCGCCATCGGCCTGCTGATCACCGGCCCGATCTCCGACCGTGTCGGACGCAAACCCGTCATGGTCGCCGCCTTGTTCGCTGCCGCACTGTGCACCATGGCCAGCGCGATGATGCCGAGCTGGCACGGCGTGCTGGCGATGCGCGCATTGATCGGTTTGTCGTTGAGCGGCCTGGCGGCGGTGGCCATGACTTACCTGAGCGAAGAGATCCACCCGCAGCACATCGGCCTGGCCATGGGCTTGTACATCGGCGGTAACGCGATTGGCGGGATGTGCGGACGCTTGATCACCGGCGTGCTGATCGACTTCGTCAGCTGGCACACGGCAATGCTGGTGATTGGTGGCCTGGCCCTGATCGCGGCGGCGGTGTTCTGGAAAATCCTTCCCGAGTCCCGTAATTTTCGCGCCCGCTCGCTGCACCCGCGCAGCTTGCTTGACGGCTTCACCATGCACTTTCGCGATGCCGGTTTACCGTTGTTGTTTCTTGAAGCCTTTGTGCTGATGGGCGCGTTCGTCACGCTGTTCAACTACATCGGCTACCGACTGCTGGCCGAGCCGTATCACATGGGGCAAGCCTTCGTCGGATTGCTGTCGGTGGTGTATCTGTCGGGGATCTACAGCTCGGCGAAAATCGGTTCGCTGGCTGACAAGCTGGGTCGCCGCAAAGTGCTCTGGGCGACGATCGTGCTGATGCTCGCCGGCCTTGCCCTGACCCTGTTCACGCCGCTGCCGGTGGTGATCATCGGTATGTTGGTCTTTACCTTTGGCTTCTTTGCCGCGCACTCCGTGGCGAGCAGCTGGATTGGCCGTCGGGCGATCAAGGCCAAGGGGCAGGCGTCTTCGCTGTATCTGTTCAGCTATTACGCCGGGTCGAGTATTGCGGGGACGGCGGGCGGGGTGTTCTGGCACTTGGGCGGGTGGAACGGAATTGGAGTATTCATTGGTGCGTTGCTGGTGATTGCGTTGCTGGTGGCGTTGAAACTGGCGAAGTTGCCGCCGTTGCCGGGCACCGCACAGGTTTAGCCAGAACTGCGCCCTAGCGGTAATCGCGAGCCAAGGTACACTGACGACATTCGCCAGTCTTGGTAAAGGGAAGCCAGAATGCGCCTGGACCGTCTCCACATTCAGAATTTTCGTTGCTACGAGGATGCCACTTTCGATTTCTAGCCGGGTTTCAATCTGGTGGTGGGGGTTAACGGGAGTGGGAAGACTTCGTTGCTGCAGGCGGTTGCAGCCATCTTTCAGGACGTTGCCGCCGCTATGCCTGTTTATAGCGCGTTGCTGAGCGAAAAGGATACTCGATTTGTCATCGACAACTTCGATGGCCGGATTCGATTCGAACGCCAATACCCTGTTGTACTAGAGGCGAATGGCGATGTGTTCGGAGAGAGGTCTTGGTCAACATCTAAGTTACGTGCAGACGAAATGGTTTACCAAGACTCCGGCCTAGTTGCCGCAGTTAGAAAAAACGTCGATAGATTGAGTCAAAGCAAGGATTTTGATTTGCCTTTGCTAGCGTTCTACCGGGGCAATCGTAGATGGTCGACTACAAATGTTTCTGCGGAGTTCTCCGCCACCCAGAAAATCTCAAGGCTTGATGGATACAAAAATTGGTACGACGCTGCTACTGACATTCAAGACTTTGAAAGCTGGATCATCGGCAA
This sequence comes from Pseudomonas sp. GL_139_B, assembly GCF_057834475.1. Lineage (NCBI taxonomy): Bacteria > Pseudomonadati > Pseudomonadota > Gammaproteobacteria > Pseudomonadales > Pseudomonadaceae > Pseudomonas > Pseudomonas sp. GL_139_B. The sequence goes on along the minus strand of NZ_CM174403.1, from coordinate 458,761 downwards.
GACATTGGAGCAACTGCAGTCAGTTCATCGTTCGACGTCCAACATGTCCATATTTGACGATGAATTAACCTGGATTAATGCTGCGCTGAAATACGCACTACCCGACTCGACGGGAATCTACTACGACCTGCCGTTGCGAAGTATTTTGGTGAGCCTAGGAGGCAGCAACCTTATCCCGTTTAATGAACTGAGTGATGGTCAGCGCGGCTTGATTGCTCTAATTGCGGACATCGCCCGCCGCATGTGTATTCTCAACCCACACATGGGAAGAGACGTACTGAAAAACACGTCGGGCGTGGTCATTATCGACGAGCTGGACATCCATTTACATCCAGCTTGGCAACGCAGCATTGTCCGGGCACTTAAACAGGCATTCCCCAAAGTTCAGTTCATCGCTGCCAGTCACTCGCCACAAATAATCGGGAGCCTGAAACCCGAAGAAGTCATTGTGCTTAGTAACGGCGATGCTTCCCACCCACGGGTCACCTACGGCTTGGATTCCAGCAGCGTGCTTGAGGAAGTCATGGGAGCTACACAACGTGAACCCGAGATTGAAAAAGAGCTCTCGAAGCTATTTTCAACACTTGAAGACAACGACCTCAAAAAAGCAAAGTCGCAACTTGAAGCACTGAAGAAAAAAGCCCCAGACCTTCCAGAGTTTGCCGGTGCCGAAGCGTTGATCCGGCGCAAGGAGATCCTCGGCAAATGAAGCGAGTGCTCAAAGGAACTGAACCCGCTTCGTTTACAGAATGGAAAAGCTCGGCAAATGATGAGTGGACGCCCACTTATCTGACGCTGCAAAACCCGCAAAAACGGGACCTTCACAACAGTTTGTTGATTGAGCAAGGATTTTTCTGCTGCTACTGCGGTAGGGAAATCGATGCTGACAGCAGTCATATCGAGCACTTCAGACCTCAAGAGCATTTCAAAGAACTGGCATTGGAGTATCAAAACCTCCATGCCTCTTGTCTGCGTGAAACCAAGCCAGGTAACCCATTGCATTGCGGCCACCGCAAGGGCAACTGGTTTGACGAAGGGCAGCATATCTCTCCAATGGACGAGCAATGTGAACTGCGCTTCCGATACCTGAGCACGGGCGAAATCCAACCAACAGACTCTAAAGACCTGCCAGCATCGAAGATGATTGAAGTGTTGTCGCTAGACATCGCCTACCTCAACAATCGTCGCCAGAGCACCATCCGACTCTTGTTCGATGACGAATTCATCACACAGGCCCATAAAGAAGACCTGATCCACCTCGTTGCGGTAATTCGCTCTACCGACATCCGCGACCAAAAACCTTTCGACCACATCATCGCCCGCTACGCCGAGCAACTTCTCGGTCGCTGAAAACAATCCAAAAAAAACGTCCGGCATTAGCCGCAATGCTGTTCACTTAAGGATTGTTGACTAATCCTTGTACAGCAGGAAAATCCGGAATCTGACATGGATTCCGGATTTTTTATGCCCGTCGCACAGGATTTGAACGCTGTTCTGGATTTCGCCGAGCAGCCGCTGTCTCGGCTTGAGGTGCTCACTGATCATATTCCTCGTGAATGGATCGAGGCTGCAGCCATGCTTGCCGACAAGGCCACCATCCGCCGCCGGCGCCTGCCTTCGGACATGGTGCTGTGGTTGGTAGTCGGCATGGCGTTCTTTAGGGGAGAGCCGATTGTCGAAGTCGCCCGTCGACTGAATATCTGTGCGGACGGTTTGGCCAACGAGGTCCTTCTGGCCAAGAGCGGACTCTCCCAAGCTCGGCAGCGTCTGGGCGATCAACCTGTAGCCTGGCTTTTTCAGCAGTGCGCCAAGGTCTGGGGGTACGAACGTTATCCGCAAGATGACTGGCACGGGCTTCAGGTCTTTGCCGTCGATGGTGCGTTGTTTCGAACTCAGGAAACCGAGCAGCTCAGAGCCCATTTCGGCTCAGGCAATACTTCTTCCGATCGCCAGACGCCTTATCCAGTGCTACGCCTTGTTGCGTTGATGAATGCCCACTCTCATATCATCGCCAATGCGGCCATTAGCCCTTATCGCAAGGGAGAAATCCCACTGGCCAAGGATTTTGTCGACGCCATTCCCAACCATTCGGTGACGCTGCTGGACAAAGGGTTTTTCAGTGCCGACTTGTTGTTGAGTATCCAAAACACGGCGGAAAATCGGCATTGGATGATCCCGGAACGTAAAGGTACAGTCCGCGCGGAGCTTGCGTGCTACGGCGATGGAGACTGCCTGGTACAGATGAAGGTCTCGCCGCAGGCAAGGAAAAAGAATCCACTATTGCCCGAGCACTGGCAAGTGCGGGCCGTCACCTATGAAGTCGAAGGGAAGGAAAAGACCGTCTTCACCTCACTGCCCGTCTCACAATTCAGTGCCGAACAAGTCGCCACCCTTTATCACGAGCGATGGGAAATCGAGCTGGGCTTCAGGGATATCAAAAGCTCAATGCAAGACAATGCCTTGACCCTTCGAAGCAAGACAGTTGATCTGGTGTACCAAGAATTATGGGGACTGCTACTGGCTTATAACGTGGTCCGCCGAGAAGCCAGTCAGGCTGCCGTTGCGCATAAGCGGGCGCCCAGTGAGGTGAGTTTCAAGTTTGCCTGCCAACACATCGCCAGCCACCTGGTGGTCATGGCAGGAGCAGTGTCGCCTTCGCACACGCCGAGACGCCTGGAAGAGCTTCGCGGCAGTATCGGCGTGCTCTTCATAACAAAACGCCCCAGGCCAGCGAGGCCCAGGGCGGTGAAGATGTCAAAAACCCGGTATCCGGTGAATCGCAATGCTGCACCGCTTAAGTGAACAGCATTGCGGCATTAGCCGGGCGTTTTCAATTTTGGGCGACGATCACTCGTGATACTGCGCCGACAACTCATGCACCGCGCGCAGGAACGCACCCGCATGTTCCGGATCAACTTCCGGCGTAATGCCATGCCCGAGGTTGAACACGTGGCCGCTGCCCTTGCCGTAGCTGGCGAGGATGCGGCCGACTTCGGTGCGAATGGCTTCTGGTTTTGCGTAAAGCACGGTCGGGTCCATGTTGCCTTGCAGGGCGACTTTGCTGCCGACGCGATCACGGGCACTGCCGATGTCGCAGGTCCAGTCCAGGCCCAGTGCATCAGCGCCGGCGTCGGCGATGCTTTCCAGCCACAGGCCGCCGTTTTTGGTGAAGAGGATGACCGGCACTTTGCGGCCTTCGTGTTCGCGGATCAGGCCGCTGACGATTTTCTTCATATAGGCCAGGGAGAATTCCTGGTACGCCGCCGCCGAGAGGCTGCCGCCCCAGCTGTCGAAGATTTGCACCGCTTGCGCGCCGGCCATGATCTGGCCGTTGAGGTAGCTGGTGACCGTCTGCGCGAGCTTGTCCAGCAGCAGGTGCAAGGCTTGCGGGTTGTCGTAGAGCATGGTTTTGGTCTTGCGGTAGTCTTTCGACGAGCCGCCTTCGACCATGTAAGTGGCCAGGGTCCATGGGCTGCCGGCAAAGCCGATCAGCGGCACGCGGCCGTTCAGTTCGCGGCGGATGGTGCTGACCGCGTCCATGACGTAACCGAGGTCTTTGTGCGGATCAGGAATCGGCAGGGCTTCGATGTCAGCCATCGTGCTGATGACTTTCTTGAAGCGCGGACCTTCACCGGTTTCGAAGTACAGGCCTTGGCCCATGGCATCCGGGATGGTGAGGATGTCGGAGAAGAGAATCGCCGCGTCCAGTTGTGGATAGCGGTCGAGCGGTTGCATCGTGACTTCGCAAGCGAACTCCGGGTTCATGCACAGGCTCATGAAGTCACCGGCCTTGGCACGGCTGGCGCGGTATTCAGGCAGGTAGCGACCGGCCTGACGCATCATCCACACTGGGGTGACGTCTACGGGTTGCTTGAGCAGGGCGCGAAGGAAACGGTCGTTCTTCAGGGCAGTCATGTCGGCATCCGGAAAAAAAGTGCGGGCATTTTCTCAGAGCGCGACGCAAAAGGCACGGATAGAGCCGAGCCTTTTGTCTATCGGGTCAATTTGTCGCGGGGGAATGCGCCATTTAGCAACACCCTGAAACCAATGTGGGAGCGAGCCTGCTCGCGAAGAGGGCTTCGCAGTCAACATCTCTGTTGGCTGATCCACCGCTTTCGCGAGCAGGCTCGCTCCCACATTTTGATCGCATTCCAGTGTTGGAGAGCGATCAGACCTCCAGGTAATCCAGGATCCCTTCAGCCGCATTGCGGCCTTCGAAGATCGCCGTCACCACCAGGTCAGAACCGCGAACCATATCGCCACCGGCGAAGATTTTCGGGTTGCTGGTCTGGTGCTTGTATTTACCTTGCTCCGGGGCCACAACGCGGCCCTGGCTGTCGGTCTGGATGTCGAACTGCTCGAACCATGGCGCCGGGCTTGGACGGAAACCGAACGCGATGACCACGGCGTCGGCCGGGATGATCTCTTCGGAACCCGGAATCGGCTCGGGGCTGCGACGGCCACGGGCGTCCGGTGCGCCGAGACGGGTCTCGACCACTTTCACGCCTTCGACGCGGTCTTCACCGACGATCGCAATTGGCTGGCGGTTGTAGAGGAATTTCACCCCTTCTTCCTTGGCGTTCTTCACCTCTTTGCGCGAGCCCGGCATGTTCGCTTCGTCACGACGGTACGCGCAGGTCACCGACTTGGCGCCTTGGCGGATCGAGGTACGGTTGCAGTCCATCGCCGTGTCGCCGCCGCCGAGTACAACGACTTTCTTGCCTTTCATGTCGACGAAATCTTCCGGCGACTTTTCAAAGCCCAGGTTGCGATTGACGTTGGCGATCAGGAAGTCGAGCGCGTCATGCACGCCTGGCAGGTCCTCGCCGGCAAAGCCGCCCTTCATGTAGGTGTAGGTGCCCATGCCCATGAACACGGCATCGTATTCTTCGAGCAGTTGCTCGACAGTCACGTCCTTGCCCACTTCGGTGTTCAGACGGAACTCGATGCCCATGCCGGTGAAGACTTCGCGACGATTGCTCAGCACAGTCTTTTCCAGCTTGAACTCGGGGATACCGAAGGTCAGCAGACCACCGATTTCCGGGTTCTTGTCGAACACCACCGGGGTCACGCCGCCCCGTACCAGCACGTCGGCACAACCGAGACCGGCCGGACCTGCGCCGATGATCGCGACACGTTTGCCGGTCGGCTTGACCTTGGACATGTCCGGACGCCAGCCCATGGCGAACGCGGTATCGGTGATGTACTTCTCGACTGAACCGATGGTCACCGCGCCGAAGCCGTCGTTGAGGGTGCAGGCACCCTCGCATAGACGATCCTGCGGGCACACCCGGCCGCAGACTTCCGGCAGGGTGTTGGTTTGGTGCGACAGTTCGGCGGCCTGGAGGATGTTGCCCTCGGCCACCAGTTTCAGCCAGTTGGGAATGAAGTTGTGCACCGGGCACTTCCATTCGCAATACGGGTTACCGCAACCCAGGCAGCGGTGGGCCTGATCGGCCGAATGCTGGGGTTTGAAGGGTTCGTAGATTTCCACGAACTCTTTCTTGCGTTGACGCAACAGTTTCTTCTTCGGATCTTTGCGCCCGACATCGATGAACTGGAAGTCGTTATTCAGACGTTCAGCCATTGTTAAAACCTCATCAAACTCTTCAGGCGCATATCACTGCGGGTTGGCACGGGTGCTGGAAAGCAACGACTTCAGGTTGGCAGCCTTGGGCTTGACCAGCCAGAAACGACGCAGATAGTCATCGAGGTTTTCAGCGAGGTTACGACCCCATTCGCTGTCGGTTTCCTCCACGTATTCGTTCAGCACGCGCTGCAGGTGGCTGCGATAGGCTTCCATCGCTTCGCCGCTGATCCGCTGGATTTCCACCAGTTCGTGGTTGACCCGGTCAACGAAGGAGTTGTCCTGGTCGAGCACGTAGGCGAAACCGCCGGTCATGCCTGAGCCGAAGTTATAACCGGTCTTGCCCAGGACGCAGACGAAACCACCGGTCATGTACTCGCAGCAGTGATCGCCAGTGCCTTCCACAACCGTGTGAGCACCGGAGTTACGCACGGCAAAACGCTCGCCCGCGGTACCCGCGGCGAACAGTTTGCCGCCGGTGGCGCCGTACAGGCAGGTGTTGCCGATGATGGCACTGTCCTGAGTCTTGTAGACACTGCCCTTCGGCGGAACGATGACCAGCTTGCCGCCGGTCATGCCTTTGCCGACGTAGTCGTTGGCGTCGCCTTCCAGGTACATGTTCAGGCCGCCGGCGTTCCACACGCCGAAGCTCTGACCAGCCGTCCCTTTGAAGCGGAAGGTGATCGGCGCGTTCGCCATGCCTTGGTTGCCGTGCTTGCGAGCGATTTCACCAGAGATCCGTGCACCGATTGAACGGTCGCAGTTGCAGATGTCCAGGGCGAAGTCAGCGCCGCTCATGTCGTTGATGGCCGAGGTGGCCAAGTCGACCATTTTCTCGGCTAGCAGGCCTTTGTCAAACGGCGGGTTGCGCTCCACCTGGCAGAATTGAGGCTTGTCTGCCGGGATGTGATCGCTGCCGAGCAACGGGGTCAGGTCCAGGTGTTGCTGCTTGGCGGTCTGGCCTTCGAGGACTTCCAGCAGATCGGTGCGACCGATCAGCTCTTCGAGCGAGCGCACGCCCAGCTTGGCCAGCCACTCGCGGGTTTCTTCGGCGACGTAGGTGAAGAAATTCACCACCATGTCGACGGTGCCGATGTAGTGATCCTTGCGCAGCTTCTCGTTCTGAGTCGCAACGCCGGTGGCGCAGTTGTTCAGGTGGCAAATACGCAGGTATTTGCAGCCCAGCGCGATCATTGGCGCGGTGCCGAAGCCGAAGCTTTCAGCGCCGAGAATGGCCGCCTTGATCACGTCGAGGCCGGTTTTCAGGCCGCCGTCGGTCTGCACCCGCACTTTGCCGCGCAGGTCGTTACCGCGCAGAGTCTGGTGGGTTTCGGCCAGGCCGAGCTCCCACGGAGCGCCCGCGTATTTGATCGAGGTCAGCGGCGATGCGCCGGTGCCGCCGTCGTAGCCGGAGATGGTGATCAAGTCTGCATAGGCTTTGGCCACACCGGCGGCGATGGTGCCGACGCCCGCTTCTGCGACCAGCTTCACCGAGACCAAGGCCTTCGGGTTGACTTGTTTCAGGTCGAAAATCAGCTGCGACAGGTCTTCAATCGAGTAGATGTCGTGGTGCGGCGGTGGCGAAATCAGGGTCACGCCCGGCACTGCGTAACGCAGCTTGGCGATAAGACCGTTGACCTTGCCGCCTGGCAGCTGACCACCTTCGCCGGGCTTGGCGCCCTGAGCGACTTTGATCTGCAGCACTTCAGCGTTGACCAGGTATTCCGGGGTCACACCGAAGCGGCCAGTCGCAACCTGCTTGATTTTCGAGCTCTTGATGGTGCCGTAACGCGCCGGGTCTTCGCCGCCTTCGCCGGAGTTGGAACGCGCACCGAGGCGGTTCATGGCTTCGGCCAGGGCTTCGTGAGCTTCCGGCGACAGCGCGCCCAGCGAGATACCGGCGGAGTCAAAGCGCTTGAGCACCGATTCCAGCGGCTCGATCTCGCTCATGTCCAGCGGTGTGTCGAGGGTTTTGACGTTGAACATGTCGCGGATCATCGACACCGGGCGGTTGTCCACCAGCGACGTGTATTCCTTGAACTTGCTGTAGTCACCCTGCTGCACAGCGGCTTGCAGGGTGTTGACCACGTCCGGGTTGTAGGCGTGATATTCGCCACCGTGGACGAACTTCAGCAGGCCGCCTTGCTGGATCGGCTTGCGCGGGCTCCAGGCTTCGGTGGCCAGGGCTTTCTGCTCGGCTTCGATGTCGACGAAACGCGCGCCCTTGATGCGGCTTGGCACACCACGGAAGCTCAGCTCGCAGACTTCTTCGGACAGGCCGATGGCTTCGAACAACTGCGCGCCGCGATACGAGGTGATAGTCGAAATGCCCATCTTCGACAGGATTTTCAACAGACCTTTGGTGATGCCTTTACGGTAGTTCTTGAACACCTCATAGAGGTCGCCCAGCACTTCACCGGTACGGATCAGATCGCCCAGCACTTCGTAGGCCAGGAACGGATACACCGCCGATGCGCCGAAGCCGATCAACACGGCGAAGTGATGCGGATCGCGAGCGGTCGCGGTTTCCACGAGGATGTTGGAGTCGCAACGCAGGCCTTTTTCGGTCAGGCGGTGGTGGACCGCGCCGGTGGCGAGCGAAGCGTGGATCGGCAACTTGCCCGGGGCAATGTGACGGTCACTCAACACAACCTGGGTACGACCGGCGCGCACGGCTTCTTCAGCCTGATCGGCAACATTGCGGATCGCCGCTTCGAGGCCGACGCTTTCGTCGTAGTTCAGATCGATGATCGCGCGCTCGAAGCCCGGACGATCGAGGTTCATCAGCGAACGCCACTTGGCCGGGGAAATGACCGGCGAGCTGAGGATCACGCGCGAGGCGTGTTCTGGCGATTCCTGGAAGATGTTGCGCTCGGCACCGAGGCAGATCTCCAGCGACATGACGATGGCTTCACGCAGCGGGTCGATCGGCGGGTTGGTAACCTGCGCGAACTGCTGGCGGAAATAGTCGTACGGCGTACGCACGCGCTGGGACAGCACGGCCATTGGCGTATCGTCGCCCATCGAGCCGACGGCTTCGTAGCCCTGTTCGCCGAGCGGACGCAGCACCTGATCACGTTCTTCGAACGTGACCTGGTACATCTTCATGTATTGCTTGAGCTGATCGACGTCGTAAAACGCCGAACCGTGGTCGTTGTCTTCCATGGTCGCCTGGATGCGCAGGGCATTCTTGCGCAGCCATTGCTTGTACGGATGACGCGACTTCAGGCGGTTGTCGATCGCATCGGTGTCGAGGATCTGACCGGTTTCGGTGTCCACGGCGAAGATCTGGCCCGGGCCAACACGACCCTTGGCGATCACGTCTTCAGGCTGGTAGTTCCAGACACCGATTTCCGAGGCCAGGGTGATGAAACCGTTTTTGGTGGTGACCCAACGCGCCGGACGCAGACCGTTACGGTCGAGCAGGCACACCGCGTAACGACCGTCGGTCATTACCACGCCGGCCGGGCCGTCCCACGGCTCCATGTGCATCGAGTTGTATTCGTAGAACGCACGCAGATCCGGGTCCATGGTTTCAACGTTCTGCCACGCAGGCGGAATGATCATCCGCACGCCACGGAACAGGTCGATGCCACCGGTGACCATCAGCTCGAGCATGTTGTCCATGCTGGAGGAGTCGGAACCGACGCGGTTGACCAATGGGCCGAGTTCTTCCAGGTCCATCAGATCGTTGGTGAACTTGGTGCGACGGGCCACAGCCCAGTTGCGGTTGCCAGTGATGGTGTTGATCTCGCCGTTGTGCGCCAGGAAGCGGAACGGTTGAGCCAGCGGCCATTTTGGCAAGGTGTTGGTGGAGAAGCGCTGGTGGAACACGCAAATCGAGGTTTGCAGGCGCTCATCGCTGAGGTCTGGATAGAAGGCGGTCAAATCCGCCGGCATCATCAGGCCTTTATAAATGATGGTCTTGTGCGAAAAGCTGCAGACGTAGTGGTCGGCATCGGCGGCGTTGGCCACGGACGAGCGACGACGGGACGTGAACAGTTTGACGGCCATGTCCTGATCGCTCAGGCCTTCACCGCCGATGAACACTTGTTCGATCTGCGGCAGGCGCTCAAGGGCCAGACGGCCGAGGACGCTGGTGTCGATCGGCACTTTGCGCCAGCCGACGAGGGTCAGGCCGGCCGCCAGGATCTCGCGGTTCATGTTCTCGCGAGCGGCTTCGGCTTTGACCGGGTCCTGGTTGAAGAAGACCATGCCCACGGCATATTGCTTGGGCAGTTCAACGCCGAACGCTTCCTGGGCGATGGCTCGCAGGAACACGTCCGGCTTTTGAATCAGCAGACCGCAACCGTCACCGGTCTTGCCGTCGGCATTAATCCCACCGCGGTGGGTCATGCAGGTCAGGGCCTCGATGGCCGTTTGCAAAAGGGTATGACTGGGCTCGCCCTGCATATGGGCTATCAGGCCGAAACCGCAGTTATCCTTGAATTCATCTGGTTGGTACAGACCTGCTTTCATAGACACTTTCTCACCAGGCTGCCTCTTGTCGAGGCAAATTTCTTTTTAATTCAATCAGTTACCGTCCGCGCCGAACGTATGCCAGCTTTGCGGGGGCAAAAGGGAGGTCATTGTACACACCGACACTTACGCTCACAAATTTGACGACGAACTGTCGCAAATCTATGTCGCATTTGTGAAAGGTTTAAAGCGATATGCTGTGCTAGTCAAAACTTTTTTTAATTTTGACCGCAACGACTCAAAGACTACTGTGACGCAGACACCACAAGGCACGCGACCCTAAAGGAAGCGCGCACTTGCAGAAATTTTGAGGTGCCGGGAGAGGCGGCCTGGGTAAGGCCGCCGAATCTTCAGCGAGTTGTTGCCAGTTCCTGTTGGACGCTGGCGACAGTGCGTGGCCAAGGTTTACCAGCCTGAACCTTCGCTGGCAAGGCCTTGATAGCGGTAACGGCTGCATCGCGGTTGGCGAAGTTACCGTAGGTAATGACGTAAAGCGGCTTACCGTTAAGCTCTTTCTTGAAATAACGGTACTCGCCACCCTGCTCTTTCACGAAGTTTTGCGCAGACGCTTCCGAGCTGGTGCCGAGAATCTGCACCACGTAATTGCTCGTAGGTTGCCCGGCGTACCAGGTGCCGCCAGCGGCTTTGGCTGCTGTGGCTGGCTTCTCGGCAGGCTTGGCGGCAGCCACGACGGCAACCTTGGCTGGTGCTGGAACCGGCTTCGCGGCAGGCGCAGTCGCGGCCGGCTTGGCGGTTGCGACCTGCGTCGGCGCAGGAACAGGCTTGGTGACCGGTGTCGGCGCCGGCCCCGGCTGAATGCCCGCTGGTGGCGCGACAGTCGTTACGGTAGGCGGTGTGGCGCTGGAACCCGCGACCGGCACGCCATCGTCACCTTCGGTGATGCCACCGGCGGCTTCAGCCAATGGACCGCGCATGACCGGTTGCGAGTTGCCGACCAGCGGCAATGGCATTGGCTGCGAGTTACCCGCGAATTCGACGGAAGGTGCACCACCGTTAGACTGCGGCGAACCTTGACCAAGCGGCAGCTGTGCCTGTTCGTTGGCAGGTGCGCCAGCGGTCGGTGCTTTGCTGCGACCCGGAATCAACCAGGCAGCGGCTACCGCGACCACGACAACGGCAGAAATCGCCAATACGTGTTTCTTCGGCATGTTGAACCCCATTTTTGGACGCTTCACCGCTGAGCGGCTGGCAATCATGGCTTCGATCATCGCATCGCGGGCAACCTGGTTGATGTTGCCAGGCCAACCGTCGGAGCTTTCGTGAATATCAGAGATCTGATCCGCAGTGAAAAGTTCGATACCCCGGCCCGCGCCTTCGAGCCGCTGGTCCAGATATTCGCGGGTTTCTTCTTCGGTGTAAGGCTGCAGTTCGATCACGTGGAATCGTTCTTCCTCAAGGCTTAGCGCCTCAAGTTGAGCGATCAGCGACGACTCACCAAACAGGAACACATGCGGGCGACCTTCCGGTGCGCCAGCGGCCAGGGCCATCAGGGCTTCGAGCGCGGATTCGTCGAGGTGTTCGGCGTCATCCACCAGCAAATAGACTTCCTGGCCGGTCAACGCCAGTTGCACCACTTGCGCCAGAATCGCGCCGGTCTCGGCCTGTTCGACGTTCAGCGATTGAGCCAGCTGGCGCAAAATGCCAGCCGAATCGCCAGCGCCGCGAGCAGACACCACCACACTCTGCACCGACTGCTTGTTGGTGCTGGCCACCAGAGCCTGACGCAACAGGGTCTTGCCACTGCCTTGCGGGCCTGTGACCACCAGCAGCAACTGGCTATAGCGCGCCAGGTGATGCAGCTGCCCCAGCACCGGTTTGCGCTGGGCCGGGAAAAATTTGAAGCCAGGCACCCGTGGAGCAAAAGGGTCATGACTCAACTGGTAATGGCCGAGGAAAGCCTCGTCGGCATGCAAACTAGTCATCGGGATCTTATTAACCTTTAAGCTGAGCCAGGGCGCGGTAATCCGCTCCCAGCGTGGCCTGTAAAACCTCTTTCGGATAATCGTCGGTCACCACCGCTTCGCCCATGTGGCGCAGCAGCACCAGGCGCAAACGACCGTCGATCACTTTCTTGTCAATTGCCATGTGTTCAAGGAAATCGGCTTCGGTCATCTCTTCCGGCGGGATGACCGGCAGCCCGGCGCGTTGGAACAGGCGAATACCGCGATCACGTTCTTGCTCAGTGATCCAGCCCAGACGGGCCGACATTTCCAAAGCCATTACGGTGCCAGCAGCGACGGCTTCACCGTGAAGCCAGACACCATAGCCCATGTGAGTTTCAATGGCGTGGCCGAACGTATGACCGAGGTTTAATGTGGCACGCACACCAGTCTCTTTTTCGTCGGCACCGACCACCGCAGCCTTGGCGGCGCAGGAGCGCTCGATGGCGTAGGTCAGAGCGACCTGGTCCAGGGCGCGCAGGCGATCGACGTTTTCTTCGAGCCAGGTCAGGAACGGCTCGTCGCAGATCAGCCCATATTTGATGACTTCAGCAAGCCCGGCGGACAGTTCGCGGGCTGGCAGGGTATTGAGGGTCGCGGTATCAATCAGGACCACGTTCGGCTGATAGAACGCGCCAACCATGTTCTTGCCCAGCGGATGGTTGATACCGGTCTTGCCGCCCACCGAAGAGTCGACTTGCGACAACAACGTGGTTGGCACTTGAATGAAATCAACACCGCGCTGGTAGCAAGCGGCGGCAAACCCGGCCATGTCACCAATCACGCCGCCACCCAGGGCGATGACGGTGGTGCGGCGGTCGTGCCGTGCGGTCAGCAGGCCGTCGAAAATCAATTGCAAGGTTTCCCAGGTCTTGAAGGCTTCACCGTCGGACAGCACCACGGAAATCACCGAGAACTGCGCCAGGCTGCGGGTCAGACGTTCGAGGTAGAGCGGTGCAACGGTCTCGTTGGAGATGATTGCTACTTGCCGACCGCGAATGTGCGGGGCCAGCAACTCAGGCTGATCCAACAAACCTTCGCCAATGTGAATCGGGTAGCTGCGCTCGCCTAAATCGACCTTGAGTGTCTGCATGGGTCCCCACAATGAAGATGAAATCAGGCGTCCTGCCTTGAGTTATCGAATATCCACGGCATCTGTTGGTGTTACACCGTTCGGTAGCCATACGCCACAATCTTGAGCGGTTGTGACAAGACGCCGAGGATAGCGCATTTCGCGCTGCGCATTAACGGGGCGGCAGCTGCTGCAAGCGCTCAAGAATATCGAGCACCACCATTCGCGGCGGCCGCTCATCGGTTTCAACCACCAGGTCGGCAATTTCCCGATAAAGCGGATCGCGGATCGCCAATAGATCCCGCAGGGTCTTGGCCGGATCGGCGGTCCGCAAGAGGGGTCGATTGCGGTCACGGGCAGTACGACCCACTTGCTGCTCGACAGAAGCATGCAAGTAGACCACCCGACCACCGGCATGCAACGCCCGACGATTGGCTTCGCGCATTACTGCGCCACCACCGGTCGCCAGCACCACGCCATCGCAGCCGCACAGCTCGGCAATCATCGCCTCCTCGCGGTCACGAAAGCCCGGCTCGCCTTCTTTATCGAAAATCCACGGGATATTGGCGCCCGTGCGCAATTCAATTTCCTTATCGGAATCTTTGAACGGCAGGCGCAGCTCTTTGGCCAGCAACCGGCCGATGGTGCTTTTACCAGCGCCCATCGGTCCAACAAGAATCAAATTTCGCACAGAATCAATGACTCACAGCAATCGCCTGATTGTTCATGATACGCGGAGTGAGAAACACCAGCAGCTCGGATTTTTTCTCCGAAACCACGTCACGCCGGAAAAGGCGGCCAAGATACGGCACATCGCCGAGAAATGGCACCTTATCTACAACCTTGCTTTGAGTATTTGAGAAAACTCCACCAATGACGATGGTCTCGCCGTCATTGACCAGGACTTTGGCATTGACCTCGTTTTTCTTGATCGGCGGTACATCCTGCACCTTGTTCAGAAAGTCCGGCTCGTCCTTGGTGACCTTGACCTCCATGATGATCCGGTTATCCGGGGTGATTTGCGGCGTGACTTCCAGCGACAGCGACGCCTCTTTGAATGACACCGAGGTCGCGCCACTGGAGCTGGCTTCCTGGTAGGGAATCTCCGTGCCTTTGAGGATTTTGGCGGTTTCCTTGTCGGACGTGACCACCTTGGGCTGCGAGACGATTTCACCGTTGCCGGTTTTTTCCATCGCGGTCAGCTCAAGGTCCAGCAACACGTTGTCGGTGATATAGGCGATGCCGATTCCCGAGGTACTGCCCGCCGCCCCCAGGTCGACAAACGGCGAGTTGGTGTCGCCACTGCCCGGCGTACCAATGGTCGACGAACCCTTGCTGACCCCGGATGTGTTCCAGTTGCCCTTGTTCTGCACGGAACCGCCCCAGCGCACACCGAGGCTTTTGTCGTAGTCGACGTTGGCTTCGACGATTCGCGCTTCGATCATCACCTGGCGCACCGGAATGTCCAGTTGCGTGACAATGCGACGAAGTTCATCGAGGTGGTCCTGGGTCTGGTAGGCAATGATGTTGTTGGTCCGCTCATCCACCGTGATCGACCCACGCTCGTCGGCTTTCGCCTCGACGCTGGTCACCGACTGAAACAGCTTGGCGATGTCGGCAGCCTTGGCGTAGTTGACTTGCAAGAGCTCTCGACGCAACGGCGTGAGTTCGGCGATCTGCTTCTGCGATTCCAGTTCCTGACGTTCCCGGGCAGCGATTTCATCGGCTGGCGCCACCAACAGAACGTTGCCGATCTTGCGCTTGTCCAGCCCTTTGGTTTTCAGTACCAGGTCCAGCGCCTGATCCCACGGCACGTTCTGCAACCGCAAGGTGATACCACCCTGCACAGTGTCGCTGGCCACCAGATTGAGGTTGGTGAAATCGGCAATCAGTTGCAGCACTGAACGTACATCGATGTCCTGAAAGTTCAGCGAGAGTTTTTCGCCGGTGTAGGCGAAGTGCTCTGCGTTGCGCTTTTGCAGATCATCCGGGGTCATCGGCCGGACACTGACGGTCAGCTTGTTGTCGGTCTGGTAGGTCGAATAGTCGAAAGTACCGCCGGGCTCGATACTGATCGTGGCCCGGTCGCCCGTGGCGCTGGCGTTGACGAATTGCACCGGGGTGGCGAAATCCTTGACGTCCAGTCGCACGCGCAACTTTTCGGGCAATTGGGTCCTGGCGAATCCGAGAATGATCTTGCCTTCGTGCTCCTGGATATCCGGGGCAATGGACGGATCCGACAAATCGATGACCACATTGCCTTCGCCCTGGGCACCGCGCTGGAAGTCAACGCCGCGAATGGCCTTGCTCACAGTCGCAGAGGTCTTTGCCGGCACCGGGTTTGTCATCTTGGCACGAGGCTCGCTCGCCCCCGGTTGTAATACCTTGCCATTGGCGCCCTGCCCGACCATCACCAACAAATGGTTGCCTTCGACCTTCGCGCTATACGGAGTCAACTGCGTCAGGTTGATAATGAGCCGCGTGCGGTCCTTGGCTTCCACCACCGTTGCGCTGCGGGCATTGCCGCCACCCAGGTCGCGATTTTTGATCGCCAACTGACTGGCCACGCCGGGCAAGTCCAGCGCAATCCGCGCCGGCTGTTCGGTCGTGTAACCGTGGGGCGCAGGGGGCGGCCCATCAAAAGACAACTTCAACTCGATGCGATCACCCGGCAACGCGGCAATATCCAGCGCTTTGAGGTTGGTCGCCAGCACCATCGGAGACATCAACGCTATCCATAGCGAAATACCGAGGGTTGAGAAAGTCCTGTTCATTATTCGAGTTCCACTATGAGTGCTCTTTCAAAGGAAGGGTCCGTGGTCGCTCCAGCCAGGCACCCTCGCCATCGGGAACGATTTCGACTACATCGACTTGTGAGCCGCTGATGGCGACGATCCGTCCATCGTTACGCCCCAGGTAATCGCCGACTTTCAGCCGATGCACCCCGCCCGCTCCGCGTAACAGCGCAAAGGAGCCGGTGGCATTGGAGATCGTGCCGACCATTTCAAACTGCTCGATGTTGAACCCTTCGAGGTATTGCTTGATCCGATTGAGGTCGGGGTTGACGTTGTGCGAACCGCGCTTCTGACCGGCCAGGTCCACTCTGACCTGCCGCGAAAACGGACTGCGCAGATTGGCGGCGCTGTAGGTGAACGCTGGGTATGACCGAAACGTCGGCGTTGGTTCAATTTTGCCTGGAGCTCGCAGACGCATTTCATTCATGTAGGCATCAAGGTCGCCGGCATCGTTGCCACTGCCACACGCAGTCAGGCTGGCGACCAACAACAGCATCGATAAACAACGGACGGGGCTCATTTCTGCACCCCGGCGTCTTTGTAGCGGTAGGTTTTGGCGAGGATGCTCATGCGCAGCTTCGGACCGCCCTCAGGATTGGCCGGCGCAAGATCGAAATCATGCAGCGTCACGATCCGCGGCAGCCCGGCCACTCCGCTGACGAAGGTCGCCAGGTCGTGGTAGGCGCCGGTAACCGTGATCTGGATCGGCAGTTCGATGTAAAACGGCTGGGTGACTTCCGGCAGTAGTTTGATCTCTTCGAACTCCAGCCCGCTGCCGAGACCCGTGCGGGTAATGTCCTCCAGCAGACCGGGGACCTCGGTGTCGCTGGGCAATTGCCGCAGCAGCACGCCAAAGGAGAGCTCCATTTCCTGCATTTGCTGGGTGTACAGTTCCAGATTCGCCGCCATGTGGGCTTTGGTCGCGAACTGCTCCTTGAGGGTCGACTCTTCCTCGCGCTTGAGATGGAGTTGGCCTTCCAGGTCACTGAGGTAAAAGGCGTATCCCAGCGCCACCACCAGCACCATCAGCAGAACACCTGTCATCGCTTTGATCGCTGGCGGCCAGGCCCCCATGTTGCTGGTGTCCAGATCGTTGATATCCACATTGCGCAGCCCTTCAAACCATCGGGACGGGCTCATTGGCCATCCCCCACGGCAGTGGGTTGCGTCAGACGAACGGTCAGTTGAAAGACATTGGCCTGATCCAGCTGACCGGCGGTCGTCGCTTTGACCTCTGTAAGGCTCGGGGCATCGAACCAGTCGGACGCATCCAGATTGCGCATCAAATCCGACACACGATTGTTGGACTCCGCAGCGCCAGTGATGGACAGGGTTTTGCCGACCATTTTCACTTCGGTGAAATACACACCGTCCGGCAACGTACGCGCCAATTGGTCGAAGATCCGGCCACTGATCGGCCGGTTGCCCTGCAGGTCCTGGATGATGCGCATGCGTTCGACCAACTGCTGGCGACGGGCTTTCAGATCACTGATCTGTGCGATCCGCTCGTCGACCACTGCAATTTGTTTAGCAATGTAATCGTTACGGGCAACCTGCCGATCGATGGCGCCGCTAATGAACTGATCCACGACAAGCACCGCCCCCACGGAGCACAGCAGCACGCCGACCAACGTCACCAGAAAACGCTTGCGGCGTTCTTCTCGCCGCTCCTCGCGCCAGGGTAAAAGATTGATCCGCGCCATCAGTCGAAACTCCTGAGGGCAAGCCCGCACGCGATCATCAGCGCCGGAGCATCACTGGCCAGGGCATCGGCGTTGACCTTGCTGCTCAAGGCCATGTTGGAGAATGGGTTGGCTACCTGAGTCGGCGTGCCCAGGCGCTGCTCGATCAACCGATCAAGCCCCGACACCGACGCTGTGCCACCGGCCAACAGAATGTGATCGACCTTGCTGTACTGGCCAGAGTCGAAGAAGAACTGCAACGAGCGTGAAACCTGTTGCACCACCGCCTCGCGAAACGGTTGCAAGACTTCGCTTACGTAGTCATCCGGCAAACCGCCCTGCTTCTTCGCCAGCCCCGCCTGCTCGACTGTCAGGCCATATCGGCGCTGAATGTCTTCGGTCAGTTGCCGACCACCGAACAATTGCTCGCGGGTATAGATGATCTTCCCGTTATGCAGCACGCTGAGGGTGGTCATGGTCGCGCCGATGTCCACCACCGCGACCGTCAGTCGCTCCTCAGAGGCATTCAGCTGCGTTGATAGCAACCCGAAAGAACGTTCCAGTGCATAGGCCTCGACATCGACTACGCGCGCGGTCAGGCCAGCCAGGGCCAAGGCCGCTTCACGGACCTCGACATTTTCCTTGCGACAGGCAGCCAGCAGCACCGTCACCCGCCCGGGGTTACGCGCAGGCACGCCCTGAACTTCGAAGTCGATGGCGACTTCATCCAACGGATAGGGGATGTACTGATCGGCCTCGATCTTTAGCTGGTTTTCCAACTCGTCGTCGGAAAGTCCGCCGTCCATCTCGATGGTCTTGGTGATCACCGCCGAGCCTGCCACTGCCACCGCCACGTTCTTGAGGCTGGTTCTGGCCTTGAGTTGCACACGAGCGAGCGCATGCCCGACGCCTTCGAGCTCGGCGATGTTTTTTTCGACCACCGCATTGGCGGGCAACGGCTCTACAGCGTATGCCTCGACCCGATAGCGGCCGCCCTGACGGCTCAGTTCCAAAAGCTTTACCGACGTGGAACTGATGTCGATCCCCAACAGCGTGTTGGCTTTTTTATTGAAGAGTCCTAGCACTACCAATTCCCTATGACTTTCCGTGTCTTACGGACTCTGTAATATCCATTGCGTTCATTCACTTCGTCTTGACAGACGCGCCCATGACGCTCCCTGCGGAAAAATGCTTATAATGCCCAGCGTTTTTTCCCGGTTTTTACTTCAAGCGCGGGCCGTTCCCTGTTTATCTGAACCCTGATGCCTTATTCATTCTTTGCCCTGGATGTCCAAAAGCCTTGATTCGTCTGCTGAAATTTTTCGGTTGGTCCATCGTCGCCGTTTTCTGCGGACTGCTCCTGGGTCTAAGCGGCGCCTTTCTCTACCTTAGTCCCGGATTACCCTCCGTGGAGGCGCTGAGAAGCATCCAGTTGCAGATTCCTTTGCGGGTCTACAGCAGCGATGACAAGTTGATCGCAGAGTTTGGCGAAATGCGCCGCACTCCGATCCGTTTCGCCGACATTCCCCCCAATTTCATTAATGCGTTACTAAGTGCTGAAGACGACAATTTCGCCAACCACTATGGCGTCGACCCCAGCAGCCTGATGCGTGCCGCCACCCAATTGGTCAAAAGCGGGCACATCCAGTCCGGTGGCAGCACCATCACCATGCAGGTGGCGAAAAACTTCTTCCTGACCAGCGAACGCAGCTTCTCGCGAAAAACCACCGAAATTCTCCTGGCGTTGCAGATCGAACGGCAGCTGACCAAGGACGAGATCCTTGAGCTGTACGTCAACAAGATCTACCTGGGCAACCGCGCCTACGGTATCGAGGCGGCGGCGCAGGTCTATTACGGCAAATCGATTCGTGATGTCAGCCTCGCCCAGATGGCGATGATCGCCGGCCTGCCAAAAGCCCCGTCGCGCTTCAATCCGCTGGCCAACCCGGCTCGCAGCAAAGAGCGCCGCGACTGGATTCTGGGGCGCATGTACAAGCTGGGGAAAATCACCGAAGCCGAATACACCACGGCGATCAACGAGCCGCTGAACGCCAGCTATCACGTCCCGACGCCGGAAGTGAATGCGCCGTACATCGCCGAAATGGCCCGGGCTGAAATGGTCGGTCGCTACGGCAGCGATGCCTACACCGAAGGTTTCCGCGTGACCACGACCGTGCCGAGCAATCTGCAGGAAATGGCCAACACCGCCGTTCACGATGGCTTGATCACGTATGACCAGCGCCATGGCTATCGAGGCCCCGAGTCGCGCTTGCCGGGCAAGGCCCGTGAGGCCTGGGCAACCGAGCTGACCAAGCAACGCACCATCAGCGGCCTTGAACCCGCCATTGTCACTCAGGTCGACAAAAACGGCCTGCAAGTGATGACCCGCACCGGTGACGGACACGTCAGCTGGGACAGCATGAAATGGGCGCGCCCGTTCCTGAACACCAACAGCATGGGGCCTAATCCGAAGCAGCCGTCGGATGTGGCGCAGGTCGGTGACTTGATTCGCGTACAGCGTCAGCCGGACAACACGCTGAAATTCAGCCAGGTCCCGCAGGCACAAGGCGCGCTGGTTTCACTGGATCCGCAGAACGGCGCCATTCGTGCACTGGTCGGCGGCTTCGCCTTTGAACAGAGCAACTACAACCGCGCCTTGCAGGCCAAGCGTCAGCCAGGCTCGAGCTTCAAGCCGTTCGTCTACAGCGCTGCACTGGATAACGGCTACACCGCCTCCAGCCTGGTGAACGACGCACCGATCGTGTTTGTCGACGAGTACCTGGACAAGGTTTGGCGTCCGAAGAACGATACCAACACCTTCCTCGGCCCGATTCGCCTGCGTGAGGCGCTGTACAAGTCGCGTAACCTGGTTTCGATCCGCTTGCTGCAAGCGATGGGCGTCGACAAGACCATCAACTACATCACCCGCTTTGGCTTCAACAAGCAGGACCTGCCGCCCAACCTGTCGCTGGCGTTGGGCACCGCGACCCTGACACCGATGGAAATCGCCACCGGCTGGAGCACTTTCGCCAACGGCGGCTACAAGATCACTCCGTACATCATTGACAAGATCGAAAGCCGTAACGGCGACACGCTGTTCGTCGCCAACCCGCCGAGTGTTCCTCAGGGCGACGTAGCGACCAGTGGCATTGCTGCACCGGCCGCCCAGTCATTCACGGTCAACTCGACCCCGGCCGAGGCACCCGCCGCGCCAGGTATCGCGCCACAGACGCCGGCCGTTGCCGAGCGCATCATCGATGGCCGCACGACCTACATCCTCAACAGCATGCTGGAGGATGTGATCAAGCTTGGTACCGGCCGTCGCGCTCTGGCCCTGGGACGTGGTGACATCGCGGGCAAGACCGGTACGACCAACGAATCCAAGGACGCGTGGTTCTCCGGCTATAACGCCGATTATGTGACCACCGTCTGGACCGGTTTCGACCAGCCGGAAAGCCTGGGGCGCAAGGAGTTCGGCGGCACCGTCGCACTGCCGATCTGGATGAACTACATGGGGGCGGCCCTTAAAGACAAGCCGCCGCATACTCAGCCTGAGCCAGAAGGCATCTTGAGCCTGCGGGTTGACCCGGTCAGCGGTCGTGCCGCCAGCCCAGGCACGCCGGGCGCGTACTTCGAACTGTTCAAGGCCGAAGACACGCCACCGTCAGGGGACGAGTTGGGTAACGGCAGTGCGCCGGGCAGCCCGCTGCCGGCGGATGAAGCAGCGCCGATCGATTTGTTCTGATCGCGTAGCGCAACGCAAAAGCCCCGCCTTCGGAAGAAGAGCGGGGCTTTTTTGTATCTGTAATCCCTACACCGCCTGTGATGACCCCATCGCGAGCAGGCTCGCTCCCACGGTGGATTTGGGTGAACTCGGGATTCACGTACACATCGGTCAAAGGTGGGAGCGAGCCTGCTCGCGATGGGGCCATCACAGTCACCCACAAACCAGCAGACATAAAAAAGCCCCGACTCACTTACGAGCCCGGGGCTTTTGGTTGAAGCGCTACAACGGCTTAGCCGTTGAACACGTCATCCACGCTTTTCAGCGGGTAGTTCTTCGGATACGGCAGGGTCGCTACGCCGGTCTCGATGGCAGCCTTGGCCACGGCATCGGAGATCAGGGTAATCAGACGGGCATCCATTGGTTTCGGAATGATGTATTCACGGCCGAATTCCAGTTTGATGCCGCCGTAGGCGTCGCACACTTCCTGAGGCACTGGCAGCTTGGCCAGTTCACGCAGGGCGTTGGCGGCTGCCACTTTCATTTCTTCGTTGATGCGCTTGGCGCGAACGTCCAGGGCACCACGGAAGATGAAAGGGAAGCCCAGTACGTTGTTGACCTGGTTTGGGTAGTCCGAACGGCCGGTGGCCATGATCACGTCGTCACGGGTGGCATGAGCCAGTTCCGGGGAGATTTCCGGATCCGGGTTGGAGCACGCGAACACGATCGGGTTAGGCGCCATCGACAGCAGGCCTTCAGCGCTCAACAGGTTCGGGCCGGACAGGCCGACGAAAACGTCAGCACCGGTCAGGGCATCAGCCAGGGTGCGCTTGTCGGTCGCGTGAGCGAAGACCGCTTTGTACTGGTTCAGGTCGTCACGGCCGGAGTGAATCACGCCGGTACGGTCAACCATGAAGATGTTTTCGATGTTGGCGCCCATGCTCACCAGCAATTTCATGCAGGAGATGGCGGCCGCACCGGCGCCCAGGCAAACGATTTTGGCGTCAGCGAGGGTTTTGCCAGCGATTTCCAAGGCGTTGATCATACCGGCCGCGGTCACAATTGCGGTGCCGTGCTGGTCATCGTGGAATACCGGAATGTCGCACTGCTCGATCAGAGCGCGCTCGATCTCGAAGCACTCAGGTGCCTTGATGTCTTCCAGGTTGATGCCACCGAAGGTGATGGAGATGCGCTTGACGGTATCGATGAAGGCTTGCGGGCTTTCGGAGTCGACTTCAATGTCGAAAACGTCGATGCCGGCGAAGCGCTTGAACAGCACGCCTTTACCTTCCATCACAGGCTTGGAAGCCAATGGGCCGAGGTTACCCAGGCCGAGAATCGCGGTGCCATCGGAAATGACTGCCACCAGGTTGCCCTTGCCGGTGTATTTGTAGGCCAGTTCAGGATCGCGGGCGATTTCGCGTACTGGTTCGGCTACGCCAGGGCTGTAGGCCAGCGAGAGGTCGCGGGCGGTAGCGGTGGCCTTGGTGAGCTCGACACTCAGCTTCCCTGGACGAGGATGGGCGTGATATTCGAGAGCGGCAGTTTTCAGATCAGACATTTTGGCATTCCGCTTTTACTGTTGGACAGACTGGCCAGCGAGGATACGCGCCTCGCAAAATCCCCACAAGACTGACCAGTCACCCCTGTCAAGCGCCCTGCCCTACGACTTTGGGCCAAGAGCCACGGAACACAAGGGATTTACTGTTCACAATCGACAGAAAAAATGTCTACAATTTTTCTTGCTGTGTCGTCTGCAACATCGACGGATCAGTGAGCGGAAGAAGCCAGCGTGCCTGCCCGGATTTCAATTCGCCGTGACGCGAACGATCCAGTACCCAGCCACGCGCCTCAATCTGTTTGCCCTTGAGCTTTTCCAGCGCAGAGGCATCGAATTGCCCGAGCACATTGGGTGCAACACGCAATACAACCGAGTCCTGCAACTCGATCCAAATCCCACCGCGATTGCGCTGAACATTGCTCACACGACCGCTGAGTATGGCGAAACCAGAAGCATTGATCTGCTCCGCTTTCAGCACGGGGGATTGCCGCCATACGCCAAGGCCGGCCTCCCGGGCGCTGCGTTCGGCGGCTTGCTGACAGCTGACCAAATCGACATTGGGTGCGACCGCCACTTGAAAACCCAGGCCTTCGGCAAGCATCTGCGCTTCGAGGTTGGCACCGTCGGCGCCATAGACATGGGCCAGCGTGCGACCGTAGCGATCCTTGCTTTCTTTACCCGGCATCAATTCGACGCGGCCATCGCTGGCAGCCACCAGCGCCTCAAGACGTTTGCGCGCGACCACGGCAAACGGCTCGTCGGAACGGCCCTGTTTGGCCAATTCCGGCGTATTCAAGCCAATCATGCGCACACTGCGGCCATCGCTCAGGCGCAATGTATCGCCATCCACAACCCGCTGTACCGTGACCGATGTCAGCCCGCCAGGTGCCGTGCAGAAAGCCTGGGCGCCGGTCAGCCAAATCGCAGACACAAAAAAGGCGCCCGCTAGGGACGCCTTTTTCAACAGCAAGGAAAAGCCCACCGGGCCCTTCAACCTTACTCTGCAGCAGCTGGAGCTTTCTTGCCGAAAGCGCCGAAACGGTCTGCGAAGCGCTGTACACGACCGCCAGTATCCAGAGTCTTCTGCTTACCGGTGTAGAACGGGTGGCACTCGTTGCATACGTCGATCGCCAGAGGCTTGGCCAGGTTCGAACGAGTTTCGAACTTGTTGCCACAGCTGCAGGTAACTGCGGTGATTTCGTATGTTGGATGGATATCGGCTTTCATGATGATTCCTCAGGCTAGCGTGCCGCCACTCAACACTATTGTTGAATACCGCACGTAATTAGGCCGCGGATTCTACCAGACATCGCCAATCACGCAAGCTGTCCCTCAAACCAGTCGTCTGCTAGGCTCCCGACCCAATACGCGATCCCCTGTAGGAGTGAGCCTGCTCGCGATAGCGATCTGTCATTCAACGTTTATGTCATCCGAAACACCGCTATCGCGAGCAGGCTCATTCCTACAAGGTTATGTGCCTGATCCTTTTTACCGCCTGCTGATCGAGACCCCCCGCGTGCCCGACGCCATTTTGCGCCTCGCCCTGCCTTCGCCGCTGCGCCGTCTGTTCGATTACCGTGCCCCGGCCGGAGTCCTGCGTGCCCAGTTGCAACCGGGAATGCGCCTGCGGGTGCCATTTGGACGACGGGAAATGATCGGGATACTGGTGGAGGTCACTGATACCAGCGAAGTGCCGGTGGAAAAGCTCAAACCCGCGCTGGCCCTGCTCGATGCCACGCCGCCGCTGCCACCGGCGCTGTTCAAGCTGTGCCTGTGGACCTCCCAGTATTACCAACACAGCCTCGGCGACACCTTGAGTTGGGCGCTACCGGTGTTGCTGCGTCAGGGCGAACTGGCCGAAGCCCGCCAGGAACGCTTCTGGTCCGCCGCACCGGGCGCCAGCCTTGATGATCCGCGCATTGCCCGCGCCCCCCGCCAACGCGAAGCCCTGGCGACGCTGGCGCAACATCCCCACGGCGTGGCTCATCAATTGCTGAGCAAACTGATGTTGAGCAAAGACAGCCTGGATTTGTTGCTGGCCAAAGACCTGGTCCAGGTAGAAATCCGCAAACACGCCCCCGGCGCGCGTCACGAGCACTGGCTGGCGCAACCGGAATTACCGCTGAACCCGGAGCAGCGCGCCGCCTATGAAGCGATTCGCGCCGGGTTCGACAGCTATCATGCGTTTCTGCTGGCCGGTGTCACCGGCAGTGGCAAAACGGAGGTCTATTTACAACTGATCCGTGAAACCCTTGAAGCCGGCAAACAGGCGCTGGTGCTGATCCCGGAGATCAACCTCGGCCCGCAGACCCTGGCGCGTTTCGAGCAGCGCTTCAATGCGCGCATCGCCTTGATCCACTCGGCGGTCAATGACCGCGAACGCCTCGAAGCCTGGCTCGCGGCCCGGGACGGTGACGCCGACATCATTATTGGCACCCGCTCGGCGCTGTTCACGCCGATGAAAAACCCTGGCCTGATCATCATCGATGAAGAGCACGACGGTTCCTATAAACAGCAGGAAGGCTTGCGTTATCACGCCCGCGACCTGGCATTGGTCCGCGCCCGACAGGAAAACATCCCGATTGTCCTCGGCTCCGCCACGCCTTCATTGGAAAGCCTGCACAACGCCTACACCGGCCGTTATGGCCTCCTACGGCTGAACGAACGGGCGGGTGGCGCCAAGCAACCGCGCTTCCTGCGCCTGGATGTAAAAAGTCGCCCGCTGGACAGCGGCATTTCCGGGCCGATGCAGCAAGCCATCGGCCAGACGCTGGCTGCCGGCCAGCAAGTATTAGTCTTCCTCAACCGCCGCGGCTTTGCGCCGACGCTGTTGTGTCACGACTGCGGCTGGATGTCTGAATGCCAGCGCTGCGATGCGCGGATGACCGTGCACCAGCGCTCCGGCGAGCTGCGTTGCCACCATTGCGGCTACGTCGAGCGCGTACCCCGGCGCTGCCCGAAATGCAGCAAAGTCGATTTGCGGCCCGTGGGCGCCGGCACCGAGCGCGCCGAGGAACGGCTGGCGATTTTATTCCCGGACTTCCCGGTGTTGCGGGTCGACCGTGACAGCACCTCGCGCAAGGACGCGATGAATCAGCTGTTCGCCACCATTCAAAAAGGCCAGCCGTGCATTTTGGTAGGCACGCAAATGCTTGCCAAAGGGCATCACTTTCCACGGGTGACACTGGTATCGATTCTCGACGCCGACGGCGGGCTGTTCTCCGGCGACTTCCGCGCCAGCGAGCGCATGGCGCAGTTGATTGTTCAGGTCGCCGGTCGCGCCGGCCGAGCGGAGGAGCCGGGCAAAGTGATCATCCAGACGCACCTGGCGGACCATCCGCTACTGGTGCAACTGACCGAGCAAGGGTATTTCGCCTTTGCCGAGCAAGCGCTGAGCGAGCGCCGCTCCGCTGGATTGCCGCCGTTTGCCCATTTGGCGCTGCTACGGGCCGAAGCGCACAAACCGGGGCAAGCCGAAGGATTTCTTGATGAAGCGTGCAGCGAGGCCGAGCGCTTGCTGGCCGAGCAAGGCCTGACCGGGATCGAGCTGCTGGGGCCGGTGCCGGCGCCGATGGAGCGCCGCGCCGGACGTTATCGTGCCCAGTTGTTGTTGCAAGCTACGGCTCGGGCGCCACTGCATCGGCTGTTGAGCAGTTGGTTGCTGGTGTTGGAACAGATGCCGAGCGGACGGGCGGTGCGTTGGTCGCTTGATGTCGATCCGGTGGATTTGTATTGATTTCAGGCTCGCTCCCACAGGGGGGGCTGTGCCGCTCACGTGATCAATATGGGAGCGAGCCTGCTCGCGATAGCGGTAGATTTGTCACCACATATCCATAACCAGCCCGCTATAGTTGGCAAGCCCGTCTTCGCCACGGATAATGCCCAGTTTTTCCACCAGCGCATCGAAGCGCGTACCGCGCTTGCGGTCGAAAGAGACCACCATGAAAGACACCATTCGCCAGCTGATCCAACAAGCCATCACCCAACTCGTCAACGAAGGTGTGTTGCCTGAAGGCCTGTCGCCGGCGATCCAGGT
Source organism: Pseudomonas sp. GL_139_B (assembly GCF_057834475.1). NCBI lineage: Bacteria > Pseudomonadati > Pseudomonadota > Gammaproteobacteria > Pseudomonadales > Pseudomonadaceae > Pseudomonas > Pseudomonas sp. GL_139_B. Next base: position 431,864 of record NZ_CM174403.1, on the reverse strand, counting down.
GGAAAACTCCCGCGACAAGAAGAACGGCGACTTTGCCAGCAACATCGCCATGATGTTGGCCAAACCGGCTGGCATGAAGCCCCGTGACCTGGCGGAAAAAATCATCGCCGCGCTGCCGGCCGATGAAAATGTCAGCAAAACCGAAATCGCCGGCCCAGGCTTCCTGAACTTCTTCCAGAACACTCAGGCCCTGGCCACTCGCCTTGACGCCGCACTCGCCGACGAACAAATCGGCGTGCGCAAGGCCGGCCCGGTGCAGCGTACCGTGGTCGATCTGTCGGCGCCGAACCTCGCCAAAGAGATGCACGTCGGCCATTTGCGCTCGACCATCATCGGTGACGGTGTTGCGCGAGTACTGGAATTCCTCGGCGACGAGGTAATCCGTCAGAACCACGTGGGCGACTGGGGCACCCAGTTCGGCATGCTGATGGCGTACCTGCAAGAAAACCCGATCACCAGCGACGAGCTGTCGGACCTGGAGAATTTCTACCGTGCTGCCAAGCAGCGCTTCGACGAATCCGAAGAGTTTGCTGATCGCGCCCGTGGCCTGGTGGTCAAGCTGCAAGCCGGCGACCCGGACTGCCTGGCGTTGTGGACCAAGTTCAAAGACATCTCCCTTTCGCACTGCCAGAAAATCTACGAACTGCTGAACGTCAAACTGACCATGGCCGACGTGATGGGCGAAAGTGCCTACAACGACGACCTGATCAACGTAGTCAACGACCTCAAAGCCGCCGGCATGCTGGTCGAGAGCAATGGCGCCCAGTGTGTGTTCCTCGACGAGTTCAAGAACGCTGACGGCGACCCGCTGCCGGTGATCATCGTCAAAGCTGACGGCGGCTACCTCTACGCCACCACTGACCTGGCGGCCGTGCGTTATCGCAGCGGCAAGCTCAAGGCTGATCGCGCACTGTACTTCGTCGACCAGCGTCAGGCCCTGCACTTCCAGCAAGTGTTCGCCGTGGCGCGCAAGGCCGGCTTCGTGACGCACCCGATGGAAATGGAACACATGGGCTTCGGCACCATGAACGGCGCCGATGGCCGTCCGTTCAAGACCCGTGATGGCGGCACCGTAAAGCTGATCGAACTGCTGACCGAAGCCCAGGAACGCGCCTACACCCTGGTGAAGGACAAGAACCCGGAGCTCGCCGAAGCCGAGTTGCGCAACATCGCCAAGGTCGTGGGCATTGGCGCGGTGAAATACGCCGACCTGTCCAAGCACCGCACCAGCGACTACAGCTTCAACTTCGACCTGATGCTGAACTTCGAAGGCAATACCGCACCGTACTTGCTGTACGCCTACACCCGCGTCGCCGGCGTGTTCCGCAAACTGGGCAAGGACTTCACCGAAGTCGAAGGCCAGATCGTGCTGGAAGCCGCCCACGAACACGAACTGGCCGCAAAACTGGCGCAGTTCGGCGAAATATTGAACAACGTGTCTGACAAAGGCACGCCGCACATCCTCTGCACCTACCTGTACGATGTAGCCGGCCTGTTCTCCAGTTTCTACGAGAACTGCCCGATCCTCAGCGCTGACACTCCGGCGCAAATGCAGAGCCGTCTGCGCCTCGCCGCACTGACCGGCCGCACTCTCAAGCAAGGCCTGGAACTCTTGGGTCTGGAAACTCTGGAGCGTATGTAAGTTGGCTGCCAAGAAAAAACCTGCACCCAAACGTGGCGCCAGCCGTTACCAAGCTCCAGCAAAACAGCCGATTCCGGGCTGGCTGTGGATGGCCATCGGCCTGACGGTCGGTGCGTTCATCGTCTTCCTGATGAAGCTGGAACCCGGCAAGGGCAGCGACACGGTCAAGCGCGAGAAGGTGGAACAGCAACAGAAAGCCACCAAGATCGCCGAGGCCAACAAGACCCCGCCGAGCCCGACGCAACCGGTGAAGCCGAAATACGACTTCTACACCCTGTTGCCGGAATCGGAAGTGATCGTGCCACCGGATGCCGTGCCGGAGAAAACCCTGCCGACGCCGCAAGTACCAGCGATTCCGACCACGCCGGTGACACCGGCCGAAGCGGCGAAGATCGATACGGCGCGAGCTCAGGCAGCCCTGTCCGGGATTACACCGCCGCCAGCACCACCAGTGTCGAAAGCGGCGCCAGTGACCAAGTTCTTCCTGCAGGCCGGTTCGTTCCGCAAACAGACTGATGCAGACAAGGTTCGGGCGCAGATCATTCTGCTGGGTCAGGCCGTGGCGGTTGAGTCCGGCACGGTGAAGGATGAAACCTGGTATCGCGTTTTGGTCGGGCCGTTCAGCAATCGCGAACAACTGACCACCGCGCAGAAACAACTGGCCGGCGCAGGGTTTAGCAACCTGTTGTTACAACAACGCCAGAGCCGCTGATTTTCCGGCAGGACCTCCCCGTCATCGTTCATCGCGGGCAAGCCCGCTCCCACAGGGATAGCGCACATCCTGTGGGAGCGGGCTTGCCCTAATGCCAGTCAGTTAAGCCCTCTTGCCTTCTTTTTGGGATATTTGACTGGTCTGGGCTTGACCACTCGTGGATAACTTCGCTCTCGTCTGGCAGGCAGCATGAAGTGCTTAGCCTGGACTCTCAGTTCTGCCAGTCGTTTAGGGATCGTGCCTGGCGTTTCCAGCGGGCAGAAGCGCAGCGCATTGGTGATCGCTTGAGCCAGCCAGAGAAAACTCAAGCGCTGCGGCACCACCTTTATTTCTTCAGCCATCAAGCGCATTTCCTGACGGATCAGGTTGTAGGCCAACAGAGTTCCCCACAGTTCTTGGCGCACCAAATCAGGTTGTTTACTGCGTAATTGCTCCCCCTTAAGCAGGTTTTGCTTGATCTCGCGGTAACCCAATTCAATTTCCCAACGTTCGTTGTAGTGCCCCGCCACCCGATTGGCAGGGTAACGCTCGGCATCGATCAACGAGGTGAGATAGCGGCGGGGTTTGTCGTCTATCGAATACTCAATCAGTCGTGCATGCCAATGGGTAGGAAGGTCTGGACGTTGCTTGAGCGCATCTCGGGATACAGCCAATCGCACGAGCCAATCACCGGCGCCCAACTCTTCGACTACCTCGTATTTAAGCGGTTTGCGTGCCCGCATGAGCCAATGCCGTTCGGTTCCACTGTGCTGCCAGTCGAGCAAGAGGGCTGCCGAGTAATAGGCACGGTCAAAAATCGTCACCGAGTGATCGCTTACCGCTTTCTCCAGACCTTTGGCATGGCGAAGTTCGCCGATAGCAAACTCGCCAAAACAGGCGGCCCGAATCAAGTGACTATAGGTATCCATCAGGCAAACACCGCGCACTTGTGGCCAGGCTCCGTCTCCCGAGTGAGTCCGCCCGCCACCGAAGGCTTGGCGGTTTTCTGGCGTGTCGGGGGTGGACCACACCACGCCGTCTACCGCAAAGCTGCGTAACCCTAAAAAGCCAGCCGAAGCGGGCTGCTCAGCGCCGCCCCATGACTCGGCCAATTGCTTGAACAGTGCGGCCAGCGGCTCTGCTCCAAGCCGTTGCCGGGCCTGGACTGCGGCGCTGGGCACAGGCACCTTGGCTTCGCCCAAAGCCAGTCCCAGCTGCTGCACAATGAGCCAAATCGGCTCGTTCTTGAACAAAGCCAACCCCACCACCAACCATACGATGCGCTCGGCCGGCAGGCGTCTGCGGCGCAGAGAAACCGTTCCGGTCGAGGCCAGCGCTTGCTCGATCCATAAAGGATCAATCAGTTGCGCAAGGCGCTCGAAAGAGATCGGATTGAGTTTGGTAACTTCTTGAAGGGCGTTTTGCAGGGACATGAAGCGGGCTCATAAAAACATAAGCCCGTTTCTATTACTGCTTGGCGGGCAAGTCAATTCCTTAACTGACTGGCATTAGGGCTTGCCCGCGATGGCGCCCTTCCCGACAACACATCCATCACCCGCTACCAACCGCTCGTCCCTCGCCTCACTCCACAGTTGAAATACGCTCCACCACCCCCATATGAGTTGGCATAAGGCATTTTCGCCCGCTGCGTGGAGACTCTCCCTTGACCACCATCGTTTCAGTTCGCCGCCACGGCAAAGTCGTCATGGGCGGCGACGGCCAGGTTTCTTTGGGTAATACCGTGATGAAAGGCAACGCGAAGAAAGTTCGCCGCCTGTACCACGGCCAGGTTATCGCCGGTTTTGCCGGGGCCACCGCTGACGCCTTCACCCTCTTCGAACGTTTCGAAGGCCAGCTCGAGAAACATCAAGGTCACTTGGTTCGCGCTGCCGTCGAACTCGCCAAAGAATGGCGCACCGACCGTTCCCTTAGCCGCCTCGAAGCCATGCTCGCGGTCGCCAACAAAGACGCCTCCCTGATCATCACCGGCAACGGCGACGTGGTCGAACCCGAAGAAGGCCTGATCGCCATGGGTTCCGGCGGCGGCTACGCCCAGGCCGCAGCCAGTGCGCTGCTGAAGAAGACCGATCTGTCGGCCCGGGAAATCGTCGAAACTGCCCTCGGCATCGCCGCCGACATCTGCGTATTCACCAATCACACCCAGACCATTGAGGAGCAGGACTGCGCCGAGTAAGCCCGTGTTGGCCATCGCGCCACGGCTCATTCTTGCTTGAGGTCCGCTAAATACTATGTCCATGACTCCCCGTGAAATCGTCCACGAACTCAATCGCCATATCATCGGCCAGGACGATGCCAAGCGCGCCGTCGCCATCGCGCTGCGTAACCGCTGGCGTCGGATGCAGCTGCCTGAAGAGCTGCGGGTTGAAGTAACGCCCAAGAACATCCTGATGATCGGCCCGACCGGTGTCGGTAAAACCGAGATCGCCCGTCGCCTGGCCAAACTCGCCAACGCGCCGTTCATCAAAGTCGAAGCGACCAAGTTCACTGAAGTTGGCTATGTCGGACGCGACGTTGAATCGATCATTCGTGACCTGGCTGACGCTGCCATCAAGCTGCTGCGCGAACAGGAAATGACCAAGGTGCGCCACCGCGCCGAAGATGCCGCTGAAGAGCGTATCCTCGACGCCCTGCTACCACCGGCACGTATGGGTTTCAGCAACGAAGACGCGGCGCCGTCGGCGGATTCCAACACCCGCCAGTTGTTCCGCAAGCGCCTGCGCGAAGGTCAGCTGGACGACAAGGAGATCGAAATCGAAGTCGCCGAAATGGCCGGAGTCGATATCTCCGCACCACCGGGCATGGAAGAAATGACCAACCAGTTGCAGAGCCTTTTCGCCAACATGGGCAAGGGCAAGAAGAAGAGCCGCAAGATCAAGGTCAAGGAAGCGCTGAAACTGGTGCGCGACGAAGAAGCCGGCCGCCTGGTCAACGAAGAAGAGCTGAAGGCCAAGGCGCTGGAAGCGGTCGAGCAGCACGGCATCGTGTTCATCGACGAAATCGACAAGGTCGCCAAGCGCGGTAATTCCGGTGGCGTCGATGTGTCCCGTGAAGGCGTACAGCGTGATTTACTGCCGCTGATCGAAGGCTGCACCGTCAACACCAAGCTGGGCATGGTCAAGACCGACCACATCCTGTTTATTGCGTCCGGCGCGTTCCACCTGAGCAAACCGAGCGACCTGGTCCCTGAGCTGCAAGGCCGCTTGCCGATTCGTGTCGAGCTCAAGGCGCTGACGCCGGAAGACTTCGAACGGATTCTCAGCGAGCCACATGCCTCGCTCACCGAGCAATACTGCGCCCTGCTGAAAACCGAAGGCCTGGGCATCGAGTTCCAGCCGAGCGGCATCAAGCGCATTGCCGAGATCGCCTGGCAGGTCAACGAGAAGACCGAGAACATCGGTGCCCGTCGCCTGCACACCTTGCTTGAGCGTTTGCTTGAAGAGGTATCGTTCAGCGCCGGCGACCTGGCCAGCGCCCATGACGGCAAGGTGATCATGATTGACGCCGACTACGTCAACAGCCACCTGGGCGAATTGGCGCAGAACGAAGACCTGTCCCGTTATATCCTGTAGGTCATGTGATTCCGTGTAGGAGCCCGGCTTGCCGGCGATGGCGCACCTGAGATCGCCTTCGCCAGCAAGCCGGCTCCTACAAGGGTCAGACCACGCATACAGGCGGACATCCAACATGACCCAACTCCCCACCGACATCAAACTGCACAAAGCCTCGAAAACCCTGTCGCTGAAATACGCGTCCGGCGAGGAATATCACCTGCCCGCCGAGTTCCTGCGCGTGCACTCTCCCTCCGCCGAGGTCCAGGGCCACGGCAAACCCATCCTGCAATTTGGCAAGATCAACGTCGGCCTGACCAAGGTAGAACCGGCCGGTCAGTACGCACTGAAATTGACCTTCGACGACGGCCACGACAGCGGCCTGTTCACCTGGGAATACCTTTACGAACTTGCGCGACGTTATGACGCACTCTGGGAAGACTATCTTGCCGAGCTCAAAGCCGCCGGAAAAACCCGCGATCCAAACGAATCCATCGTCAAGCTGATGCTCTAAATCAGGCCTCTTGCTCTTTAGAAGGCATTTTCTAATTTCATCTGTTTGAATGCTCGGCTCAAAGGCCAATGATTGGCCTGCTTGCGAAAAAAATTAAACTCGGGTAACCAATGGAACTGGCAAGTTCCCTGCAATGCTCTCTGAACTAAAAAGCAGCGATGCAGAATTATCGGTCACCCAAGTAGCAGTACCTGGCAAAGACTGTTTGACGAAAAAAGTCAGCCCCAGGTACTCGTCTCAGGGCAATGGAGCGTCGTAGATGAGTAATAAGAATAACGATGACTTGAAATCACAAGCCTCGGAAAACACCTTGGGGCTGAATCCAGTCGTTGGGCTGCGCGGTAAGGATCTTTTGGCTTCTGCTCGCATGGTGCTCAGACAGGCCATCAAACAACCGATCCACAGTGCCAAGCATGTGGCCCATTTCGGCCTTGAACTGAAGAACGTGGTGTTCGGCAAATCCGCGCTTCAACCGACACCCGAAGACCGTCGTTTCAACGATCCGGCCTGGACTCAGAACCCGCTCTATCGACGTTATTTGCAAACATACCTGGCGTGGCGCAAGGAACTCCACGACTGGATCGGCGAGAGTAATCTGTCGCCCAAAGATGTTGCTCGCGGACACTTCGTGATCAACCTCATGACCGAAGCCATGGCCCCGACCAACTCCGCGGCCAACCCGGCGGCAGTCAAACGCTTCTTCGAAACCGGCGGCAAAAGCCTGCTCGACGGCCTCTCGCATCTGGCCAAAGACATGGTGCACAACGGCGGCATGCCGAGCCAGGTCAACATGGGCGCATTCGAAGTGGGGAAGAGCCTGGGCGTAACCGAAGGCGCCGTGGTGTTCCGCAACGATGTACTGGAGCTGATCCAGTACAAGCCGACCACCGAGCAAGTGCACGAGCGCCCACTGCTGGTGGTGCCGCCTCAGATCAACAAGTTCTACGTATTCGACTTGAGCCCGGAGAAGAGCCTGGCGCGCTACTGCCTGCGCAGCAATGTGCAGACCTTTATCGTCAGCTGGCGCAACCCAACCAAGGAGCAGCGCGAGTGGGGCCTGTCGACTTACATCGAAGCGCTCAAGGAAGCGGTCGATGTGGTCAGCGCCATCACGGGCAGCAAAGACATCAACATGCTCGGCGCCTGCTCTGGTGGCATCACTTGCACCGCGCTGCTGGGCCATTACGCGGCAATCGGCGAGAAAAAGGTCAACGCCCTGACGCTGCTGGTCAGCGTGCTGGATACCACCCTGGACAGCGACGTCGCCCTGTTCGTCGACGAGCAAACCCTGGAGTCTGCCAAGCGCCAGTCCTATCAGGCCGGTGTGCTGGAAGGCCGCGACATGGCGAAAGTCTTCGCCTGGATGCGCCCCAACGACTTGATCTGGAACTACTGGGTCAACAACTACCTGCTGGGCAACGAACCGCCGGTGTTCGACATCCTGTTCTGGAACAACGACACCACACGGTTGCCGGCCGCATTCCACGGCGACCTGATCGAGATGTTCAAAAGTAATCCACTGATCCGCCCCAATGCACTGGAAGTGTGCGGTACGCCGATTGACCTGAAACAAGTCACCGCCGACATCTATTGCCTGGCCGGCACCACCGACCACATCACCCCATGGAAGTCCTGCTACAAGTCAGCGCAACTGTTTGGTGGCAAGGTCGAATTCGTGTTGTCGAGCAGCGGGCATATCCAGAGCATTCTGAACCCGCCGGGCAACCCGAAATCACGCTACATGACCAACAGCGAGATGCCGGTCAAGGCCGAAGAGTGGCAGGAGAACTCCACCAAGCACACCGATTCCTGGTGGCTGCACTGGCAGGCATGGCAAGCCGAGCGTGGGGGCAAGTTGAAAAAGGCGCCCACCAGCCTGGGCAACAAAACCTACACCGCCGGCGAAGCAGCGCCGGGCACTTATGTCCATGAGCGGTAACTGACACACCTCGCGCACCTGTAGGTGCCGAGCTTGCTCGCGATAGCGGTGGGGCAGGCGCAGTTATATTGACTGTGCCGCCGCCTTCGCGAGCAAGCTCGGCTCCTACAGGGGATCGAGGATGAATTTGAGAAAGTGACCCACAAGGCCTGAAGCATGCCGCAACCTTTCATATTCCGTACCGTCGACTTGGATGGCCAGACCCTCCGCACAGCGGTACGCCCCGGCAAGCCTCACTTGACGCCCTTGCTGATTTTCAACGGCATCGGCGCCAACCTGGAGCTGGTGTTTCCGTTCGTCGCGGCGCTGGACCCGGACCTGGAAGTGATTGCTTTCGACGTACCCGGTGTCGGCGGCTCGTCGACGCCGAATCGGCCTTATCGCTTTCCGGGCCTGGCGAAACTCACGGCACGGATGCTCGACTACCTCGATTACGGACAAGTCAATGTGATTGGCGTGTCCTGGGGCGGCGCCCTTGCGCAGCAATTTGCGTATTCTTATCCCGAGCGTTGTAAGAAACTCGTGTTGGCGGCCACGGCAGCCGGCGCGGTGATGGTGCCGGGCAAACCGAAAGTGCTATGGATGATGGCCAGCCCACGGCGCTACATCCAGCCGTCGCATGTGATCCGCATTGCACCGATGATCTATGGCGGCGCGTTCCGTCGTGATCCGACCCTGGCGGCCAGCCACGCGGCGAAAGTCCGTTCGGCGGGCAAGCTCGGTTATTACTGGCAACTGTTTGCCGGCTTTGGCTGGACCAGCATTCACTGGCTGCACAAGATCAATCAGCCAACCCTGGTGCTGGCCGGCGACGACGATCCGCTGATCCCGCTGATCAACATGCGTTTACTGGCTTGGCGAATTCCCAATGCCCAGTTGCACATCATCGATGACGGGCATCTGTTCCTGATTACTCGCGCCGAAGCGGTCGCACCGATCATCATGAAATTCCTCGAAGAAGAACGTCAGCGTGCCGTGATGCATCCGCATCCGCATCCGGCGCCGTCGCGCGGTTAAAGGACAGGCTTTGGTCTGGGGCCGGCAGGACGCCGCGCCGCGCAACAACTCACAACAGCGTCTATGGTGAACGGGTTCAGTGTGTTTGTTTTTGGCTTGAAACGAAGGAGTGTTGAGACATGCGTGACAAACCAGCGAGAGACCATTTGCCCACTCCCGCCACGTTCATCAACGCACAGAGTGCGATTACCGGCTTGCGTGGCCGAGATCTGTTTTCGACCCTGCGCAGTGTGGCGGCACACGGCTTGCGCAACCCGGTGCACAGCGCCCGACACGCCCTGAAACTGGGCGGTCAGTTGGGCCGCGTGTTGTTGGGTGAAACTTTGCACCCGACCAATCCGCAGGACAGTCGCTTCAACGACCCCGCATGGAGTCTCAACCCCTTTTACCGCCGTAGCCTGCAGGCTTACCTAAGCTGGCAGAAACAGGTCAAAAGCTGGATCGACGACAGCGCGATGTCCCCCGATGATCGCGCCCGCGCGCACTTTGCGTTTGCCTTGCTCAATGACGCCGTATCGCCGTCCAACACCCTGCTTAATCCACTGGCAATCAAAGAGATCTTCAATTCCGGCGGCAACAGCCTGGTGCGGGGTATCAGCCATCTGGTCGACGACTTCTTGCACAACGACGGCCTGCCCCGGCAAGTCACCAAGCAAGCGTTCGAAGTGGGTAGAACCGTTGCCACTACAAGCGGTTCCGTGGTGTTTCGCAACGAACTGCTGGAACTGATCCAGTACAAATCGATGAGCGAGAAACAGTACTCCAAACCGCTGCTGGTGGTGCCACCGCAAATCAACAAGTACTACATTTTCGACCTGAGCCCGCATAACAGCTTCGTCCAGTTTGCCCTGAAGAACGGCTTGCAAACCTTCATGATCAGTTGGCGCAATCCGGATGTGCGCCATCGCGAATGGGGGCTGTCGACGTATGTTGAAGCCGTGGAAGAAGCGATGAATGTCTGCCGGGCTATCACCGGTGCGCGCGAGGTCAACCTGATGGGTGCCTGCGCTGGCGGGTTGACCATCGCCGCGCTGCAAGGTCACTTGCAAGCCAAACGGCAGCTGCGGCGAGTGTCCAGCGCGACCTATCTGGTGAGCTTGCTCGACAGCCAAATGGATTCCCCGGCAACGCTTTTCGCCGACGAACAGACACTTGAAGCGGCCAAGCGCAAGTCTTATCAGAAGGGTGTGCTGGAAGGTCGCGACATGGCGAAGGTGTTCGCCTGGATGCGTCCCAACGACTTGATCTGGAGCTACTTCGTCAACAACTACCTGCTTGGCAAAGAACCACCAGCGTTCGACATCCTCTACTGGAACAATGACAACACGCGACTACCGGCAGCCTTTCATGGCGATCTGCTGGACTTCTTCAAACACAACCCGCTGACGCATCCGGGCGGCCTTGAAGTGTGCGGTACACCCATCGACTTGCAGAAAGTCACCGTCGACAGCTTCAGCGTCGCGGGCATCAACGACCACATCACACCATGGGATGCGGTGTACCGCTCGACTCTGCTGCTGGGTGGCGAGCGACGCTTTGTCTTGTCCAACAGTGGTCACGTGCAGAGCATTCTCAATCCCCCGAGCAACCCGAAGGCCAACTACGTTGAAGGCGCAAAACTGAGCAGCGACCCTCGGGCCTGGTACTACGACGCCAAGCAAGTCGACGGCAGTTGGTGGACGCAATGGCTGGAGTGGATCCAGCAACGCTCTGGCGCGCTAAAAGAAACCCACACGACCCTTGGCAATCAAAACTATCCACCGCAAGAGGCAGCACCCGGTACTTACGTGCGAGTGCGCTGACGATCAACCAACCACGGCCGACGCCGGCCGTGGCCTGACTCGACCCATAAGAAGACTGGATGAAAACCCGCGACCGGATTCTCGAATGTGCATTGCAGTTGTTCAATCAGAAAGGCGAACCGAACGTCTCCACCATGGAAGTTGCCAACGAGATGGGCATCAGCCCCGGCAATCTCTACTACCACTTTCACGGCAAGGAGCCGCTGATTCTGGGGTTGTTCGAACGCTTCCAGTCTGAACTGGCACCGTTGCTCGACCCACCTTCCGATGTCGAACTGTCACCGGACGATTACTGGCTGTTCCTGCACCTGATCGTCGAACGTCTGGCGCATTACCGGTTTCTGTTTCAGGACCTGTCAAACCTCGCCGGACGCCTGCCAAAACTGGCCAAGGGCATACGCAACCTGCTCAATGCGCTGAAGCGCACACTGGCATCGTTGCTGGCGCGGTTGAAGGCTCAGGGGCAGTTGGTCAGCGACACCCAGGCGTTGGGGCAGTTGGTGGAGCAGATCACCATGACGCTGCTGTTCTCGCTGGACTACCAGCGGATTCTTGATCGCGAGGGTGAGGTGAGGCTGGTGGTGTACCAGATCATGATGCTGGTGGCGCCGCACTTGTTGCCGCCGATCAAGGTCGCGACCGAACAGATGGCACTTCAATACCTGGAAGCACACGAATAACCCTGACTACAAATAACCCTGTGGGAGTGAGCCTGCTCGCGATGAGGACCTCATCCACACATTGATGTCGACTGACACTCCGCTATCGCGAGCGGGCTCGCTCCCACATTGGTTCTGTGGTGCCCTTAAAACCGAGTACATACAAAAACGCCCGACCTTTGCAGGCCGGGCGTTTTTTTGAGCCCTGAAATCAGGACTGACTGGTTGGCGTCGTTGCTGGCGCTACAGTCGGAGTTACAGCAGGGGTCGGCGCAGTAGCAGAATTCGATGCGCTTACCGGGGCGGCCGGAGTTGCCGGTTTGGCTGCGGCCACTGCTGGTTTTGGTGCGGCGGCTTTCGGCGCTGCAGGTTTTTTCACCGCTGGCTTCTTCGCTGCAGCAGGTTTAGCTGCTGGCTTGGCTGCTGCGGTTTTGGCAGCTGGTTTAGCAGCGGCTTTGGCGGCAACCGGTTTGGCTGCTGGCTTAGCTGCTGCAGGTTTCGCTGCGGCAGTTTTGGCTGCTGGTTTAGTAGCCGCTTTTGCCAGTGGCTTGGCAGCGGTTTTAGCCGCTGGTTTTGCTGCTGCGGTTTTCGCCGCAACTGGCGCAACCTTGGCACCGGTAAGTTTTTCGATTTGCTTGGTCAGTGTGTCGACCTTGCTGTGCAATGCTTTCACTTCGTTGCGGCTCGGTACACCGAGGCGCGAAATGGCGCTGTTCAGACGCTTGTCGAAAGCCCCTTCCAGCTCGTCCCATTTGCCCAGTGCACGATCTTTAACGTCAGAGATACGCGACTTGGCGGACGAAGCAGAATCCTTGGCGGCGTCGACTTTCTTGCCGACAGCGCTCTTGGTGAGCTTCTCGGCTTTCTCGCCGTCTTTGACCAATGTATCGAAGAGCTTGCTGCCGTCAGTGTCGATCTTCGAGTACACGCCTAAACCAGCCAGCCAGATTTTGCGGGAGTAGTCTTCGACTTTCCCGATCCACGAGCTGCCTTCTTTTTCGGTGTTCTTTTTACCAGCCATCCCGTTCTCCTTAAGATTTACGCGCGACGCGTTCGAGCAATGCCGTCAGCTCATCGAGCTTAGCAGAGAGTGTCTCAACGTCATGTTTAGACGGAATGCCGATACGATTCAAGGCACTTGCGACACGCGAGTCAAAAGCCTTCTCGACCTTGTCGAGTTGAACTTCGACCTTGCCTTTGAAAGTGCTCACTTCGCTCTTGGCTTCAACGATCTCGGCATTGGCGGCTTCAAGTTTTTCGGCCACTACTTTTTTGCCTTTCTTTTCAACAGTTTGACCAGCCTTGATCAACTCTTGAAAGTACTCGCCACCCTCTTGACCGACCTTGGTGTAGGCACCCAGGCCTGCCAGCCAGATCTTGCGGGCATAGGATTTAACGTCGCCCAGAGCAGTGGTCGATGCGTCGATTTTTTTCTTCAAAATTACTTTGGCCATGGTGCACCTCACGCGCAGAAGGTTTGAGGAACTGCCCGCGCAAGTGTCGGGCTCAGGCACAAAGTAGGGAGAAAAATTAGAAACGGCACCCTAACAACTGACATAAACCTTCCGCAGCGCTGCACACAAATGTAGGAGCGGCGGTGCGGCGATCCGACTTGCCCGCGAAGAGGTCAGTACATACGCAAAATTATCTGCAGCAGAAATACCGTCTTCGCGGGCAAGCCCGCTGCTACAGGGGTTGCATTCACAAGTCCAATCCGGGTTAAGCCAAGGCCTTATCGAGGGCCTTTTCGATTTCCGATTTGATCATGCCGCTCATGGCCGACATCATCAGGCCCAATTCCACTTCGACGCGGATCGAATCTTCGCTGACGTGCACCACGCCTTTCACGCCGGAGCGCTTGAGGTTCAATGTGTCGCCGGACCAATGCGGTTCCAGGCCATATTGATCGGACAGTTTCTGCGCCAGCTTGTCGGCCTTCTCGCGAGCCGCTTCCTTACCCAGGCCGTGGGCACGTTCAACACTAATACGGGCCATCGAATGACTCCTGCTTTGTGGATACTTTCCTGAATCATCTTGACCATTACTGCGTCAAAACGTCCCGGTGGTTGCCCATCTTACCTTCAGCCTTGCCAAGACAAAGCATGTCTTGGGGATTAGAATGTCCCGCATTCTCTTCTGGTGACAGCGATATGACTGATCAGCGCAAAGGCAGCGATGCCGAACCCACCACTCACTTCGGTTTCAAAAACGTTCCGGAAAGCCAAAAAGCGGAAAAAGTCGCTGAGGTTTTCCATTCGGTAGCCGCCAAGTACGACTTGATGAACGACCTCCTGTCGGGCGGCATGCACCGTTTATGGAAGCGTTTCGCAATCGAGCTTTCGGGCGTGCGCACCGGCAATCGCGTACTGGACATCGCCGGCGGTACGGGCGACCTGACCAAAAAATTCTCGCACCTCGTCGGCCCGACCGGCCAGGTGGTGTTGGCCGACATCAACGAATCCATGCTCAAGGTCGGTCGTGATCGCTTGCTGGACCTCGGTGTGGCCGGCAATGTCGAATTCGTTCAGGCCGACGCTGAAAAGCTGCCGTTCCCGGACAACCATTTCGACTGCGTGACCATCGCCTTCGGCCTGCGCAACGTGACGCACAAGGAAGATGCCCTGCGCTCCATGCTGCGCGTGCTCAAGCCTGGCGGCCGTCTATTGGTATTGGAGTTTTCCAAGCCGACCAACGCGCTGATGTCCAAAGCCTACGACGCCTACTCGTTCGCCTTCATGCCGCTGATGGGCAAGCTGATCACCAACGACTCGGAAAGCTATCGCTACCTGGCCGAATCGATCCGCATGCACCCGAATCAGGAAACCCTGAAGTCGATGATGGTCGAGGCTGGTTTTGACCGCGTGACCTACCACAACATGACGGCAGGCATCGTCGCCCTGCACCGTGGCATCAAACCCTGATGTTGCTGGCCGGCTTGCTCGCCAGCGTTGAGCTCGGTCTGAACCGGGTGCTGCGTCTCGACAGCACTGCGCTGCCACGGCTGGCGCATTTGAGCGGCCGGGTGATTGCCGTCGATTGCCGCAGCCCGACGTTGCAGCTGTTCATCTTGCCCAGTGACGAAGGCCTGATGCTGGCCGCTCATTGGGAAACCGGCGCCGACTGCACATTGCGTGCTCCGGCCTCCAGCCTGTTGAAATTGGCGATGAGCAAGGACAAGACCTCGGTCCTGCATGGCCCTGAAGTCGAACTCGACGGTGACAGCGGCGTGCTGCTGGAACTGGCGACGATCCTTCAAGACCTGGAGCTGGACTGGGAGTACGAACTCTCGCGCTGGCTGGGCCCGGTGGCCACGCAACTGGTTGGCGGTCACCTGCGCAGCCGCGCCCGCTGGTATCAGCAAGGATTTGCCAGCCTGGGGCAGAACCTTGGCGAATACCTGGCCGAAGAGTCACGCACCCTCGTCGGTCAACGAGAAGCCGAAGCCCGTTTCAGTGAACTGGACCAGATCAAACTCGACCTGGAACGTCTCGAGGCGCGCTTCGAGCGCCTTTCCCGATCCCTCGACCCAAGCGATAACGCATGAAGCTGCTTGCCGTCCGCCGTTTGTTGCGCATCCAGCGCGTTGTGATTCGTTACCGCCTCGATGACCTGCTGTTTGCCCTGCCACTGCCGTGGTTTCTGCTGGCACTGCGTTATGCCCTACCGTGGCGCTGGTTCCCGCGCAAGACGCTGGACCTGAGCCGTGGTGCGCGATTGCGCCTGGCGTTGCAGGACCTTGGGCCGATTTTTATCAAGTTCGGGCAGATCCTGTCCACCCGCCGCGACCTGTTGCCGGAAGACATCGCCGATGAGCTGATGAAGCTGCAGGACCGCGTACCGCCGTTCGACTCGCAAGTGTCGGTCAAGCTGATCGAAGAGCAGCTCGGCAAGAAGATCAGCGAAGTGTTCAGCCGCTTCGACGTCGAGCCGCTGGCTTCAGCCTCGGTGGCGCAGGTGCATGCCGCGCAGTTGAAAACCGGCGAAGAAGTGGTGGTCAAGGTGATTCGCCCCGGCCTCAAACCGATCATCGCCCAGGATCTGGCGTGGCTGTTCATCCTGGCCCGCGCCGCTGAAAAACTCTCCGCCGACGCACGCCTGCTGCACCCGGTGGACGTGGTCAGCGACTACGAAAAAACCATCTACGACGAACTTGACCTGCTGCGCGAAGCCGCCAACGCCAGCCAGTTGAAGCGTAACTTCGAGGGCTCGCCACTGTTGTATGTGCCGCAAGTCTATTGGGACTGGTGCCGGCCGAAAGTGTTGGTGATGGAGCGTATCTACGGCATCCAGGTCACCGACCTGACGACGCTGGCCGACCAGCGCACCGACATGAAAATGCTCGCCGAACGCGGCGTGGAGATCTTCTTCACCCAAGTATTCCGCGACAGTTTTTTCCACGCCGACATGCACCCCGGCAACATCTTCGTCAGCACCGTCAACCCGTGGAGCCCGCAGTACATTGCGATCGACTGCGGCATCGTCGGCAGCCTGACCCCGGAAGACCAGGATTACCTGGCGCGCAACCTGTTCGCTTTCTTCAAGCGTGACTACCGGCGTGTGGCGCAGTTGCACATCGATTCGGGCTGGGTACCGGCGGAAACCAAACTCAACGAATTCGAAGCGGCGATTCGCACAGTGTGCGAGCCGATTTTTGAAAAACCGTTAAAAGATATTTCCTTTGGTCAGGTGCTGATGCGCCTGTTCCAGACCGCTCGGCGCTTCAACATGGAAGTGCAGCCGCAGCTGGTACTGCTGCAAAAAACCCTGTTGAACATCGAAGGCCTGGGCCGTCAGCTGTACCCGGACCTGGACTTGTGGAACACGGCGCAGCCATTCCTCGAGCGCTGGATGCGCGAGCGTGTCAGCCCAAAGGCCTTGATCGGCAACGTGCAGAGCCAGTTCGAACAGCTGCCGCACCTGGCCAACATGGCCCGCGACCTGCTCGAACGCATGTCTCAACCCCACGCATACGACCCACCGTCACCGTGGCATAAACGCAAGGATGACTGGTTCTTGCGCCTGCTCGGCTGCGCGCACCTGGCGGGAGGCGTTATTCTGCTGGCCGGCGGACCGCTGAACGAACTGGGTCATTGGCCCGGGGGGATCATGGTGGCCGTTGGTTTGTATCTGGTCGTTCGCCGATAGCCAGTTGTGTGATCCACTGGCACACTGTTTGAACGTTGGGCTTGGCTAATGAAGTGCGAAGCCCGCTGTCGGAGTCGAAGATGAAAAACTGGCTGGACGAGATCAAGTGGGACGCCGATGGCCTGGTGCCCGCGATTGCCCAGGATTACAAGACCGGGCGCGTCCTGATGATGGCCTGGATGAACCGTGAAGCGCTGGAACTGACCGCTGCCGAGAACCGTGCCATTTACTGGTCGCGTTCCCGTGGCAAGCTGTGGCGCAAGGGCGAAGAGTCCGGCCACGTGCAAACCCTGCATGAGATGCGCCTGGACTGCGACGCTGACGTGATCATCCTGATGGTCGAGCAGATAGGCGACATCGCCTGTCATACCGGCCGCCAAAGCTGCTTCTACCGTGTCTTCGAGAACGGCGACTGGAAAACCGTCGACCCGGTGCTCAAGGACCCGCATGCTATCTATTCCGCAGGACACACCCATGAGTGACACTCTGACCCGTCTGGCCCAAGTGCTGGAAGAGCGCAAAGGCGCCGCCGCCGACAGCTCGTATGTCGCCAGCCTGTACCACAAGGGCTTGAACAAGATTCTGGAAAAAGTCGGCGAAGAGTCGGTCGAAACCATCATCGCCGCCAAGGATGCCGCCATCAGCGGTGACTGCAGCGATGTGATCTACGAGACCGCCGATTTGTGGTTCCACAGCATGGTCATGCTCGCCCAACTGGGGCAGCATCCACAGGCTGTACTTGATGAGCTGGACCGTCGTTTCGGTCTGTCCGGACACGCCGAGAAAGCCTCGCGCCCGTCCGCCTGAACAATTATTAGAGAGGAGCAGCAGCATGGGCATTTTTGACTGGAAACACTGGATCGTCATCCTGGTTGTTGTCGTATTGGTATTCGGCACCAAGAAACTGAAAAACCTCGGCACGGACGTGGGCGAGTCGATCAAGGGCTTCAAAAAAGCCATGAACGACGACGAAAAACCGGCCGATACGACCGCGACGCCAGCCCAACCGGTACCGCCGGTGCAGCCGCAGGCCTCGGTGAACCAGCCGCACACCATCGACGTGCAGGCACAAAAAGTCGAAGAGCCGATCCGCAAAGACGTGTGAGCACTGACTAATGTTTGGTATCAGCTTCTCTGAACTGCTGCTCGTCGGCCTCGTTGCCCTGCTGGTGCTGGGCCCCGAGCGCTTGCCGGGTGCTGCGCGCACCGCCGGCCTGTGGGTCGGGCGCTTGAAGCGCAGCTTCAACGCGATCAAACAGGAAGTTGAACGTGAAATCGGTGCCGACGAGATTCGTCGGCAGCTGCACAACGAGCACATTCTGTCGCTGGAGCAGGAGGCGCGGAAAATTTTCTCGCCGACCCAGCAGGAGCCAACGCCGGTGGAACACGTGGGGGAACAGACGATTCACGCGCCTGCTGCCGCCACTGAACCAACGCCTGCGCCAGCGCCTGTTGTAGCGACTGCACAACCTGCGCCCGTTGTTCCAGCAACGCCGGTTGAACCTGTTGCTCCTGCCGCCGCGCCGACAGCGCCGGCTCCTCATGACCCAACACTGCCGCCGCGAGCCCCATGACAAGGGCCTGTCATCGGTCATTTCCTGTGTCGCGTTGTCGCCTGAAAGCGGGCCAGGCAAGGCGTAGGCCGCAGGGAATGGTTGTTCCCTTTCCAAGGCCTACAACGCAGCCTGGCCCGCTTTCAGGCACAACCCGGAGGGCCGGCCTGTATTTGCGCAGGGCTGCGTTACTCGTCACTTATTTGAAACGCCAAACTACGCTCCTCGCGCCTTACCCTGCGCAAATACAGGCTCGGCGCGACACAGGAAATGACCGATGACAGGCCCTACTCTCCCCGAAAACGACCAGCACATGCCGCTGGTTTCGCACCTCACCGAGTTGCGTACCCGCCTGCTGCGCTGTGTAGCGGCGATCTTTATCATCTTCGCCGGGTTGTTTGCTTTCACCCAGCAGATCTACACCTTCGTCTCCACGCCGCTGCGCGCGTACCTGCCCGCCGGCGCGACGATGATCGCCACCGATGTGTCGTCGCCGTTCCTGACGCCGCTGAAGCTGACCATGATGGTCTCGCTGTTCCTGGCGATCCCGGTGATCCTGCATCAGATCTGGGGCTTCATCGCACCAGGCCTGTACAAGCATGAAAAGCGCATTGCCGTACCGTTGCTGATATCCAGCATCGCACTCTTCTACACCGGCATGGCGTTCGCCTATTACCTGGTGTTTCCGTTGATCTTCAAGTTCTTCGCCTCCGCCACCCCGGCCGGCGTGGAAATGATGACCGACATCACCAGCTACCTCGATTTCGTCATGACGCTGTTCTTCGCCTTCGGCGTGGCGTTTGAAATTCCAGTGGCCGTGGTGCTGCTGGTGTGGATCGGCGTGGTCGACGTCAAATACCTGAAGAAGATTCGCCCGTACGTAGTCATCGGCTGCTTCGTGGTCGGCATGATCCTGACGCCGCCGGACATCTTCTCGCAGACGCTGCTGGCTGTACCCATGTGGTTACTGTTCGAGATCGGCATCCTGTTTGGCAGCCTGATCAGCAAACGGGGCGAGCATCCGGACGATCAACCGGCTGATGATCACAACGACCAGCCGCCAGCGACCCAGCCGTGAACCTGCTGCTCCTCGAAGAAGCTGATTTCATTGCGGCCGACCGAGTGATCCTGCGGGATCGCCGGTTGACGCACATGCAGGAAGTCCACCGCTGTGAAGTCGGTGACAGCATGCGTGTCGCAAGGATCGGCGGGTTGATGGGCTCGGCCGAGGTGTTGCGCCTGGACACCGGTGAAGCCGAGTTGCGCGTGACCCTCGACCAACCGCCCCCGGCCAAGTTGCCATTGACCCTGGTGCTGGCCCTGCCACGCCCGAAAATGCTGCGCAGGGTGTTTCAGACCGTGGCTGCCATGGGTGTGCCGCATATCGTGCTGGTGAACAGCTACCGCGTCGAGAAGAGCTTCTGGCAAACGCCATTTCTGCAGCCCGAAGCGATTCGCGAACAATTGATCCTGGGCCTCGAACAGGCTCGGGACAGTGTGCTGCCAGAGATCGTTATCGAGAAGCGCTTCAAGCCGTTCGTTGAGGACCGTCTGCCAGCAATTACCGAAGGCACTCTCGGCCTGGTCGGCCATCCCGGCCAGTACCCGCCCTGCCCCCGCGGCCTGGACGAGCCGGTGACGTTGGCCATCGGTCCTGAAGGTGGCTGGATCCCTTACGAGATCGACCTTCTGGGCAAGGCCGGCCTGCAACCGGTGCAACTCGGCGAGCGCATTCTGCGCGTCGAAACCGCGGTCACCGCGCTGCTCGCCCGCCTCTTCTAACTCCGCAAGGTCTTTTTTCCGCCCTACAGAACCCGTCTCGCCTGCCGATACAGTTCCCATAAAACCAAATCAATGGTCCTGGGAGTTGCAGCATGTACCAATGGCTAGCCGAGAGTCTGGGAAACGTCAGCGTCAATCGCAAACTGGGGATCGGTTTCGGTCTGGTGCTGCTGCTTACCTTATTGATCACCTTCACCGGCTGGACCGGTCTGAGCGACGTGACCAGCCGCGGCGATAAGTTGGGCTTCATTTCCAGTATCAATGACCTGACCAGAGACCTGCGCATCGCTCGTCTGGATTACGAAAATCGTCATGGCGAACAAGGCCCTGACGCCGTCAACGAGATGCTGAGCAAGCTCGAAACCAGCCTGCAAGCCGCCCGTCAAATGATCGAGCAGCCTGCTGACGTGGCCATGATTGACCAGCAACTGTCCGCCGTCAGTCTGTACAAGCAAGCTTTCGTCACCCTGACCCAGGCCGGCGCCAACCGCGAAAACGCCCGCAGCAAACTGGGCGCCACGGCTGACAATGCCGTGGCCAAGGTTGCTGAAGTCGAAAAATCGATGCTGCAGGGCGACAGCGTTACGCAATTCAACAGCGTGATCGGACTGAGCAAACTGATCCAACAAGCGCGGTTCCAGGTTCGCGGTTACACCTACAGCGGCAAGCCAGAAGCCGAGCAACCCGCGCTGGACGCCATCGACAACGCCCTGAAACACCTGGAAAGCCTGCCGTCCAACTTGCCAGAACAACACACCGCCAACCTGCAACAGGCCGCCGATTCCCTAAAAGCCTACCGCACGGCTGTCAGCCAGTTCCGCGACTCTCAAGTTGCCAGCGCCGACGCGCTCAAACACATGGCCGCACAAGGCGAAATCCTGCTCGGCACCAGTAAAAAGCTCACGACCTCGCAAACCGTTGTCCGCGATACCGATGCGGCACACGCCAAGAACATGTTGTTGATGGCCACCGTCCTGGCCCTGGCCTTTGGCATGGTCGCTGCCTGGGCGATTACTCGACAGATCGTCATCCCACTGAACCAGACCCTAAAAGTGGCTGAACGCGTGGCAGCCGGCGACTTGACTCACAACCTGACCTCCAAGCGTCGCGACGAACTCGGCCAGCTCCAGCGCGCCATGCAGAGCATGACCTTGGGCCTGCGCGAGCTGATCGGCGGCATCAGCGACGGCGTCACGCAAATCGCCAGCGCCGCTGAAGAGCTATCGGCGGTCACAGAACAAACCAGCGCCGGGGTCAACAGTCAAAAGGTCGAAACCGACCAGGTGGCCACGGCCATGAACGAAATGACCGCGACCGTGCAAGAAGTCGCGCGCAATGCCGAAGAAGCCTCAGAAGCCGCTGTCGCCGCCGATCAGCAAGCCCGTGAAGGCGACAAAGTGGTCGGAGAAGCCATCGCCCAAATCGAGCGACTGGCCCTCGAAGTCGGCAACTCCACCGCCGCGATGGGCGATTTGAAACGCGAAAGCGACAAGATCGGCAGTGTGCTCGATGTGATCAAATCCGTCGCTCAACAAACCAACTTGCTGGCCCTCAACGCCGCCATCGAAGCCGCCCGCGCCGGTGAAGCAGGACGTGGTTTTGCTGTAGTTGCCGATGAAGTTCGCAGCCTGGCGCAACGCACCCAGAAGTCCACCGAAGAAATCGAAGAGTTGATTGTCGGTTTGCAAAACGGCACCCAACAAGTTGCCACGATTATGGACAACAGCCGCGTCCTGACCGAAAGCAGCGTCGAACTGACCCGCCGCGCCGGGGGCTCACTGGAAAGCATCACCCGCACCGTGTCGGCGATTCAGACAATGAACCAACAGATTGCCGCCGCAGCCGAGCAACAAACGGCGGTGGCCGAGGAGATCAATCGCAGCGTGCTGAATGTGCGTGATGTGTCCGAGCAGACCTCGGCAGCCAGTGAAGAGACCGCGGCGTCCAGCGTTGAGCTGGCGCGGTTGGGGACGCATCTGCAGATGCTGGTGGGCAGGTTCAAGGTTTGAGGTGATGCTTTTGCCTCGACTCACTCAGAACCGAGGTGATGCTATCGCGGGCAAGCCCGCTCCCACAGGGTTCAGCGGTGTTACGCAAATAGCATGAACAGCGCGGTTCATTGTGGGAGCGGGCTTGCCCGCGATGGCGGCCGAAAGGTCGCCGCTATTAGAGAACCTGCCGCAAAAACGCCTGCGCCCGCGGATCCTTCGGCGCATCAAAAAATTCCGCCGGCGAAGCATCTTCCAGCAATTTGCCGTGATCGAAAAACAGCACCCGATCCGCCACTTCCCGCGCAAAGCCCATTTCGTGGGTGACGCAAACCATGGTCATGCCTTCTACGGCCAGGGTTTTCATCACGTCCAGCACCTCACCCACCATTTCCGGGTCGAGGGCCGAAGTCGGCTCATCGAACAGCATGACCTTCGGCTCCATCGCCAACGCCCGGGCAATCGCCACGCGTTGTTGCTGACCACCGGACAAGCGCGACGGAAACTCGTTGGCCTTCTGTGCAATACCGACCTTTTCCAGCAATGCCAAGGCCTTGGCCTCGCGCTCTTTCTTGCCGCGCTTGCGCACGACTTTCTGCGCCAGGCAGAGGTTTTCCAACACGGTCATGTGCGGGAACAGGTTGAAATGCTGGAACACCATGCCGACTTCGCGGCGGTAGGCGTTGACGTCGGTTTTCGGGTCGGCCAGTTGCAGGCCGTCGATGCTCACCGAACCCGAGTCGAATTCTTCCAGGCCATTGAGGCAGCGCAGGAAGGTCGACTTGCCGGAACCGGAAGGCCCGATCACGACCAGCACTTCACCCTTGGCCACTTGCGTGGTGACGTTATCCACCGCACGAACCACTTGGCCACGGGTGTCGAAGACTTTTACCAGATCGCGGACTTCAATCACTTTGCGCGAGCCTCCGCTCAAGCCGGCTGGCGATTTTCGACAGCGGCAGGTTGATCAACAGGTACAACCCGGCCACGCAGAACAGGATTTCGAACGGCGAGAACGAGGTGGTGATGACTTCGCGGCCGCTTTTGAGCAGTTCGGTAATCGCGATCACCGAAACCAGCGAAGTGTCCTTGACCAGACTGATGAACTGCCCGGCCAAAGGCGGCAATACTCGCTTCAAAGCTTGCGGCATCACCACGTGGCGCATCGACTGGCCAGCGCTCAGCCCCAACGACCGCGCGGCCTCGTTCTGGCCCCGGGCGATGGACTGCACGCCGGAACGGATGATTTCCGCAACGTAGGCGCCGGTGAACAGTGACAACGCAGCGATCCCGGCGAACTCCCGCGACAGGTTCATCACGGTGCCGATGAAGAAGTAGAAAATGAAGATCTGCACCAGCAGCGGCGTGCCACGCACCAGCTCGACGTAAATCGTCGAAAGATCGCGCAGGGTCGGGTTGTTCGACAGCCGACACAGGCCGGTGACTAGGCCGATCAACAGACCGAGAACGCCGGACACCACGGACAACCACAAGGTGGTCCACAGGCCCCAAAGCAGTGGGCCGGCGGCCCAATGACGAGTCACGCCGATCACGTCGCCCTCGGCTACATCATCGCCTTGGGCGACTTGCAGGCTGTTGTCGTCGACGGTCACACGTTGCTCATCGCCCGCGTCGTTGCGCAGGGTGACTTCGGCCTTATCGTCCTTGCGCACCAGGTCGCTGACGGTCGAGATGTCAGCGGCGCGCAGAGATTCTTCGGCGTGGTAGGCGAAGTACTGCGGCACACGGTTCCAGCGCCATTCGTAGGACATCAGCGAGGTGGCGTAATACAACGCGCCGGCCAGGCCGATCAGCACCAGCACGGTTAATACGTGCCAGGGCCATTGGGATTTTTTTTGTTTCATTTGCTGTGAAGGTTCCGAATTCTGTGTCGCCGGGAAGGCCGTCATCGCGGCCTAACTGACCGAACGCCGCTTTTCAGCGTTACTCCATGTCCTTGAGCCAGGCGGTGTCTTTGAACCACTTGTCATGGATGCGATCGTAGGTGCCGTCTTCGTGGATCTGGTGCAGGAAGTTGTTGATGAAGTTGATGCTGTCGTAGTCACCTTTCTTCAGGCCGAAGGCCAGCGGTTCGTAGGTGAACGGCTTGTCGAGGAACACCAGTTTGCCGGCGCCGACCTTGTTCACGGCCACGACGTTATACGGCGCGTCATAGATGAAGGCGTCAGCCTTGCCGTTAACCACGTCAAGCACGGCCTCCTGCTCGTTGTCATAGCCGTGATACTTGGCTTTGGAGATCAGCTTCTTGGCGACCATCTCGCCGGTGGTGCCGAGCTTGGAGGTGATGCGGTAGTCGGCGGTGTTCAGGTCTTTATAGGACTTGATGGTGCCTTCCAGCTCCTTGCGGATCAGCAGCGTCTGGCCAACCACGATGAACGGTTCGCTGAAGTTCAGGCGCAGGTTGCGTTCCTGAGTCAGAGTCATGCCGCTGCCGATCATGTCGAACTTGTCGGTCATCAGGGCCGGGATGATGCCGTCATAGCCGGTAGAAACCAGTTCCAGCTTGACGCCCATGGCTTTGGACATGGCTTTGAGGATGTCAACTTCGAAACCGATGATCTCGCCGCGCTTGTTGGTCATTTCGAACGGCATGTAGGTCGGGTCCATGCCGACTTTCAGCGTGCCACGCTTGACCGCGTCATCGATGGCCCCGGCCTGCGCTGCGCTGACTGCAACCAGCGCCGTGACGCCGACCAGCAGCATCGAGAGATACTTCTTCATCATCATGTCCCCAAAACCATTGCGGTGTGAGGCGCGCAAAACGGCGGTTTCCCTCAGGAAACGCACCAATTCGGACCGAAATCGTCCGGGCGCACCAATTCGGGGACGGATCCTAACGTACTCGCCCGTTTGCACAAGGCTTTGCAAACGATCAGACGAAAAAAAGCCCCGCTCAATCAGCGGGGCTCTTTATCAGGCCAGTTGTGCTTGCGCACTCAGCGGCTTGAGCGGCAGCAGCGGCGCGTGAGGATCAGCTTTCACCGATTGACGCCAGGCTTGCAACCATTCGGGGTGACCTTCGCTCCAGATCTGCTCATGCAGACGACCCAATGCCACCGGGTCACTCAGCAGTTGCACACGCTCATTGTTGTTCAAGCCGTGAGGCCCGACTTTCAAGGCGTGACGAACCCGCTCTACCCGCAACCACTCGATCGGCTCGGCCTGACCGTGACGCGACGTCGCCAGAGAACACGCCAGGGCGTTCTGCTGCGGGTCGACCACCGACCGGATGAAGCCGTCGTTCAGTGCGTGATAACGGTTTTCATGGGTGTACTGGTCAGTGGCCAGCAATGCCTGTGGCGGATTGTATTCCTCAGGGATCAGGAACAGGCTCTCGTCACGGGATTTCAGGCCCAGACCGACACGACTGGAGATCACCGACACCGGGATCGACAGCATCAACGAACCGACGATCGGCACCAGCCACCACAGGAAGCTCGGGTTCAGCCAGATCACCAGCAAGGCCCAAAAAAAGCCCAGCAACGTCTGCGGACCGTGGCGCTTGACCGCTTCGCTCCATGGCGTGGAGTCATCGTCACGTTGTGGTGAGTTCCAGGTTGCGGCCCAGCCGAGGAACGCGGCGAGGACGAAACGGGTGTGGAAAATCATCCGCACCGGCGCCAGCAGCATGGAGAACAGCATCTCCAGCAGCATCGAGAGCGTTACCTTGAGCTTGCCGCCGAACTCTGTCGCGCCTTTGGCCCAGATCAGAATGATGCTCAACAGCTTCGGCAGGAACAGCAACACCACGGTCGTGGAAAACAGCGCGACAGCCTTGTCCGGATGCCATTGTGGCCACAGCGGATAGAGCTGACGCGGTTCCATGAAGTATTGCGGTTCCATCAGCGTGTTGACCGCCAACAGCGCTGTCGACAGCACGAGGAAGAAGAACCACAACGGCGCCGACAGATAAGACATCACGCCGGTCAGGAACACCGCCCGGTGAACCGGGTGCATGCCTTTGACCAGGAACAGACGGAAGTTCATCAAGTTACCGTGGCACCAGCGACGGTCACGCTTGAGTTCGTCCAGCAGGTTCGGCGGCAGTTCTTCGTAGCTGCCCGGCAAGTCATAAGCGATCCACACGCCCCAACCGGCACGACGCATCAGCGCGGCTTCAACGAAGTCGTGGGACAGAATCGCACCGGCGAAAGCACCTTTACCCGGCAACGGCGCCAAGGCGCAGTGCTCGATGAACGGCTTCATGCGGATGATCGCGTTGTGGCCCCAGTAGTGAGATTCACCCAACTGCCAGAAGTGCAGACCGGCGGTAAACAGCGGACCGTACACACGAGTCGCAAACTGCTGCATGCGCGCATAAAGAGTGTCCATGCCCGATGCACGCGGCGCGGTCTGAATGATCCCGGCGTCCGGCGTGGCTTCCATCAAACGCACCAGGCTGGTCAGGCATTCGCCGCTCATTACGGAGTCCGCGTCGAGCACGACCATGTACTTGTAATCTCCACCCCAACGACGGCAGAAGTCGTCGAGGTTACCGCTTTTACGTTTCACGCGACGGCGACGACGACGGTAGAAGATCTTGCCGAAGCCCTTGGCTTCGCGGCAAACATCCAGCCAGGCTTGCTGCTCGGCAACGCAGATGTCGGCGTCGTTACTGTCACTGAGAACGAAGAAGTCGAAGCGATCCAGGTCACCCGTGGCCGCAACTGACTCGAACGTCGCGCGCAAACCGGCAAACACCCGTGGCACGTCTTCGTTGCAGATCGGCATCACCAATGCGGTGCGTGCGTCCTTGGGAATCGGTTCATTACCGGCGCTTTTACCGGAGATGCGGTATTTATCGTGACCGGTGAGCAATTCGAGGAAGCCCATCAGCGCAGTCCAGAAACCGGCCGATACCCAGCAGAACAGAATCCCGAACAGGATCAGGATGCTGGTTTGCAGCGCATATGGCAGCACCTGCGTGGCGGTTTGCAGGAGCGGTTGATGCAGCACTTCGTTGAGGTCGACGAACGACCAGCCCTGATACGGCATGATGCCTTTCATGTACCAGCCGGCCACGATGGTCTGACCAAGCATCAGCACCAGCAGGATGTAGCGACGGATCGAGCCCACGGTGCGCCAGCGGGCAGCCGGTAATACGCGTTCATCTTTCGGCGGAGCCGGCGGATTGGTGCGACCGGTCAAACGACGCCAACCACGCACCAGAATGTTGGTGCGCCACGGCTCCGGCACGACTTTGGTCCGACGGATCGGCGGGGTCGCCTTGAGGCAAACCCGACCGCTGGCGTCGACCGCCAACATTTCCGCTTCTTCCAACTCTTGCGCCGTATTCAAGGTCAAACGACGGCCTACCGAGGCCTGGGCGGCATCAGTCGGTGCGTCGAACGTTGAAGACGACAGGCGCTGGTGCAATTCGCTAAAGGACTGGCAGCCCGCGAGTTCCGCGCGCTGCTGGTCGGTCATCGGTAGATGCGCCAGATACTCGGCAAGCGTCTCTGGCTGTACTTGAGAATTACTCATCGGCAGGCAACTGGTAGCTCCAGGTCTCGGTCAGGACTTCTTCAGTCGGCGCCGATTCCGGTGTGGCTGGGGCCGCGTCGGCAGCAACTGGCTGCTTGGCGTCTTTGTTGGCCTTGTCCTTGGCATCTGCAACCGGCTTGACATCGGCCTGCTTGGCCTCTGCTTGCTTGGCTTCCTTGTCGGTTTTTTCCTGTTGCTTGGCGGCGACCTTGTCGGCTTTGGCGACAGACGAATTCGACGCGGGAAGCGACGTCTTGGCCAGGTCGGCCGGCACGATGTTCTGCACCAGTGCCGCACGCATTTCGGTGGCTTTGCCCGGGTCCTTGATCTTCATGCGCAGCGTCAGGCGCCAGCCCTTGGTTTCAGGGTTGTAACGCACGCTGTTCTCGACCAGTTCGGCGTTGTCACCCACGCTGACCTGGCTGCGAACGTCCGCATCCGCCGGCAATGCCGCCAGGGACGGGCCTTCGAAATCCACCAGATAAGCAACGCTACCGTCCGGCTGACGAATCAGGTTGGACTGTTTAACGTCACCGGTTGAACGCAAGGTCTGTTTGACCCAGGCGCTGTCGGGGGCGTGAATCGTGTCTTCGTCCATGGTCCAGTGCAGGCGATAGGCAACATCGAGCGGCTGGCCCGGCTCTGGCAGTTTTTCCGGGTTCCAGAAAGCCACGATATTATCGTTGGTTTCGTCGGCGGTCGGAATCTCGACCAGATCCACGGTACCCTTGCCCCAGTCACCCTTCGGCTCGATCCAGGCGCTTGGGCGCTTGTCGTAGCGGTCATCGAGGTCTTCGTAGTGGCTGAAGTCACGGCCACGTTGCAGCAAGCCGAAGCCCCTCGGGTTTTCGACCGAGAAGTTGCTCACCGACAGGTGTTTCGGGTTGTTCAATGGTCGCCAGATCCATTCGCCGTTGCCGGCATGGATCGCCAGGCCGCTGGAATCGTGCAGTTCACGACGGTAGTTCAGCACCTTCGATGGCTGGTTGGCGCCGAACAGATACATGCTCGTCAATGGAGCGATACCCAGCTTGCCGACCTTGTCACGCAGGAACATCTGCGCCTTGACGTCAACAATGGTGTCGCTGCCCGGACGCAGGGTCAGGCGATAGGCACCGGTCGCACGCGGCGAATCCAGCAACGCAAAAATAACCAGATGTTTGTCGCCCGGCTTTGGCTGTTGAATCCAGAACTCGGTGAAACGCGGGAACTCTTCACCGGACGGTAACGCGGTATCAATTGCCATGCCACGAGCAGACA
The DNA here is from genome assembly GCF_057834475.1 of Pseudomonas sp. GL_139_B. Taxonomy (NCBI): domain Bacteria; kingdom Pseudomonadati; phylum Pseudomonadota; class Gammaproteobacteria; order Pseudomonadales; family Pseudomonadaceae; genus Pseudomonas; species Pseudomonas sp. GL_139_B. Next base: position 402,798 of record NZ_CM174403.1, on the reverse strand, counting down.
AACCATAGACGTGACCCTTGCCGACGACGCGGAAGTAGCTGGCGCCGAGCATGGTCATGATTTCGTCTTGCTTGTCAGCCTTGTTGATCGGGTACAGCACCCGGAAACCGGCATAACCCAGTTGCTCGGTGGCTTTAGGATCGAACTTCACGTCGCCGAAATCGAAACGAGTAGGGTCGTACTTGATCTCTTCGACGGAGTTAGCCGTGATTTCGTTGATTTTTACCGGTGTATCGAAATGCATGCCCTGGTGATAGAACGACAGCTTGAACGGAGTTTTCAGGTCCGCCCATTCGGCCTTTTCGGTCAGGAAACGAATTTTCTGATAGTCCGCGAATTTCATATCGCGGAACTCGTTCGGCAGGTTACTGCGCGGAGCTTCGAATTTTTGCGCGGCCAGCTCTTTTGCCTTGACCGACACATCCTCAAGATTGAATGCCCACAGCTGGCCGGCGCTGAACAGGCAGAGCAGTGCTGAGCCCGCTACCAGAGCGCTTCGGAACCGTTTGGCAGTCAATTTTGGTGCATTACAGGGACTAACAATCACGAGCAACCCTCGCCGAAAACAGATCAAAAAACCAACGGCCAGTTGAAGGATTTGCGCGGTCAACGGCATGAAAAAACCGACCTTACAAACCACTCTTGCCAAGTTGGCGAGCATTGTTCCGACTCCGATGGGGCTAAATGATTCCCCAAACGGTCCAGGACAAGTCTCTACCTAAGTCAAAATGGACCAACGAACGCCGATCCCCGTAGCGCGCGATTATCTAGCAGGCAGCGTTACAACGCATCATGCGCAACAAAGTATTTCTCGCGAAAAACGCCTGTTTGCAGTCGAAAAGCCCTTAAAAAGTTGTTTCAAGCGCTTTCAGGTCTGTAACAGGAAGGTGACCGGGCCATCATTGACCAGGTGCACCTGCATATCCGCGCCGAATCTACCTGATGCCACTGTGCCATGCACCTGTTTCGCTTTGCCTAATAGATAGTCGAAAAGCTCCTCACCCAAGGCCGGAGGGGCCGCGGTCGAAAAACTCGGACGCAGCCCGCTTTTAGTGTCAGCAGCCAGGGTGAACTGTGAGACCAGCAGCAACCCGCCACCGACATCCGCCAAGGACAGATTCATCTTGCCCTCGACGTCGCTGAATACCCGATAGTTAAGCAGCTTATTCAGAAGTTTGTCGGCGCTCGCCCGAGTATCCCCGGGCTCGACGGCGATCAGTACCAGCAATCCCTGGTCGACCGCTCCCACCACTTCCCCCGCAACCTCGACTCGCGCACCCCGTACGCGTTGCAACAGCCCCTTCATGCTTCTTCGGGCGGCAGGTCGAGCAAGCGGCGCGCCATCTGGCCGGCGGCCCGTACCAGCGCATCGGTGATGCCCGGTTCGGCGGCGGCATGGCCGGCGTCACGGATGATCTGCAATTCACTGTTCGGCCAGTTCTGGTGCAATTCCCAGGCGTTATCCAGCGGGCAAATCACATCGTAGCGCCCGTGGATAATCACACCGGGCAAATGGGCAATTTTGCCCATGTCACGGATGAGCTGGTTGGGCTCAAGGAAGGCATTGTTGGTGAAGTAGTGACATTCAATGCGCGCAATCGACAACGCGCGCTGAGGCTCCGAGAAGCGATCGACCACCAGCGGGTTCGGACGCAACGTCGCGGTCCGGCCTTCCCACGTGGACCAGGCCTTGGCCGCATGCATCTGGGCAATCTGGTCGTTGCCGATCAGGCGCTTGTGGAAAGCGCTGAGCAAGTCGCCCCGCTCGTCCAGCGGGATCGGTGCAATGTAGTCCTGCCAGTAATCGGGGAACAGACGGCTGGCGCCCGCCTGGTAGAACCATTCGATTTCCTGCGGACGACAAAGAAAGATCCCGCGCAGGATCAGGCCGTGGACACGCTCCGGATGGGTTTGCGCATAGGCCAGCGCCAGGGTCGAACCCCAGGAGCCGCCAAACAACACCCATTTGTCGATGCCCAGATGCTTGCGAATCCGCTCAAGGTCGGCGACCAGATCCCAGGTGGTGTTGTTTTCGAGGCTGGCGTGGGGGGTGGAGCGACCGCAACCACGCTGGTCAAAGGTGACAATGCGATACAGGTTTGGATCGAAATACCGACGGCTCTGGGCATCACACCCGGCGCCGGGGCCGCCGTGGATGAACACCACCGGCAAACCTTCCGGTGAACCGCTTTCGTCGACGTAGAGAGTATGGGTGTCATCGACGGCCAGATCGTGCCGGGCGTGGGGTTTGATCTGCGGGTACAAAGTCTGCATTGCGCGCTCCGTAAGGGGTCGAGGTCATCCCTGGGGGGACTTCTATTATTCTGCCGTCCGGCATCATAAACCCGAATTACGTCAATGAGCATGCCCGTTACGGCGCGCATGGTTGCTCGCTCCCACGCGAGGGCGTGGGAATGATCAGTCACCCGTAGTGTTTTTCACCCCAAGCCAGCAGCCCTTGCAGCAATTCCTTGAGCACCACTTGCGTCGGCGCAGCCAGATCCGGGCGATAGCGGAACGGCTCGAACTCTTCCATGTAGGTGCACTGTCCCAGTTCCAGTTGCACGGCATGAATATTTTCGGCCGGGTTGCCGTAATGCCGGGTGATGTGACCGCCCTTGAAGCGACCGTTCAGCACATGGCTGTAGTCCGGATGCCCGGCGCAGATCGCCTCCAGTTGCGAAGCCAACTGCGGATCACAACTGGCGCCATTGAAGGTGCCGAGGTTGAAGTCTGGCAGTTTGCCGTCGAACAGGTGCGGGATGATCGAGCGGATCGAGTGCGCGTCGAACAGCAACGCGTAGCCGAACTCGGCTTTCATTCGCGCCAGTTCGTTCTGCAAGGTGCTGTGGTACGGCGTCCAGATCTGCTCCAGATACGTCGCTCTTTCTACTTTCGAAGGCTCCAGCCCTTCACGGAACAATGGAATACCGTCGAACAGCGTCGCCGGATACAGACCGGTGGTGGCGCCTAGATACAAAGGCTTGTCGTCGGACGGCCGGTTCAGGTCAATCACGAACCGTGAATACTCGGCAGCCAAGGTGCTGGCACCCAGTTCGGCGGCAAAATCGTAAAGCTGCGGGATGTGCCAGTCGGTGTCCGGCAAGCTTCTCGCGTCCGGGATCAACCCGGCTTCAACTGCCGGAGTCAGGCGCACGCCAGCGTGGGGCATGCTGATCAGCAATGGCACGCGGCCTTGTTTGAAGTTCAGAACCTTTTCCACAACTGCTCTCCTAAACGCTTGTCTCGACGCCGTGACGCACGACGCGTTTTTCCAGGTCACCGCCCAGCCAGTACGACAAATCGGCGGGACGATCGATTTGCCAGGCGACGAAATCCGCGACCTTGCCGGCTTCCAGCGAACCGTGGGTGTCGGCCATGCCCAACGCAGTGGCGGCATGAATCGTTGCACCGGCCAAGGCTTCTTCCGGGGTCATGCGGAAACAGGTGCAGGCCATGTTCAGCATCAAGCGCAACGACAGTGCCGGCGAGGTGCCGGGGTTGAGGTCGCTGGCAATGGCGATTTTCACGCCGTGTTTGCGCAGGGCCTCCATCGGCGGCAACTGGGTTTCCCGCAAGAAGTAGAACGCCCCCGGCAGAAGCACTGCGACGGTTCCGGACTTGGCCATGGCGAGGGCGTCGTCCTCGGTCATGAACTCCAGGTGATCGGCCGACAAGGCGTGATAACGCGCCGCGAGGCTCGAACCGTGCAGCGATGACAGTTGCTCGGCGTGCAGCTTCACCGGCAACCCGAGTTCCTGTGCGGCGATGAACACACGCTCGACCTGTGCCGGCGAGAACGCCAGGTATTCGCAGAATGCATCCACCGCATCCACCAACCCTTCGGCGGCAAGGGCCGGGAGCATCTCGGCGCAAATGTGATCGATGTAATCGTCGGCGCGATCGGCGTATTCCGGCGGCAAGGCGTGGGCAGCCAGGCAGGTGCTGCGCACGCTCACCGGCAGTTCGGCGCCGAGACGGCGGATCACACGAAGGATTTTGCGTTCGCTGGCCAGGTCCAGGCCGTAGCCGGACTTCATCTCGACCGTGGTCACGCCGTCGCGCATCAGGCTTTTCAGACGTTTGGCGGCGCTGGCGAACAGTTCGTCTTCGGTCGCCGCGCGGGTGGCGCGCACGGTGCTGGCGATGCCGCCACCGGCTGCGGCAATTTCCGCGTAGCTGACACCTTGCAGACGCTGTTCGAATTCACCGCTGCGGTTACCGCCGAACACCGTGTGAGTGTGGCAGTCGATCAGGCCCGGTGTGACCCAGGCCCCGTTCAAGTCGTTGACCGCCGGGTACTCGCCAACCGGCAGGTCAGCACGCGGGCCGATCCACTCAATGAGCGCACCGGACGTCACAATGGCCGCGTCCTCGATGATCGAGTAGACGCCTTGTGCCATGGTTGCGACGTGACAGTGTTGCCAGAGAGTTTTCATCCCAGGCCTCCATTAGGTTATCGATGAGAAAAAGTAGGGTCCTGCGTTACCAGGGCTGCCTGGCCCGCCGCCGGTTTCACCCACGTCAGGTACGCCAGCACCAGCAACACGATCCAGACCACGCCGACAATCAGCGCTGCCTGGGTGTCCGGGAAATAGCCCAGCACGCCAAAGATGAACAGCATAAAGGCAATCGCCGCCGCCGGCGCATAGGGCCAGAGCGGTACCGGGAATTTCAGTTGTGCAACCTGCTCGGCGCTCATCGAGCGACGCATGGCCACCTGGGTGACCAGAATCATCATCCAGACCCACACGGTGGCAAAGGTCGCGATGGAAGCGATCAACAGGAACACGTTTTCCGGGATCAGGTAGTTCAGCAGCACGCCCAGCAGCAGCGCGGCACTCATCACCACGACCGTCATCCATGGCACGCCATTGCGCGACAAGCGAGCGAAGGCTTTCGGTGCATGTCCTTGCTGGGCCAGACCGAACATCATGCGGCCAGCGCCGAAGATGTCACTGTTGATCGCCGAAATCGCCGCCGTGATCACCACGATATTAAGGATGGTGGCCGCCGAGCTGATCCCCAGCTTGTCGAAAATCTGCACGAACGGGCTGCCCTGGCTGCCGATCTGCTGCCATGGAAAGATCGACATCAGCACCAGCATCGTCAGCACGTAAAACAGCAGAATCCGCAACGGTACAGCATTGATCGCCCGGGGCAGCACGTGCTGCGGGTCTTTGGCTTCACCTGCCGTTACGCCGATGATTTCAATACCGCCAAAGGCAAACATCACCACCGCGAACGAAGCAATCAGACCGCCCATGCCATTGGGCATGAAGCCGCCCTGGGTCCAGAGGTTGCTGATGTCGGTCGCTTGGCCGGGGGCCGAACTGATGCCGAACAGCATGATGCCGAAACCACCCAGGATCATCGCGACGATGGCCGCGACCTTGAGCAGCGACAGCCAGAACTCCATTTCACCGAAGACTTTGACGTTGCACAGGTTCAAGCCGCCGACGATGGAAACGACACCCAGCACCCAAATCCAGCGGGAAACTTCCGGGAACCAGAAGCCCATGTAAATACCAAATGCAGTGACGTCGGCCATGCCGACGATGACCATTTCGAATGCGTAGGTCCAACCGAGGATAAAGCCCGCCATCGGCCCCAGATAGGTGCTGGCGTACTGACCGAAAGAGCCGGCCACCGGGTTGTGCACCGCCATCTCACCGAGGGCGCGCATGACCATGAACACCGCTGCGCCACCGATCAGGTAGGCGAGCAATACCGCGGGCCCGGCCATTTGAATGGCCGAGGCAGAACCGTAAAACAGCCCGGTGCCGATCGCCGACCCCAGCGCCATGAAGCGAATATGTCGGGCAGAAAGCCCGCGTTTCAAACCTTTTGCTGGCTGTTGCATTTCTCGTCCTTTTTATTTTTATCGACGCAAAGTCGAATCGCCGGCAAGCCAGCTCCTACAGGGTTCATGCGATCCGCTGTAGGAGCTGGATTGCCAGCGAAGGCGCCCTTACAGGCTAGGCAGCAACTTCGCCATCACCAGCTCGTTCAGGCAACGCGAGGCCAACAATTCAGTCGCCGCATTGATGTCCGGAGCAAAGAAGCGGTCCTTCTCATAGAACGGCACTTCGTTACGCAGGATGGCGCGGGCCTTTTCCAGTTTTGCCGAGGTCTTCAGACCATTGCGCAAGTCCAGACCCTGAGCCGCTGCCAGCCATTCCACCGCCAGCACACCACGGGTATTTTCGGCCATTTCCCACAGACGCTTGCCCGCGGCTGGCGCCATGGAAACGTGGTCTTCCTGGTTCGCCGAGGTCGGCAGGCTGTCCACCGAATGCGGATGCGCCAGGGCCTTGTTCTCACTGGCCAGTGCCGCTGCAGTCACCTGAGCGATCATGAAGCCGGAGTTCACGCCGCCGTTAGCCACCAGGAACGGCGGCAGTTGCGACATGTGCTTGTCCATCATCAGCGAGATGCGGCGTTCGCTCAGGGAGCCGATTTCCGCGATGGCCAGCGCCATGTTGTCAGCGGCCATGGCCACCGGTTCGGCGTGGAAGTTACCGCCGGAAATCACGTCACCTTCAGCGGCGAACACCAGCGGGTTGTCCGACACAGCGTTGGCTTCGATGGCCAGCACTTCGGCGGCCTGACGGAACTGAGTCAGGCACGCGCCCATGACTTGGGGCTGGCAGCGCAGGGAGTAAGGGTCCTGGACCTTTTCGCAGTTTTCGTGCGAGTCGGACACTTCACTGCGCTCACCCAGCAGGTCGCGATAAGCGGCAGCGGCGTCGATCTGGCCTTTCTGGCCACGGGCAGCATGGATGCGTGCATCGAACGGCGAGCGCGAGCCCAATACCGCTTCAACGGTCAGTGCGCCCAGCGCGACAGCGCCAGCGAACAGGTCTTCACCTTCAAACAGACCGCGCAATGCATAAGCGGTCGACACCTGAGTACCGTTGAGCAACGCCAGGCCTTCTTTCGCGGCCAGGGTCAGCGGGGTCAGACCGGCGATTTTCAGCGCTTCGGTCGCTTCCATCCACTCACCTTTATAGCGAGCCTTGCCTTCGCCCAGCAGCACCAGCGACATATGGGCCAACGGCGCCAGGTCACCGGATGCACCAACCGAGCCTTTCAATGGAATGTGCGGGTAGACCTCGGCGTTGATCAGGGCGATCAGCGCGTCGATGACCACGCGACGAATACCGGAGAAGCCACGGCTCAGGCTGTTGACCTTGAGCACCATGACCAGGCGTACCAGCGCGTCGCTGATCGGCTCGCCGACACCGGCGGCGTGGGACAACACCAGCGAGCGCTGGAGGTTTTCCAGATCTTCGCTGGCGATGCGGGTCGAGGCCAGCAGGCCGAAACCGGTGTTGATGCCGTAGGCGGTGCGGTTCTCGGCGAGGATCTGCTCCACACAGGCCACGCTGGCTTCAATCTGGGCCGAGGCGCTGTGGTCGAGGGTCAGTTTCACCGGCTGCTGATAGACAGCACGCAGTTGGGCGAGGCTCAGTTGGCCGGGAATCAGGTTTAGCGCAGTCATTTTGTGCTCCTTTTGAGAGTTGTCTTCTTCTGGAATGAAGAGGACTACCAGACGCTCCGGAGATATCCGTTGTCCGTCGCCGCCCCTGTATGAGGGGGCTGGCGCCTTGGCACGCTGGTTTTTGTTGGAAATCAGTTCAAGTTCGGTACAGCGTTGTGCAGCAAATTCTGTTCTTTCAATACAGCGGCGGCTGCAGCGATGTCCGGCGCCAGCCAGCGGTCCTGATCATAAGCAGGAACACGCTCACGCAGCAGACGCCACGCCACATCGGTGCCAGCGCCAAAGCGTTGTTCTTTGAGGAATTCGAACGCCTGGGCCGCCAGCAGGTACTCGATGGCGAGGATCTGCGTGCAGTTTTCCAGGGCGCGATGCAGCTTCAGCGCGGCGTTGGTGCCCAGGCTCAAGTGGTCTTCCTGCAGGCCTGAGGTGACGTAGTTGTCGAGCACGGCCGGTTGCGCCAATTGACGGTTTTCCGCGCACAGGGAAGCGGCGACGTACTGGACGATCATCATCCCTGAGTTGACGCCCGGATTGGCCACCAGAAACGCCGGCAGACCGCTGACGTGCGGGTTGATCAGGCGATCGAGGCGACGTTCGGCGATGGAGCCGATTTCAGCCATGGCGATAGCCAGAAGGTCCGCCGCCAACGCCACGGACTGGCCGTGCGGGTTGGCTTGGGAAACGACGCGGTAGTTGTCCGGCGTGCCCAGCACCAACGGGTTATCGGTGGCACCGTTGAGTTCGTTTTCGATCTGCTGGGTCGCGTGAACCAGCTGATCACGGGCAGCGCCATGGACCTGCGGGATCGAGCGAATGCTCAAGGCGTCCTGGGTGCGAACGCCTTTGCTGCTGGCGATCACTTCACTGCCATCGAGCACGGCACGCAGGTTGATGCCGACTTGCTGCATGCCCGGGTGCGGCTTGAGCGCAATGATCTCGGCGTCGAACGCATCGATCTGACCACGCTGGGCTTCGAAACTCATGGCGCCGATCACGTCGGCCCACTTCAGCAAATGCGCGGCGTCGGCAATCGCCAGGCAGCTGAGACCGGTCATGCACGGCGTGCCGTTGACCAGGCACAAACCGTCCTTGGCGCCGAGCTTGACCGGTTGCAGGCCTTCTTCGGCCAAGGCTTGCAGAGCGGAAACGATGTGCCCGCGATAGCTGACATTGCCGACACCCAGCAGCGCAATGCCGATGTGCGCCATGTGGGTCAGGTAGCCGACGGAGCCCTGGGACGGTACTTGCGGGGTGATGCCACGGTTAAGCAGCGCCAACAGAGCTTCGACCACTTGGCGGTGCAGACCGGATTTGCCGTGGCTGTAGTTGACGACGGCGGCGCACATGATCGCGCGAGTCTGCTCGTTGGTCAGCGCCGCGCCCACGCCACAGGCGTGACTGAGCAAGGTGTTGCGCGACAACTGGCTGAGTTGTTCATCTTTAAGGGAGACGTTGCACAACGCGCCCAGCCCGGTGTTGATGCCATAGGCACGCTCGCCGCTGGTGACGATGCGCTGGACGATACCTTGTGCGTTTTCAATCCGTGCCCAGACCGGCGCCGACAGCTCAAGCTGCGCGCCATGACGGGCGACGGCCACCACATCCTGCCAACTGACCTGCGCTTGGGTGATAACGATTTTTTCAGCCTGGGACATCTTTGACCTCAACTGTATTTCTTCAATTTTGATGCAGCTCCACCGCCGCCTTCGCGAGCAGGCTCGCTCCCACAGGGGTATGCGTTCCACTGTGGGAGCGAGCCTGCTCGCGAAGGGGCCAGCACAGTCACCGCAAATCTCTTAAACCACCGCTGCCCGACGCTGCACGAACCGGTCGACATACTCATCCGCCGGCGAATGCAGAATCTCTCTCGGGGTGCCGACCTGAATCAGGCGGCCGTCCTTGAGGATCGCAATGCGATTGCCGATGCGCACGGCCTCGTCGAGGTCGTGGGTGATGAAGACGATGGTCTTGTGCAGGGTCTTTTGCAGTTCCAGCAACTGGTCCTGCATCTCGGCGCGGATCAGTGGGTCGAGGGCGCTGAACGCTTCGTCCATCAGGATGATGTCAGTGTCTGCGGCCAAGGCGCGGGCCAGGCCCACACGTTGACGCATGCCGCCCGAGAGTTGATGCGGGTATTTGTTTTCGTAGCCCTTGAGGCCCACGGTGTTGATCCAGTGCAACGCACGCTCAGAGCACATTTGCTTGCTCTCGCCACGCACTTTCAGGCCGTAGGCGACGTTATCCACCACGGTCTTGTGCGGCAGCAGGCCGAAGCTCTGGAACACCATGCTGATCCGGTGCCGACGAAATTCGCGCAGGGCTTCCATGTCGTATTGCAGGATGTCCACGCCGTCCACCAGGATCGCGCCGCTGGTCGGGTCGATCAGGCGGTTGAAGTGGCGCACCAGGGTCGATTTACCTGAACCCGACAGGCCCATGATCACGAAGATCTCGCCAGTGCCGATGCTCAGGGACAAATCGTTCACGCCGACCACGCAGCCGGTTTCAGACAGCACCTGATCCTTGGTTTTGCCCTGGCCAATCATCGCCAGTGCGTCCTTGGAACGATTGCCGAAAATCTTGAAGACGTTTTTGACTTCGATCTTGCTTACGGTCGCGTTGTTCATTTGCTCACCTCATGCCGTGCCCGACCGTACGCCTGAGTAATGCGGTCGATCACCACAGCCAGAATCACGATCGCCAGACCGGCTTCCAGGCCACGTCCGACGTTGAGGGTCTGAATCCCCACCAGCACGTCTTCACCCAAACCACGGGCACCGATCATCGAGGCAATCACCACCATCGACAGGGCCATCATGGTGGTCTGGTTGATCCCGGCCATGATGCTCGGCAGGGCCAGGGGCAGTTGCACGCCAAACAATTGCTGCCAGCGGTTCGCACCAAAGGCGTTGATCGCTTCCATCACTTCCCCGTCAACCTGGCGAATGCCCAGATCGGTCAAGCGAATCAGCGGTGGTGCGGCGTAAATCACGGTGGCGAAAATTGCCGGCACCTTACCCAGACCGAACAGCATCAGCACCGGGATCAGGTACACGAAGCTCGGCATGGTCTGCATGATGTCCAGCATCGGCATCAGCACCGAACGCAGGCGATTGCTGCGCGCCGAGAGAATGCCCAGCGGAATGCCGATCAGCACCGAAATGATCGTCGCCACCATCATCAGCGCCAGGGTTTGCATCAGCTTGTCCCAGAGGCCGACCGCGCCCACCAGGAACAACAAGCCGACAATCACAGCCGTGGTCACGACTTTGCGGGTCGCGTGCCAGGCAATGCCCGCGACGATGGCCAGCATCAGCCACCAAGGCGCCGCTCGCAGCAGACTTTCAAGATTGACGATGGCCCACAACAGCGTGTCGGAGATGTGCCGGAACACATCGCCGTAGTTGGTGACCAGCGAATCGACCCAACTGTTGACCCAGTCGGCGATGGAAAAGGTAAAGCTTTCGGGAAACATAAGAGACTCTCAATCAAGGGGTTGCGATCAAGCGTCCGGATGCCGTGGCCGACAGCCGGAGAGGCCCAACCTACAAGGCCGCGTCGATTTTCTTGGCTGCGTCTTCGCTCACCCATGCGTGCCAGACTTCAGGATGTTCCTTCAAGAAGATCTTGGCCAGTTTTGGCGACTCGATCCGCTCTTTGGTCATGCGTCCAAGGTTCTGGTTGAGGATGTCGATCGGCACGTTGACCTTTTCCAGCACGGCCACCAGTTCCGGGGCTTCGTCGTGGAAGGTCTTGGACAGGCCGACCTTGATATCCACGGTCTTGTTCACGCCTGGTTTTTCTTCGAGCTTGATCAGGTCAACCTGGCCCATCAGCGGGGTTGGCGACCAGTAGTAGAACAGGATCGGCTCGCCACGCTTGTAGCTCGACAGCACAGCCGCATCCAGCGCCGGGCCGGTGCCTGGGCGGAAGTTGGTGTAGGTGCTTTCCAGGCCGTAGCTTTTCAGCATTTCGCTGTTATCCAGCTCGCAGGTCCAGCCAGCCGGGCAGTTGTAGAAACGGCCCTTGGAAGGCTCTTCCTGATCCTTGAACACGGAGGCGTATTTGCCCAGGTCCGCGATGGCTTTCAGGTCAGGAGCTTTAGGCTCCAGCTTGCGCTTGGCATCGCCTTCAACCACGTAGCGCGGCACGTACCAGCCTTCGGTTGCGCCCACGATCGGAGCACCGATACCGACGACTTTTCCGGCCTTCTCGGCCTTGTTCCAGACCTCGCTGCGGCCGACCCACTCTTCGGCAAACACTTGAATGTCGTTGCTGCTCAGGGCGTTTTCCATGGTGATGGAGTTGCCCGGCAGGCTGTCAGTCTTGCAGTCGTAGCCTTTCTCCAACACAACTTGCAGCACGTCGGTCAGCAGCATGGCGCTTTCCCAGTTCAGGCCGGCAAATTTCACCGGTTTGCCCGATTCGCACCAACCGGCAGCCTGAGTGGCGCCGGCACTGGCGAGCAGGCCCATGGAAAGCAATGTGGTCAGCAGGGTCTTGTTCGATTTCATTGTTGTGACGCTCCTAATCATGAATGGGCTTACGGCAGTCAAGAGGCATCCAGCCCTGTCCACGTCCAATCAGGCCTGCGCCGCAACGCGACCGGCCCCGCTTGTTCTGAGTGCTACAACGTTTGTTGTGGGAGTGAGCCTGCTAGCGATAGCGGTTTTTCAGTCAACAGAGAAGTTGAATGTGCTGACCCCATCGCGAGCAAGCTCGGCTCCTACAGGTATTTCTGTGTTATTTGCCGGTGATCATCGGCAGGTTCAGCCCTTGTTCCTTGGCGCAGTCGATGGCGATCTGATAACCGGCATCGGCGTGACGCATAACACCGGTCGCCGGGTCGTTGTGCAGAACGCGCGCAATGCGCTCGGCCGCTTCGTCAGTACCGTCGCAGACAATCACCATGCCCGAGTGTTGGGAGAAGCCCATGCCGACACCGCCGCCGTGGTGCAGGGACACCCAGGTCGCGCCGCTCGCGGTGTTGAGCAGGGCGTTGAGCAGTGGCCAGTCGGACACAGCGTCGGAACCGTCCTGCATGGACTCGGTTTCGCGGTTCGGGCTGGCCACAGAGCCGGAGTCCAGGTGGTCGCGACCGATCACTATCGGCGCGGACAACTCGCCGCTACGGACCATTTCGTTGAACGCCAGACCCAGCTTGGCGCGCAGGCCCAGGCCAACCCAGCAGATACGTGCCGGCAGACCCTGGAAGCTGATGCGCTCGCGCGCCATGTCCAGCCAGTTGTGCAGGTGGGCGTCGTCCGGGATCAGCTCTTTTACTTTGGCGTCGGTCTTGTAGATGTCTTCGGCGTTGCCCGACAGTGCAGCCCAGCGGAACGGGCCGATGCCACGGCAGAACAGCGGACGGATGTAAGCCGGTACGAAGCCTGGGAAGTCGAATGCGTTTTCCACGCCTTCTTCCTGGGCCATCTGACGGATGTTGTTGCCGTAGTCGAAGGTCGGGATGCCCATTTTCTGGAAATCCAGCATCGCTTTAACGTGTACGGCCATCGATTGCTTGGCGGCTTTTACAACAGCTGCTGGCTCGGTCTTGGCGCGAGCGCGGTACTCTTCCCAGGTCCAGCCGGCTGGCAGGTAACCGTTGAGCGGGTCGTGGGCGCTGGTCTGGTCGGTGACCATGTCCGGGCGCACGCCACGACGAACCAGTTCCGGCAGAATTTCTGCCGCGTTACCCAGCAGCGCGATGGAAATCGCCTTGCCTTCCTTGGTGTATTTGGCGATGCGGGCCAGCGCGTCGTCGAGGTCTTTGGCTTGCTCGTCGACGTAGCGGCTGTTGAGGCGGAAATCGATGCTGACCTGTTGGCATTCAATGTTCAGCGAGCAGGCACCGGCCAGAGTTGCGGCCAGAGGCTGGGCGCCACCCATGCCGCCGAGCCCGGCGGTCAGGACCCAACGACCTTTGAGGTCATCGTTGTAGTGTTGGCGACCGGCCTCGACGAAGGTTTCGTAGGTGCCCTGAACGATGCCCTGGCTGCCGATGTAGATCCAGCTGCCGGCGGTCATCTGGCCGTACATGGCCAGGCCTTTGGCGTCGAGTTCGTTGAAGTGCTCCCAGCTCGCCCAGTGCGGCACCAGGTTGGAGTTGGCGATCAGCACACGCGGGGCGTTGCTGTGGGTCTTGAACACGCCGACCGGCTTGCCGGATTGCACCAGCAGGGTCTCGTCGTCGTTCAGGTTGGTCAGGCTTTCGACGATCTTGTCGTAGCATTCCCAGTTACGTGCCGCACGACCGATACCACCGTAAACCACCAGTTCTTTAGGGTTCTCGGCGACTTCCGGGTCGAGGTTGTTCATCAGCATGCGCAGCGGCGCTTCGGTCAGCCAGCTTTTGGCGGTCAGCTTGTTACCGCGTGCGGCACGGATTTCAACGTCACGAAACTTAGTAGGTTTCTGGGTATTGTCAGTCACGAAAAAGACTCCTCAGCGATCAATTCAAACCAACCCTGGCGGTGGGCAAGCCAGCCTGTGCGCATCATCGCGCTACAAGCGAATCAGTGGACGCTGCGGAGAGTCTCGGTCGACTCATACGCATACGTCTTTACTTGTACATACAAGCATATGCAATCAAGCGGCCAACTTGTTGGATGGGTGTTCAAGAAAAGTTTTCTGGAGGCTGGAAAGCTTGTAAATCAAGGGTTTTGAGGGGGACGAAATTTTTCGGAGGGATTTTGCGCAAGGGGGAATGGCTGTTACTTGAGTGTGGTTTTGCGCCACGCTGGGGCGTTCGGTAACAAATTGGTGCGCGATGGGGAACAGTATAAGTAGCGGATTTGAGGCGGGGTGAATCGCTTTTGGCAGGAGTCCGGCTTGCCGGCGATAGCGCCCATCGGATTGCCATCGCCGGCAAGCCGGACTCCTACAGGGAAATCAGTTTGCAGTTAATTCGATGATGCAGCATGTGTTGTCAACGGCGACTTCCAGCAACCCGGCGTTTGCGTCGAGTTGCAGGCAATCATGGCGGCCCAATTGCTGGGTGCTGTTACCGACCTGCACTTCCAGCGATTCACTCACGCTGAACACCAATACGGTGCCCGCCGAACTGAAAAACCGCTGTTTACCCGCCATCCACTGCAACCGCGCGCTATAACGCTGCGGCGCGTAAATCAGATTGAAATCGCGGATCGGCCCACCGAGCAGGGTGCACGACACCTCGCTCTCGCCGCTGAAAGCAAACGGGACCAGCGGTAACAATGGGTGCGTGTCCCGACCATCCACCCGCAAGGTCATGCCGTCACCTTGTAGTACGGTGATGACCCGCTCGTAACCGGTGAACGTCGAGAAACCACCCGACTCGCCGATGTCGGCAATCGACAGGCGCCAGCCGAAACCATCGAGGCCAGTGCCCGCATCGCGGGTGATTTCTTCAGTGCTGCCACCGCCGTTTTTCCACGGCATGCGCGGGTAATCCTGAGCGCGTAAAACCTTCAAACCATTCATTTATGCTCTCTATTTATGGAACCGTCCTTCCAGACGATGACGGGAACCGGGGTGGATCAGACGGGCGGCGGTCACTGGCTGACGGCCGGACCAGGTGCGGCGGCGAATCAGCAGACACGGCTCGCCCTTTTCAATCTGCAACAGCTTGCACTCGGACGCCTCGGCAAGAATCGCCTCGACCACGTGCTCGCCTTCGGTCAGTGGCGCTACCTGGTTCAGGTAGGCGTAAGGCGTTTGCAGAGTGAAGTCTTGTTTGAGGTAGTCCGGAGCCGCCAGCGCATTGACGAAACGGTCTTCGATTTGCACCGGGATATCGTTCTCGAAATGCACGATCAGCGAGTGAAAAACCCTCTGCCCTTCGCGCATATCCAGTGCCAGGGCACGCTCGGAACCGGCGGCCTCTTCTTCGAGAGTGATCACTTTGCAGGTATGGCGATGGCCACGAGAGGCGATTTCGTCGGCGATGTTGTGCACCTCGAACAGCGCGGACTGGCTTTTCGGCTCGGCGACGAACGTGCCCACGCCTTGCATGCGCACCAACAAACCGTCGGCGGTCATTTCGCGCAGGGCGCGGTTGATGGTCATGCGGCTGAAACCGAGCTGGCTGACCAACTCGCTTTCCGACGGCACGCGGTAGTGCGGCGGCCAGTTTCCACTGTCGATTTGCTGGGTGATCATCTGTTTGACACGGGCGTACAAGGGCGCCGGACTGTCGCCCATGTTCGCGGCCAACGGTGACACTGGGGGCGGAGTCGGCACGGTTAATCCTTGTTCATTTAGTAGAGGTTGCTAGCTTGCCGGAGTTTACCGAGCAGGCAAACGTCTGTATATGTATATACAAATAACACACGATGGGGTGCTGAACCATGTCCGCCTTCTTTGCCGAACGCGCGCTGCTGCCTAGTGGATGGGCCAACAATGTACGTCTTGAGGTCAGCGCCGAGGGCGTATTGACCCATATCCAGGCCGATTCCCACGCAGATGGCGCCGAACGGCTTAACGGTCCGCTGCTGCCGGGCATGCCGAATCTGCACTCCCACGCGTTCCAGCGAGCGATGGCCGGGCTTGCGGAAGTGGCGGGCAATCCGAACGACAGCTTCTGGACCTGGCGCGACTTGATGTATCGCCTCGTCGGAAAAATCAGTCCGGACCAACTCGGCGTGATCGCCCGTCAGCTGTACATCGAAATGCTCAAGGCCGGGTACACCTCAGTCGCGGAATTTCATTACGTCCATCACGACACCAATGGCCAACCCTACGCAGATCCCGCCGAGCTGGCGCTGCGCATCAGCCAGGCGGCCAGTTCCGCCGGTATCGGCCTGACCCTGTTGCCGGTGCTCTACAGCCATTCCGGTTTCGGTGGCCAGACGCCGAACGAAGGCCAGCGCCGCTTTATCAACAGCACCGAAAACTACCTGAAACTTCAATCGCGTTTGCAGCCGGTTTTGGCCAAGCAATCGGCGCAGTCACTGGGATTGTGTTTCCACTCGCTACGCGCGGTTACGCCACAGCAGATCAGCGAAGTGTTGGCCGCCAGCGACAAGCATTGCCCGGTGCACATCCACATTGCGGAACAGCAAAAGGAAGTTGATGACTGCCTGACCTGGAGCGGTCGTCGCCCGCTGCAATGGCTGTACGAAAACACTGAGGTCGATCAGCGCTGGTGCCTGGTTCACGCCACTCACGCTAACGCGGAGGAAGTCACGCTGATGGCCAAGAGTCGCGCCATTGCCGGGTTGTGCCTGACCACTGAAGCCAACCTCGGCGACGGGATCTTCCCGGCGGTGGATTTCCTCGCTCAGGGCGGACGCATGGGCATCGGTTCCGACAGCCATGTGTCATTGAGCGTGGTGGAAGAATTGCGCTGGCTGGAATACGGCCAGCGCCTGCGCGATCAACGGCGTAATCGTTTGTATGGCGCGCAGCAGCCGATGGTTGGCCGCACGCTGTACGACGCAGCGCTCGATGGCGGCGCTCAGGCGCTGGGGCAGCCGATTGGCGCGCTGAAAGTGGGCAAGCGTGCGGACTGGCTGGTGCTGGACGGTAACGACCCCTACCTGGCAACGGCCAATGGCGACGGGATTCTGAATCGCTGGTTATTTGCCGGCGGCGATCGCCAGGTTCGCGATGTGCTGGTCAATGGCCAGTGGGTTGTGCGCGACGGGCGCCACGCAGGGGAAGAAGAAAGCAATCGCGCGTTCACCCAAGTCCTGCGTGAACTCCTCGGTTAACACCGGAAATAATTGTGGGAGCGAGCCTGCTCGCGAAAGGGCCGTCACATTCAACTGAGATGTTGACTGACAGTCCGCTATCGCGAGGAGGCTCGCTCCCACAGTTTTTGATCTTCGGTGATAGTTAGTTCGAGGTCTTGGCCATCTGTGTCTCAGACGCACGCCAGATCAGCCGTGAGGTGTCGTAACCCTGCTGACGCGCCTGGCTCAGCAGTTCCTCTCGCACTACACCATTGACGGTTGGGGTCCGCGCCAACAGCCACAAGTACTTGCGACTCGGGTCGCCAACAATGGCCGTCTTGTAATCGTCGCTGACGTACAACACCCAGTATTGCCCCTTCGCTGTACCCGGAATCAGACGAGAAAACCAGGTATCGAACTCGACCCACAATTTGTCGGTTTTTCCTGGCACCTGAGGATAAGCCGTGCCCTTGACCTCTTCCCACTGCCACTGCGCCGTCAGGCAGCGGTTCAAAATCGCCAGGTTACCGTCAGGCTTGAGGGTGTAATGGGCTTCGGATTGTGCGCAGTCGCGCTGGAAATACATAGGCATGCGAGCCAACTCATACCAGGTCCCCTGGTAACGCTTGAGGTTGACGCTTTTAACGGTTTTTGGCGCCAACGGATCTTGGCCAGAAGTGGCACAACCAGCCAATACCAGGCCGGCAAAAAGTACGAGTAATAACCGCTTCATTGTTTTTCTCCCGTGGGCGCATCGCCCCGGTTTACTTCAGGCCTTGGCCGGAAAACATCAATACTTTGTCACCGGCATACTGCACGCTGATAAAGCTGTTTTTGTCGCCCCAGGTGCAACTGGACATACCCAGCGCGCCCGAGCAATCAGCAGGCTTACCCAGCAACGTTTCAACCTCGGCCTTAGGCATGCCGGTCGACAGCTTCGAGTAGTTTTCCTGATTGACCTTGCTGCATGCGGCCAACAACACGCAGAACGACAGCAAGGCGATAGATCGCAGCGACATGGTGAAACTCCTGGAACGAAGGGAATGGCATGACTGCCAAGCAGAACCTTAGAAGAGAAAACCCCCATCTGGTTCCCCTACTGCCTCGCTATTTATCGGGCCGCTCGTCTGCCTTTTTTTGAAAAAATCAGCCACTTTCCTGAGCCAATGAGTATTTCGTCAGTCTTTGCAAAAAGACGCCTCATCTTTGGCGCTGGCCTGTCGACATAGAAGCAGCGTAAAGCCCTCGACTGTGGCAATTGACGCCCCCCTTGCTGACAAGTCCCTCCGCGGTAGTGCACTTAATGACCAGAAACATGAAATTCAGCCACAAGATTCTGCTGGCAGCCGCCCTCGTGGTCGCCGTTGCGTTCGCCTGCTTTATCCTGTTCAACGACTACCGCCAGCGTCAGACCCTGCGCAGCAGTACCGAGTCCTCGATGCAGGAACTTGGCAGCTTGACCACCAGCAACATCCAGACCTGGCTGGAAAGCCGCATCCAGTTGCTGCAATCGTTGTCCCAGCAGATCACCGTGGATGGCAGCGCACAGGCAAGCCTGAAACGCGCCATCGACCTGCCGGCCTACACCAGCAACTTCCAGCTGAGCTATTTCGGCGGCACTGACGGTGTGATGTTCTCGGTCCCGGCGGGCAATCGTGCTGCCGACTACGACCCACGCACCCGTGGTTGGTACAAGGCGGCCAACAGTGCGCAACAGACCATCGTCACCGAACCGTACATCGCCGCGTCTTCCGGAAAACTGGTCATTACTGTTGCCACACCCGTGAAATATCAGGGCCAGATGATCGGCGTCTCCGGCGCAGACATCGACCTGTCCAGCGTCAGTGCGATCATCAACTCGTTGAACTTCGGCGGTCACGGCCATGCGTTCATCGTCAGCGCCGACGGCAAGATCCTGATCCACCCGGACAGCAAACTGGTGCTCAAAGGCCTGGCAGACGCCTACCCGAACGGCGCACCTAAAGTCAGCCCGGGCATGAAAGAAGTCGAGTTCGACGGCAAGACTCAGTTCATCTCCTTCACCCGCGTCAACGGCGTGCCGTCGGCAGACTGGTACGTGGCGTTGGTGCTGGATCAGGACACCGCGTTCTCGATGCTCAGCGAATTCCGCACCTCGGCGATCATCGCCATGGTCATCGCGGTGATGATCATCATCGCGTTGCTGGGCATGTTGATTAGCTTCCTGATGCAGCCGCTGCTAATCATGGGCCGCGCGATGCATGACATCGCCGAAGGGGAAGGTGACCTGACCAAACGCCTGACCATCCACGGTCAGGACGAATTCGGCGCGCTGGGCACCTCGTTCAACCGCTTTGTAGAGCGTATTCACACCTCGATTCGCGAAGTGTCTTCGGCCACCGGCCAGGTCAACGAAGTTGCGTTGCGCGTCGTGGCCGCGTCAAACTCGTCAATGTTCAACTCCGACCAGCAAGCCTCGCGCACCAGCAGCGTTGCTGCAGCGATCAACGAACTGGGTGCCGCCGCCCAGGAAATCGCCCAGAACGCCGCCCTCGCCTCGCAACACTCCAGCGATGCCCGCTCCCTGGCCGAAGACGGTCAACAAGTGGTGGATAAAACCATCGCAGCGATGCAGCAGCTGTCGGCGAAGATCAGCGATTCGTGCGGCAACATCGAAACGCTCAACAGCAACACCGTGAACATTGGGCAGATTCTGGAAGTGATCACCAGCATTTCCCAGCAAACCAACCTGCTCGCACTCAACGCAGCCATCGAAGCGGCCCGTGCAGGTGAAGCCGGTCGTGGTTTTGCCGTGGTGGCGGACGAAGTGCGAAACCTCGCCCACCGCACTCAGGATTCGGCGCAGCAAGTGCAGAAGATGATTGAAGAGCTGCAAGTCGGCGCCCGCGAAGCGGTGAGCATCATGACCGACAGCCAGCGTCAAAGCGAAAGCAGCGTCGGTATTGCCAACCAGGCCGGCGAACGACTGGGCAGTGTGACGCAGCGCATTGGTGAAATCGACGGGATGAACCAGTCGGTGGCCACCGCGACTGAAGAACAGACCGCTGTGGTGGAGTCGATCAACGTCGACATTACCGAGATCAATACGCTGAACCAGGAAGGCGTAGAGAACTTGCAGTCGACCTTGCGCGCGTGTGCTGATCTTGAACGGCAGGCGGCGCGGCTGAAGCAGTTGGTGGGTAGCTTCCGGATCTGAGGCGCTCTCGCGGGCCCCTTCGCTGGCAAGCCAGCTCCTATGGGATCTTTGTCGCACTGGAGATCCAATGTGTAGGAGCTGGCTTGCCAGCGAAGGCGGCATCAGCCGCAATGGCCAGGTAAACCCGGGACCAATGCCCGTTGAGAAAACGCCGGTCGGCAGCACCTGACGCAGGACTGAATTAAGACTAAACTCGGTCCTACTCAACCTGGCGAGGCTCACTCCATGAAGCTTTCATCTCAAATCAAGCCAATCAGCTACCTGAAAAGCCATACAGCAGAAATCGTCAAAACAATTACAGAAAGCCGTGAGCCCTTGGTCATCACCCAAAATGGTGAAGCAAAGCTCGTGGTAATGGACGTGAAAAGCTTCGAAGAGCAAGAAGACACGATGGCCCTTTTAAAACTCTTGGCAATGGGTAATCGTGAGATTGAAGAAGGCAAATTTCGCGATGCCGAAGACGTCTTCGCGCAACTGGACAAGGCTGACCATCAATGAGTTTAAAGGTCGTCATTCTTCAGTCTGCTGAAACAGACTTAAAAGAACTTCGTACCTATCTCATCAAACAGTTTTCCATCCAAACCTGGCAAAGCACCTACACCTCTTTGAAATCAGCCATCCGCCACTTGGGAGCGCAACACTATTCAGGATCAATCCCTGAAGAAATAGAGAAGCTCCACCTCAGTCAGTACCGACAAATACTTTCAGGAATGAACAGGATCATTTATGAAGTACGAGACCAAACGGTCTATGTCCACATCATTGCCGATACTCGGAAAAACCTGCCGACACTGCTGATGAAACGCATGTTTCAACGGAATCCGTAAGTTCGAGGCCCATCGCGTCTAAAAACGCGAGCCTGGCCTGCGGAGAAACTCCAACTCCTCAGCCGTAGACTCCCTTCCCAACACCGCATTGCGATGCGGAAACCGCCCAAACCGCGCAATCACGTCCCGATGCCGCTCGGCATAATCCAGGTTATCGGCAAACACCGCCCGATCAGCCTCCGGCTGCTGCGCCATCAATTCGATGAACCGCGAAACGGCTTCGTTCTGTACTGCCAGGTGCTCGCAATGCTCCATCACCAGGTAGATAAACACCCGCTGAACAGGCCTCAACTGCCGATCAAAATCCGCAGCAATGCCTTGCGCCACCAGTGCCTGAGCCCTGAGATCGCCGGAAAAGGATTTGGGAGTATCGCGATAGATCATTCGCGGGAGTTGATCAAGCAGCAGCACCAGAGCCAGCCAACCTTCAGGGCATTGCGCCCAGTCAGTCAGTTTGCCGGCCAGTGCCTGCTCGACCCAGTCCCCGAAACGCGTCTGCGCTTCGAGGTCCTGACTGTCGCGCTTGCCGAACCATAACTTGCCCTTGTCAGCCGCTGTTTCGTTCGCTGATTCGGAAGATCCGAACCACCAATCGAGCAACGGCTGCCAAGGCGCGGTCATGGTTTATGCCTTGTGGTAAGCCGTGACGCGTTCGACTTCTTCTTTCGAACCGAGGAACACTGCGACACGCTGGTGCAGGCCGTCTGGCTTGATGTCGAGGATGCGCTGATGGCCATCGGTGGAAGCGCCGCCAGCCTGTTCAACCAGGAACGACATCGGGTTGGCTTCGTACATCAGACGCAGCTTGCCTGGCTTGGACGGTTCGCGGCTGTCGCGTGGGTACATGAACAGACCACCACGGGTCAGGATGCGATGCACGTCCGCCACCATCGCGGCGACCCAGCGCATGTTGTAGTTCTTTTTCAGCGGACCTTCTTCGCCAGACAGCAATTCGCTGACGTAGCGTTGTACCGGCGCTTCCCAGTGGCGCTGATTGGAGGCGTTGATCGCGAATTCCTGAGTGGAGGTCGGGATCTTGATGTCTTCGTGGGTCAGCACGAAGCTGCCCATTTCACGGTCCAGGGTGAAGCCTTTTACGCCATCACCCAGAGTCAGGATCAACATGGTCTGTGGACCGTAGATCGCGTAACCGGCAGCCACTTGCTCGGTGCCTGGCTGCAGGAAAGCCTTTTCGTTCAAGGGCTCATTCTGGCTCAGGTATTCGTTCGGGCAACGCAGCACCGAGAAGATCGTACCGACCGGCGCGTTGATATCGATGTTCGACGAACCGTCCAGCGGGTCGAATACCAGCAGGTAGGCGCCTTTCGGGTATTTGCCCGGGATCTGGTAGGCATTGTCCATTTCTTCGGACGCCATGCCGGCCAGATGGCCGCCCCATTCGTTGGCTTCGAGCAAGATCTCGTTGGAGATCACGTCGAGTTTCTTCTGCACTTCACCTTGGACATTTTCAGTGCCCATGCTGCCCAGAACACCACCGAGGGCGCCTTTGGACACGGCGTGGTTGATCTCTTTGCAAGCACGCGCCACCACTTCGATCAGGAAACGCAGATCGGCAGGAGTGTTGTTGCTACGGGTCTGCTCAATCAAATAGCGACTCAGGGTAACGCGGGACATGGAAGGCTCCGGTGGAATGGGGGACTAAAAACCCGCGCAGTTTAACGCGAGTCGAGGCGCATTTCCTCCTATCAGACGTGATACACCCAAGAGAGTTCATGCGCGGGGTTTAGCGTAGTTCGAATCGGGGCGGATGTGGACCGGCGGCAGTTGGCAGTTTCGAGATTTTCTTTGCCTGATAGTCAGCCTTCGCGGGCAAGTCGAATCGTCGCACCGCCGCTCCCACATTGGAATGCGTACCCTGTGGGAGCGGGCTTGCCCGCGATCTGGCGCGCAGCGCCAGCCATTCTCAAGGTTTGACGGGGGGTTTACGCAGCAAGCTGAACGCCATCGCCGCCAGAACCAGCACGCTCAGCAACAGCACCGCCCACAGCCCGAATTTCTTCCAGTTCGTGCCAGCCGTCGCAGGCGCTACTGATGTAGACACCGGCGAAACCACGCCATCGCTCGCCACCACGGCCTTACCTAATGTCGCCAGCTTCTGCACGCTGTAATCCGGAATCAGCGTCGACAACGGCAAGCTCGCCGCTTTTACCGTCGCGTTCCCCAGCGCCAGCGTATAAGGCCCTGGCCCGCGCGCGAGGAACACCAGTTGCGTCGGACGCACGGCATACTTCAGCGTCGGCGCTTCGGCACCAAGGCCGCCACCGCGTTCGTCCACGACCAGCTTCAACTGCTGCAGGGTTTGCCCCGGCAGCTGCAATTCGTTCTGCACCACGTCCTGGCCATTCTGGGTCAGGCGATACAGCAAGCCGCTGCCCAGCGGCTGCCACGGCAAGCTGCTCTCGCGGCGACCAGACAAAGTGACCGGTGCCAGACTGTTGGGCTGACTCAGTTCGACCTGCACCCGCTCGACATTCAGCCCCATCGGCAACTGCCAAGTGTATTCACCGGTCTTCACGCTGCTACCGGCCAACGGTTGCGACCAGACCAGTGGCAACGGCAGGCTGCGGCTGCTCGAGGTTTCCAACTGCGCCGACGTCAGCGCTGGCGCCGACTGTGGTGAATTCCACAGCAAGCGCAGATAGCGCGCCGATTGCCCCGGCAGGCTGACTTCATGCTGCTCGACCCGTTCGTCGGCAAACGCCAGCCGTGCGACCTGTCCTTGGCCCCACGACTGCCAATGTTGCAAGTCGTCGCTGGCTTCGATGCTGAACTGCTGGAAGCCGTCGCGCTCGCTCGTCCAGTCGAGGACCAATTGCTGCAGCGGCGCCTTGATGGCGCTGGCATCGAGCAACCAGCCGCGCAGAACTTCTTCGCCCGCCTCCAACTGGCTGGACGGCTGCACTTCGACCAGCGTGCCGTTGGCGCTCGATTGCACCCTCACGTTGGGCGCGCGCTCGGTGGAATCCGCCGAGTTGTACAGCGGGAACCACTTCACGTCGGTCAGCGTGCGATTTTCGCGGGTCTGGGCCGATTCTCGCGCCAAGGCATACGCCTGCACCTGACCAGCCGCGTTGAACACTCGTACATCGCTCAGATCTGTTTGCCGCGCATTCAACTGCACGCTCAACGGCAAATCGAGGCGATACCACGGGCCTTCGCCGCTCATGGACAATGGCAACTGAGTGGCGAAATCCGCCGGTTGCTCCTGCGCGCTGACCGACAGCGTCACACCCAGCGCAACTGCGCCCAACCAGCCCAGGTTCAGCTTCTGAATCAAGTCGACACTCCTTCGGTTTCCGGGGCCGGTTTTTCAGACTCCGGCACAGCCTCGGCACGCTTGGGCGGCAGCGGCGCGAAATAGCCCACAACCAGCAGCAACACGCCCACGCCGATAAACGACACGATCCGCGCGAGCCCGCCGCGGTTACTCAGTTCAACAAAGAAAAGCTTGGCCACCACCACGCCAATCAACGCCGCACCGATCAGCCAGACCGCGCGACGATGGCGCAAATGGCCGCCGATCATCAGGCTCAGCGCCATCAGGGTCCAGACGATGGACAGGCCAGCCTGCACCAGCATTGATTCCAGCAATGCATCGAACTCAAACGGCACACCGCCCCAATGGTGCGCGGTGCGCATCACCAATGCGGTGAAGAACACGAACAGCGAAATCCCGGCAATCAATTGCGTGGCGTGTTCGGCGTAATCCTTGCGAATCGCCAGTTGCGTCACTGCGCTGCGCGACCAGATGTAGACGCCGAACAGCGCAAACAGCAGGCCCAACTCCAGCGGGTTGATCAGCGGCACATACGGCAGCGGTTCGGCGGTGCCGTCGCTGACCACGTTCGCCAGCCAGAACCAGCCGAGCATCAGCAACGCCAGCGGTGCTGTCGCATACAGTCGGTACTCGCGGGGGTACGCCGACACCGGCCACGGCCAATTGCGCGGCGCCGCCATCAGCACCAGATATAGACTCGGCAGAATCGCCCAGCCCAACCAGCGCCAGGCGTTGTATTGCTCGGACAACAGCAGCAAGCCGTAACGCAGCTCCAGCGCCAGCACACCGATCAACAGCCAGCAGCCGAGCACATGCGCGGTGCTCACAGCGCGCGCCGGTAACATGGGCGCCAGTCGCTTCAGCGAGATGGAATGCACGACGAACACCGCCGCCCAGCCCAGCCAACCAAAACTGGCTGCAGGGTGATATCGCGAATGCCACGCCGCAAGCAACACCACACCGGCCGCCGGCATCAGCAAGGTGCACAGCAGCCCCAGCGACGACCATTTCAAGCGCAGCGCCAACGCCGTCCACAGCGCCACACTGACTGACGCGACCGCCAGCAACAACGTCGCTTGCAGAGATACCGGCGCAAAACGCAGCACTTCACTGACCCACGCCAGCGCCCACCAACCCGCGCCCCATACCAGCAGCACTTCGGACAAACGCTGCAAGCTCAGCACATCGAACGCCGAAGCGTGGTTGCCAAGCTGCAATCGCCAGGCCCCGACCAGCGCGGCCAAACCCAATACCAACGGCGTCCAGAAACCGCTGTGCGCCAGCGGCTTCAGTCCTTCGCTGGCCAATGGTCCGAGCAGGTCCGGCCCGGCAAACAGGAACGCCGCGCCACCGATCACCTGCAACAGCAAACCGAAGACAAAACTTACACGCTGCTTCAGATACAGGCTCAACCAGATGATGAACAAACCACTGGCCGCCCACACCGAGCTCGCGGTCTGCCACGGCAGGACGAACAGCACGGCCAGATTGATCAGCACCAGACCGGCCAGCAACACCACCGACAACCCGCGTAACAGTCGCACATCGCTGCGCACCATCTCATCACGCGCTGCCAGCAGCATGCCGGCGATCAACGCCAGACCGATCAAGGACGCGCTCAGCAAACCGCTCCAGCCGGCGCTGAACACCGCCGTAGACTCACCACCGGCACCTTGCAGCCGCAGCAGGAACAACGCACCGCCGAGCAGCTGCACGGCAAACGCGGTGAACAGGAATGCTCGCGATTGCAGGCGCAGGCCGACAAACAACGTCGCCAGACCGGCCAGCGCCCAACTGATCGCCGTACCGTGGATGAAGAAAAACAACGGTGCCAACAGATAAAGGAACGTCAGGCCGAGGCAAGCCAGAACCGGTAGTCCTTTGCGCTCCCATTGCGCGATTTGCTCCGGTATGGCTTGGCGCAATTGGTAGAAGCTGAAAAGCAACGCCACGCCGAGCATCAACGCGCCCAACGGCGAGCCATCGAGCAGGCTACTTTCGCCGATCCGCAATTTGCTGAGAAACGCCAGCGCCGAGCCCAGTTGAAGCAGCAAGGCAAAGGCCCGGGCAAACGGACGTTGCTGACGCAAGCCGAGCCAGAAAATCCCGGCGCCTTCGACGGCCCAAGCCGCAGCTGTCCAGCGCGCATCGAGGCCCAATGGAATGGCGAGGCTGGCGAAGATCACGCCCAGTGCCAGACAGGTTTCTGCCAGCAACAACGCGCGGCCACCCATCAGCAAACGGGCCAGGCCCATGTAGATCATGCCCAGCGCCAGCGCGCTGAACGCGGCGGCAAACTCAAGGTGCTGGACCAGCGCGAATTGCAAACCGAAGCCCACCAGCGGCGGACCAAACAGCATCGTGCCGTCAACGTAATCACCTTTGCGTGCAGACCAGCGCAGCAGCGTCTCGCGGCTGTCGTCCTCGGGCGCATCGCTCATTTCCAGCAACTTGCGCCGGGCGAACAGCAGGCCGATGGCCAGGTACATCAGGAAAAACACAATCAGGAACGGCTCAGTACTCCACAGCAAATCCGGCGTATAGGAACGCAGCCCCCAGGCGAAACCGATGCCGAAGGTGCCGACAAAACCGATCAGGTTGAGCAACCGCCAGGCCTTGAACCAGGCGATGGCGAGGATGCCGGCGTTGAGCAAGGCGAAGTAGCTGAACAGCGCGACGTGGTTGCCGGCGCCAGTGGACGTCAGGATTGGCGCGGCAAAACCGCCCAACGCGGCGGCGCAGGCCAGCACCAGGGAATCCTGGGTGATCGCCAGAATCGCTGAGAACGCCGTGACCGCCACCAGCAAACCAAGCGCTGCCATCGGATCCAGCAGCGGATGTAAACGCATGGCGGCGAACACCGTCAGGTACAGCACGGCAATGCCGGTGCCTTGCAGCATCAACGCGTAATTATTGTTGCGATGACGCAGCCACCAACCCAAACCGAGCAGCCCCAACGCAGCCGCCGCGACGCCGGCGTAACGCAGCTCAATCGGCACGACCATGCCTTCGGTCGCGTAACGCAACAGGAAGGCCAGACCGAGGAACAACAGCACCACGCCGACTCGCAGCACGGTGTTGCCGCCGAACAGCCAGGCGCGGGCACCGCTGATGGCGCGATCGATGAAGTTGGGGCCGCGCGGGATGGCAGGTTCGCGGGCAACCGGCTCGGGTTTCCAGGCATCGGTCGGCAGTGGCTGACTGGATTCAGTCGCCGCCGCGGGGATCGGTTCGAGTTCGGCAGGGAGGTCCCAGATCAGATCAGGGGTTTCGGCAGGGATTTCGTCGAGGGTAAATTCAGGAGGTGCAACGGACTCGCTGACGATCGGCTCGCTGGTTTCAGGCGCTTTGACGCCGGACACTTCCAGTAAGGCCAGACGGTGCTGCATCGCGCTCAGTGCAACCTGCGTCTGCTCCAGCAGAAGGTGCTGCTCGGCAGCTTTTGAACCCAAACGGGCGATATGAATGGCCTGGCCAATACCCAACCCAAGCAACGCGCCCAACAGCGCCTCACTGAATGACTCGTCGAGTATCCAGCCAAGCACCAGCCCAATCAGCATGAAAATCCATTGCATGGTCGATATCCCTAAGCGGCCCCGCGATGGGGCGACTCCGGCAAGGCAGCATTGGCTGAGTTTAGTGTGAAACCACAAAACCTGTGGGAGCGAGCCTGCTCGCGATAGCGTTCGGACATTCAGCATCAATGTTGAATGTCCGGACGCTATCGCGAGCAGGCTCGCTCCCACAATGGATTGCCAACGCGTGCCACCCGGTGTAACCGGTGCTGAGTATATCGACCAGGCCCGACACCGTCGGGCCGTGTACGCAAATTATTGCGAAACGTTACTCAAGCGCCTTCCAGATGTCCGTGGCGTACTCGCGAATGGTCCGGTCTGAAGAGAACCAGCCCATCCGCGACGTATTCAACACTGCCGAACGCCACCATTCCTTGGAATCGTGCCAATGGGCTTCGACGCGCATCTGCGCATTCCAGTAAGAGTCGAAATCGGCGCAAACCAGAAAGCGATCGTAATCCACCAGAGAATCAATCAGCCCGGTGTAACGGGACGGATCATCCGGCGAGAACACCCCGCCGCGAATCGCTTGCAGCACGTCATTGAGTCGATGAGACGCGGCGATGTCCGGCGTCGCATTGAACTCGTGGTTCTGTTTGCGCGCCTCAACCTGCTGCGCACTAAGGCCGAAGATGAACATGTGCTCAGACCCGATGCGCTCGCACATTTCCACGTTGGCCCCGTCCAGGGTGCCGATGGTCAGTGCGCCATTGAGGCCGAACTTCATGTTGCTGGTGCCGGAAGCCTCGAAGCCTGCGGTGGAAATCTGCTCCGACAAATCTGCCGCCGGAATAATGCTCTCCGCCAGGCTGACGTTGTAGTTGGGCAAGAACACCACTTTGAGCAAACCGCGCACGGTCGGGTCGTTGTTCACCACCCGGGCGATGTCGTTGGTCAACTTGATGATCAGTTTGGCCTGGTGATAACTGGCGGCGGCCTTGCCGGCGAAGATCTTCACGCGCGGCACCCAGTCGATTTCCGGCTCGGCCCGAATCGCCTGATACAACGCTACGGTGTGCATCAGATTGAGCAACTGGCGTTTGTATTCGTGGATCCGTTTGACCTGCACGTCGAACATCGCCGCCGGGTTGACCGCTACCCCCAGTCGCTCGTGAATCAGGTACGCCAGGGCTTTTTTGCTGTGCAGTCGCTGTTCGGCAAATGCCTTGCGGAACGCGGACTTCTCGGCAAACGGTTCCAGGTCGAGCAAGCGCCCTTCGGGGTTATCCAGCAAATCAGGCCCGAGGGCATCGACCATCATCGACGTCAGTTCGGGATTGGCCTGATAGAGCCAGCGGCGGAAGGTAATGCCGTTGGTCTTGTTGTTGATCCGGTCCGGATAGAGCTTGTGCAGCTCGGAGAATACGGTTTTGCGCATCAACTGCGTGTGCAGCCCGGACACGCCGTTGACGCTGTGGGAGCCGAGGAACGCAAGGTTGCCCATGCGCACGCGTCGGCCGTTATCTTCTTCGATCAGCGACACTGCGCGCAGCACGTCGAAGTCGTGAATGCCTTTGGCCCGCAGTGAATCGATGTGTTGCGCGTTGATCAGGTAAATGATCTGCATGTGTCGCGGCAACATCCGCTCCATCAAACCGACCGGCCAGGTTTCCAGCGCTTCGGGCAACAGCGTGTGGTTGGTGTACGACAGCGTGTCGACGGTGACTTGCCACGCCGCATCCCAGGCAACGTCGTAGACATCGACCAGCTGGCGCATCAATTCGGCCACGGCAATCGAAGGGTGAGTGTCGTTGAGCTGGATCGCCGCGTGATCGCCCAGGGTCAGCACCGAGGTGTGCATGTTGCGATGGCGGCGCAGCAAATCTTGCAAGGACGCGGCGACGAAGAAGTATTCCTGGCGCAGGCGCAGTTCCTGGCCGGCTTCGGTGCTGTCCGCTGGATAAAGCACGCGAGAAATACTTTCGGCGCGAGCCACTTCCGCTACCGCACCCAAGTGGTCACCGGCGTTGAAGCGCTCCAGGTGCAAATCTTCCATCGCCCGGGCGCGCCACAAACGCAACGTGTTGACGCTCGCCCCACGCCAGCCGACCACCGGGGTGTCATACGCAATCGCTCGCACCGTTTCCGCCGGGGACCAGACTTGCTTGGATTTACCGTTTTCATCGATGACGGTTTCGACGCCGCCACCGAAACCGATCGGGTAAACGACTTCTGCTCGCTCGAATTCCCACGGGTTGCCGAAATCCAGCCAGTGTTCGGTCTGCTCCTGCTGCCAGCCATCGACAATGGCCTGGCGAAACAAACCGTGTTCATAGCGAATGCCGTAACCGTGGCCGGCGATGCCGAGGGTCGACATGCTTTCCATGAAACACGCCGCCAGACGACCGAGGCCGCCATTACCCAGCGCCGCGTCGGGCTCCAGCAGGCGAATGCGTTCGAGGTCGACGCCAAGTTCGGTCAACGCTTCACGGGCGACGTCGAGCAAGCCAAGGTTGCTCAGGCTGTCGTAGAGCAGCCGGCCTATGAGGAATTCCAAGGAGAGGTAATAAACCCGCTTCTGCCCTTTGCGGTAGATCTGCCGGGTGTGGTCCATCCAGTGCTCGACCATGTGGTCCCGTGCCGCCAAGGCAATGGCTTCGAACCAGTCGTGGTCGAAGGCGTGATCCGGGTCTTTACCCACCGCGTAGGTGAGTTTGGTCAAGACGGCGTCGCGAAATGCGGCCACCTCTGCTTCGCGAACAAGTGGTTCTTGAGTCATCGATAGGACCTCGAGCGAGCGTGGAGTTGTTGAGCCTAGACGGTCTGACAGACGGTGGGGGCTCTGGTTCGGCAGTTTTTCCTGATAGTGCGAGATAGCTCGGCATTACATTGTCGTGTGCCTGAATCAATGCAGGGGCCGTGCCGGATTAACGGTGCTCTGTGGGTGGTATAGAAAAAATCTGGCGAAAGGTTGTTCAAAAATCCACCAGTCCCGGTATGATCGCGCGCCCTGATGCACGTAGCTGGTAACAACCAATGATGAAGCCCAACCTGATCGCCGCCGCTGAGATCGATCGCCTCGATACCTGGGCCAAGTACTCTGCGCCGATGTGCGGTTCCTGCGTGTCCAGCTGCTGCACGCTGCCGGTCGAGGTCAAGATCAAGGATCTGATCCGCATCGGCATCGTCGACGAGTTCGAACGCGGCGAGCCGGCGAAGAACATCGCCAAGCGCCTGCAGAAGGAAGGGATCGTCGAGCGTTACAGCCAGAAGACCGAGATCTTCACCCTCCAGCGCATGAGCAACAACGACTGCCTCTACCTGGATCGTAAGAGCCGTCTGTGCACTATTTATGAAAAGCGTCCGGATACCTGCCGCAATCACCCGAAAATCGGACCGCGGCCTGGGTATTGCGCTTACAAGCCCAAGGAAGTGGCGCGCGAGACCAGCGAGAGCCGTCGACCGCTCGATAAGTTCTAACCAAAAATCTTCGTTGTCTGACAGGTCCTCTTCGCGAGCAGGCTCGCTCCCACATTGAAATGCGTTCCCCTGTGGGAGCGAGCCTGCTCGCGAAGGGGCCAGCGTAAACACCGCACAAACCCCAGACAAACAAAAACGCCCCCGACCTTGCGGTCGGGGGCGTTTTTTTGTCAGCTAACTAAATTACTTAGTTACCGGACTTCTTCGCAGCGCGGGTACGCTCGCTTTCGCCCAGGATCTTCTTACGAAGACGGATGGACTTAGGAGTGACTTCGCACAATTCGTCTTCTTGAACGAATTCCAGAGCCTGCTCCAGGGTGAAGCGGATAGGCGGAACCAGAGCGATGGTTTCGTCTTTACCCGAAGCACGCATGTTGTCGAGCTTCTTGCCTTTGGTTGGGTTGACGCCCAGGTC
The DNA here is from genome assembly GCF_057834475.1 of Pseudomonas sp. GL_139_B. Taxonomy (NCBI): domain Bacteria; kingdom Pseudomonadati; phylum Pseudomonadota; class Gammaproteobacteria; order Pseudomonadales; family Pseudomonadaceae; genus Pseudomonas; species Pseudomonas sp. GL_139_B. The sequence goes on along the minus strand of NZ_CM174403.1, from coordinate 370,910 downwards.
GTTGTCGCGACTGTTGATGCCGACGATTTGACCTTCGTACACGTCTTCACCGTGACCCAGGAACAGTTTGCCGCGAGCTTGCAGGGTTTCCAGCGAGTAAGTCAGAGCCTTACCGGTAGCAACCGAAACCAGCACGCCGTTCTGACGGCCGGACATGTCGCCGGACTTCATCACGTCGTAACGGTCGAAGATCGAGGTCAGGATGCCTGCACCGGAGGTCAGGGTCAGGAACTCGTTACGGAAACCGATCAAGCCACGAGCCGGGATGTTGTACTCAAGGCGCACACGGCCCTTGCCATCCGGAACCATGTTGGTCAGGTCGCCCTTACGGATACCGATCTGCTCCATGATCGAACCTTGCGATTCTTCTGGCAGGTCGATGGTCACGTTTTCGTACGGTTCGTGCTTAACGCCGTCAACCATGCGGATGATCACTTCCGGACGACCAACACCCATTTCGAAGCCTTCGCGACGCATGGTTTCGATCAGTACCGAGAGGTGCAGCTCACCACGGCCGGAGACTTTGAACTTGTCGGCGGTGTCGCCTTCTTCAACGCGCAGGGCAACGTTGTAGAGCAGTTCTTTGTCCAGACGTTCCTTGATGTTACGGGAAGTCACGAACTTGCCTTCTTTACCGCAGAAAGGCGAGTCGTTTACCTGGAAGGTCATGGAAACGGTTGGTTCGTCAACGGTCAGCGGCTTCATTGCTTCGACGTTCAGTGGGTCGCACAGAGTGTCGGAGATGAACAGCTGGTCGAAGCCGCTGATGCAGACGATGTCGCCGGCAGCTGCTTCTTCAACGTCGATACGGTGCAGACCGTGGTGACCCATCAACTTCAGGATACGACCGTTGCGCTTCTTGCCGTCGGCGTCGATAGCGACAACCGGAGTGTTCGGCTTGATGCGGCCACGAGCGATACGGCCAACGCCGATAACACCCAGGAAGCTGTTGTAGTCCAGAGCGGAGATTTGCATCTGGAACGGACCGTCACGGTCGACTTTCGGCGCAGGTACGTTGTCGACGATCGACTGGTACAGCGGGGTCATGTCTTCAGCCATGTCGGTGTGTTCCAGACCGGCAATGCCGTTCAGGGCCGAGGCGTAGACGACTTTGAAGTCCAGCTGTTCTTCGGTAGCACCCAGGTTGTCGAACAGGTCGAAGATCTGGTCCAGAACCCAGTCCGGACGCGCGCCTGGACGGTCAACCTTGTTGATGACCACGATTGGACGCAGGCCGGCTTCGAACGCCTTCTTGGTCACGAAACGGGTTTGCGGCATAGGGCCGTCTTGAGCGTCAACCAGCAGCAGAACGGAGTCAACCATCGACATTACGCGTTCAACTTCGCCGCCGAAGTCGGCGTGGCCCGGGGTGTCCACGATGTTGATGTGGTAGCCGTTCCAGTTGATGGCGGTGTTTTTCGCCAGAATGGTAATACCGCGCTCTTTCTCCTGGTCGTTGGAGTCCATCACGCGCTCGTCGTTGAGCTCGTTGCGCTCCAGGGTGCCGGATTGACGCAAGAGTTTGTCTACCAGGGTGGTTTTACCATGGTCAACGTGAGCAATGATGGCGATGTTGCGTAGATTTTCGATCACTTGTGTATCTCGATCAGAGGATTCGGTGTGCTGACAAGTCTTGGCAGCGATTAACAGTAGAGTCAGGCCTTGCCGTTACAGCTTGACGGCAGAGTCGGGGGGCCGGTGACGTAGGCCACAGGCATACAGCCCCGGGCTCTTAGCTCGGTCGATAAACGCGCACATTGGCATGCCCCTCACTGAGCAAATGGTGGGCATGCAGGCGACTCATCACGCCTTTGTCGCAATACAGCAGGTACTGGCGAGTAGGGTCCAGTTCCTTGAAACGAGCGTTCAATGCATAGAAAGGCATCGCTTGTACCTCGATACCAGCCAGGGCCAGCGGATCATCTTCAGCGGCATCCGGGTGACGGATGTCGATGATGATTTGCCCCGCCAGCGCTTCGCTGACTTCTTCAATCTGCAAGTCCTGGCCCAATTCGTCGATGACGCGATCGATCGGTACCAGTTTGGCGTTCTCGAGCGCACGCTCAAGGACCGCCATGTCGAATTCTTTCTCTTCATGCTCCACGCGCGGACGCTTGGCGTGGGTCTTTGGGTTCACCGAGATGACTCCGCAGTATTCCGGCATGTGCTTGGCGAAGTCGGCGGTGCCGATTTCGTTGGCCAGGTCGATGATGTCCTGCTTGTGACTGGCGATCAGCGGACGCAAGACCAGCTTGTCGGTCACGCAGTCGATCACGGACAGGTTCGGCAACGTCTGGCTCGACACCTGGGAAATCGCTTCACCGGTGACCAGCGCTTCAATGTCCAGCCGATCAGCAATACGGGAAGCTGCGCGCAACATCATACGCTTCAAAACTACGCCCATATGACTGTTATCGACTTTCCCGAGAATTTCTCCCAGTACTTCCTCGAACGGCACACTGACAAATAACACGCGTTGGGAGCTTCCGTACTTCTTCCAGATGAAGTGCGCGACTTCCATGACGCCCAATTCATGGGCCCTTCCGCCCAGATTGAAGAAGCAGAAATGGCTCATCAGGCCACGGCGCATGATCTGGTACGCCGCCACGGTGGAATCGAAGCCGCCGGACATCAGCACAAGCGTCTGCTCCAGGGCACCCAGCGGATATCCACCGATGCTGTTGTGCTGGCTATGGATCACGAACAACCGTTTGTCGCGAATTTCGATACGAACTTCGATTTCCGGCTCTTTGAGCGAGATTCCGGCTGCGCCGCACTGACGACGCAGCTGGCTGCCGACGTATTTTTCAACATCCATCGAGCTGAATTCGTGCTTGCCGGCGCGCTTGCAGCGCACCGAGAAGATCTTCCCGGACAGCGAATCACCGAAGTGCTGCTTGCACTTGGCGACGATGTCGTCGAAGTCGCCCAAGGGGTATTCATCGACCTGCAGGAAATGCGCGATGCCCGGCATGCAACTCAGGCGCTCGGTCATCTCCTTCAGGGCTTTCGGCTCGCTGACGCGGGTTTCCAGCTCGAGATTGTCCCACACACCGTTCACCACCACGGCCGGATCCAGGTCGCGGAGCACGGTGCGGATGTTTTTGGCCAATTGGCGGATGAAACGCATCCGTACCGGGCGGCTCTTGATGGTGATCTCGGGGAAGACTTTTACGATTAGTTTCATGAAAACAGCGCGCGCTGGGTCAGCCGAAAAAGGGGGGCGCGGATTATAGCGGAAATTGCTCAAGGTTTAACCAGTTAATATGCAGAAGGTTTTGCGCGCACCAAAACAGGTCATTTATGGATTTTAACGCCACATTGTAGGGCGAGATTTTCCGCCTAATGACCGTTTATACCTTTATAAGCATGAAATTGGAGCAAAAAACCCATGGTGGGGCACTGGCATGCAATTTGCTCCCTTGTGAGGCAGGTTGCCATGGCAGAGTATTCGCGCCGGCATCACCCACATTCCAAGGGCATCCACTACTAAGCCCGAAGCCACCCGGAGGACACTATGTCGAAGTCGGTTCAACTCATCAAAGATCATGACGTCAAATGGATTGATCTGCGCTTCACGGACACCAAAGGCACTCAGCACCACGTGACCATGCCGGCTCGCGACGCGCTGGATGAAGCTTTCTTCGAAGAAGGCAAAATGTTCGACGGCTCCTCCATCGCTGGCTGGAAAGGCATCGAAGCTTCCGACATGATCCTGCTGCCGGACGACAGCACTGCCGTCCTCGACCCGTTCACCGAAGACCCAACGCTGATTCTGGTCTGCAACGTGATCGACCCTTCGACCATGCAAGGCTATGACCGTGACCCACGCGCCATCGCCCACCGTGCCGAGGAATACCTGAAGTCGACCGGTATCGGCGATACCGTATTCGTTGGCCCGGAGCCAGAGTTCTTCATCTTTGATCAAGTGAAGTTCAAGTCGGACATCTCCGGCTCGATGTTCAAAATCTTCTCCGAACAAGGTTCGTGGATGTCCGACCAGGACATCGAAGGCGGCAACCATGGCCACCGTCCAGGTATCAAAGGCGGTTACTTCCCGGTTCCACCGTTTGACCACGACCACGAAATCCGTACCTCCATGTGCAACGCCATGGAAGAAATGGGCCTGACCATCGAAGTTCACCACCACGAAGTGGCGACTGCCGGCCAGAACGAAATCGGTGTGAAGTTCAACACCCTGGTTGCCAAGGCTGACGAAGTTCAGACCCTGAAGTACTGCGTACACAACGTTGCAGTTGCTTACGGCCGCACCGCGACCTTCATGCCTAAGCCTCTGTACGGCGACAACGGTTCGGGTATGCACGTTCACCTGTCCATCGCCAAAGATGGCAAGAACACCTTCGCTGGCGAAGGCTATGCCGGCCTGTCCGACACCGCCCTGTACTTCATCGGCGGCATCATCAAGCACGGTAAGGCTTTGAACGGCTTCACCAACCCGTCGACCAACTCCTACAAGCGCCTGGTCCCAGGTTTCGAAGCTCCAGTAATGCTGGCCTACTCGGCTCGCAACCGTTCCGCTTCGATCCGTATTCCTTACGTGTCCAGCCCTCGCGCTCGCCGTATCGAAGCTCGCTTCCCGGATCCAGCAGCTAACCCGTACCTGGGCTTCGCTGCACTGTTGATGGCTGGCCTGGACGGCATCCAGAACAAGATCCACCCTGGCGACGCAGCTGACAAAAACCTGTACGACCTGCCGCCTGAAGAGGCGAAAGAGATCCCACAAGTTTGCGGCAGCCTGAAAGAAGCCCTGGAAGAGCTGGACAAAGGTCGTGCGTTCCTGACCAAAGGCGGCGTTTTCAGTGACGACTTCATCGACGCTTACATCGCTCTGAAAAGCGAAGAAGAAATCAAGGTACGTACCTTCGTACACCCACTGGAATATGAGCTGTACTACAGCTGCTAATCCGGTAGCGCCAGCACACGCGGCGTAACAAATTGGCCTCCTTCGGGAGGCCTTTTTATTTGTATAAAAAACAAGCACTTGGATTGGAAACAGAGCGCTAGCCGGGGTTAAACCCAGACGCGCCCCCTCTGATGGGTTCGCCCATCGCACGCAACCCTCTACCATCCGCCGCATCCTCTCCCTGCGGTTTTTGCGATGAACCTTCCCCGCACCAATTTTTTCTCGTTAACGTTGTTGCTCTGCATCCTGACCGGCACTCAAGCCGCTGACAGCCTCTTGCCTGCCGACGCTCACGAAGAGGCATGGAGCGTAGTGAAACCAGATCCGGACGCCCCGCTAGTTAGTTCGCGCCTGAACGGTCAAGCGAGCCACGGAAACAAAACCACCGCAGCCATGCTGCAAGTCAGTTGTTATCGCTCTCCCGTGCGCCCTGTTATCACACTGCTGACCTCGACGGATGAGCTGGGCTTTAACCCCGATGCCTTTGAAGGCCCTGACGCCCTGTCCACCGGCCCTATGAGCCTCAAAACCGGAACACTTGCGCCCCGCGACTATTCGGTAAACGGCTTTTACACGAGAGCGTTGCCGCCATCAGACAAATTGCTCTTCAACTTTTACATGCCTACCAATCGACAAGGGTTGAATGACTGGACCCACAAAGGCGCTCGGGGCCAATCGCTGACGATGACACTACCGTCAACAATAAAAGGTGATCCACCGCTGACCGCCAGGTTTGTCTTGCCACAAGACGACAGCAAATTGCGCAAGATAATCGGGCCTTGCATGAAAGATTCTGAATGAGCCCTCCAGGACGACCGGGTGCGGCGGATAAGACGATTTTTTGAACGCAGAGTAGATTGCCTGATGGTTACGCAGCCCGTTTCAGACGCCTTTTTGACGCATTTTCCAACAATAAAATTCGCCTTCCCCTCGGCCGCACGCAGTATCTTCCGGCATCAATCGCTGTGAATGATTCGCAGCCTGTCCACTGCCTGGACTCAAAGGAAGGATCGATGAAAACCTACTCACTCAAGGCAATACTGGTCGCGCTCGGCGCCCTTACCCTGCAAGGCTGCAGCACAACGGCGGTGCCCACGAAAATCGAACGAGAAATCCTGCTCAAAAGCAGTCAGTCGTGGGACAACTCACCTTACCTGCGCTATCCGGATGCCGCACCCGAGCTGACCATGCTCAAACTCAAGATACCGGCCAACACCCAACTGCCCTGGCACATCCACCCCATTCCCAACGCGGGCTATGTCCTCTCCGGCGAGCTGATGATCGAGAGCAGGAACAACGGCCAGACCAGACGCGTCAAACAAGGTGAAGCCGTGGCGGAAATGGTCGATATCGCCCATCGCGGGATCACCGGCGATGAACCGGTCGAACTTATTGTGTTCTATGCTGGCAGCGAAGGTATTCCACTGTCAGAGTAAATCCTTGCTGCTCACAGGGAGTCTGAATGCGGCCACTTTTAATATTTTTGCTGCTGTTCTTCGTCTATCCCGTGACGGCCAAAATCTACAAATACACCGACGCCGACGGCAACACCTCCTACAGCAATCAACCACCGGATGGCGTCGAGACCCAACCGGTTGAGCTGCCGCCACTCAATAGTGTTGAGCGCCAGCCTCCTCCCGCACCGTCTACCGACACCGTTAACAATCAGCAGCCACACAGCGCCTATGAGGTGCTGCAACTGAATGGTTTGCCCACCGAGGAAGCCCTGCGCGCCAATAACGGCACCTTCACCGTCAGCGTCCTGATCAGGCCTCGCTTACAAGCGCCGCACCTGTTGCGGTTGCTGCTTGATGGCCAACCTTATGGGCAACCGAGCAATGTGCAGATACTGCAACTGGCGAACATCGACCGTGGCGAACACCGCCTGGCAGTGCAGGTGATCAATGGAGAGCATGTCCTTCAGCAAAGTCCGACCGTGACGTTCACCTTACAAAGGGTGCATAAGCCATGAGGCTGTTGCTGCTGTTCGCCTGTTTTTTCGCCCTGCCCGTGTCGGCCGAGGTGTTCACCTACCTCGACGCTCAAGGCAATCGCGCATTCACCGATCAGCCGCAACACGGCAACGCCAAACGCGTACCACTGGCGACCAGCAACCGCATGACTGCCCAGCCCACCGTTGTGAAGCAGCTGATTGCCGAGAACCTGTCCGAAGAGCAACCGCTGTTCCACTACGGCTTGCTTCGCATATTGGTGCCGGAGCCAGACTCAACAATCCGTAGCAATGCCGGCGAAATCATCGTCAGCGTCACCAACGAACCCCGCCTGCAACCGGGCCATCGCTACCGACTGCTACTCGACGGCCAACCCACCGCCGACCCCGGCTTCAGTCCGGTGTTCCCGCTGAGCAACATCGACCGTGGAAGTCACAACCTGTCCGTCGAAATCATCGACGAACTGGGCCGTACAGTCGAACGCACGGCCAATCAGCCATTCCACATGCTGCGCACATCTCTCGCGCAAAAACGCCAGGTCAAACCTTGCGCCCTCGTCGACTATGGCAAACGGCCGGAATGCCCGCTCACAGACAAACCGAAAGAAAAAATAAATCCTTTCTTGCGTTTGTTCTAACGCCGCTCAGCTTTACGCACTACATTGGTGCAATAGGTTGCACCATACCCATATCGCAACCCATTTTGGTTCGAAAGTACCCGCGAAAGCTGGCAGAACGCCACGCAAACGAGCGTCAAACGTCCGTTTCAGGCCTTAAACGCTTCTTTTCGGAGCCTTGGTTTGGTTTTTGCATTTTCCCAGCATCAGCGCTTGGTTCTTGCGCGCGCCCTGCTCCAAAAGAGGTCCTGATGACCATTAGCGACGCACTGCATCGACTGCTACTCGACAACCTGACCACCGCCACCATTCTGCTCGACGCCGAATTGCGCCTTGAGTACATGAACCCGGCGGCGGAGATGTTGCTGGCCACCAGCGGTCAACGCAGTCATGGGCAGTTCATCAGCGAGTTGTTCACCGAATCCACCGAAGCGCTGAACTCCCTGCGCCAAGCAGTCGAGCAGGCGCACCCGTTCACCAAGCGCGAAGCGATGCTCACCGCTCTCACCGGCCAGACCCTGACCGTCGACTACGCGGTAACGCCGATCCTGGTCAACGGCGGCACGATGCTGTTGCTGGAAGTCCATCCCCGTGACCGCTTGCTGCGGATCACCAAGGAAGAGGCGCAGTTGTCGAAGCAGGAAACCAGCAAAATGCTGGTGCGCGGCCTGGCCCACGAAATCAAGAATCCACTGGGAGGAATTCGCGGCGCCGCACAATTGCTCGCCCGCGAACTGCCGGAAGAAAGCCTGCGCGATTACACCAACGTGATCATTGAGGAAGCCGACCGCCTGCGAAACCTCGTCGACCGCATGCTCGGCTCGAACAAGTTGCCATCACTGGCCATGTGCAATATCCATGAGGTACTGGAGCGTGTCTGCCAATTGGTGTCAGCGGAAAGCCAGGGCTGCATCACTTTGGTGCGCGACTACGACCCCAGCATTCCAGACGTGTTGATCGACCGCGAACAAATGATTCAGGCGGTGTTGAACATCGTGCGCAACGCGATGCAAGCCATCAGCAGCCAGAACGAACTGCGCCTGGGTCGCATCAGCCTGCGTACCCGCGCCATGCGCCAATTCACCATCGGCCACGTGCGCCATCGCCTGGTGACCAAAATCGAAATCATCGACAACGGTCCGGGCATTCCTGCAGAACTTCAGGAAACCATTTTCTTTCCCATGGTCAGCGGTCGTCCGGACGGTACCGGGCTGGGCCTGGCCATTACTCAGAACATCATCAGCCAGCACCAGGGCTTGATCGAGTGTGACAGCCACCCGGGCCACACCACTTTCTCGATCTTTCTGCCACTGGAACAAGGAGCCACATCGACATGAGCCGTAGTGAAACCGTGTGGATCGTCGATGACGACCGTTCTATCCGTTGGGTCCTGGAAAAAGCCTTGCAGCAGGAAGGCATGACCACGCAAAGCTTCGACAGTGCCGATGGCGTGATGAGCCGCCTGGCGCGCCAGCAGCCCGATGTGATCATCTCTGACATCCGCATGCCGGGTGCCAGCGGCCTTGAACTTCTGGCACGGATTCGCGAACAACACCCGAGGCTGCCGGTCATCATCATGACGGCTCACTCCGATCTGGACAGCGCTGTCGCGTCCTATCAGGGTGGCGCGTTCGAATACCTGCCCAAGCCGTTCGACGTCGATGAAGCGGTCTCCCTGGTCAAACGCGCCAACCAGCACGCCCAGGAGCAGCAAGGCCTGGAAGTCCCGGTTGCCCTGACCCGTACGCCAGAAATCATCGGTGAAGCACCGGCGATGCAGGAAGTGTTTCGCGCCATCGGGCGCTTGAGCCACTCCAACATTACCGTGCTGATCAATGGCGAATCCGGGACCGGTAAAGAGCTGGTGGCCCACGCCCTGCACCGTCACAGCCCACGGGCGGCCTCGCCGTTCATCGCTTTGAACATGGCGGCGATTCCAAAAGACCTGATGGAGTCTGAGCTTTTCGGCCACGAGAAAGGTGCGTTCACTGGCGCGGCCAACCTGCGTCGCGGACGTTTCGAACAGGCGGACGGCGGCACGCTGTTCCTCGACGAAATCGGCGATATGCCGGCCGATACGCAAACCCGTTTGCTGCGAGTACTGGCAGACGGCGAGTTCTATCGTGTTGGCGGTCATGTGCCGGTGAAAGTCGATGTGCGAATCATCGCCGCAACGCACCAGAACCTGGAAACCCTGGTGCACGCCGGGAAATTCCGTGAAGACTTATTCCACCGCCTCAACGTAATCCGCATCCACATTCCGCGCCTGTCGGACCGTCGCGAAGACATCCCGACCCTCGCCAAGCACTTCCTCAGCCGTGCCGCGCAGGAACTGGCGGTCGAGCCGAAGCTGCTGAAAAGCGAAACCGAGGAATACCTGAAGAACCTGCCGTGGGGCGGCAACGTGCGCCAGCTGGAGAACACCTGCCGCTGGATCACGGTGATGGCATCGGGTCGTGAAGTGCACATCAGCGACCTGCCGCCAGAGTTACTGAGCCTGCCGCAGGATTCGGCGCCCGTAACCAACTGGGAGCAAGCGCTGCGCCAGTGGGCCGATCAAGCGTTGGCGCGTGGTCAGTCGAGCCTGCTGGACACCGCTGTGCCGGCCTTCGAGCGGATCATGATCGAGACCGCCCTCAAACACACCGCCGGCCGCCGCCGCGATGCTGCGGTCTTGCTGGGTTGGGGGCGTAACACCCTGACGCGCAAGATCAAGGAATTGGGGATGAAGGTTGATGGTGGGGATGATGATGAGGGGGATGAGGGTTAAGCAGCCTTTAATTTTCTGCTGACTGTTAGATCCAATCGCGGGCAAGCCCGCTCCCACAGGTTTTGCATAATTCCTGTGGGAGCGGGCTTGCCCGCGATGCTTTTTAGGGGCCGAGTGCACCGCCGCAATGCACCGTGAACCGCAATCGCGCACAAAAGCACATTCAAAACCCCGCCAGCATTCGCAATCGAACCCCTATCGAAAAAACACGAAAGCCCCGAAATACGGGGCTTTCGACGTTTCACCGCGGCTTTCTGTTTCAACTTGTTAAAAACTGGCACGCCCCCTGCAGTAGTCCATTCAGTGATTCAGTTCACTACCCGGTTTCGGGGACCTTGGTACAGGCAGGCCGGGGATTCCCCTCTTTACATCGGGCTCACACCGCACAAGCGACGAGCCCACCCTGTTTTGGGGCCCTTGATACAGGCAGGTCAGGGGTTCCTTCTTTACACCGGGCTCACGACGCAATGCGCGAGCCCCGCCGTTTTGGGAGCCTTGGTACAGGCAGGCCGGGGATTCCCTCTTTTATTGCTCCCGGAGATGGATCTCCAACCGCCAGCGATCATCAACCTCACTACCGGCCCATTCCCCTTGCAGTGGCCGGGCTGCCACCACCGACAGCAACAACCCCCCATCACTCAAACGCACCCGCCAGTTGACGTTCTTGTCGTTGAGCTTGAGCTGACCTTTCTGCGCCGGGCCTTCTGCCTCGAACAGCAATGCGAGGCTACCGTCCACAAACTCGCCGTGGCTCTTGGGTTCGTTGTTGAACCACACCACCAGTCCGTCGCTTGTAACCTCGACCTGTTGCAAAACAGTCGGGTCTGGCGCGGTCAGGCGACCGATCATCAGCCCTACCATCATCCCGACAATTGCCAACGAACCGAGCACTCGCGGGAATAGTTTCGAACGGGGATCCTTTGGCGGCGTAGAATGCCCGTCATCTTTACCTTCGGAGCCGTGCATGTTTCACGTCATCCTTTTTCAACCAGAAATTCCGCCGAATACCGGCAACGTTATCAGGCTGTGCGCCAACAGTGGCTGCCACCTGCATTTGATCGAGCCGCTGGGCTTCGAGATGGACGATAAGCGCCTGCGTCGGGCCGGCCTCGACTACCACGAGTATGCCACCCTGCAGCGCCACGCCGATCTCGCCAGTTGTCTGGAGAGCCTTGGCCATCCACGGTTGTTCGCCTTCACCACCAAGGGCTCGCGACCGTTCCACGATGCCAGTTTCGCCGAGGGCGACGCCTTCCTGTTCGGCCCGGAAAGCCGAGGCCTGCCGGCTGAAGTGCTCGACGCCCTGCCCGGCGAACAACGCCTGCGCCTGCCGATGCGTGAAGGCTGCCGCAGCCTGAACCTGTCGAACACTGTGGCTGTCGCAGTGTATGAAGGCTGGCGCCAGCTCGGTTTCAAATAACAGCGCATAACAAATGTGGGAGCGAGCCTGCTCGCGAAAGCGGCGTGTCAGGCGACGTTACTGTCATCTGACACTCCCTATTCGCGAGCAGGCTCGCTCCCACATCAATATTGCTTTGGTGCTTCGAACGCTTACTGAACGGTCGGAGTCTCGCCAGCCGCCTGCATGCGTTGCAGTTCTTGTGCGTACAACGCATCGAAATTCACCGGAGCCAGCATCAGGGCCGGGAACGAGCCACGGGTCACCAGGCTGTCCAGAGTTTCGCGAGCGTACGGGAACAGGATGTTCGGGCAGAACGCGCCGAGGGTGTGGCTCATCGAAGCGTCGTCCAGGTTCTTGATCAGGAAGATCCCGGCCTGTTGCACTTCAGCGATGAACGCCACTTCGTCACCGTTTTTCACGGTCACGGACAAGGTCAGCACGACTTCGTGGAAGTCACCTTCCAGGGTCTTTTGACGGGTGTTCAGATCCAGACCGACGCTCGGCTCCCACTGCTGGCGGAAAATCGCCGGGCTTTTCGGGGCTTCGAAGGACAAGTCACGTACGTAGATGCGCTGCAAGGAGAATTGCGGTGCGGTTTCTTCTTCGCTAGCTGCAGTGTTCTGTTGGTCAGTCATCTCAGATCCTTTCTGATCTTGGGGTCTTATAGGGAAGGCAAACAGGCCTTGAGCATTGCGTCGAGCTTACCGGCGCGCTCAAGGGCAAACAAATCATCACAACCACCCACGTGGGTGCTGCCGATCCAGATCTGCGGCACGGACGTACGTCCGGCTTTCTGAGCCATGGCGGCGCGCACTTGCGGCTTGCCATCGACCTTGATCTCTTCGAAGGCCACGCCTTTGTTCTCGAGCAGGTACTTGGCTCGTGAACAATAAGGGCAGTAATCGCTGGAATAGACGACGACGTTGCTCATATCACTTCACCAGCGGCAGATTGTCGCCCTTCCAGCTGGATATACCACCGGAGAGCTTGGCGGCGGTGAAGCCGGATTTCATCAGTTCACGTGCATGCGTACCGGCGGTCTGACCCAAAGCGTCGACCAGGATGATGGTCTTGGCCTTGTGCTTTTCCAGTTCGCCGATGCGAGCGGTCAGCTTGTCGTGAGGAATGTTCAACGCGCCAACGATGTGACCGGCGGCGAAGTCCTTGGTCGAACGGATGTCGATCACAACGCCTGCGTCTTTGTTGACCAGCCCGGTCAATTCACCGGTACTCAGGCTACGGCCGCCGCCTTGCATCTGATAGGCAATCAGCGCCGCCAGCAGTACGACGAAGATACCGACAAGAATGTAGTGGTTAGTGGCAAATTCAATCAGGTGAGCAACCATCGAAGGAGGTTCCAGGGCGTTAAAATGTCGGCCAGTATACACAGCCACTATGGTGGGCCAAACCCCGTCCGGCGGTGACGTGGCCGGAACTTCGCTTTAAACTGCCACTCCCTTTTTAATCGCCCTCTTTTAACCTCAGCCACGAGTGGAATCCATGACTACCACGCCTAAACCTTTGGTCCTGATTATTCTCGATGGCTTCGGTCACAGTGAGAGCCCTGAATCCAACGCCATCTATGCGGCCAAGAAGCCCGTGCTGGACCGCTTGTGGGCCACCGTGCCGAACGGCCTGATCTCGGGCAGCGGCATGGACGTGGGCCTGCCGGATGGCCAGATGGGCAACTCTGAAGTCGGCCACATGAACCTCGGCGCCGGCCGCGTGGTGTATCAGGACTTCACCCGCGTGACCAAATCGATCCGCGACGGCGAATTCTTCGAGAACCCGACCATCTGCGCCGCTGTGGATAAAGCCGTTGCCGCCGGCAAAGCTGTGCATTTCATGGGCCTGCTGTCTGATGGTGGCGTTCACAGCCACCAGGACCACCTGATCGCCATGGCTGAACTGGCATTCAAACGCGGCGCTGAAAAAATCTACCTGCACGCCTTCCTCGACGGCCGCGACACGCCACCGAAAAGCGCGCAGTCGTCCATTGAATTGCTCGACGCCAGCTTCCAGGCGCTGGGCAAAGGTCGTATCGCCAGCATCATCGGCCGTTACTTTGCCATGGACCGTGACAACCGTTGGGACCGCGTGTCCCAGGCCTACAACCTGATTGTCGACGGCAACGGCGAATTCAACGCCGCCACCGCCCAGGAAGGTCTGCAAGCGGCTTACGAGCGTGGCGAGAGCGACGAATTCGTCAAAGCCACCTCCATCGGCGAGCCGGTCAAGGTCGAAGACGGCGACGCTGTGGTGTTCATGAACTTCCGCGCTGACCGCGCCCGTGAACTGACTCGCGTGTTTGTCGAAGACGGTTTCAATGAATTCGAACGCGCGCGCCAACCGAAACTGGCCGGCTTCGTCATGCTGACCCAATACGCAGCCAGCATTCCTGCGCCGTCGGCATTTGCCGCTGGCAGCCTGGAAAACGTACTGGGCGATTACCTGGCGAAAAACGGCAAGACTCAACTGCGCATCGCCGAAACCGAGAAATACGCCCACGTGACCTTCTTCTTCTCTGGCGGTCGTGAAGAACCGTTCCCGGGCGAAGAGCGCATCCTGATCCCGTCGCCAAAAGTCGCCACTTATGACTTGCAGCCGGAAATGAGCGCCCCGGAAGTCACCGACCGCATCGTCGATGCCATCGATAACCAGCGTTACGACGTGATCGTGGTCAACTACGCCAACGGCGACATGGTGGGTCACAGCGGCGTGTTCGACGCGGCCGTGAAAGCCGTTGAATGCCTGGACCAGTGCGTCGGCCGCATCGTCGAAGCCCTGGACAGGGTCGGCGGCGAAGCGCTGATCACTGCCGACCACGGCAACGTCGAGCAAATGGCCGATGAAGCTACCGGCCAGGCGCACACCGCACACACCACCGAGCCGGTGCCGTTCATTTATGTCGGCAAGCGTGACCTCAAGGTTCGTGAAGGCGGCGTGCTGGCAGATGTGGCGCCGACCATGCTGATGTTGATGGGCCTGGAAAAACCGGCGGAAATGACCGGGACATCGATTTTGGTGTAACCCGCCAGTTAAACCACCGCAAAAACCTGTGGGAGCTGGCTTGCCAGCTCCCACAGTAGTTTTGGGGTGTTTTTAGATGTAACTCTGTTCCAGTTATCACACAGCCCCAATTGGGCATTTTTTTTGCCACGCATGGCGGGCATACTAGGCCGTCCCTTTCCCTGGTGCCGCCCGCCTCTATGCTCCGCGTCCTGATAGCCCTAGCACTGACTTGCCTGCTCCAACCGGCCTTCGCTGACGAGCGCGAGCAAACCCAACAACAGTTGGACGCCACGCGTCAGGACATTGCCGAGCTGAAAAAACTACTGGGCAAGTTGCAGGAAGAAAAATCCGGTGTGCAAAAAGAGCTCAAAGGCACCGAGACCGAAATGGGCAAGCTCGAGAAACAGGTCGACGCCCTGCAAAAAGAGCTGAAGAAAAGCGAAACCGAGCTACAGCGACTCGATGCCGAGAAAAAAAAACTCCAGAGCGCACGCATTGAACAGCAACGACTGATCGCCATTCAGGCCCGCGCGGCCTATCAAAACGGCCGTCAGGAGTACTTGAAGCTGCTGCTGAACCAGCAGAATCCGGAACAGTTCGCCCGCACCCTCACCTACTACGACTACCTGAGCCAGGCCCGCCTGGAGCAGCTGAAGAATTTCAACGAAACCCTGCGCCAACTGGCCAATGTCGAAAAAGACATAGATGCGCAGCAGGCGCAGTTGCTGGTGCAGAAGAGCAGCCTCGACAGCCAGCGCGACGAACTCGAAAAAGTCCGCAAGGAGCGCCAGCAAGTCCTGGCCAAGCTCAACGAAGACGTAAAGGCTCGCGACCAGAAACTGGCCTCCCGCGAGCAGGATCAGGCAGACCTGTCTAAAGTCCTTAAGACCATTGAAGAAACCTTGGCTCGCCAAGCCCGTGAGGCAGAAGAAGCGCGGCAAAAAGCGCTGATCGCCCAGCAGGAAGCCGAAAAAAAGCGTTTACGTGAGGCTCAGGCTGCAGCAGATGCAGAAACCACCGATGCCCCACGCAAACCGGTTAAGTCGACCCCCGGCGCGCTGGTTTCAAGTTCAGGCGAAACCTTTGGCGGCCCTTTTGCGTTGACCCGGGGAAAACTTCCGTGGCCGGTTGATGGTCGATTGTTGGCACGCTTTGGCGAATCCCGTGGGGACGATGCCCGCACCAAGTGGGACGGGGTGATGATCAGCGCCTCCGCCGGCAGTCAGGTGCATGCCGTGCATGGTGGTCGCGTGGTGTTTGCCGACTGGTTGCGTGGTGCCGGGCTGCTGGTGATTCTCGACCACGGCAACGGCTTTCTGAGTCTTTATGGTCACAACCAGACGTTGCTCAAGTCTGCGGGTGACGTGGTAAAAGCCGGTGAGTCCATCTCCACTGTCGGCAATAGTGGCGGGCAGGACACACCAGCGCTGTATTTCGCTATTCGTCAGCAGGGTCACCCGAGTGATCCGGCGCAATGGTGTCGTGCGCAAGGATAAGTACGCTACCTAATTCAGGAGTTCGTTTGACATGCTGCATTTGTCCCGCCTTACCTCGCTGGCCCTGACGATCGCCCTGGTGATCGGCGCGCCTCTGGCGTTCGCCGTTCAACCAGCGCCGGCTGTCGCGCCTGCGGGCACTGCCGCGACGACCAAGGCACCGTTGCCTCTGGAAGAATTGCGCACCTTTGCCGAGGTCATGGACCGGATCAAGGCTGCCTATGTCGAACCCGTAGATGACAAGACCCTGCTGGAAAATGCCATCAAAGGCATGCTCAGCAACCTCGATCCGCACTCCGCCTACCTCGGCCCGGAAGACTTTGCCGAGTTGCAGGAAAGCACCAGCGGTGAATTCGGTGGCCTGGGCATCGAAGTCGGCGCCGAAGACGGTTTCATCAAGGTCGTTTCGCCGATCGATGACACCCCGGCGTCCAAGGCGGGCATTCAGGCCGGTGACTTCATCGTCAAGATCAATGGCCAGCCGACTCGCGGCCAGACAATGACCGAAGCCGTGGACAAAATGCGCGGCAAGATCGGCCAGAAAATCACCCTCACCCTGGTGCGCGATGGCGGCACGCCCTTCGACGTAACCCTGGCCCGCGCGATCATTCAAGTGAAGAGCGTGAAGGCGCAGCTGCTGGAAAACGGCTACGGCTATATCCGCATCACTCAGTTCCAGGTCAAGACCGGCGAAGAGGTCTCCCAGGCACTGACCAAGCTGCGCAAGGAAAACGGCAAGAAGCTCAAAGGGATCATCCTCGACCTGCGTAACAACCCGGGCGGCGTGCTGCAGGCTGCGGTGGAAGTGGTCGATCACTTCATCAAAAAGGGCCTGATCGTCTACACCAAGGGCCGAATCGCCAACTCCGAGTTGCGCTTCTCCGCGACCGGCAAGGATGAAAGTGAAGCCGTGCCAATGGTCGTGCTGATCAACGGCGGCAGTGCCTCGGCTTCGGAAATTGTCGCCGGTGCCTTGCAGGATCAAAAACGCGCCGTGGTGATGGGCACCACCAGTTTCGGCAAGGGCTCGGTGCAAACCGTGCTGCCACTGAACAACGACCGCGCCCTGAAGATCACTACTGCGTTGTACTTCACCCCGAACGGCCGCTCGATTCAGGCTCAGGGCATTGTCCCGGACATCGAAGTGCGCAAGGCCAAGATCACCAGCGAGCAAGACAGCGAGTACTTCAAGGAAGCCGATTTACAAGGCCACTTGGGCAATGGCAACGGCGGCGCCGACAAACCGACCGGCTCCAGCGGCAAAGCCAAGGCCATGCCGCAGGATGATGATTACCAGTTGGCCCAGGCCTTGAGCCTGCTCAAAGGGTTGAACATTACGTCCGGCCGCTGAGGTGCTCCAGCGGTTCATCCTGGGTTTATTGCTCGGCCTGACGGGTGTTGCTTACGCAGCGCCCGTCGAGACTCCCCCTCAAAAAGCCTATCTAAGCCTGATTATCGATGATCTGGGGCAGAACCTGCCCCGGGATCGCCGCGTGCTGGCTCTGCCCGGCCCGGTGACCACGGCAATCATGCCCGACACGCCCCACGCCACCGAATTCGCCCGCGAAGCGCATCGTGCCGGCAAGATCGTCATCCTGCACATGCCCATGGACCCCGCTACTGGCCCCTTCGCGTGGCACCCGGACTTGCCCATCGAAGAGCTGGAAAAACGCCTGAATGCGGCGTTCAAGGTCGTGCCCTATACCGCCGGCATCAACAACCACATGGGCAGCCGAATGACCGCTCAACCGGCCGCCATGGCTTGGTTGATGGCGGATTTGCAGCAACGGCACAAATTCTTCGTCGACAGTCGCACCAGCGCGCAAACCGTTGCCGCCGCCCAAGCGCAGAAAATTGGCTTGGCCAGCGTTTCGCGGGATGTGTTTCTGGATGACGAGCGCACCGAAGCGGCCATCTTCACCCAGTTACAGACGGCGATCAGCCTGGCGCGCAAGCAGGGTTCTGCGGTGATGATCGGGCATCCGTATCCGCAGACGCTGGCGGTTCTGGAGCGGGAATTGCCGAAGCTGAAAGCTCAGGGGATTGAGTGGATTGATATCAAGCAGATGATCAGCGTGCGGGGTAATCGTGCGACGGCTGCCCATGGCAAAGATGGGGTGTACCGCTAAGCCGCAACCACCACCAAACCAACTGTGGGAGTGAGCCTGCTCGCGATAGCGGTATGTCAGACAACAATGATGTCGACTGACACTCCCTCATCGCGAGCAAGCTCGCCCCCACAGTGGAATGTGCATCCAAGAAGGTTCGGTGGTGAGCGTTAGAGGTACTTAGCCATGATCTCGTCGACCTTGCCTTCTTTACGCAGTTGATCCAGCGCAGCCTGAAGTTTAGCCACCATCTCGTCCGGCACGTCTTTGTTCAACGCCAGGTACAGCTCGGCACTGTTGAAGCGCAGCACCGTTTTGAGACCATTCACGCCTTCCTGTCGCGCCAGATAACGTCCCGCCGGATCACCGGTGGCCCACAAATCAATTTGGCCGTTGACCAGTTTCTTCGCATTGTCCTGATCGCGCAGCACAACGATTGGATTCAGCCCCTGCTTGGCGAGCGTCTCGGCAATTGCATCACCCTTATAGGCGCCGATTTTGTATTGGCGCGCGTCATCCAGCGTTTCGAGGGTGATCTTGCTGTCAGCCTTGGCCAACATGATCCAGTCATCCGGACCAAGCGGGCCGACCCACTTGAAAAGCTTCTCGCGATCAGGCAAACGCGCCATCACGAACACGCCGTAACCGGGCTTTTCGAGGGCGAGTTTGTAGATTCGCTCCCAAGGAAAACGTAGCGTCAGGCTATACGTGATGTCGGAACGCTTGAGCATCTCACGGACAATGTCCACGGCGATGCCATTGATGTTCTCGTCTTGAGCGAAGTTTTTGCCGTTCTTCGCCATGTTGTACGGCGGGAAATTTTCCGTCAGCAACACCAGGTCGGTGTCGGGTCTTTCTGCGGCATGCATTCCGCTGATAAACAACAGAGAGGCACTGGCGAGGACTAGAAGAAGGCGTTTGAGCATGTCTGGCTACCGAAATCCATGGCGTACCCAAGAGTGCCTTGAGCCCGCCATGATGTCCACTTGCCTGTATTGTTTGTTTAGGCGCTGTACGAAAACTCGTCGAGCGGCGATCGAGCAAGCCAGCCTTTAAAACAGCATGATCGTCGCGAAGACAGTTTTCGTAGGTGCCTAACGCATGACGATACCGCGATGCGCCATGTAGGCCTTGGCTTCCTGCACGGTGTATTCGCCGAAGTGGAAAATACTCGCCGCCAATACTGCGCTGGCGTGACCTTCAAGGATGCCGTCAGCCAAGTGCTGCAAGTTGCCGACACCACCGGATGCGATTACCGGAATCCCCAGGGCATCGCTGATGGCGCGGGTCACACCGAGGTCGAAGCCGTTTTTCATGCCGTCCTGGTCCATGCTGGTCAGCAGGATTTCACCGGCACCGAGGCCTTCCATTTTTTTCGCCCATTCAACAGCGTCGAGACCGGTAGGTTTTCGACCGCCGTGGGTGAAGATTTCCCAGCGTGGGGTTTCGCCCGGCAGTGAAACCTTCTTGGCATCGATGGCGACGACAATGCATTGCGAACCGAAATGCTGCGCCGCTTCGCCGACAAACTCTGGATTGAACACTGCTGCCGTATTGATCGAAACCTTGTCCGCACCGGCATTGAGCAAGTTGCGAATGTCCTGCACGGTGCGCACACCACCGCCCACGGTCAGCGGGATGAACACCTGGCTGGCCATGCGCTCAACGGTGTGCAGCGTGGTGTCGCGACCGTCGACGCTGGCGGTGATGTCGAGGAACGTGATCTCGTCGGCACCCTGCTCGTCGTAACGACGGGCGATTTCCACCGGGTCACCGGCATCGCGAATGTTCTCGAACTTCACACCTTTAACAACCCGGCCGTTATCCACGTCCAGGCAAGGGATGATGCGTTTGGCCAGCGCCATGGTCAGTCCTCAGCCTTTGTACGAATCGCAGAAAGCTTGCGCTTCAGCGACGTCGAGGGTGCCTTCGTAGATTGCCCGGCCGGTGATCGCGCCGATGATGCCTGGCGCTTTGGCGTCGAGCAGCGACTTGATGTCACCGAGGTTGTGAATACCGCCGGACGCGATCACTGGAATGCGCGTGGCGGCGGCCAGTGCGGCGGTGAACGGTACGTTGCAACCCTGCATCATGCCGTCTTTGGCGATGTCGGTATAAACGATCGCAGACACGCCATCGGCTTCAAACTGCTTGGCCAGGTCGATGACCTGAACGGTGCTGATTTCAGCCCAGCCGTCGGTGGCAACGAAACCATCCTTGGCGTCCAGGCCGACAATCACTTTGCCCGGAAACGCGCGGCAGGCTTCAGCAACGAAAGCCGGATCTTTCACGGCTTTGGTGCCGATGATCACGTAGCTCACGCCAGCCTTGACGTAGTGCTCGATGGTTTCCAGCGAGCGGATACCACCGCCGATCTGGATCGGCAGGTTCGGGTAACGCTTGGCAATCGCGGTGACCACTTCGCCATTGACTGGCTGGCCCTCGAAAGCGCCGTTCAGGTCGACCAGATGCAGACGACGGCAACCGCCCTCCACCCACTTGGCAGCCATGCTCACCGGGTCATCGGAGAACACCGTGGAATCTTCCATGCGGCCCTGGCGCAGACGAACACAGGCACCGTCTTTGAGATCGATAGCGGGAATAATCAGCATCTGGCAAACCTTCAAATTCGAGTATTCAGCTTCGCTCGGAAATCAGTTTTTCTCGAGCGCCCACAAGTCGCTTTCGATGCTTTCGAACCTCTCTTTGAGGTGCGCCTGCACATCGAAAATCGCCCTGTTGTAATAGTGCGGAGCAATTTCACGGGTAAACAGCTCAAGGATTTCGGCCGCTTCGAATGAACCCAGGTCCAGTTCGAAGCGATCCTCCATGAAGCGTTTGATCTTGTGATTGGCCTCGCGCTCCTGTTCGGGCGTGAGGGTCAGGATCGGTGGCTTCTTCTTGACCGCCATTTACCAGCGACCATCCCACGCGGCGAAGTTCTGCAGCAATTGCAGGCCATGGGTATGGCTCTTTTCCGGGTGGAACTGCACGGCGAAACGCGAGCCTTCAGCCAGCGCCGCGGCGAAATCGACACCGTAGTGACCGCCGCCCACCACCTGCCGCGCGTTGCCGGCGGCGATGTAGTAGCTGTGCACGAAATAGAAACGCGCCAGGTCCGGAATGTCGTGCCACAGCGGGTGACTCACCTTCTGCTTCACTTCGTTCCAGCCCATGTGCGGGACTTTCAGGTGTTCGCCGTCCTCGACCAGATCCTTGCCGAAGAACTTCACTTCACCCGGGAACAGGCCGATGCAGTCGACGCCGTCGTTCTCTTCGCTATGGTCGAGCAAGGCTTGCATGCCCACGCAGATGCCGAGGAACGGGCGGTCCTGGCTGACTTCTCGCACCAGCGAGTCGAAGCCCAGGCGACGAATCTCCGCCATGCAATCGCGAATCGCGCCGACGCCGGGGAAAACCACCCGGTCGGCTTCGCGAATCACGTCGGCATCGCTGGTGATCAAGACCTTGCCGGCACCGACGTGCTCGAGGGCCTTGGCCACCGAGTGCAGGTTGCCCATGCCGTAATCGATAACCGCGACCGTCTGCATTACAGAACGCCTTTGGTCGATGGCATCTGACCGGCCATGCGGTCATCGAGCTCGACGGCCATGCGCAGGGCGCGGCCGAAAGCCTTGAACACGGTTTCGATCTGGTGGTGGGTGTTGGTGCCACGCAGGTTGTCGATGTGCAGGCTGACCAGTGCATGGTTGACGAAGCCCTGGAAGAATTCCTGGAACAGGTCAACGTCGAATCCACCGACGGTAGCGCGGGTATACGGCACATGCATCTGCAGGCCTGGGCGGCCGGAGAAGTCGATCACCACGCGCGACAGCGCTTCATCGAGCGGCACATAGGCGTGGCCGTATCGACGGATGCCTTTTTTGTCGCCGATGGCTTTGGCAAAGGCCTGACCCAGGGTGATACCAACGTCTTCCACGGTGTGGTGGTCGTCGATATGCAGGTCGCCCTTGCTGACAATATCCAGGTCGATCAGCCCGTGACGGGCGATCTGGTCCAGCATGTGCTCAAGAAAAGGAACACCGATATCAAATCGGGCCTTTCCGGTGCCATCCAGGTTGATCGAGGCTTTGATCTGGGTTTCCAGAGTGTCGCGCTCGACTGACGCCATACGTTCGGCCATCACCAGCTCCGCAAAATCATTGGGCGAAAAAGACAGCCATTATAGGGGCGCGGGACCGAAACAGAAACACGAGACGTGATATGGCTGACGGATAGAACCCCGTGCTGTCGGGGATAGACATGTCCATACAAGCCAGCATTCATAGCGAATACACGGCTTTTGCAGGAGCTGGCTTGCCAGCGAAGGCGGCCGGGCGAAGTGCAGCGGCAATGAGGACGCCTTCGCCGGCAAGCCGGCTCCTACAAGGTTTTGCGTTAGTGGAACAAGATTGCCGTTTTCTGCAGGGTCACCCAAACACCCCACGCCAACGGAATCCCCACCACCAGCCATGCAGCGACGGCCAGAGGCTTGGTGCCCGGTGCGGCTTTCCACTCCAGCACCGTGCTGCTGTCAGCCCCTTTGTCGTGGCCCAGTGCCTGTTCGGCAGCCAGTTCAGCGTCGGTCATGAAGTACTTGTCAGCCACCGGGCGCACCAGCAGGTTGCACAGGAACCCCAGCACCAGCAGGCCTGCGAGGATGTACAAGGTGATGTCGTAAGCAGCGGCACGTTCAACGCCGATGCTCAGCTGATACTCACGCAGGTAGTTCACCAACACCGGACCCAACACGCCCGCTGCCGCCCACGCCGTCAACAGACGACCGTGGATCGCACCCACCATTTGCGTGCCGAACAGGTCCGCCAGATAAGCCGGAACAGTCGCAAATCCACCGCCGTACATCGACAGGATGATGCAGAACGCCGCGACGAACAGCGAAACGTTACCCAAGTGACCGAGGTTCGGGATCAACGCATACAGCGCAAAACCCAACGCGAAGAACACGAAATAGGTGTTTTTACGCCCCAGGTAATCGGAGAACGAGGCCCAGAAGAACCGGCCACCGATGTTGAACAAGCTCAGCAAACCGGTGAAACCGGCCGCAATCGCCGCAATCGAAGCCAACTGCCCGGCGTCCAGTTGACCGAACGGCAGGTCAACACCGATCAATTTGCCTCCGAACACCTCCTGCAAAAGCGGCGACGCCATGCCGAGGATGCCGATACCGGCCGACACGTTCAGGCACAACACCAGCCACACCAGACGGAACTGTGGGGTTTTCCACGCGACGTTCACATGAACATGGCGGTGGGTGATCATCGCGTTCGCGGCTTTTTTCGCCGCAGCGGTCCAGCCCTCAGGCTTCCAGCCGGTTGGCGGAACGCGATAAGACAATGCACCACCGATCATGAACACGAAGTAGAT
Source organism: Pseudomonas sp. GL_139_B (assembly GCF_057834475.1). Lineage (NCBI taxonomy): Bacteria > Pseudomonadati > Pseudomonadota > Gammaproteobacteria > Pseudomonadales > Pseudomonadaceae > Pseudomonas > Pseudomonas sp. GL_139_B. Next base: position 347,245 of record NZ_CM174403.1, on the reverse strand, counting down.
TGCGGCCATTACCAGAAAGCTCTGCCAAACGCCGACGCTGGCTGGCGAAGTGAAATGGCCCATCAGGGCTGCGGCCAGCGGAGCACCGACCATCGCGCCCCCACCGAACCCCATGATCGCCATACCGGTCGCCATGCCGCGCTTGTCCGGGAACCACTTGATCAACGTCGAAACCGGCGAAATGTAACCCAGCCCCAGACCGATACCACCAATGACCCCGGAGCCGACCCACATCAGCCAGATCTGGTGGGTATAGATTCCCAGTGCTGAAATCAGCAGACCTCCACACCAGCACAGCGCCGATACAACGCCAGCCTTACGCGGCCCGGCGTGTTCCAGCCAGCCACCCCAGATTGCTGCCGAGCAGCCGAGGAAGATGAAGAACAGGGTGTAGATCCAGCCGAGCATCGAGATCGGCCAGTCGCATTGCGACGAGAAAATTTGCGAAATGAAGCTCATGTCCGGTGCACAGGCAACCGACTTGGTCACGCCCAGCGCCTTGGACAGTGGCAACCAGAACACCGAAAAACCGTAGGCCATGCCGATGCAAAGGTGGATGGCCAAAGCGGCCGGTGGCACCAGCCAACGGTTAAAACCAGGCTTGGCGATGATGCGTTCCTTGGACAGAAACGCAGGCTGGCCGGCTTTGAGGCCGTCCGCCGTGATGCTCGTGGTCATTGTGTGTCCCCCAATTATTAGTAGGGTTCGCCAGCCACTCCTCACCCCCAGCCTTAATGCGCACGCAGGACCGTTTTGTTGGGGAAAGCTGCTTTGTGTGCGACATCTCGTCGCCGCAGGACGGACGAACGGGCAAAGGTTACCATTTGAACGTCAGAGAAAAACCAAACTGATATCACCTTTTGTATGTCCCCTGTTCTCGTACCTCTTAAGGAGACGCCATGCCGATCATTGTCGAACCACTGAACGAGGCCACTTACCAGGATCAGCAAGACCTGCAGAAAATTTACCGCGACGCCCCGGACTGGCTGTTCGCCCCGTTTTCAGGGGATGTGCAGCTGATCGAAGCCTGCTTGCGGGACGGTTCGCTGATCGCCGGACGCTTCAATGATCGACTACTCGGCGCGGCCCGCTTGCAACGGCATCAGGACGTCTGGCACTTGTCGCAACTTTGCGTAAGAAAAATTACCCGTCGTCGCGGCGTCGCCGAGCGCCTGGTGAACGAAGCGCAAAAAATGGCCTCTGATTCCGGCGCCACCCTGCGCCTGCTGGCCCCCGCCGGGCATCTTGAAGCCCGGGCACTGGCAGCCAAGCTGAAACTGCCACTGGATGTATTGCCCGCAGAGATCGCCTGACCGGTCGTCCGCTACAGAGCGCTATACTCCCCGGCTAAATTTCGAATTCGACTATCTACAAGGACTCGCCCATGAAAGCGTTCGGCAAAATCCTGGGTCTGGTGCTTCTCGGGCTGTTGCTGATCATTGTGGCGCTGGGCTTTGCCCTGACCCACCTCTTCGATCCCAACGACTATAAAGACGAGATTCGCCAGATTGCCCGCGACAAGGCCCACATCGAGCTGACGCTCAATGGCGACATCGGCTGGAGCCTGTTCCCGTGGCTGGGCCTGGAGTTGCACGAAGCCAGTGTCGCGACCCTGGCCAAGCCGACCGAGCCGTTCGCTGATTTGCAGATGCTTGGCCTGTCAGTGCGCGTGCTGCCGCTGCTGCGCCGTGAAGTGCAGATGAGCGATGTGCGTGTCGAAGGCCTGAACCTGCGCCTGAACCGCGACAAGGACGGCCATGGCAACTGGGAAGACGTCGGCAAGGTCCCGGCGCCAGCCACTCCGACCACGACACCTGCCACTCCTGACGAACCTGCACCGGCGCCGGAAACCACCGCTCAGGTAGAGAAACCGGCCCAGCCGATTCGCCTGGACATCGACAGCCTGACCGTGAACAACGCCCGCGTCGAATACAGCGACGAGAAGACCGGCAGGCAGTTCAGCGCCGAAAGTATCCAGCTGAGTACAGGCCCGGTGCATGACTCAACTAACATCCCGGTCAAACTCACCGCATTCCTCGGCACTAACCAACCGGTTCTGCGGGTGCGTACCGAGCTCGCTGGTGAGCTGCGTTTCGAACGCGCACTGCAACGCTACAAATTCGAAGACATGAAAATGTCCGGCGAAGTCGCCGGTGATCCGTTGCAAGGCAAAACCATGACCTTCGCCGCCCAAGGGCAATTGCTGCTGGATAAAGCTGCGAACGTCGCCGAATGGACCGGCATCAAGATCTCTGCCAACCAATTGCGCGCACTGGGTGAACTCAAGGTCAACGACCTCGATAAGACGCCGCAGATCAGCGGCGGCATTTCGATTGCCCAGTTCGACCTGGCGAAATTCGTCGACAGTATTGGCCAGAAGCTTCCGGCCATGGCCGAAGGCAGTTTGAGCAAAGTCGAACTGGTGAGCCGCGTTGCCGGCACGCCGACCAGCGTTTCGTTCGATAACATCAACCTGAAAGTCGATGACAGCAGCTTCAGTGGCCGCATCGCCGTCGAGGATTTCGCCAAACAATCGCTACGTGCAGTCCTGAAGGCCGACGCGTTCAATGTCGACCGCTACCTGCCACCCAAATCCGCCGAAGCCAACAGCGCGACACAGGTGCGTCAGGCGGAAGTTGCCAGCACCGAGGCCGATGCCATGGCCGGCGCGGGCAGCACTCCGCTGCCGGCATCACCGACAAAGGGGGCGTGGAGCAGCGAACGCCTGTTGCCGGTCGAACGCTTGAGCAAACTCGACGTGGACGCCGACCTGACCTTTGGCCAGTTGACCCTCGACAAGCTGCCGATCCACAACGCGGCGCTCAAGGTCACTGGCCTGGACGGCCTGTTGACCCTGGAGAACCTGCGCGGTGACCTGTACGACGGCAACTTCGAAACCAAGGGCACCCTTGACGTGCGCCAGCAAGAACCTGCGCTGAACATGCAGACGCGCATCAATAAGGTGCCTGTAGAAAAAATCCTCGAAAGCCAAGGCAAAAACCCGCCGGTCAAAGGCCTGGTGACGCTCAACAGCGCGCTGACCGCCAGTGGCAATAGCCAGAAAGCGCTGATCGACAGCCTCAACGGCAACGCCAGTTTCGTCATCAACAATGGCGTGCTGCTCAATGCCAACCTTGAACAACAGCTGTGCAAAGGCATCGCCACCCTGAACCGCAAAACCCTCAGCGGCGAGCCACGGGGCAAGGACACACCGTTCCAGGAACTCAAGGGCAACCTGACCTTCCGTAACGGCGTGGCCAGCAACCCAGACCTGAAAGTGCGCATCCCAGGCATGACCGTGAATGGCGACGGCGACGTCGATCTTCGCGTGCTAGGCATGGACTATCGCGTGGGCATCATCGTCGAAGGCGATACGAGCGCCATTCCGGACCCGGCCTGCCAGGTTGGCGAAAAATATGTCGGTATCGAATGGCCGCTGCGTTGCCGGGGTCCGCTGGAGCTCGGCGCCAAGGCCTGCCGTCTGGATAACGAACGCATGGGCCAGGTCGCAAGCAAACTGGCGGGCGACAAGATCAGCGAAAAAATCGACGAGAAGCTAGGCGACAAAGTCAGTCCTGAACTGAAAAACGCATTGAAGGGGCTGTTCAAGCGATGAGAACCGAGCAGTTTTCATCGGCGGTGCTGGACTGGTATGACCGCCACGGTCGCCACGATTTGCCTTGGCAACAGGGCATCACCCCGTATCGGGTGTGGGTCTCGGAAATCATGTTGCAGCAAACCCAGGTCAGTACCGTGTTGAACTACTTCGACCGCTTCATGGCCTCGCTGCCCACGGTCGAAGCCCTGGCCGCCGCGCCGGAAGACGAAGTGCTGCACCTCTGGACCGGCCTGGGTTACTACACCCGCGCACGCAACCTGCAGAAGACCGCGAAAATTGTGGTGGCTGAATACGGCGGCGAGTTTCCACGGGATGTTGAAAAGCTGGTTGATCTGCCGGGCATTGGCCTGTCGACGGCGGGCGCCATCGCCAGCCTGAGCATGGGCCTGCGGGCGCCGATCCTCGACGGCAACGTCAAACGCGTCCTGGCGCGCTTTACAGCGCAAGAGGGATACCCAGGGGAGCCGAAGGTCGCCAAACAGCTCTGGGCCAACGCTGAGCGCTTTACGCCGCATGATCGGGTCAACGCCTACACCCAGGCGATGATGGACCTGGGCGCCACGCTGTGTACCCGCAGCAAGCCGAGCTGCCTGCTCTGCCCCCTGCAAAAGGGCTGCGAAGCGCACATGCTCGGCCTGGAAACCCGCTACCCGGTCCCCAAACCGCGTAAAACCGTGCCACAGAAGCGCACGCTGATGCCGATGCTCGCCAACAGTGAAGGCGCGATTCTGCTTTACCGTCGCCCTTCCACGGGCCTGTGGGGCGGTCTATGGAGTCTGCCGGAGCTGGATGACCTCAACGACTTGCAACATCTGGCCTCGCAGCACTCGCTGGAACTGGGCAGCCAACAAGCGCTGCCGAGCCTGGTGCACACCTTCAGCCACTTTCAGTTGTCCATCGAACCCTGGCTTGTCCGGGTCCAGGAGGCTGGCCATCACGTGGCCGAGGCCGACTGGCTCTGGTATAACCTCGCCACCCCGCCGCGCCTGGGTCTTGCCGCCCCGGTCAAAACCTTGCTCGAACGCGCGGCCGCCGTATTGAACGCAGGAGAATTGCAATGACTCGCACCGTGATGTGCCGCAAGTACAAAGAAGAATTGCCCGCCCTGGAACGCGCTCCCTTCCCGGGCGTAAAAGGTCAGGACATTTTTGACCACGTCTCGGCCAAGGCCTGGGCCGACTGGCAAAAGCACCAGACCCTGCTGATCAACGAAAAACGCCTGAACATGATGAACGCCGAAGATCGCAAATATCTTCAGGGCGAGATGGACAAGTACTTCTCCGGCGAGGAATACGACAAGGCTGACGGCTACGTTGCGCCGACTGAATAATCCCGATTTCTCGGGGGGCGGATCGTAAGCGACGGTAATAATTAAAATTTTTTTGAAAACTTTCTTGACGACCCCCTGAAAAACCAGTTTAATGCGCCCCGTTGCCCAGATAGCTCAGTCGGTAGAGCAGGGGATTGAAAATCCCCGTGTCGGCGGTTCGATTCCGTCTCTGGGCACCACTAATTAATTTCAGGTGGTGCCAAAACCACCCGAAAGCCCACAAGAAGCCCGCCTAGTGCGGGCTTTTTGTTGTCTATGCTTTCCTAAACTGACCTAGGCAGCCCAAAGCTTTGGGGGCTTAATTGGTGGCCTCTCAGTTCGGTCAGGAAAGAGGCCCCCAGAATGGACGCAACGCCCGAAGAAGCGCTTGCAGCACTAAAGCCCAAGGCAAGACCGTACAAAACCACCATTGGCCTGGGGCTATACCTGCTGACAAACCCCACCGGCTCAAAACTGTGGCGATTCCGCTACCGCCTCGATGGCGTAGCAAAGAGCTTGAGCATGGGCGCCTTTCCCGACGTAACACTTACGCAAGCCATCAAGGCAAGAGATGAGGCCCGCGCCCAATTAAAAGTTGGGGCCGATCCAAGCGCCGCACGCAAAGCCGAACGAGCTGAGCTCACCGCCCATAGGTCAAGAGCAAAAGCCTTTCGTTTGGTTATGACAGTGGGAAACTCGCTGACCATCGAAACGCCCAACCAGATTCTTAGTCTCACCCCTGAACAGACCGCCGCCGTGCGCGCCTTCCTGTTAGCTGTCCAGCCGGAGAGTGCCACTCATGCCGCTAACTGACAGCGCCATCAAGACCGCCAAACCCAAAGAAAAGCCCTACAAGCTGAGTGACGCGCAAGGGCTTTACCTAGAGATCACTCCGAATGGCTCAAAGCTGTGGCGACTCAAGTACCGGGTTGCAGGCAAGGAAAAAAAATTAGCCTTCGGCGCCTATCCAGCCGTCACGCTATCCCAAGCTCGCCAGCGCCGCGATGAGGCACGCCAGCAACTAGCCGAGGGCGCCGACCCCGGAGAGCAGAAGAAAGCCGCCAAACAGGCTCAGAGGGTGGACGAGCTGACTTTCGAGACGCTGGCACGGGAGTGGTACGACTACAACTCGCCAAGATGGGCAGATGCCACCGCCTACAAGGCCAAGCTGTACCTGGATAACGACATCATCTCCGGCATCGGCGGCCGCCCGATCAAAGCCATCACCCGGCCCGAGCTGGTTGAACTGGTGCGCACGGTCGAGGCGCGAGGCACTCTCAACGCAGCCGGCAAGATCCGCCAATGGCTACACCAGATATTCCGGTATGGGCTTGCCAAGGGCGTGGTAGACGCCAACCCGGCCACCGACCTGAGCGTGGTCGCCGCACCAGCCAAAGCCGCGCGCCATCACCCGCACGTTACCTTTGCTGAATTGCCCGAGCTGATGGCCAAGTGCGAAGCCGTGAACATCCATACTCTAACCCGGCATGCCATACGCCTGCTGACACTGACAGCCGTTCGCCCTGGTGAATTACGCAAAGCGCCGTGGTCGGAGTTCGACTTAGACGCCGCTAACTGGACGATCCCCGCCGAGCGCATGAAAGCCCGTCGACCGCACATCATCCCCTTGCCCCGCCAAGCCGTCACCATCCTGCGCCAACTCCAAGAAGTCACCGGGCGTTATGCCCTGGTCTTCGCTGGCGCCAACCCTGAACGGCCAATGAGCGAAAACACCGTCAACAAGGCGCTTCGTCTTATGGGATATGAGGGGCGCCAGACCGGCCACGGCTTCCGCCACCTGCTGAGTACCGAACTGAACGGGCGCGGGTACAACAAGGATTGGATCGAGCGCCAGCTTGCCCACGGTGACAGCGACGAAATACGCGGCACCTACAACCATGCGGCCTACGTCGAGCAGCGCCGGGAAATGATGCAAGCGTGGGCAGACTCGATAGACGCCCTGTGTGCTGGCGCTAACGTGGTGAGCATCAAGCGAAAGGCTTAACTGGCTTCAACCAGCCTAACGAATAGCGGATACCCCCACCCGCCCGACCTACCAAATGATTTTAACTGTGGGGGCTATCTGGAGGATGCGAATGCTTTGCCTAAGTCTACGTCATATCGACCTGCAAGCAGTCTACGAACAACTCGATAACTACGACCCTTATACTGACCCTGAAAGACGCCTAGCAAACATTCCACTACAGCTCAGCGAGACGCTGTCCTACCAACTTGAAGATATAGCAGAGGTTGTGTCTAACGACTTGTTTGATTCACCTTGGCAAAATTCGCATCCGTTCGATCTTGCTGTCGAAGTAGAAGAATTCATTGGGGCAGTTATTTCATTACTAGACGAAGACAACCGAAACGCCTCACACATTGAAGAAGATGAACACGAAGACTCTGTGAGAGAAACACTAGATAAGTTTGCAGTCCTCCCCCTCACAGACGTCTTTATATCCGCCGATTATTTGAGAATAACTGCATTACTGATCTATCAGTACGACTACTTGTGCTGGCTTTATCAAAAGGAAGCCTACGAGGACGCGCTAAAACTGTTCGTGATAATTACGGAAACCAAGTGCCGCCTCGAAAAGTTCAATGCCGAAGGTTATTCCAAAGAAAAACACGAGCGATCAGCCTCTGAGCGAGCAACAAAGTTGGCAGAAAAACGACACACCCCAACTAACGAAATAAAAGCAAGGCTGCTGGCAGAATGGGACTGGACTTCTGGCGAGTACCCAAGCCGCGCCGACTTCAGCGAAATCGTAGCTAGACGCGAGGGGATGAAACAGAGAACGCTATACGAATGGATTGGGAAACACGTAAAAGACAGTAAATGAGGAGTACGGCCTGCGCCGCAGACTGTACGGTCTGCCGCGCAAACAGTACGGTCTGCGCCGCACACCGGACTATAAACAACTTCTCCTGCCCGTCAGCATTGCCACCGTCGACTCCCTACACCGCCCTAGGAGGCGCTGACGATGGCAAACACTACCAATACCCCCTCACCTGCTCAACGGTTTATCAAGCGCCAAAAAGTCCAGGACATTTCAGGCATTTCCTGTACTGAGATTTACCGCCGTATCGCCGCTGGCACCTTCCCCAAACAAATCACCCTCGGCCCCAAATGTGTCGTTTGGATCGAATCTGAGGTTCTGGAGTGGATCAATGAGCGCATTGCCGAAAGCCGTGGAGAGGCAGCCTAATGACTCTCAACAATTGCCATCACTTTGCCAGTCGTGCCCTTTTTATGCAGTCGTGCCCATGCCTAAGGGTGGGCGCAACTGAGGGCACGAGGGCACGACTGGTGAAATCGGTTGCCAGTGACAGCTTTCGCGGTTACTGTTTTGCGGTCGCTGCAAATTCAGCGACCGGGCTTGGTAACCCGATCAGCAAAAGGCGCAACAGCGCCCCTATTACGATTGCAGGCGCTTTTTTTACGTCCGCATTTCCGTTTTATGGCGGCTGTGCGTGGGAGACCTTCGGGTCTGCCGGGTTCCTTTTGCCCCGGTTTACCAACCCGCGTACAGCTGCCACCCATTCGCTTGGTAACGAATGTGGCAGCTCCTCAGCAAAAGGAGCTACACCCATGCTTACCCGTCTTTTCAGCCTCACTCCGTCCGAAATCCAGAACAAAGCCGAGCGTCACCGTGCTCGCGCCCTTTCCCAACTCAAGAGCAAATCCAGCCTCAAAGTTCGCCACGAGCGTTACAACGCCGAAATTACCCGCGCCCGTTTCTTTGAAGCGATGCTGGCCGGGGGTACGCAATGAAGCGGCTGACAACACTCGAAGTTCACTTCACCAGCACTGGCGACGTGTCGAAAAAACAAAAGCTGTTTCGCGTTAACCCTGATATCGACGCCCAAGACACCCTGAATAGCGCCTCGGACTTCATCTCGACGGTGATGGACATTCTTATGGATGCAGCTATGGGTGAAAAGCCACTTCAAGGTAGTAATGCCTTTATGGTGGTCCACACACTTGAAAGTGCCAAAGCCGCGCTGGATGCAGTGTGGGGAAAACTGGAAGAAGTTAACGACAGCCGCCCAGGGGCTTAACCATGACAATGAATCAACAGCGCCAAGTTGCGCTGGCGGGATCGGTTTGTCTGGACAAAACCCTTAGTCGTCTCGACAAAGTTAAATCCGCTGGCACTAACAAGTGGAAAGCCTGCTGCCCTGCACATGATGACAAGAACCCAAGTTTGGCTATTAGTGAAACTTCGGACGGTGTTGTTTTACTCAAATGTTGGGCTGGCTGCACCACACAAAACATTGTTTCAGCAATCGGACTGGAGTTGCGCGATCTGTTCCCTAGTGAAAAGCAGCCACGTCGCTGGCCAAGTAAGTCCGCCATTGAACATGAGCGCATGGTTTACCGCATCGGCAAGTCATTACTCGAACAAGGGAAACTTGAGGGTGACGATATCGAGCGTTTCAAAACTGCCAAGCAACGCCTGGGGATCAAATGACGACTGATCGTTTTGCTGACCAATGGGCGGAAACTGAGGCAGCGGTATGGAAGGTCAACCTGGTAAGCGCAGCCAATATCAAGCCGGTGGCGATTCGCTGGCTTTGGCCTGGCTGGCTGGCCAAGGGGAAGCTGCACATCCTGGCTGGTGCTGGCGGTACCGGGAAAACCACGCTGCTAATCAGCCTCATTGCAACAATCACCACGGGGGGGCGCTGGCCGGACGGGAGTCTTTGCAGTGAGCCAGGCAATGCCATTATCTGGTCAAGCGAAGATGACCCCGCCGATACGCTGGTGCCTCGACTCGCTGCTGCTGGCGCGGACCTGAGCCGGGTTCACATCATTCAGGGCCGCACCAATGCCCAAGGAGACGCTGACCCGTTCGACCCGGCTAACGACATTGCACTGCTACGCGCAGCGGCAAACGAGATCGGCGGTGTGGCGCTGCTGATGCTCGACCCCATCGTCAGTGCAGTGAAGGGTGATATGCACAAGGCCAATGACGTGCGCCGAGCGTTGCAGGGCGTGGTGGACTTTGCCGAACAGAACCTTTGCGCGGTAGTGGGGATTTCTCACTTTGCCAAGGGTGGTGCTGGATCGACACCGGCTGACCGGGTGATCGGTTCGCAGGCATTTTCGGCGCTGGCGCGGACGGTGCTGGTGGCAGCCAAGCAGGAAGACTCTGGCCAGCGAGTGTTGGCGCGGGCGAAATCCAACATCGGCACCGATGAGGGTGGCGTCTCCTACACCATCGAGCCTTGCGACATCGGTGGCGGGATTGAGGCCACGCGTGTGCTGTGGGGTGGCGTCATCGAGGGGAGCGCCCGCGAGATTTTGGGGGATGTCGAAGCGACTGAGGAGGAACGCCTTGATGACAGCGACGACCCGGCAGAAGCCTTGCGACGAATCCTAAGTGCCGGGCCACTGACGGGAAAAGATGCCAAGCAGTTGATGACTGGCAATGGCTACACGCAGAAACAAATCCGCAACGCCCGTGAGCGCCTTTCGATAGTGACGGCCCGCTCGGGCTTCGGGAGCGACACTGTCGTTAGTTGGTCGCTGCCTCAGGCACAGGGTGAATTTGCACTTTTTCGCCCAGCGGAGTCGACGGAGTCACTGCATTTCTGCGAAGAAGCCGACGTCGGCGTGGATGAGGTGGCGATATGAATACCGCCATCGACTATCTCGCCCAGTTCGGCTTATCCGCACGTAAAAAGGGTAACCGAGTAGTCGTATCGCCTCGGTCCTTGGTCACCGACACCCTGCAAAAGTACATCCGCGCTCACCGCCTGGAGTTGCTGGCCGAGTTGGCAGCGAATGACGGCCTTGCGCGAAAAACTCATTGGCAGGTCACGCTTCCAGGTTGCCGGCCTTTCACGATGGTCGGCGAGCCCTGCACCTATGAGGAAGCCCAAAGCGTCGTCCATTCCATTTGGCCAAATGCAGAGGTGACGCCATGACCGCCTACCAGTTGCGGTATGGCGAATGACGACTCAACACCAATGGCCGACTTCACAGGAACCTAGATTTGTGGGGAGCGCGGGGAACAGTGGGAACAGCCAATGTTTCCGGGGCTTTGGGGCGTTCCCCCATATAGAGATGTTGGGGAACAGGGGGGAACACACACCTGTTTTTCTATAAACGACGCAGCCTCTGCCCAGTGATCTGGCGGGAGGTGCTCGGCACATAAGGCTTGGCCAGCCCGCCGATCCACCTCACTTATTATTTTTTGGAGAATCACCTATGACTGACCTCACCCAAGCCACCAAACCCAACAACGCCAAATTGCTGAAGGAGCTGGAGAGCAAGAAAACCGAGTGGGAGCGGGAAGTTAAAGTGCTCAACGAACAGAGCGAGCCATTGCGGGAGACGCTCAATGCCATACCCTTGCGCATTGAAGACTGCACCCAAGAGCAGTGGCAACAACGATTCCAGTTACAGAACGAGGCGTACAAATTTGAGCACGCCGCTTCAAGTCTGAAGACGCAACTGGTGTACCTGCACAAAGACATCGAACGCCTGTCCACACTGCTCAATGCTGACAAACAGATTGTGGCCAACAACAAGCGGGACCAGGAACTCACGTCAGAGGTTGGTCGCCTGCGGGACGGTGCCGAGCGTGTGCAGAGCGCCATGAAGGACATTGAAACCAAGCACGAAGACGCCGGGAAGAACGCCGACATAGCGTTGCAACTCTCGGTGCAAGCGCGTGCCCGAGCAACGGCCATGGGTGACTTTCTCGCCAGCACTGCCGCGGAGAAAGCCACGCAGGAAGCGACGGCAGAGCGTCAGCGGGCCCATCATGCCAAGGAGCATGACGAGCCTCTGCTGACCGCGCTGCGGGCCGAAGCCGAAGCAATTGATGCACAGATTGGGAGTGCGCTGAAGGAACAAGAGATCGCCCGGGAAAAAGTTCGGACGTCGCAGATTGCGAAGCTGGAGGACGCCTGGGATCAACAGGTGCAGGCGCTGGTTACCATTGGCAGCCATCTGGTGAGCCTCGGCAGTAACGAAGCCTTTCGCTCTATGAAAATTCCCCATATGGCAGATCGTAGCTGCTCAATTAGCTATCGCAATCTGCTCGACGACCCGTCGGTGCTGCTCGGGTGAAGCCGCCCGTAGAGAAGTTGAGCCCATACCGGACGTGGGTCGCCAATGCCGTCGAGCGACCGATGTGCCAAGGCTTTGAAACCTTGGGCAAGAAGGTCATGTTTTGGTCGGTGGTCTGCTGGGAGGCGGTCAAGTCAACGGGCGAGCGGAGCATTGTTCGTCCGTTTGCCACCGAGCAAAAAGCACAGTGGGCGGCGCAGGTTCTGGCCGCGCATTACCCCGGGCGAGTGTATGCACTGCTACACCAGATCAGCGAGAAGGATGTCGAGATGGCTCAGATGGAGATTTTCGAGCGTTCGGTGATGGATGATGTGGTGGCCGTGGAAATGGCCGATAAGTACGCCACAGCGCCGGATTAATCCCCTGGCTTTGAGATGACCATAGGCCGCCGGGAAAAAACCTGGCGGCCTTTTCATTTGAGCACCACGCCATCCACTTCGCATCTCAGCGTCAGCTTTCACCTAAGGTTTATACCAAATGATGTGTTCCCGCTGATCGCCCCTTCTGTCGACGCAAAATCCTGTCAAGCACGCCAAAAATTGTACCTGCTCGGTGAATCCAAGGCTTGACTTCCATATTTTCGCTGGCTTGACGAAAAAAATTAGCACTCATATATTGTGTGTGAGTATTGGTACGCACAAAGTGGGTGTGAATATGAATGCTAATAAGCAAGGCAGATACAAGCGCTTCGGCGACGAATTAAAACGCTTACGCCAAGCGCAAGGCATCTCGACCCACACTGAGCTAGCCAAGCTTCTTGGCGTCGCCCAGCAGACCGTCACTCGATGGGAAGCTGGCGAATCACGCCCGCGGGCGGAGCAGGTCGCGCTCTTGGCCAAGGCTCTGCGTGCCGATCCGCAGCGGCTTCTCATTGTTGCGGGCCACGTGACGGAGCAAGTCACAGTGTCATTTGACCAGCCGCTGCCGCTGGCATCGCTCTCACCTGAAGGGTTTCAACGTATCTGCCGCACGCTCCTTGAGGCGATCTATCCGGGGGCCAAGGTGCACGCCGCCGGCAAGACGGGGCACGAGCAGTTTGGAATCGACATTGACGTCGAACTCAAGAGCGGCGAGGTGCACTCGTTTCAGTGCAAGCGCGAAGCCCAATTCGGGGCAGCAAAGGTGAAGGCCGCAGTTGAAGCGCACAAAACAGAGGCCGCACAGAAGTTCATCCTCCTCTCACGCGTCGCGAGCCCACTTGCGCGCCGCGAGATGAAGAAACATCGCGGATGGGACATCTGGGATCAGGACGATCTCTCGGAGAAACTGCGCGAACTTCCAGTCGATGCAAAGCGCCGCGTGATTGATACTTACTTCCCTGGGCAGCGCTTCGCTCTCTTGGGTGAGCCGTCGCCCGGTCCGTGGCTTACCCCTAAGGACTTCTTCGCACCCCTCGTCGTCGCCGATCGGCCATTTAGCCACCACTGGAGTCTCATTGGCAGGACGAAGGAGTGCGTACAGCTCGCAGCCGCCCTTGAGGATCGAAAGCAGGTAATCGTATCGTTGGTGGGCCCTGCGGGCGGAGGTAAGTCGCGCACGCTGCGAGCAGCAATCGATACCTTTACACAAGAGCATTCCGGTCACATGATCCTCATGCTCTCACCGACTGAACAAATCACGACGAAGAGCCTTGAGGACTTAGGCCTCGGCGAAAAGCTCCTCGTCGTTGATGACGCGCACGACCGCACTGATCTTGAACTCTTGGTGCGATATGCCGCGAACCCGCAGACGAATGCGCGGCTCCTGTTGGTGTATCGCCCATACGCGCAAGAGGTCATCGATCGTCAACTGGCGCACTATGGATTGATGAGCACAGCCGTTACGCTGGAGAGGCCCAACAAGGCCGAAGCAGTCGAACTTGCGACGCACGTTTTAGAGTCACTTGGCGGACCAGTGCACGCGGCTACGCTGATCGCCGACGTGGCGTATGACAGCCCACTTTCTGTTGTAGTAGGTGCCTGGATTGTTGCCAAAGATGGATTGCACCCTGAATTATTCGGCTCGCACGAGGTGTTCCAACGAACAGTCCTCAATCGATACAAAGCTGCCATCGCAAAGAGCGTTTCCAACAGCACCAAGGATCAAGATCTAATCGAGTGCATGTTGCGCGTGATCGCGCTCATCCAGCCGGTCGTGCCCGATGATCCCAAAGTGCTCGCACTTTACGAGTCTATCGAAGGAGTGAGCGCGCCGGATGCCACTCGACTGACCAAGCTTTTGATTGCATCGGGGGTATTATTCAAGCGAGGTGCGCGCTATCGACTTTCGCCTGATCTCCTGGCGGACTCGATCATCGAATCCGGATACATCATCGAGAGCGGCGCCTCAAATGGACAGGCGGAACGAGTGTTTGAGGCAGCCATTCCAGAGCACAAGGCCCATCTTCTGTTGAACCTAGGCCGCCTTGATTGGCGGCGCAATGAAGGTGACACCTCTGACAGCCCATTGTTAGACGCACTGTGGCGCAGTCTTAAATGGGAGGGCGACTACGTACGGGCGCACCTCAAGGCTGCTGTAGAGGCAGCGTATTTTCAGCCGTGTCAGGCACTCGCGTTTGCTCGCCGTTTGATTGAAGAAGGCCACGGGGCACACGAGGATGTCTGCCGACTGATCCGCAACGCGGCATACAATCAGCGGTATATCCGGGGTGCCTCGGAACTTCTCTGGGAGCTTGGGCGTAATGACCAGCGCCCCACCAACCAGTACACGAACCATCCACTTCGACTCTTGACTGAAATGGCGACGCCTGAGCCAAGAGTGCCGATCGCAAACATCGAGGGCGTCTTAGATTTCATGCTCTCGCTCGTGCCATATGAAGACAGCTGGACCAGTGTATTTACTCCGTTTGATGTACTTGAAGGTGCGCTAGCAACGGAAGGGCACTTCACTTCCAAAGCCACCAGTCGCGCCTTCACGCTCTCGTCCTATGGCGTCAACCTAGAGGCGGTGCAGTCAGCCCGGCAACGAATTATTGCTGCCATCTTGGAAAGCTTGACGAGCGAGAACAAGCGACGCGCCTACGCAGCCGCCGAGACCCTCCAACATGCACTGCGCGGACCGATCGGCGTGCTGAATCGCAAGACGAGCGACGAGGAGAATGCTGACTGGGAGAAAGAGTTCACCGATACGCTTGAGCGAGTCAACTCCCTGATCGAGCGCCATCCCCTTTCACCTGTGGTGCTAACACGTATCGCCGAGTCGGTGGGATGGCATGCGCACTACGCCGATGGAGCAACTACTAAGGAACCCGCAGAGCGTATTTTGCACCAGCTCGATCGCGATCTAAGCACTCGCACCACCCGTGTGCTTATGGATGGCTGGGGTACCAACACTTGGAAGCACCAACTTGACAGGCAAGACCACAATGGTGAGATTCAGGCAAAGCTTGTCGAGGAGCTTGATCAGGCGTTCCCCGATGCGAAAGCGCTTGAGTCGTTCATCAATGAGCGCCTGATCGACCTCAAGGCATATCGGCGTGAGCCTCTCCAATCGAGTGATATTTTCGTCAATCGGTTGTTGAACGACCGTCCTGCGCTCGCTCGTGTTGTGCTTGATACAAGAGCTGAATCCCCTGATAGCCCGATCGTAGAGTTCGCCTCTGTTGCGCTTGCAGAGCTGATCAAGCACGTACCAAGCGAAGCTGACGCACAGATCGATGCGCTCCTTTCCACAGGGGACACGGAGCTTTCTCTTGTCGCGCGTGCGTACACGATGGGTTTAGTCAAACACCGCGGCCTGACCGAGTCCGATCGCTCTATTTTCAGGCGCATCTTCGGCTCAAGCGCCCCTGCGGTACTAGCTTGTACCTCATGGCTATTTCGCGACGTAGCCGAGTGCGACCAGCGTTTTGCGATTGAGCTTCTGGCCAATGCGAATCCGGCATTGGCGACTGAGTCGCGGCAGAGCATCTTCATGTGGTTCGACGACGACAAACTTATCCCGCTTGACTCGCTCAGTGAGGACGAGCTCAGGCAGATTTTACAGCTGCTCGCCAGCTCTCTGCGCCTCGACGATCACTTCGTGCATGGATTCCTCGTGCGCACGGCCAAGCGTAGTCCTCGCTTGGTAGTTGAGCTTATAAAAGAACGCCTCACACGGGCAGTCCAGCGAGATGATTGGCGAATGGAGCCAATCGGCGGCATCGCAGGCCGCCAGTCGTCTTTGGGTGTTCTGGAGCATCCCCATGGTGCCGTGCTTCTTCGAGAGGTGCTTGACTGGGCGTTGCCCCAGATCGACGAGTATCGCTTCGCGCACCACCTATCTGATCTCGTGTCAGGTGTGTTTGGCCTCCAGCACTCGTCGTGTACTAGCATCCTTGAGGCGTGGAGTACGGGTGGCAAAAGCGAGCACTTCAAAGTGCTCTCCTATGTACTTCGAGAAGCGCCACCATTGTTTGTGTTTGAGGACTGCGCATTTGTCGCACGCATATTGAAGGCGGCGCGCTCGGTTGGTGCATCCGTCTATCGGGGACTCAGTTCCTCGCTCTTTGCGTCTGCTGTCAGTGGTGTACGGGGAGGTACACCTGGTGAGCCGTTCCCTGAAGACTTGAGGTTGAAAGCGCAAGCTGAGGAAGTGCTTGCCACATTGAGCAAGGCCGATCCGGCTTTCGCTCTCTACGACGATATCCGCAAACATGCCGAGAGCAGCATTGAGTTCGCTCGGGCGGAGGGGCGAGCCATGACCGAAGAGGACATTGATGAATAGCTATCGTGGCAGCAATTGTGAGGCTAGCTCACGATGTTAGGCAGCAGGGCTTTACGGTATTAGCTCATGTTGACCGGAGGAGTTGAAATCGGCCCATCCGGTTAGATGAACGCGCCTTCGGGTCTGTCTACGCGTAGACGGGCGTTAGATTTAAAGATTCGCAAACCAGCCCGCATGCCACGAACGGCGGGGGCTGCAAGACGACACCACAATTTGTTAACGCCGAGGTTTGAAAACGGCGACCGGGACCGTTTTTAGCGTCCCGGCGAGGCTTGTGGGTAATTGCACGGACTTGCCCTCCCATTAGCATTCGACCTGAACAGTCATTTGCATCGGATTTGACCAGCACGCTTCGTGGACATGACCGGCAGAGAACGACCCAATCCGGTCGGAGTACGGTCTATGCACTCAACGGCAGCTCACTGAGTCGAGCCGCCGCTCGCAGGCCTGCATCGAACAGCGGTTATTCGGCCTGCTTTGTAGGCCTGCAGACGATCCTGAACCGTTCATCTGCACCGATACTGGTTGCTCTAAGGCACAGGATAGGGGCAGATTGCAGAGTACGCCGCTTATGTGCCGAGCTCCTCGCCGCCTAGAGCTTTCCCGAATGACGTTTTGCCAACTTGAACTCTTTGGCGGCCTTTCCTGCTCCGTCATGGCCAGGAAACAATGTCGCCGCGGATAAACCATAGTCATTGCATTTAAAAATAAGGTTGCCGACATGCTGATGCGAAAGTACAACCTTGTGCAAAGTCACATTTGCGTTAGCACGAAGAATCTCATCAATTGCGGGGCCTATATCAAAATCGGCGTCACGAGATTGCCCAACTATCCATTTCACCAACAAGAAACATCCTTTTTGTGCTGCAAGATTCTTGCTGGTAATACCTGGTAACCCCACATGATGGATTTCAGTGATTGCGTTGGTTGTTTCGTGACGAATAAGATGGATCTCGCGTGCATCGACGCCCCATACAACAATATCATCAGTCAGAGACCCGCAAGGCTTCATCAAATCAAAAGCCTGAATGCCGGCAAAGTATGCAGCAACAAAAGGGGACCGTGTCCAGTCGAGAAGCCGTGTCGGGACGCCATGGTGCTGGGCAGAAGCAAGAAGCGGGTAAAAATCTTCCGTAGGCCATTCATTTGCATTTGAGCCAAATTTTTCGGCAAAAGTAAAAAACTCCGCTTTCTGCCGAAACTCATGCGAGTCGCCAGGGATCGCCAGTCCCATTTCATCACAATGATGTGCGTATGCGCTAAGAAGCTCATATTCAAAAAACATCACGTGGTCAGTCTGACGGTAAATAGACCTCGATCTATTGTATTGATCGATCACAGTCTGGCGAAGCGCTGATGGCTCCAGTGGCCACGATGCGTTGCCTTGCCCGCGAAAAATGGGGCGTGCTGTCATGCCCATTCTCTGGATCAACTCGCCGTCTGGTGAAATAAATCGCCAGAACTTAGCCAAATCGCTGAATTTATGCTCTTGGATCGGCATGCCTATTTTTCCGTTCTAGATGCCGCACTTCTCGATACAGGCAATCTTGTAGTATTCGATGTAGTGGCCAACGCTTACTGTAGACATGCATTGCCGTTTCAGCTGAGTTGAACGCGTAGTCTATCAGGCAGGTTTCAGCGCGGAGCAGACCTTTGAGCGAAAACTTCGGTAAGCAG
Source organism: Pseudomonas sp. GL_139_B (assembly GCF_057834475.1). NCBI lineage: Bacteria > Pseudomonadati > Pseudomonadota > Gammaproteobacteria > Pseudomonadales > Pseudomonadaceae > Pseudomonas > Pseudomonas sp. GL_139_B. The sequence continues at coordinate 328,852 of NZ_CM174403.1, read as the reverse complement.
GTGACAGACCGCTACTGGCCGATTCTGTTGAAAAAGTCGGCCATCCAAAACTGCCTGATCATTGACCGGTGAAAACGCCTTTTTTACACGCTGCTACGTGAAATCTGCGTCTGAAAACCTCTGACGAAAGTAAAGATTTCAATCTCGGACGCGTACTTTTCAGCTGCGGAAACCATGGCCGACTTTTTCAACACAATCGGCCGTTCTCTGCCTATCATGGTTACAACGCGTGTGGATCAAATTCGATGCAATCGCAGGTCAAGTCGAATGCAAACGGGTGGTCAAGTGGAGCGCAATTTCGCAGCTCGCACACATTGGAAAACAACCCTTGGCGGGGTGCAGGCGCAGCACCCCGCTCTGCCATCCTAGACACCTCACGTTCGGTCTCTCGCAGAACGTACGCCGGCACGAACCCAAGGACTGCCATTCAGACGCCAAGGGCTGTTCGCTGACTCACGGGTTGAAGGACGGTTGAAACAGAAATTCGGGCAATCCGCTGGAGGCCGCGCCGCGTAAGGGCTGCAAGGCCATTCGAGAATCAATCATAGATGAGGATTCAAAACGGCCCCCGGGGCCGCTTTTAACGTCCTGCCGAAGCTCCCCTGTTCGGTCACGGCTCAGGTAGACCGGAAGGGCTTTTCCCTCATTCACGGATTGACCGGCTTTAGATCGGGAGATTCTGGTAATGCCCTGCAAGCCACGCCACGTAAGGGCTGCAAGGCCTTTCGAGAAACAACCATACGCGAGGATTTAATACGATAAAAAGACTCACGGCCGCCTTCATCTCACCGTTACCGAACGAGCAGGTAACGGTGCGAGCGTGTAATTCCCAACACACTGTGTAATTCCCCACACAGTGGCGTTTCCACCACCCAGTGGCGCCATGCCAACGGGGTGCACTTCCTGAACCCCGATAGAGCTTCGATGCCTCTCATCTCAAGGCCACTTCTCCAACCCATTGGCGCGTCGGCAGTTGTGATGATGAAAGAGATCGCCGCGGCGGCGGTGGGCATGGCAACCACGCTCCCAAAACACGCCGGGGACCCTGCCGATTTCCGAAGAATACGGGTGCGAAAACTCGCGTGATCGTGTTAGCGGCAGCGTCTAAAAGTTACTTGACAGGTTGACACAAAAACCCTGAATTTTGAGCTGTCGGTGACGTGCAGCTCATAACCGATTTTCTGTACAGCCCCCCGCAAACGCTAGGCGCGGCGTGCGTTGAGGCTTCGTCAGTTGCCCCCCGAACAGAGGCTCGAAATCCTTGTCAACCTTGTCAAGTAAGTTGACAAGGTTGACAGCTGCCGGGGGACAAAACCGGAAGAATGCTAGTTACCAGTGGGGAAACTGAATAAGCAGTCTTGGCAGGCACTCAGAGTGAGTGCGGTTGCCCTCATTGCCTGATCGTGGATTCCATCTGAATTTAACGGGTCCTCCCGAGGGGGTGGGGCTTGGGGGTAATTCGGGCCCCGCGTCTTCGGTATATATGACCTTTTTTCGGTGGTTGGTTGTTGTTTGGTTGACCGCTGCGGCCCCCCGAGTCTATGGAATTTGCGGCCCTGCTTATCGCAACCAGTCAACCCAGCCATGTTGATGGAGGGATGGCCCAGGTTGGGGCGCTGATCGACGCCAGAACAATTCAGCGGGTGCAGATCGCCGGGCGAATTACCTCAGAAGTAAATCTTGATGGGGAGTTGATCAGAGCGCGGGGGGATGCGTCACATGGCCGATGGCACGTTTGGCTGTGACCCGTCGATAGAAGTGAAGCTGTGCAAGCCATGGGTGGAAGTAGCGGGGCGTTAGATTCCGTCGTATCCACAGAAAATGGCCGATCCGTCCTGCTGTCCAGCGGGGCGCCGCTGGGGCACGGCTTGCACAACCTGCGCCAGATGGTAGGCGATGGCAGCGATGCCCGCAATAAGCTTGAGAGCGTTGATATAGAGCTGTCCAATCTGTTTTTGTATGACGAGGATGTCGCCGCGCCGCCTGTGCCCCTCAAGAACTTTGTGCGGGACGGCCAACGCAGGCGGATTATTCGTTCGACCAGCTGCGCCACCAAGTGGAGGCCGCTCACGCTTAACTAAGCGCACGGTGTATCCCAACCCGGAAAAGTAGAGTACGAACTCACTGAGGATGGCAGGCGTTTGGAGATCAGTTCGTCTTGCACTGATTGAAGATCTCAGCTGTGGTCGATGTCGATTTCTCTCAGTCCGTTAGATACGGGTTCAAATTGATCACTGGCCAAGTTGACCGGTGTTAGATTCGGAGATTCTGGTAATCCTCTGAAAGCCTTATAAATAAAGGCCTGCAAGGTCTTTCAGAAAACAACCATAGGTAAGGATTTAAAAGCGCCTATTGTTGAGTGCCAGACTCCATCGGCGGGCCAAACCTCCGCTTTACACGACGAAAAGCTACATCTTGACCGACAACATCGGCCAAAAGCTGACTTCAATTTGTCTGTGGAGTACGGGGGATACGGCCTTACTCATGCAGGCATCAAGGCTCGCATCGATTCGTTTACATCAAGTAATATCATTCAAAACGGTGCTTGCATGGTGAGCGCGAGCTCATCTACAGCTGAAATTTACCAAACGTCCAATTGCCAAGGAAGACTGATGTCTGAAGTACAAGAAGTAGTTTTGCGCCTGAATGGCGAGAAAATAAGCTTCGCAACTTATGAGGAATTGCAAGCGTACTTGACCTTGCAGATTCAACATTGGAAATGGCTGACAAAATTACCGAGCGCGTACAAAGATGCAGGTCAAGCAATATTTGAAACCTATTTTTTGAGGCCCATACAGCAAGTTGAGCAGAGTGTTATTGATTTTGTGGCGCCAAAATTTAAATTAGGAAATGAAAAAATGCCATTCATTCTCTACGATAGTGATGAGGGTTTCCTTATCACAAGGACTAGGGAGGAATATGATGATGTAACTGCCGCGCTGACCATCATCTATTTGAATAAGCATACTAGAAGTGCCATTCATCGTGATGGGCAGATAAGCACTCTTACACAGAATGATCGACTATCGTTTGAAAAATCAATCGCAATACAAATTGCTATTTCACTCCAAGGGTTTTCTTCCATAGGCTCTGATGCTCGCTCATCGGTAATGAGGGAAACCTTGGAGCGTTTCGTTTCCCATGCGGAATTAGCGACCGATGCCGTCAATAATTATGTGACTGATATCATTGACTCCACATCATCAACAAAATCGGATATAGATGATCTAGCCAACTCACTGACTGCTGCCTACCTCAGGCGTCGTAAGAGATATTCAGCCTACATGATTAAAGCGCGTGACTCTGCACGAGCAGCCGTCAGTGAGGCTACGAGTACTTTAGCCTCCGCGAAAGCGGCTTATCACGACCAAGTAGACTTAGATGCTTCTGTACAGTACTGGAGTATCCGTAGACGCAATCATTCAATATTTAAGGTAATATGGTTTTTTGCCGTTCTGTTAAGCATGGTAGTAATGTTTGGCTCTGTGCTGGGATACTACGGAGCTGGTGGCGCCATGGGGCTGTCAAATATGATTCACCAGCAACGCACCGAAGAGTCCGTACTCAACACCCCGCCTTCTATACGCTTAGACTCACCACTTTCCTCAACGCAACCCACAAACATTTCATCAACATCAACATCAACATCAACATCAACATCAACATCAACATCAACATCAACTAAACCCGAATCTAAAGCGTCTGAACCCATAACGCCTTCCATTTTTCCATCGCCTCCAATAGCCGTATCAGGACACACTCGCTCTGAACTCACTCTTGCAGTGGCAGACCTAGCGGGAGCCGCACTTCTGATAACTCTGTTAGGGATTCTTATCAAGATTACGCTTCGTCAGTTCAATACCCATTCATATCTAGCTTTGGAAGCCGAAGAGAGAATTACGTTCACAAAGACTTATTTGGCCTTGTTGAATGAAGGCAAGCTGAAATCTGAGGACGATCGCAAGTTGGTTTTGGAAAGCTTGTTTAGATCAACAAAATCTGGAGCAGTAGAAGAAATTCCATTCTCGAGCCCCGTGGAGTTAATTTTCAAAACCATAGGTGATAAAAAACTATCATAAGGCAGTTTGACCGTTCGCTCATGGCCGACTGCTGCCCTTGGTGAGAGGCAGCAATCGGTTGAATCCACAGTCAGAAGCTGTCCTTCGAAAGCGTCTACGGAAGCAGGACCAATTCACGTTGATGGTAACCGGCGCCGCGCGCGAGCCAGGACGTCCAAAGCGCAGTTTGCTGGTGCCCCCTCGAAGGATGGTTATGCACCCAATCTTGCATGTAGAAGAAGCACATCAACCATAATGTGGTGCTCATACTCGTCGAGCTTATCGCCTGCCTTTAATTTTTCAGCAATACCATTCAGGAAGTCATCGTCTGTCTCTCCGATTAGGCTGAGAGCAAACTCCAGAACCTTTCCTTCGAGAGGCTCATTCTGATTGAGCCGGCGTTTTACATGGCCGCATTTAGCGCTTATCCCTTTCATTTGACCACCCGTTGATCAGAAGCCTCAGCGACCCTAGCACGGCTGAATCTGGAGGCAAAATTCTGAACATAACTATGCCAGGTGACACCCGCTTAAAAATAAATCCGAGCCCTTAACACAACAGGCATTCTGCAACTGGCCAGATGCTGCCTTTCGCCCCTGGCTGCTATGGGGCGGGTGCTGCCGGTCGAGGTATGGTCGCTATCGGATTCATCGCTGGTGAGAACACCGCACTGACGCAGCATTGCACCAAGCAGGGACTTGCTTCTGCCAATGACGCCGGGGACCCTGGAGATTTACTCCAAAGACGGGTACGGAAACTCGCGCCAATTCGTTAGCGGCACCCCGCCAAAGTTAGTTAACTGGTTAACTCGGTTGGTTAACTAAGCTGAAAGCCGTGCAGGCCGTGGCTTGTAGCCCGGTTAACTAAGCATTTTTGCTGGTTAACTCGGCTATCCTTAAATTCCCCTGAGAGCCAAGCGGGCCGTGCCTTTCAGGGCGGTTAACTAAGGAGTTAACCGACTAAATTACTTGGTTAACTGGTTAACCGCTAGAACTGGTCGGCAAAACCGGCTGAGCGCCAACTGGGCCGGGCCTTTCAGCCAGTTAACTCGGTTGGTTAACTGGGCTGAAAGCCTTACGGTCTGTGGCTTGTAGCCCGGTTAACTAAGCATTTGATCTAGTTAACTCGACGATCCGCCAGTGCTTGCCGGTGATAGCTCGCGCTCACTCCCGCGTTTTAAACGTGGAGGTAAGGAGTGTCGTTTAAAGAAACGCCACCCCCGAGTGCAGCCTATCCGACCACCATTGGTGGTTGGAGATGGCGCAAACCCGAGCAGGATCAACAGACCATCTGCTGTTTCAAACCGAGGATGGTTCGCACTCACTTCCGCATTTCAAGCGCGACTACGGCAGCAGCTCGACTTGCCCCCGTTTTAAACGGAGGCAGTGTCGCTCACCTGGTCAAACTTGAGCCGACATGGCCGGCACGCCAGGAAGAACCTTTTTCTTCAGTCGTGCCCTCGTGCCCTCAGTTGTGCCCAGCCTTAGGCATGGGCACGACTGCATAAAAAGGGCACGACTGGCGAAGTGATGGCAACCATTGAGAGTCATTACGCCACCTCGCCACAGCTTTCGACAATGCGATCTACCCACGCCAGAACCTCATATTCTGTCCCGAGGACTCATTCAGATCCGCTCAGTTTTGAGTGCATCTATCTCGATGACCTGAAAGCGCAGGCATTGGTACTTTTTGTTTTGGGGGCTTTTTTGGGGGCCTCAAAGCTAACCACTCAACATACAACTCAGTACATACGCAGCCTGTAGCCAATGGTTCGATTCTGTCTCTGGCACCACTAATTAATTTCAGGTGGTGCCAAAACCACCCGAAAGCCCACAAGAAGCCCGCCTAGTGCGGGCTTTTTGTTGTCTATGCTTTCCTAAACTGACCTAGGCAGCCCAAAGTTTTGGGGGCAAAGTTTGGGGCATGGCCGGTTCGGCCATCCCGCATGCCCCCAAAATGGTGCTCCATGCCCCTGAAAGTCACACCCCTGAGCGATTCCGCTCTCAAAGCAGCCAAGCCCAAGGAGAAGCCCTACAAGCTTGCCGACGGCGAAGGCTTGTATCTCGAAATCATGCCCACCGGCTCAAAGCTCTGACGCCTCAAATATCGTCACTTTGGCAAAGAAAATCGATTGGCATTTGGCTCATACCCGGAAGTGACGTTGGTGCAAGCTCGCAAAAAGCGATCTGAGGCACGACAACTGATTTCAGAGGGCATAGACCCTTCGCATGAACGCAAATCCACCAGGCAAGCGCAGAAGGTGGATGGGCTGACATTTGAGACGCTTGCACGGGAGTGGTTTGCCTATAACGCACCCCGCTGGGCAGAAAGCACCACGTACAAGGCCAAGCCGTACCTAGAGAATGATTTGATCCCCGGTATTGGTTCACGCACGCTCAAAGCATTACTCGGCCCGATCTGGTGGAACTGGTTCGCAAAGTCGAGGCTCGGGGGACGCTGAATGCTGCCGGGAAAATTCGCCAGTGGCTGCACCAGATATTCCGTTACGGGTTGGCCAAGGGTGTCGTGGAGTCGAACCCCACCACCGATTTGGACGTGGTAGCCGCTCCCACGAAAGCGCCCCGCCATCATCCTCACGTCGCGATGTCCGAGCTGCCCGAACTGCTGGCCAAGTGCGACAACGCCAATATTAACTTGCTGACCTGCTGCGCCATTCACCTGCTGGTACTGACCGCCGTTAGACCTGGTGAACTTCGAGCCGCTCCCTGGGCCGAGTTCGATCTGGACGCCGCTACCTGGACAATCCCCAAAGAGCGGATGAAGGCCTCAGTCGTGCGGTCAAGGCGCTGGATGGAGTGGGGGCTTTCGCCAAGCGCGACACCGACAGAGAGAGCCGCAAGACCAAAAAATATCGCCTGCCCGGTGGCGGGTCGGCGCGCCTGTATGTCGTCGATGCCGAAGCCATGGACCCGGAGGCCACCCATGTATGACGACCCAACTCCAATGGCAGACTTCACAGGAACCTAGTTTTGTGGGGAACGCGGGGAACAGGGGGAACACACACCTGTTTTTCTATAAACGACCCCGCCTCTGCCCAGCAATCTGGCTGGAGGTGTTGCGGGGCCTGGTCCTGTCGGAGGTGCGCGGAGCATCGGACTTAGCAACAACACTAACAGTGCTTTGATCACACTTTTGTCTCCGACCATGGACGCTGGATGATGGGTCGCAGGGATGAATCAGCTGTAGCGAATGTCGCTGAAGTAAATTGCCACGAGCAGCGCGTCCTTATCGCTCTGACCATAGGGCTCGCGACGATAAGCACGTCGCTTGCCGGGCATGCGCAGCACCTGTACTTCAACGTAGTCAGAAATACAATGAGCGGCGGGCAGGCCACCGCTCACACTCGTCAAGAGGGCGGTGCGTACTGTGCTGAAGCTGCTCCAGCGTACGCCACCACCGAGTTGCGGAATTTATCCTTCTGCTGGTTGATCCTGCACCCACTGCCAGAATAATTGGTAGCCCACCGCAAGCACCACCGGGCCTATGAACAAGCCCAGGATGCCACTCGTGACCATGCCGCCCAGCGCGCCAATCAGCACGACCGGCATCGGCACATCCACACCCCGTCCCAGCAACAGCGGTTTGAGTACGTTGTCCACCAGGCCGGCAACGAACACAAAGACGGCGAAGATAATGGTCCTCGTGTTGGGCCCCTCGGTGGCCATGACATAGGCGATCACCGGCAGCGTAATCAGTGTGGCCGGTAACTGCATGATGCCCAGCAGCAATACGCCGATGGCCAGCAGACCAGCACCCGGGATACCTTTGAGCACGAAGCCCAGGCCCACCAGCAACATCTGGATGAAGGCAATGCCGACCACGCCGAGCGCAACTGCGCGAATGGTTGCGGTGCACAACTCGGCGATTTTCGGCCCCTTTTCAGTACCGCTGATGCGCGACGCAATATCTACCGCACAGCGGCTGCCAGCCTTACCATGCGCCATGAAAATACCGGCGATGATCAAGGCAACAATGAACATCAGCAAACCTGCCCCGACGCCGGCAATTTTGGTCAACAAGCCCAAACTCACGCCTTTGATTTGCGGCAAGTACTTTGCCACCAGGACGGGAAGATCGGTTGAGGCCTGTGCCCATAATGCCGAGACAGATTTACCCACTAGTGGCCATGTGGCGACCGTGTCGGGCGGCGGCGGGATATGGAAGACCCCCTCCTTCACCAAGTCGATGACCTGCCCGACCGACGAAGCAATCGAGGTGCCCAACAGATAGACCGGCACCACCAGAATAGCGATGGCAATCAGCACAATCGCCGTTGCAGCTCGCCCTTCACTGCGTCCAAGCGCCCCCATGAGTCGCAGTTGCAACGGGTAGAGCGTGATCGCCAGGATGACCGACCACAACATCAGGTCGCGAAACGGACGGAATATTTCAAAGCAAAACAGCACCAGAACAACTATCAACCCGGCACGAATCAGGACATCGAGCATGCTGCGGGTCAACGATTTTTCGGTCAGGGGTACGGGCGTCATAGAGGCCTCCTTGTTGATAGCAGCACAGGTAGGGAACCGTTAGCGCTGCATAGACGACGGCCATTCAAGTGTGCGATGGCAACCTCCGCCCCACCTGTCACAATGCCGTGAAATAGAAAAGTAACCGAGTGTGTAACCAGTTCTGTGTAATCAGTCGTTCTGCGCGATGCGGCGGCCTTACTCATCGGATTTGGCTGCCTGCGCGGTGACTTCAATGGCCCGAATACTGATCGCCGCAAAGATTGCCGTCATCAGAACGCCGTGAAAACCGAGCACGATGGCAAGGACACGCGAGGTGGCCAGTTTGGGTACCAGGTCGCCATAACCGATGGTCAAGCCAGTGACAAAGGCAAAGTAGATACCGTCAAATGGGCTCCATTCTTCCAGGTGACTGATGATCAGACCGAGCACTACGACCATAAACATGAGGAGGGAAAAAATCGGCCAGACAACACGAAAGTAAAACCATACAGTTTTGTAGAACTCGCGGCGGACGCGCCTCGCATAAGAAATATGCATGCAATGGGTTCCTGGGATTTAGCGGCATTAGAAATGCGTGACGTACTCACACCCAATAGCGTGACACAAGCGCCAGACTTATGAACCAGTCGATATGTGCACGATATGCACGAAGGTGTTTTCGATGGCCGACTAAAATCACTAACCAAGTTCAAGAGATAGTAGAAACCAACTCAACAAGAGCAGAGTAAGGAAAGTAAGCGCGATCGATCACGGAATCATTTTGCAGCAAGAAAAAAAACGCTGGCCACTCGATAACGCCCTCGGACGTGTAAGCTCCCGCGATCTTTTTTTGGCTGGACACAGCGCAATGCCTTCAGGTCTATCCCTTAAGTTGCAGCCAGGCCGACTCATCCTGCTGGGGTCGCTAGTCCTGAGCGGTTGCACTCAGCTGGGACCGGACTTCCAGCCTCCGGGCGAAGAGTGGATCAAACATTGGGACACCCCGGCCCTCGAACAATCCAGCCAACGCGGGCCTAATCCGGATCTGCGACAGTGGTGGCATGTCTTCAACGACCCGGTGCTCGATCAACTGATTGCGCAAGCGGATGCCTACAACTCCAGCCTTAAAATCGCCGGTTTGCGCGTCATGGAGTCCCGCGCCCAACTGGGCATTACGCAAGCCGGGCTGTACCCGCAACTGCAGCAAGTCAGCGCGGACAGTTTGTACATTGACCGTCACCAACATGGTGGCAACAATCCGCAAGACAGCAATTTGTGGCAACACAGCGGCGGGTTTGACATCGGCTGGGAGCTCGACTTCTGGGGGCGTTTCAGTCGCGCCATCGAGTCGGCCGATGCCAGTTATTTTGCCGCCCAGGCCAACTATGAAGACGTCCTGGTCTTGCTGCGCTCCCAAGTGGCGGACACCTATTATTTGTTGCGCACCACGGATGCCCGTTTGCGTGTCGCCCGTGAAAACGCCGCGCAGCAAAAGCGCAATTACGAAATCACCGAAAAACTGTTCAACAGCGGCCAGGATGCCGAACTCGATCTGCAACAGGCCAAAACCCAATACTTGGGCACGTTGGCCACTATTCCCAACCTCCTGGACCAGTTGCAACGCACGCGTAATGCCTTGGCCGTGCTGATCGGGCAAACGCCGGGCAGCCTGCCACAGGTGATCGATAACGACACCCTGATCCCGCTGGTCGATCGCGCCGTGCTGCAAGATGTGCCATCCAACCTGCTGCTGCGCAGACCTGATGTACGCGCCGCCGAACTCAATGTCGCCGCCCAAGGTGCGTTGGTTGGCGTGGCCGAAACCGATTTCTATCCGTCGCTGACACTGCTCGGCAGCATTGTCTGGTCGGCGGACTCTCTCAATGGCACCTCCAGCAGCCTGGACCTGATCGGTGGTCCCAGTCTGCGCTGGAATGTGTTCGATCACGGGCAGATCGCCAACAACGTGCGCGTCCAGGACGCGCGGTTGCAGCAGTTGATCGAAGCCTACCGCGATAAAGTTCGCCAGGCCGCTCGCGAAGCCGATGATGCGGCTAACGGCCTGATCCAGTCATTGGAGAGCGAACGCATCCTGCGCGACGCCGGAGGGGCTGCCGAACGTTCGCTGGTGCTGGCCAGCGTGCAATTCCGGGAAGGTTACGCCGACTTCCAACGGGTGCTGGACGCTCAACGCGCGCTGCTCGAACAACAGGACAATTATCTGCTGGCACGCGGCAATGCAGTCAGCAATGTCATCGCCCTCTACAAGGCCTTGGGCGGTGGGTGGTACACCCCTCAGCCGTATGTGGACTCGGCCACCCGCCAGGTGATGGAAGAACGCATCGACTGGGGCCACATGCTTGACGATCCCGCCGCCGCACTGCCCGTTTACCCGCTGCCAGCCAAGGAAAATAGCCATGAGTGAAGCCTCGCAACCCTCCCCCGACGCCAGCGAACCGGTAGCGGCCGACCCGGTGAAAAAAGGCATCAAATGGGTGTTGATACTGATTATCCTGAGCCTGGTCTGGTACTTGTTAGCCGACCGGTTCACGCCGTATACGCAACAAGCGCGTGTGGGCGCCTTCGTCATTCCGGTGGCGTCGGAAGTCGCGGGCAAGGTGATCCGGGTGAACGTACACAACAATCAGACCGTCAAGGCCGGCGAGGTGCTCTTCGAGGTGGACCCGGCGCCCTATCAGATTGCCGTTGACCGCGCCCGCGCCGACCTTGAGACAACACGTCGGCAATTAGGGGCCAGCACCGCGGGGATTGCCTCGGCGCAAGCCGCATTACGCGTCGCCCAGGCCAATGAAACCAAGGCACGTCAGGAGAATCAGCGCCTCGAAGGGTTGTACCGTGAAGACCCAGGGACCATCTCTGTGCGCGTGCTCGAAATGTCACGCACCACCCGCGATGCGGCAGTCAGTCAAACCGCCGCCGCCCGTGCCGAAGTAGAACGTGCCAAGGAAACGGAAGGCGGCGGCGAAGACGTCAACGCAAAGTTGCGCAGTGCCGCCACGGCCCTGTCAAAAGCCGAACTGGACTTGGCCAACACGCAAACGCGGGCGCGTTCGGCAGGGCTGATCACTGACCTGCGCACCGATGTCGGGCAATTCGCCTCGGCGGGCGGCCCGGTCATGACCCTGATCACCATTCAAGACATATGGATCACTGCTGACATGACCGAGAACAACCTCGGTCATATCAAGCCCGGCACACCGGTGTCTATTGTGCTCGACTCGCTGCCGGGCGAAGTCTACGACGGTCAGGTACGCAGTGTCGGTTATGGCATCAGCGTCGGACAGCCGGCCCCGCCCGGCACCTTGCCTGGCATACAAAACAGTCGGGATTGGCTGCGACCCGCCCAACGGTTCCCGGTGATCATCGAGTTTTCCCCGGAGTCTAAGAGCGCGCTGCTGGGCAGTGGTGCCATTCGTGCCGGTGGACAAGCTGAAGTCATGGCATTCCCCTCGGAAGGCAATCTGCTCAACCCGCTTGGCCATTTATATTTAGGCCTGATGAGCTGGCTGTCGTATGCCTACTAAACGTTCCCCACGGGAGCAGCGTGCCTTACGGCTGGCCAGTGGTACGGCACTGTGCCTGGCCATCAGTTTCGGCCTGGCATTGCCGATACCGTTTCTCGCGCCCGTGCTGTGCCTGATACTCCTGGCCTCGGTTAATCGCCCGTTGCCCTTCAAAGCGGCGATCGTTCTCGCGCTGGTCGCGATGCTGACCACCGGTATCGGCCTGCTCTTGATTCCGGTCCTGCGTTACTACCCGTTGACCGGCGTGCTGCTGGTCACGGTCAGCCTGTTCATGGTCTTCCGGTGGGGGCTCAGTGGCGGCAATAACCTGATCGTGACCTTGCTGGTGATGGGCCTGACCATGATCTCGTCGGCGGGCGTCGCCGAGTTCGACGCGGCAGCGATGGTCATTGGGGCACTGGTCAAGGGCTTGTTAATGGCGGTGCTGGTGATTGCGATCAGTCATTGGCTGTTCCCCGAGCCCGCCAATGCGCCCTCGCCGCCCGCTGCCCCACCGCCGATGGGTGAAGAAGCCAGTCGGATTGCGTTGCGTGCAACCTTGATTGTCTTGCCGACGTTCCTGCTGGCAATGATCGACCCGGCGAGCTATCTGCCGATCATCCTGAAGGCAGTCGGCCTGGGTCAGCAATGCAACACGACCAACGCCCGCAATGCCGGTCGCGAGCTGGTCGGCGCCACCTTGCTTGGAGGCTTGTTGGCCATTGTGTTCTGGTGCGCTCTGAGCCTGTTCGTGAACCTGTGGATGTTCTTCCTGTGGACGCTGCTGTTCGGCCTGATACTGGCGCGCAAGCTGTATGCCCTGAGCCCGAGCCGGTTTGGCCCTGGGTTGTGGCTCAACACCTTTATCACCTTGATCATTCTGCTGGGCCAGTCAGTGCAGGACAGCGCTTTGGGCAAAGACGTCTACACCGCCTTCGCCGTGCGCATGGGGCTGTTCATCGCCGTCACGCTGTATGCCTGCCTGATGGTCAGACTGCTTGATCGACCCTCGAAAGCGCAGGCTCACGGAGTCACCTGATACCCCTTGCCTTGCAGGCAACTGGTATAGGCTGTCGAGGTGGTGGCAGCGCTGGTTTTCTCATTTTCCCGGCGCTCCTGACGCTGACGCGAACCACCGACCACGACACCTGCCGCCGCCGCTCCTTGAGCTTGATTCTGCCGATACTCCTGTTTCACGTCGTCATTGGCGCCCTCGTAAAACTCGTCATGTTGACGCCCGCGTGCATCGGCTGCGACGGCCCCGGCCGCCGCCCCAACCGCCGCCCCACGCATTCTTCCCCCGGAAGGAGACGTGTCAGTCGAAGCCGCCTGATGGCCAGACTGATCGATTACCGTTTGGGTCGTTAGATACGGGGTGAATTTGTTCACGAGTCAGGTAGACAGGTGTTAGATCCGGAGATTCTGGTAATCCTCTGGAGCCCTTGCAAAGCAAGGGCTGCAAGGGCTTTCAGAAAACAACCATAGGTGAGGATTTGAAAGGACCTAATCGGTGAGGGCCAAACTTCGCTTGATCGCCCGATTCTCTAGCCTTTTTTTCTTCTGCGGACTATGGCGTCGCTACTGATGAATATCGACTAAGCTGGATCCAAACTGATAGTTATTGTCAGTAAATTGGTCTAACCATAAACAATAGGCACATCCCAAGCAGTCTCAAGCGTTTTACCTGAGCGCAGACCGACATGATGCGCGGCCTCCCAGGCAATATGGACATTCTTGAGGGGAATCTCGACATGATGCATCGAGGGTTCGCACAGGGAGTTGACCGCTATGTTTCGCCTCTTGGATTTGTCCTGCTTGCCCGCTATCTCCACCCGGTTTTTGCCTCGCAAGGTTCGACCGCTCAGCGACTTGGCACTTTTCAGCAAAGCCGGCTTACCGGGGAGTTGCGGGGATCCTGGTTTCATTCCACAACTGCGTTTTCTGACACAGTTCGCGACGGCGGCGGTGCTCGGCGGCGTGGCTGCGCCAGCGTGGTCGGTTGATTGCCCCGTCCCTGCAGTGGTCATTAACAGCAGTTGCACGGTGCCTCCCAGCACAGTGCGGAACGTCATCGCCGCAACCCCCATTGGTCTCAGCGCCAGCGGTCCCCAGGGGCAGATCATCGCCGATGGCATCACGCTCAATCTGGCGGCCGCCAACAACATAGCTGCCCTGGCACTCCAAGGCGCCAGCATCAGTTTCAACGGCAGCACAGCCAGTACCACTTCCGTTGCCGCCGCCGCCAACGGGCAGACAGGATTGCGCGCGTCTGGCACTGGCAGCAGTATTTCCGCGACCGGCGCCACGCTCGACCTGACACCGGCTTCGGGCAACTCGTTGAACATGCGCGGCGCGCTGGCTGAGGCGGCCGGCGCGCTGACGCTCAATAGCACCACGGTGCTGGTGACCGGGGGCGCCAATGGCACTGGCAACTACGGTCTGATGGCAACTGGCGCGGGCAGCCAGATCAATTTCAGCGGTGGTTCGGTCAGTACCAACTCCCGCGGCGCCTTCGGGGTATTTGCAGAAAACGCTGGAGTTGTCAATTTATCCAGCGGCGCACAGGTCACCGCCGCTGGGACGACGAACGCGACTACACTGGCGGGCAGCCACGCGCTGTACGCCACCGGTGCCGGCAGCCAGATCAATGCCAGCGGTATTTCTGCCAGCACTTCCGGCCTCAACGCGTCAGCGGCGCTGGCCGATGCCGGCGGCACGCTGGTCCTCACCAGCAGTACGATCAGCAACACCGCAGCCAGTAACAACGACAACTTCCCCAATGCCGGGGTCCGGGCGCTCAATGGCGGCAAGGTAGTGATGAACGGCGCCGGCAGCGCAATCACCACCACCGGCTTGCGCGGCTTCGGGCTCTCGGTAGAAGGCGCCGGCTCCCAGGCCCAGGTGGCGGACACGGCGATCCAGGTCGGCGGCAGCCGTACCTTCGGCATCTCCATCAAGTCGGGCGGCGTGGCGCAGGTCAGTAACAGCAGTATCGCGCTCAACGGCACGGCCGGGCCGTTTGCGCCGGCGGTGCAGGTGGAGGGCGCCGGCTCGAGCCTGACGCTGGCCAACAGCAGCGTCAGCACCACCACCCCCACCGTCGCCGTAGGTATGACGGCCCGTGACGGCGCCAACATTGTCGTCAGCGATACCACCATCACCACCACCGGGCCAAACTCCGCAGCGCTGACCGCCAGCAGCGCAACGGGCACGCCAGGCACTGTGACGGCGAACAACGTGACCATCAATACCAGCGGCGACGACAACGCCATGGGCGCCATCGCCGACCTCGGCGGCACCGTTACGCTTAACGGCGGCAGCATCACCACCAGCGGCAACCAAGTCCGGCAGTCGTCCTTCGCCCATGGGCTTGGCGCCCGCAACCCCAACGGCACCCTGGTTGCCAACGGCACTGTGGTCAATACGTCGGGGCTTGCTGCCATGGGCGCCTGGTCGGACGATGGCGGCAATTCGAGCCTGAATGACGTCAGGATCACCACCTCCGGTGAGTTGGGCGTCGGCGTGTACGCCGTCGCCGAACAGGTGGGTGCGGGCCGGTTCATTGCCAATACCACGACCAATCGCACCACAGTCGTCACCACCGGCCTCAATGCCTTTGGCGCCGAGGCGCAATCGCGCAACGATCAGCCGGTCGATGTCGCCACGGTGACCGTGAACGACACCTCAATTACCACGAGCGGCATCGGTGCCGATGGATTGCGGGCAGTACTGGAGAACTATGGTTCAACGCCAACCGGTCGCGGCGAAGCCAACGTGGTAGCCAACCGCAGCACCGTACTGACCGAGGGCACCGGCGCCCATGGCGCCTTGTCCCGTGACAACCCCACCTCGGTGACCGTCAACCAGAGCTCGATCAGGACCAACGGCGCGAACGCCCATGGCGCCGTCGCACTGATCGGCGGGCGTATCAGCGGCACCGGCGCCACGGTGACAGCCTCGGGGGCCGATTCGATGGCCCTGTATGCCGTGGGCATCCCGGGGGGCGTCTCAACGGCAGACTTCACCCGTAGTACCCTGACCAACACCAGCGGCCCGATTGTCGGCGTCGCCGGGGATGCCAACATTACCCTGACCGACACCACGGTAAGCGGTGCCAGCCAATGGCTGCGCGTCGGCACCTTGACTGATTTCCCGGCGCTGTCCGCATCGCCGCCACCGTTGACAGGCCCGACGGACTTCCCGGACGAGATCACCGGAGACTTGCCGCCGCTGCAGTCGCCCCCCGTCACCGCACCGGCACCGCCGGTTGTTCCGGGGCTGGCCAACATCACTCTGTCCGGGGCGACCGTGACGGGCTCGGCCTTCACCGCTCCGGGCAGTGTTTCCAACCTGACTTTGAGCAACAACAGCCTGTGGCGCATGACCGGGGACTCGAATGTCACCCACCTGGTCAATGACCCCAGCTTCATCGACTTCTCGGCACCGGTGGCGGGAGTGTTCAAGACCCTGACCGTCAACACCTACACCGGCGACGGCAGCATCGGCCTCAATACACACCTGGCGGGCGACGGTTCACCCTCGGACAAACTGGTGATCGACGGCGGCACCGCCAAGGCTACCGCCAGTGGCAATACCGCCTTGCTGATCCGCAACGCCCGCGATGCCAGCGGGACCATTGGACGAGGTGCGCTGACGACCGGCAACGGTATCCTCGTGGTCGATGCCTTGAACGGCGGTACAACCACTGCGGACGCCTTCCGCCTGGGTGGCCGGGCGATTGCCGGCCCTTACGAATACACCCTGCAGCGGTCGAGCGTGGATGCCAGTAACGGCGAAGCCTGGTACCTGCGCTCCACCGCCGAGCCGGTTCCACCGACCCCACCGGTTCCCCCTGCGCCACCGGAACCGCCGCCGCCGACACCGCCGACACCGCCGGCTCCACCGGCTCCACCGGAACCGCCAACGCCTGTGCCACCGACGCCGCCCACGCCCACGCCAACACCAACACCAACGCCGCCGGTACCAAACTTCCGCCCCGAAACCTCGCTGTACGGTGCCATTCCGGCAATGGCGCTGGTCTACAGCCGTGGCCTGATCGACACCCTGCACGAGCGCGTCGCCGAAGAGCGGCGCATGCCGACCGATCCGCTGCCCGGGGAGCATGAAGAAACCTGGGGCCCATCGCTCGGCTGGGGCAGGATGATCTACCGCAGTGGCGAGCGCGAGAGTGGCCATGATGGCCCGTTCGGCAACTCCCCGGCCTACAACTACGACATGCAGGCGTTCCAGGTCGGGCTGGACCTGTATCGCGGTGAGGACACTGATGGCAGCCACGATCAGGCGGGGCTGTCCCTGGCGATCGGCAAGATTGACGGCGGTGTCGAGCACTACACCGGCTTCGGTGCCGGCAATGATGTGCTGCGCGCCTACAGCCTGGGCGGCTACTGGACTCACTTCGGCCCCGACGGTGGGTACGTCGACGGCGTGCTGCAACTGCACCGTTTCGACATCGAAGCCAAGCCGGGAGATATCGCCGAACTGGACACCCAGGGCTGGGGTTACACCGCGTCACTGGAAGGCGGTTATCCGTTCCTGATCGATGAGGGCGAAGGCGCCGACAAGTACGAAAACCTGTACTTGGAACCCCAGGCCCAGGTGATCTATACCCACGTCGATCTCGACAACAGTGATGACATTGCTGCAGACGTGCGCTTCAAGGATGTCGACTCGCTGATCGGCCGCCTCGGCGTGCGCCTGGCCAAGGACTGGCTGCGGGAAAACGACAAGGGCGAGACACTGCGCACCAACGGTTGGCTGCGCCCCAGCGTCTGGCATGAGTTCAAGGGCCAACCCAAGACCGAGTTCTCCTCAGCCAACGGCTTCGTGCCCTTCGAGTCGGACATTAGCGGCAGTTGGTGGGAAGCCAATCTGGGCGTCGATTATCAGGCCGACAAGAAAGTCACGTTCTTCATTTCCGCCGGCTACCAGGAGTCCTTCGATGGTGACAGTCATAGCTACGAGGGCATGCTGGGGGTGAAGTATGATTTCTGACCAGTTGGGTCGATAACGTGTATTGACGGCCCGGTGGCTCCTGTTACGGGTTCCCTGGCAGAAATACGCCGGGGACCCTGACAATTTGCCTAGGAGACGGGTGCGAAGACTCGCGCAAATTCGTTAGCGGCACCCCGCTAAAGTTAGTTAACTGGTTAACTCGGTTGGTTAACTAAGCTGAAAGCCTTGCTGGCCGTGGCTTTCAGGGCGGTTAACTAAGGAGTTAACCGACTAAATTACTTGGTTAACTCCTAGGTTAACTGGTCCCCGAGTGCAGCCTATCCGACCACCATTGGTGGTTGGAGATGGCGCAAACCCGAGCAGGATCAACAGACCATCTGCTGTTTCAAACCGAGGATGGTTCGCACTCACTTCCGCGTTTCAAGCGCGACTTCGGCAGCAGCTCGACTTGCCCCCGTTTTAAACGGAGGCAGTGTCGCTCACCTGGTCAAACTTGAGCCAACATGACCGGCACGCCAGGAAGAACCTTTTTCCTCAGTCGTGCCCTCGTGCCCTCAGTTGTGCCCAGCCTTGGCCATGGGCACGACTGCATAAAAAGGGCACGACTGGCGAAGTGATGGCAACCATTGAGAGTCATTACGCCACCTCGCCACAGCTTTCGACAATGCGATCTACCCACGCCAGAACCTCAAATTCTGTCCCGAGGACTCATTCAGATCCGCTCAGTTTTGAGCGCATCTATCTCGATGACCTGAAAGCGTCGGCATTGGTACTTTTTGTTTTGGGGGCTTTTTTGGGGGCCTCAAAGCTAACCACTCAACATACAACTCAGTACGTGCAGGCGCAGCCTGTAGCCAATGGTTCGATTCTGTCTCTGCACCAAATACCGAAAACCCTGAATTGAAAGATTCAGGGGGTTTTTATGCCTGAGATTTGATGAGGCACTGCTCCAGCCCCCCCCCCGAAGCGCCGGACGGCGCATCCCCGCACCTCCTCGCGCCACGCCAGCAAGCACCTGCAACGCCTTCCGAAGCCGAGTCCCGAGTGGCTTCAAACTTTGGTGATCGCCCCTTCTCGCAGTCTCTCGGGTTTGTCGGAACGCTCCGAAGGCTTTAACGGAATTGGATGACATACGCTGATCATCGGCTTGGGCAGAATCGTGGGAGGTGCTGCCGCATAACCGGGAGCAGATACACAACAGGGATGTAGACAATGACTGACGCCATCAAACGGGATGTCGAAAACGTTGAGCTTTTTATTGGACAAGACATCAGAGTTTTCAGCTTTGATATTCGGCAGTCAGCATTGCTTCACAAGTTCGCCGAAGAACTGGCCGCCATCGGCGGGCCGCAGGCACCAGGAGCCAATTTCAAAGCCTCTCGGGCCGCCACAGAATTAAAGCTCTCGTTTTCGAAACACCAGCGCGAACTGCTGGCGGCCTACTCCAATGGCCTTGTTTGCGTGTTGATCTTCGAGGGGCTGCAAAAAATCACCGATGGTAGCCCTCCAAATGAACTACCCAACCTGACATCCCTGGAAAATCGCTACGACGTCCTTTGCCTGGCCGCCCGTAATCAGATCTTGTTGAAACTGGTGGATAACAACTCCTTTGCCTATGACATGGACAACGAAGGAAAGCTGGTTCGATTGGTGGCCAACTTCAAGGGTGGCGGACTCGTCAAAATCAATGCCGAGCCGGACATCAAAGAACTGAGTTCCCATTCCGGCCTCGCGCTTGGCCCGCATACCGAGGCGCCTTACTGGTGCGCCGTAAACACGAAGGACGGGCACTCACCTTCTCCGTCGTCGCTCATACTTTCCGCCCTGTGGAACCCGAGCCTGGAACCTACGCGGGTGATTCCGCTGCCTCCCCTACTGGAAAAAATTGGCGTTACCCACTGCCTCGCACTGACCACGGGCAACTTCCAATTCACTCGTAGCGACTCCTTTGTCAGTGGCAAAGGGGAAGATGGTCGCAATGTTTCGATTCTAGAATTCGACGACAAGGTCGGGTTTGCAGCCCGCTTCAACTCGTATCGCTTTTCGGTCAACGACAACGCCTCGAATTTTGTCAAAACGGCCTACGCCGCTCTTTGCCAGGAGGTAAGCGAAGCAACTCCACTCGAGTACACGCTGACGCAAGAGTCGGCCATGATCATCAATAACGTCCGATCCCTGCACTGTCGCGATGTCATCAAAGACAACAGACGGGTCCTGGTACGTATTTTCGGGCTTTCAAAATATTCGTCCGCTGTCGTTATTTCAGAAGATCCGTTACTGCTGCAAGGCTGATTTTTTAAGCGTTAAAGCTGCAAAGGACCAGTCATGTGATTACTGGCCAATAACTATAAAGAGGGAATGTTATGTCTTGGGATTTAATAGGCATGTTGACGCTTGTTGCTTTTTTTGCCGGTTTTTTTGATGCGATTGCCGGCGGTGGGGGTTTGATTACTTTACCTGCATTATTTCTGGCCGGTATAGATCCGATCAGTGCCATTGCGACGAACAAGTTCCAGGCCGCGTCGGCAACTGTTTCGGCCACTGTGACCTTTGCTCGTAAAGGAATGATCGAGTGGCGCGAAGGCCGTTTCCTGGTGATCTGCGGATTTATTGGCGGCGCCAGTGGTGCCTTGCTGGTCAGCTCTATTGATAAACACTATCTGGAAGTTTGCGTGCCTATCATGCTGATTCTGGTGGCTATCTATTTTGCTTTCTCTCCCAAGCTGGCCAATGAAGATCGACGCAAGAGAATCGGCATTCTGCTTTTTTCGTTTACCGTCGCGCCGATACTGGGCTTTTACGACGGTATATTTGGCCCCGGTGTTGGCTCTTTCTTTATTGTCGGGTTTGTACTTCTCTGCGGCTTGGGCATGATGCGGGCCATGAGTTTTACCAAACTTGCCAACGCCTCATGCAACCTGGGTTCCTTGTCGGTCTTCATTACCAAAGGTGTAATTATTTGGCCGATTGCCATAGCCATGGCTTTGGCGGCCTTCATCGGCGCTCAATTGGGCGCACGAGCTGCTGTTCGCGTCGGTCCGCGCTTGATCAAACCCATGTTGATAGTGGTCTGCTGCGCCTTGGCCATCAAGCTGCTGAGCGTAGAAAGCAATCCTTTGCGCGTCGCGGTCCTTGAATCGTTGGCTTGGTTATGATCAACCCAGTGCGGCGCTGGGAATTGGCTACAAAAAAACCGCTTTCCGCGGTTTTTTTGTGAGCGTGTATTTTCAAAGTTATTAACTAGTGGCGTATTGAACATTGCTCCAGTGAATGTTCAGCGCGTGGGCGGGGTCGCCCCCGACATCAACAGCGTGGCGCCGCTCTTCCCCGTTACGCGTGGTGACCACTGTATATTTACCCGCGGGGAGCTGTACATAAACAAGAGGACCGGACTGATTCAGAGTAAAGACAGGATGTGCCTGTGAGTTCTGAACGACCACGTTCTCATCAGGCAGGTATTCATTTCTCGGACCGACAGAGAAGCTCATGTGCAGGTTGTAACCCGAGGCCTGCTGAATGAACCGCGATTCATCCAGACCAATACCTCCTGACATTTAACTGATCCCATTCTGCTGTTCCTGCTGTTCCTGCTGAGCCTGCACACCCGCAGTGTCAATCGGCCCCGGAGGTGTGGCATGAGCTGCGGCCGGAAACATCAACACACCGGCAGCACCGATGGATAACATGAATGCATGGACGTATTTCATGATGACGACTCCCGGGTTCCCCAGAACCCTCACTCTCCCTTGAGTTTTCATTTTCTGGATGCAGATCAAGTTTCAGATTGATTCGATCTTGGGTTCACTGCGAAACCGACTACACCCTGTGTTCAATCATTCCAGTGAAACACCAGATTTCTTGCGCCAGCACTGGCGACATCTGTCGTGTCACGCTTCGCCTCACCGTTGCGCGTTGCCACGACCGTGTACTTGCCAGGAGGTAATTGGACGTAAACCAAAGGGCCTGCCTGACTGAGCGTCAGCACCGGACCTTGAGCGTTCTGGACAAGCAGTTCCACGTCTGGAATATATTGGTCTTGCGGACCGACAGAGAAGGTCATGTGCAGGTTATAGCCAGTCGTTTGCTGGATGGCCTTTGCTTCATCCTCGCCAATACCACCGGACAGGTAAGCAATCCCGTTTTGCTCCTGCCGCTGGATTTGCACGCCTGAACTGTCGACGGGCTCAAGACTGGCCGCATTCAACATCGCTGGAAACGCCAGAGCGCCGACAGCCACAAGGGACAACATGAATGCATGGACATATTTCATGATGACGACTCCCGGGCTCCTCAGAACCCTTCCATTTCCTTGAATTTTGATTTGCTGGACGCCGGTCAAGTTTTAGATTGATTCGATCTTGGGTTCACTGCAAAACGGACTACACGTTGTATTCCACAAATACGTCCCGCCATCGGCGTGATCCTGCAAAACGAATCCGGCAATTCCTTCCGGCTTACCAGCGGCGTACTGCATCGCCACACCGTGCTCTTTTGTCATCCTCTTTCGCCTGTTCCTCCAGCAACGAAAGACCTCATGACCATCGTCAGAACCGATAACTCGCAAGATCCACAACTTGCGACTTTGGTGGGCAACCTTGGCGAACTGATCCGCCAGGCATGCCTTAAAGTGCTTCGAGCGGTCGATACGGCTCAAGTGCGAACCTGTTGGCAGACCGGGCGGCACATCGTTGATGTTTGAGCAGGCTGCGATACATGCGCGATGTCTGACAGACCTTTCCAAATTGGAACCCAGTGCGTTCCGAATTGAGCTGGACCCACTACCGCAGATTACTGCGTGTCGACAACGACCACGCACGCCATTGGTACATGAACGAGTCAGCCCTTCAGAACTGGTCGAGTCGTGCCCTGGAGCATCAGATCAATACGCTCTATTACGAACGCTTGCTGGCGAGTCGCGACCGGTCTGCGGACCGGAGGACGGGCCGACTGTCGGCAGCATCCTGTGCGCAAAAAAAGATGAATCCGTGGTGCGCTTTTCGGTACTGGAGGGCAATGAACAACTGTTCGCCAGCAAATACAAACGGGTGTTACCGAGTGAGGAGGAACTTCAAGCAGAGCTGGATCGGGAACGGGCGCTACTCGAAGACTGGCGGTTCAATCAGAAGCGCCGATAGAAATGGGCGGATTGTCCGAAACGACCATGAAGACTATCGTTGGCAGCTACGCACAACGGTCCGTCACCGATGAATTTCAATGACACGCCTGCACTGGCGCCAGCTCAGATCGAGCTGGCACCGCCTGCCACTACTCCCGGCGGCCCCTTCAAGGAGCCCGCCACGGACGGCTTCATCCTCGGCGGCTTCACTTGGCGGCATACTCAGCAAGACCCTGCCCGCCCCGTCGTGATCATCAACGCCGCCACCTCAGTCCGCTGCCGCCATTACTCACGTTTCGCCGACTACCTGTTCGCCAACGGGTTCGATGTCATCACTTACGATTACCGTGGCATCGGCGAATCACGTCCCGCCTCGCTCAAAGACCTCGACGCTTCATGGACCGACTGGGGCGCGCTGGACTTTGAAGCGATGCTCAAGCGCGCTGAGCGTGAATTCCCCCGCCAGCCTATCGATGTCGTAGGTCACAGCTTTGGCGGCTGTGCAGCGGGGCTGGGAGCGTCCGGGCATGTTATTCGGCGCATGGTGACGGTCGGCGCGCAATTCGCTTACTGGCGCGATTATGCGCCCGCCCATCGCTGGCGGATGTTCGGCAAGTGGCATGTGGTGATGCCGTTGATGACGATGCTCCACGGCTACTTCCCCGGCAAACGCCTCGGCTGGCTGGAAGACACACCCGCTGGCGTGGTTCGCGACTGGACTACGCCGACGGCCCGTTATGAAACGCGCCCCAGCGGTCGACGCCTCCATGGTGCAACCGGTCGACTGCCCTTTGAGCGTGTCAGCGCAAAAATCCTCGCGATCAGCATCAGCGACGATCCTTACGGCACAATTTCGGCCATCGAACGCTTGCTCGACTACTACACCCACAGCATCAACACCCACCTGCGAATCGCCCCCGAAGACATCGGCGAAGAAGAAGTCGGACATTTCGCCTTTTTTCGCAGCGCATACCAAGCCACACTATGGCCCATTGCATTGTCCTGGCTGCAAAACGGCGAACTGGCCCCCGGCACACCCGGGCGGCAAGTCCCACGCAGCTGAGCCCTCTCAACGAATACGGAACGACGCCCATGGCCTCCGCCAACAAACAGCAAAAACGCGCCACCCGCGCCAAAGCCAAGGCCAAGCAGAACCGCACCCAGCGTGCTGCCGCGCCGGTCGAGCTGGACCCGAACGACGATCGCATCGACTTCGAGTCGGTGGACCTGACCGAGCTGTTCAAGAAAATGATCGACGCCGAAAAGGCCAGCCAGCAAGCGATGTGCGTGGCGTTCCTGGAAGACCCGCTGTTGGAATTGGTCTATGAACAGGAAGGCGAAGAAGGTGCGATGGACTTTATCCTCGCCGCGCTGATCGAGTACCGCCAATGGTCGACCGAAGTCGACGAGGCCGGTGCCCTGGCGTGGATCGAATCACCAGCCTTCCAGGCTGACTATGTAGCAGCGTCCGATATCATCGCCGCGCAAACCCAACAGAAAGCAAACTGAGTTCCCATGGCATCCCTGAACAAGCAACAGAAACGCGCCAAACGCGCAAAGGCCAAAGCCAAACAAATCAACATCCACGGCCGCAAACCCGCCGCGCTGGACGATGACCTGGACGAAATCGGCGAGCCGATCCCGGAATACACCCTGGCGATGTTCAGCAAGATGCACGACGCCGAAGCCACTAGCCGCAGCGACATGCTTCAGGTCCTGCTGTCGGACCTCGCCGGCATCATCAGCGACCATCCAGAATTGCTGGACATGGAAAACGCCGACAACGAAGCCATGGCCGCCACCCACTTGGCCGCCGACATGCTGCTCGACTACCGCATGTGGGCCGATGGCATGGACCGGGAAACGGCTCAGGCCTGGTTGACCGATCCGCAGTTCATCACCGACTTCGGTAATGCACTGGACAGCTATCGTCAGGCACTGGATGCGCAGGAAGAAAAGAGCGAGTAAACGCGTTTGGCAGAAACCAAAAAAACGGCCGCTCGTCATCACTGACAGCGGCCGTTTTTTATGGAAACCATTCCAAACGGATCCGCCCGCTACCTCTCGTCAGCGGAAAGGGATATCCCATTGACATATCCCTCTTTAAATCTATTCTTTGGACTCACAGCACACCCAAAAACCGGAGGCCAAAAATGGAACAGACCACCCTTTTCATGAGTAATCGAAGCCAGGCAGTCCGGCTTCCGAAAGCTGTAGCCATGCCAAGCGATGTGAAACGAGTCAACGTAGTCGCCATCGGCAGGGCTCGTATCATCACCCCGGCGGACGAAACCTGGGATAGCTGGTTCGATGGAGATGGCGTAAGCGCAGACTTTATGACTGACCGCGACCAACCCTTCGAGCAGGAGCGTGAGTCATTCTGATGATCAAGTTCATGCTCGATACCAACATCTGCATCTTCACCATCAAAAACAAACCACAAATCGTAAGAGAAGCTTTCAACCTTCACGACGGGCAGTTGTGCATCAGTGCAGTCACTCTGATGGAGTTGATCTACGGTGCCGAAAAATCTGCGGCTCCCGAAAAGAATCTGGCGGTGGTCGAAAGCTTCGCAGCACGCCTTGAGGTCTTGCCTTTCGACAATGACGCGGCCGCACACACAGGAATGATTCGGTCAGAATTGGCAAGGGCAGGTACACCCATTGGGCCGTACGACCACATGATTGCGGGACATGCGCGTTCACGCGGGCTCATTGTTGTAACGAACAACGTGCGTGTGTTCGAGCGGGTCCCAGGACTACGCGTAGAAGATTGGGTTCACCCCACTTGAATCGAACACCACCAACGAAACGAAAACGGCCGCTTGTCATCACTGACAGCGGCCGTTTTCGTAGGTATCAACAACGTTTGGCGTGAGTCAGAACCCTCAGCGCGCCAACACTGTGCTCAGCTTCTCGTTGTGACGACGGCGAGCTACCAGCACGCCCGCCGCTACCACCAACAGGGCCAGCAGGCCGGTCGCGAGAATCTCTACGCGATGCGCTTCCTGGAACAACATGATGGTCAGGGCCGCCACGATGAAAATGATCACCGCGTAGGTCAGGCCCGGGAACAGCCACATGCTGAAGGCGATTTTTTCACCGCGAGCCACGCGTTGTTTACGCATACGCAGTTGCGAAATGGCGATCACCAGGTACACCAGCAGCGCGATGGCGCCGGAGCTGGCCAGCAGGAATTCGAACACGGCGGCCGGGGCCACGTAGTTGGCGAACACCGCGAGGAACGCAGCGCCGGTGGACAGCATGACGGCCCAGTACGGCGTGCCGCTCTTGTTGGTGCGTTGGGAAACGGCCGGTGCATCACCGCGCTTGCCCAGGGAGAACATCATGCGCGAAGCGGTGTACAGCGCCGAGTTCAGGCAGCTGGTCACAGCAACCAGTACCACGATGTCGACGATCAGCTTGGCATTCGGGATGCCCATGCGCTCAAGCACCGTCTGGTAAGAACCAACGCTGGCCAGGATCGGGTCGTTCCATGGCACCAGGGCCACAACGATGAAGATCGACACGAGGTAGAACAAGCCGATCCGCCAGATGACCGAGTTGGTAGCCTTGGAGATTTGCTGGCCAGGGTTCTTCGATTCTGCGGCCGCAATGGTTACGATCTCGGTACCCATGAAGGAAAACATGGTGGTCAGGATCGCGCCGAGTACCGCACCCATGCCGTTTGGCAGAAAGCCCTGGGTGTCGAACAGGTGCGAAACGCCGCTGACCTGGCTGGTTGGCATGAAGCCGAAGATCGCCATAACGCCAAGGGCAATGAAACCGATGATCGCCACGACTTTGATCAAGGCAAACCAGAATTCGAACTCACCGTAGTTTTTTACGCTGAACAGGTTGGTCACCGTCAGCAGCAGGGTGATGATCAGCGTGAAAGCCCAGATCGCCACGTTCGGGAACCAGGCGTGCAGGATGGTCGCGGCGGCGTTGGCTTCCAGCGGGATAACCAATACCCAGAACCACCAGTACAACCAGCCGATGGTGAAACCGGCCCAGTGACCGATCGCGCGATCGGCGTACGTCGAGAAGGAGCCGGTGTCTGGCGAAGCAACGGCCATCTCGCCGAGCATGCGCATTACCAGCACAACCAACATACCAGCGGCGGCGTAAGCCAACAGCACGGCCGGGCCGGCGGCGGCGATGGCGTGACCCGAGCCTACGAACAAGCCGGCGCCGATAACTCCGGCAATCGACAGCATGGTCACATGACGCGGTTTGAGCCCCTGTTCGAGGCCATTGGAGCTTGGGGTACTGCTCATTGAAACTACCTTTGTAAGGAATAGCGAATGCGTGCAGCCGCTTTGAATTCTTTCTCGTAAAAAGAAACCAACGGGGCGTTCTGGATTCTGTACGCAATAATTGCGCCAAAATGTTTCAAAACCCTCTAACACGGCGTTTTCGTCCCGACCGGACAGTCATCGCAAGCCATTGAAATCAATGGCACTTTGCCAGAATGTTACCCTGCGACTCACTTTAAGAACGAATACGCGCACCGGAAACACACCCGGAAAAGGCTCGAAGCACTATAAAAGTGCGGATCAGGAACGTTTGGCCGGTTAGCGCTTCCAACACCCCGCCAAAGCTGGCAACATCGCGCCCTTTTTTACGCGACACCCGCGAGCCATCTGGTTCAAACGGCTGTTCGGTTGATAGCAGCGCGACAGTCTGCTGTAGCGATGCGACAACCTGCCACATCACTTCCGTTTACCGCCCGTAGCGCTGTTGGCTGCCATTCAAACGCTATGCTAGCTTGGCCGCCTCGCCAGGAAGGCCACCAACAGCAGGAGCGAAACACTATGAGGAACGCACATGGCTGAGGCCACGCCCGCGCTTGAAATCCGCAATTTGCACAAACGCTACGGACAGCTTGAGGTGCTCAAAGGCATTTCGCTGACCGCCCGCGACGGCGACGTGATCTCGATCCTGGGTTCTTCCGGCTCCGGCAAATCCACGTTCCTGCGTTGCATCAACCTGCTGGAAAACCCGCACCAGGGCCAGATCCTGGTGGCCGGCGAAGAACTCAAACTCAAAGCCGCGAAGAACGGCGAACTGGTCGCTGCCGACGGCAAGCAGATCAATCGCCTGCGCAGCGAGATTGGTTTTGTGTTTCAAAACTTTAATCTCTGGCCGCACATGAGCGTGCTCGACAACATCATCGAAGCACCGCGTCGCGTGCTCGGTCAAAGCAAAGCCGAAGCCATTGAAGTCGCCGAAGCCCTGCTGGCCAAGGTCGGCATCGCCGACAAGCGTCACGCGTACCCGGCGCAACTGTCCGGCGGCCAGCAGCAACGCGCGGCCATCGCCCGGACCTTGGCGATGCAGCCCAAGGTGATCCTGTTCGATGAGCCTACTTCCGCCCTTGACCCGGAAATGGTCCAGGAAGTACTTAATGTCATCCGCGCACTGGCCGAAGAAGGCCGCACCATGCTGCTGGTTACCCATGAAATGGGCTTTGCCCGTCAGGTCTCCAGCGAAGTGGTGTTCCTGCACCAGGGCCTGGTAGAAGAGCAAGGATCGCCACAGCAGGTGTTCGAAAACCCGCTTTCGGCGCGCTGCAAACAATTCATGTCCAGCAACCGCTAACGGAGCTACCCGCATGCAGAACTTCAAAAAAGTCTTCCTGGCTGCCGCCGTCACCCTGGCGTTCAGCGCCGGTGCCATGGCCGAAACCCTGAAGATGGGCATCGAAGCGGCCTACCCGCCGTTCAACAACAAAGATGCCAGTGGCAATGTCGTCGGCTTCGACAAAGAAATCGGCGACGCCCTGTGCGCGAAGATGAAAGTCGAATGCACCGTGGTCACCTCCGACTGGGACGGCATCATCCCGGCCCTGAACGCCAAGAAGTTCGACTTCCTGATCTCCTCGATGTCGATCACCGACGAGCGCAAGCAAGCGGTCGATTTCACCGACCCGTACTACTCGAACAAGCTGCAGTTCATCGCACCTAAAGACAAAGAGTTCAAAACCGACAAGGCTTCCCTGCAAGGCAAAGTGATCGGCGCACAACGTGCCACACTCGCCGGTACCTGGATGGAAGACAACATGGAAGGCGTCGAAGTCAAACTCTACGACACCCAGGAAAACGCCTACCTGGACCTGACCTCCGGTCGTCTGGACGGCATCCTGGCGGACAAATACGTCAACTATGAGTGGCTGAAAAGCGACGCCGGCAAGCCTTACGAATTCAAAGGCGACCCGGTAGAAGAAAGTGACAAGATCGGTATCGCTGTACGTAAAGGCGACCCGATCCGCGCGAAGCTGAACCTCGCCCTGAAAGAAATCGTCGAGGACGGCACCTACAAGAAAATCAACGACAAGTACTTCCCGTTCAGCATCTATTGATTCTGACCTGCCGGACCGGCGCCGTACGCTAACGGCGCCAGTCCATGGCATTGCCTGCCGCGATTTGAAAAGAAACCCATGACTATCGATCTCTACGGATTCGGCCCGGCGCTCGCCGCTGGTGCGCTGATGACTGTGAAACTGGCACTCTCGGCCTTGTGTCTGGGGCTGGTGCTTGGCTTGCTCGGCGCCTTGGCCAAGACCTCCCCCTACAAGCCGTTGCAATGGCTTGGCGGTACTTATTCGACACTGGTTCGTGGCATTCCGGAATTGCTCTGGGTGCTGTTGATCTACTTCGGCACGGTCAACCTGATGCGTGCCCTGGGCGAGTTTTTCGGCAATCCCGATCTCGAACTCAATGCCTTCGCCGCCGGCGTGATCGCGCTGGGCCTGTGCTTCGGTGCTTATGCCACCGAAGTGTTTCGGGGCGCGATTCTGGCGATTCCCAAAGGTCATCGTGAAGCTGGCGTGGCCTTGGGTCTCTCGAAATTTCGCATCTTCACCAAACTGATCATGCCGCAGATGTGGCGCATCGCCCTGCCGGGCCTTGGCAACCTGTTCATGATCCTGATGAAAGACACCGCACTGGTATCGGTCATCGGCCTGGAAGAAATCATGCGTCATGCGCAAATCGGCGTAACCGTGTCCAAGCAACCGTTCACCTTCTATATGGTGGCCGCGTTCATGTACCTGGGCCTGACCGTTCTAGCCATGAGCGGTATGCACTTAATGGAACGACGTGCCGCTCGCGGCTTCGCGAGGAGCACCCAATGAACTGGGAAATCATCATCAAGTGGCTGCCGAAGCTGGCCCAGGGCGCAACGCTGACCCTGGAGCTGGTGGCCATCGCTGTAATCGCCGGGTTGTTGTTGGCGATTCCGTTGGGCATCGCGCGTTCGTCGCGACTCTGGTACGTGCGGGCATTTCCCTACGGCTACATCTTCTTTTTCCGTGGCACGCCGCTGCTGGTTCAGCTGTTTCTCGTCTACTACGGCCTGGCGCAGTTCGATGCGGTTCGTAACAGCTCGATGTGGCCGTACCTGCGCGATCCGTTCTGGTGTGCCACAGCCACCATGACCCTGCACACGGCGGCCTATATTGCCGAGATCCTGCGCGGCGCGATCCAGGCGATACCGCCGGGTGAGATCGAAGCAGCGCGTGCATTGGGTATGTCTCGCGCCAAAGCACTTTTCTACATCATCCTGCCGCGTGCCGCGCGCATCGGCCTGCCAGCGTACAGCAACGAAGTGATCCTGATGCTCAAGGCCAGCGCTCTGGCCAGTACCGTGACCTTGCTGGAACTGACCGGCATGGCCCGCACCATCATTGCCCGGACGTACCTGCCGGTGGAGATCTTTTTCGCCGCGGGGATGTTCTATCTGTTGATGGCTTACGTGCTGGTTCGCGGCTTCAAGCTGCTGGAGCGCTGGCTGCGCGTCGATGCCTGCCAAGGGCGTTGATGTCTCCCGCGTGCTGACGGGCGAGGACCTACTCGCCCGCTTCATCGCGCTGGATGCTTTTCTGATTGAGCATCAGGCGCTCTGGAAGCCTCGACCGTTTACTCATCTGCAACTGCCATGGGAAGCGTCCTACCCGAAATTAGCGCTTTGGCTACGTGAGCGGTCGCTGGAAGATGCAGAAAACAGTCATAACCAACCTTGTTTGCTGGATGCGCCGGAGCCATTTGCTTCGTTGGCGGTGTTGTCGGCTTCGCTGAGTACGGTCGGTGAGTTGCCGGCACACGCACTGGAAGCTGCGGGGCACCGACTGAATGTCGATGTTCCTGGGCGCAAGTGGCAACAGATTGAGGCGTTTGCCAGTCGCCTATCGTTTGCTGCATCGCCGAAGCATTGGCTGGACTGGTGCTCGGGCAAGGGCCACTTAGGGCGGCGTTTGCTGCAAACCGGGCAACAACTGACCTGTGTGGAATACGACCCGGCGCTGGTGGCCAGCGGACAGGCACTCAGCCAGCGTCATCAATTGCATGCCCTGCATGTCGAGCAAGATGTGCTCGCGGCAGAGACTGTTTCACTGTTGAACGCCGATCACACCCCGATGGCGCTGCATGCCTGCGGTGACTTGCATGTGCGATTGATTCAGCTCGCCAGCGCGGCAGGCTGTAAACAACTCGCCATCGCCCCGTGCTGCTACAACCGAATTGGTCTTACCGAGTATTCGCCGATATCCCTGACCGCAAAGGACTCTGCCCTACAACTTTCTCTCAATGACCTCGCGCTACCGATGAGCGAAACCGTCACCGCCGGTGCTCGCGTGCGACGTCAGCGTGACACCTCGATGGCCCGGCGCCTGGGTTTCGATTTGCTACAACGGCAACTGCGCGGTGTTGACGAATACCTGCCCACCCCTTCCCTGCCGAGTGCCTGGCTGGACACACCCTTTGCCGAGTACTGCCATCATCTGGCCGCACTGAAAGAGTTATCCACAATCGGCCCTCAAGACTGGTACGCACTCGAAGCCGCCGGCTGGCGGCGATTGGCGCAAGTACGAAATCTGGAGCTACTAAGCGGACTTTTCCGACGCCCGTTGGAGCTTTGGCTGGTACTCGACAGAGCACTCTTCCTGAGAGAGCAAGGCTATACCATTCGTCTGGGTACTTTTTGCGAAATCCCACTCACGCCGCGCAATTTCCTGCTCTTGGCGGAGCGTGCGTAAAAAAGTCGCAGCCTGTGGATAACTCTGTTGATGAAATTGTCGTTGATCCATTATCTACCGCTGTTTCAGTGGTGAAACAACATTGTTCAATTTTCGTACACCTCTAAAAAGATCCTGAAAAACAGGTATTTACGAACAAATGAGAAACGTTCACAAAAATGGCGATGAACGACACTAGACGCCACCCTCATTGTGCATAAGCGTTCAACGCAAAGGACATAAGCGCCTAAACCCGGACGTCACGCGGGGAAAATTGGACCGCTTGCCGACTCTTGTTATACAAACCCCAAGGGCGCCGAAAGCGCAGCAATGAACAAGAAAATTCGACCGACAGGATGCGACAGTGATGTTCATTTCTTACGCACAGAATTTCAAAGACATACGCCTATGGCGCCCCGAACAGCCCGAAGCAAAGCTGCGCGCAATGCAAAATAGCCGCACTTGGCAGGCCATCCAGAAACTCAAGAAAACCCCGCTTCGCGCCTGACCTGAAGCCTGCGCAAAAATAGTCTGAATTCAGGGGTTTACAGAACCAATCCAATCGCTATAATCGTCGCCCAACACGCCGGTATAGCTCAGTTGGTAGAGCAACTGACTTGTAATCAGTAGGTCCCGGGTTCGACTCCTGGTGCCGGCACCATATAGAACAACGAAAAAGGCTCACCTCACGGTGGGCCTTTTTTGTTTATGGGCCGTTCGCTCCTCAGTTTTCCCTGCTCATTCCCCGTTTCGTGTTCGCCCCCCCTCGTTCGACCACTTTCACCCCTCTCGCTGAAGGCGTGGTGATAGCCCCCATACCTGCCCGCATGACCGGTCATGGGTGCGGGGTCGACGATTCAAACTCCGGCACCGCGCATCTATAAACTTCACCGAATCGATGAGCGGTTAAGGTTGCAAATCAGCGACGCGGCATAATGGCGACAGTGCTTATGCACAATTTGCCAATTCACTCCGCGGTTGTGAGCTCCTTTGTAATGAACACCGAACAACGCTATTCGATCATCCTGGAGCACAGTGCCGAGGTGCTGCTTGAACATGCACCCATGGCGCAGATAGAGGCATTTTGGGACGCCAACGACACTCGCTACTTCGGATTACGCATGGAAAACGAGCACGGCGTTCATGTACGAGTAATTGTTACGGATGAAGTACCCAGCGAAGAAGAGGCAGAGCTGTATGCCATTGGCCAATGGAGCCACCCGCCAATTCACGGTTGTGACTCGGTCATTCCCGAGTGAGAGGTTTTGATCTCACCGAGACAGATCAGTCTGTCCGAGTCGGATCGTCTGTTGACGCTTGCTGAGCATTTAGCCCTTGAGTCCCAACTCCCGGTAAACCAATGTAACCAGTTGGTCTGGATCAATCGGTTTGAGCAGGAAGTCGACGACATTCAAGTGCATAGCTGCGATGGCATCTGACACCCCCGCATCACCGGAAATAATCACAATGGGCAAGTCCGCCCACTCTGACTTTCGGATCTTGCGAATTAACGCCAAGCCATGGAGCGGCTGCATACGCAGGTCAGTAATGACCAGTCCGATGGACTTGTCAGTGTCCAGCAAGCTCAGGGCTTCGATGGCATTTGTTGCCATCAGGCACTGGATACCATTGACCTGAAGAATTTCAGCCAGCATCTCACGCGTAACATCGTCATCCTCGACTATCAAGGCTGATTGAGCTGGTAGCTCTAGCGCCTGCATGACGGCGTTGATGGCTTCCCGTTCGGCGTCACTCAAAATATCGTAAACGTTCATAACCTTCTCAAGCTGATTGCGCTTATATCAGGTATCGCGCCTGGTTTTTTTAGTCGTCAGATCGTGGCGCGCCAGGTTTTGCATCAGCTACGCAGCCATAAGCAAAGAAAGCTTCTTGAAGTAGGCAGTGTATTGGGCATGAATTGCGTCAGTGGTTTGTCCAAATAACATCAGAGATAGCTCTTCGTTCTTCCAGAGCCCGCCAGCTGTGATGTTCGCCGAACCGGCCATAGCAATGAATGCCTCGCCCTTGCGACCGTAGTAAAGCTTCGTGTGGAGGTAAGGATTTTCCACGTTCAAGTGAGTGAGGCCTGGCCTTGCTTGTAACGCCGCCACACAACCAACGTCGGCATGTAAAGTGTTGGTGTATATGGCAATCCGGGCCCCTCTGGAAATAGCTCCATCAATCCTCGGGAGAATCTCGCCAAGGCCACACATTTTCATCCAGCCTGAGCAAATGACGATGTCGTCATATAGCTCAAAAATATTCTTCACAACTGTTAGGTGGGATTTGCTTTTCCGAACGTTGGTGACGATTTTCAAGATGTGCGATCCTTTCTGGTTCCCGTCTGCCTGGCGCGCAGGTCAGCGCCAGGCAGGTATTAGAACGCGCTCCGCCAGCATCCGCTCTGAATTGGAATGTGCTGCGCCCAGCCGGCTGATGAAAAACTATGATTTCGGGTGGCTGATGCCGCACCAGGTGCTGCTATGTCAGTAACTCCCTTACTCGGTCAACTTATGTTCACTACGATCAATCTTCAAACAAAGCCCTCGCAGATAGGCGAAGGCTTTGATTCTGCCATTTGAATCATCAAGCCTTAGTGACCCGCGCTCTGCCCGCCATCCACATGCAGTATCTCCCCGGTAACAAAATTCGCGGCATCCAGATAAACAACAGCCTGAGCAATATCGCTGATCTCGCCCATGTGCCCAACCGGGTGCAAACTCCCCAGCGCTTCATGCGTTTCCTCGCCATGCATTGGCGTCTTGATGATGCCTGGGGAAACCGCATTCACCCGAATCCCACGCTTGGCGTATTCAATGGCCAGAGACTTGGTCGCAGCGTTCAAACCACCTTTGGTCAGCGAAGCCAGCACCGACGGCACACCATCAATCGCGTGGTCCACAAGACTGGTGGTGATGTTGACGACGTGGCCTTTGCCTTGTTTTTCCATCTCTGTGATTGCAAGTTGGGTGATGTAGAAGAAGCCATTCAAGTTCACCGACAACACATTGGCGTAGTCTTCAGCGGTATACGCGGTGAAAGGCTTGGCGATGAAGATCCCGGCATTGTTGACCAGTGTGTCGATGCGGCCAAAACGTGCGATCGCTTCGTGGATCACTTGCTGCGCGACCTCCGGGTCGCCAATGTCGCCCGCCACGGTGAGGATATCCGGGTCGGTGGACGGTTTGATCGAACGCGACGTGGCGACAACTTTGTAGTCAAGATCACGGAAAGCTTTGACCATGCCCGCGCCGAGGCCTTGGGATGCGCCGGTAATGACGATGACTTTTTTCGAATTGCTCATGATGAACCTCTACTAATAAAAGACGATTTAAAAAAGTAAGTAATCAGGCTTCGGCGGGGGCCTTTGCCATTTGCCTCAGCATTTGTTCGTAGTACTCGACCGACTGCGATCCGGACACCAGGTGACGACCGTTGAGGATCATGGCCGGGACCGAATTGATCCCGTGCTGGCGGTAGAACCCCTCAAGCTCGCGCACTTCTTTCGCGAACGCTCCAGATGCCAACACTTCCTGCGCAGCGGCCACATCCAGTCCTGCTTCCCCGGCCAGACGAGCCAGCGTTTCGCGGTTGCTCGGGTTCCGACCGTCGGTAAAGTAAGCGCGCAACAGGATCTTCTTCAGCTCGATCTGCCGCCCTTCCTGCAACGCCCACAACAGCAACCGGTGCGCATCAAACGTGTTGTAGAAGTGCGTGCGCTTCTCTAGATCGAAGGTGAAACCGATGGCCTCGCCACGAGCGATTTGCATGGCTTTGCCGGCGGCGACGTCCTCGGCGGTGCGTCCATACTTGCGCATCAAATGCTCGACAGCTTTTTCACCGACCGCCGGCATGTCCGGGTTCAACTCGAAGGGCTTGTAGGTCAGCGCCACCGACACTTCACCGGCCACTTTGTCGATCGCCTGCTCCAGCGCCGTCGCGCCCAACGCGCACCACGGGCACACCACGTCGGAGATGAAGTCGATGGAGACGGACACGGTCATGACTTGCCCTCCGCCTCTGCCAGTTGCTTGCGGTACTGGGTGGTGGTGATGCCGGCGTAGCCCCAGTTATCGGTGTCGACTTCTTCGATCACGATGTGGGTCAGATGCGGATCCTTTTTAAGGACGCGTTCCAGGGTTTCAGTGATTTCGGCGATCACCTGAGCTTTCTGCTCTGAGGTAACGCCATCGCGGGTAATGCGAACGCTGACAAAAGGCATGAGGGAATCTCCAGTGACCTGCCCTTCGGAATGAATGGG
The DNA here is from genome assembly GCF_057834475.1 of Pseudomonas sp. GL_139_B. Classification (NCBI taxonomy): domain Bacteria; kingdom Pseudomonadati; phylum Pseudomonadota; class Gammaproteobacteria; order Pseudomonadales; family Pseudomonadaceae; genus Pseudomonas; species Pseudomonas sp. GL_139_B. Next base: position 292,433 of record NZ_CM174403.1, on the reverse strand, counting down.
TAGGCGTTGGAGTTCAATGTAGGGAGTTAGCTAGAGGGGATAAAGGTGGGGGCGGGAACATCATTAGTTACTTGGTGTAATGAGTAATGTCTCGCAGACACAATACGTTTGCATCAAAACCGATCAATCGATTAGCCTGCATTTATCGCAAATTTTAGATAACTCAAAGGAGGGAGACGTTCATGGCAGTTCAATTTTTCGACAGCCCATTCCATGCCACGCATGACAGCGAAGTCGCCAGCAAACAAGCTTTGAAGATGGAGCTATCGATCTTCATCACTGACTACATCAAAACTCTGGGCCTCAAACAAAGTGAGGCTGCGGCCTGGTTGAACGTGACCCAATCACGCGTCTCAGAGCTCACCACTGGCAAGATCGAGAAATTCACGATCGATGCAATGATGGACATGCTGGATAAACTCGGCTTTCGAACGACTTTTACGTTGCCATCCAACGATGCCGGGGCTTTATCTCAGATCGTAATTTCACAAGCTAACGCCTGCTAGATGTTGTGCGATTTTGCAGTAGGACTCACCCCCTTCTGATGTAGTCCGTCTTGTTACGTGTCGCTTTTTTTCACTTTCTGCGACACGTTATTAGAGCGTGTCGCTGGAGACGACATGTGCGAGTCGATACGGTCCTTCGTTAACGGCCTCCCTTCAGCGATTGGAAGCGCTTGGCTCTCATTCATTTCGCGTACAGATTCCAGCAAATCTTTTTGAAACTGATCCAATTCGATATCCATTTCTGATGCCTTCTTCAGCAAGTCGGGGGCTTCAGCAAGCCTTTTTCAAATTATCAAAATTATGGCTGGGCAATAATTATTGCCCAGCCATAAAAATCACTAAAACGTTCCCCCACGCCACCACCTAGCCACGATTACGCATCTGTCCCCTGCTCCACCGGTTCATACCCACCACCGCCCAAAAATCGGAGGTGCCCAATGACCAACCCTCAAGACCTCAAAACCATCGGCCTCCCCCCTTTCTCCTACCACGCCAACGAACCGCTGTTTCGCATTAACGCCGGCGTTCCAGTCATCGAAGCCCTCTCCCACGCCTCCGATCTGCTCCACATCGCCAAACTCCTTGCATCAGATGCCGGGATGGTTCGCGATACCGACCGCCATGCCTGGGCGTCGCATTACTTGCAGGACATGAGTAAAGCGATCATCGATGACGTGGTGAAGGTGCTCGCCGCACCGTGTAACAACCGCGCCAGTAACGTCGCCACATAATCCAGGCCGCACACATGAATAAGCCCCGAATCAATCGGGGCTTTCTGCGTAAGTCCATCATCTGCCTACAGGCTGATTCGGGTGGTATCGATCACTCACGCCACTGTCTATCGGCTCTTCCCTCCGCATCGACTGAGCCACCGCTTCGGTAATGGCGTCCCAAATATCCGGCCTTGTCAGCACAGGCATTTCCTTCGCCAGTACGTTGCTCAGCTTCCCTTCGTTCTGCTCCATGGACCGCAAGAGCCGATCAGCCTGTTGATCCGGCATTTCGACGATCTCCTTGATCGCCTGCCTGGCCCTGATGTGGCTGCGTAAATACCGCGACTCTTCACGCATCTGCTCGGTGATCGTGCGGCGAATGACGTTTGAGATGAACACTACGTGTGGCCCCAGGTTTGGATACCGCCACACCGGACGGGCCTGATCCTGACCCGTGAATTCAATGTTCGAGACCACGCCATCAGGGTATTGCGTACGAATACTGGCGAACGTTACCTGGTCTCGTATGCCCTGCATGAGCGGTTTTGAAACCTGGTCCAGCACGCTGTCATATAGGCGTCGCTCAGCCGAGTCGTCGGTGATAACAGCTGAAATCGGAAGGATCACCGGGTCTGGAATGACCCCATCACGACGCAAAATGTCGTTGATCAGGAAGCGATGGACCCGGCCATTGCCGTCAGCCAGCGGATGGATATAGACGAAAGCAAACGCGGCCACAGCGCTGCGCATGACCGGGGATTGCCCTTGGGTACGATTCAGAAAGACGCGAATGCCTTCTAACATCCGCTCCAAATCACTCTCCGGGGGAGCGACATAATGGACAATCTCCTGATAGCGAACCGTCTCTCCAACAAACACCGGAGATTGCCGAATCCCCAGGCGTGTCAGTGTGGTCACTGCTCCAAGGATTTCTTCTTGCATCTCAGCCAGTGCAACATCGGTGAGCGGCAGTTCGCCCTGACCGGTTCGTCGCGCCAACACATCAGCGAAACGCTGGATACGCGTAGAGCGATCCGCCTCCCCTTCAATCGCGAAGCTGGCTTTACTTTCCCGCAGTGTCATCCATGCGGCGGCGCGCAGCAGAAGGGCTTCGCCAAATTCTGCGGTCAGTTGACCAAAGAGGTGAGGCACATCGAGGTCCGCTGCTGACTGGACTGCTGCTGTCTTGACGACGATCGGGCAGAAGTAGCTCGTGCCCGGCAGGTTGTCATTCACTCGCCAACGCGGCACCTTCACCGCCTCTTCGGGTGAAGCCGCCACCATCAGACCGGCGTTGATGGCGTCGACATACTTACCGCCTATAGGCTCTGGCGCTTGCAATTGCTCGCCTGTTAGCCACTCAAACAGGAAAGCGGCCCTGCGTGCATATTGGCCGGTTGGCTCAACATTTAACCAGTCTTGTACCGGTGCAGGACCCACCTTGGTAAACAGCCGGGTCAAGAATTCAAGGTTCGGGACTTCATGCCGCAGGTGAAATTGCAGATGGGATGAGAGGTCCGGATCGGGGCGCATATTTTCGGTATAGGTCTCAAGACGAAACCCATCTTCGACCTGAGTTGACCGTCGGCTACCCACCTGACTTAACACGGGTAGCCGTGCCATCGGCAGCACGCCGAATGTCGTCGCTAGCCAGGCAGCACCGATGGGGTCTACGGGAAACTCGCTCACGGTCACACTCCTTTGAAAAGCTCGGCCAAATCAAAAATGCCTACAAATGAAGAGTAACGATCAAAATCAGGTTTTGTTGCATAAAAACGATTATTTTTTGATTAATTTGCATAAAAACGAACATTTCAGGCGCATCAGATTGCGCCCCGTCCTGAGATATCACGCTTTCGAACTTACCCTAAACGCATAAAAACGAGTTTGCGCGCTCAAAAACGATCACAAATCTGGCTTTTTGCATAAGAACGTTTCGAGGCCGGCCAGCCTTACTATGTCCCAGCAGGACGAAACCCGCACCGCCATCCCCGTTCCACCCCAAAAAAATGCCCAAACCTCCCGGTCCGAGCATTTTTTGACCCCTATCACCCACCCTTCCCCAGAAACCCCCGACCCTACGCAACCCTCCAACCATCGGACGCCAGCATCATTTCGCTACTAAACTCGGGACAAGCGGGTTCAGGTGCAGGATTATAGCCAGCACATATCGCCCGACCGGCGGTCAGGTACTCAACAATAGCCAGCCCACTTCAGAGGGCATTACCCCATGGATAGCAGAACCCTACGCAACCTCATGCGCATCGTGCAGACCGGCTCTTTGTCGGCGGCGGCAGAGCATTCCTGTTTAACGGTGCAGGCATTGGCTGCGCAGTTGAACAAGGTAGAAGAGCAGTTTGGTTTTCGGTTGTTTCGTCGCTCCAACAAGGGATTGACCCTGACCACCCAGGGCTCGGAACTCACGCCTTACATTGACAAGGTGTTGCTGGCCACGCGGCAACTCGAAGAAAAAGTGGCTGCGCTGAAGATGCCTGGGCAGCGCACGCTCAAGGTGGCGCTGAACACCACGCTTTCGTCTGACTTCAACCGGCGAATGATCGGACGTCTGATTGAGGTATTTCCCGACTATCAGCTGGAATTCAGCTACGCAGAGTCGATGGAAAACCTCAGCAAGCTGAAGAATGAAGACTTCGACCTGGCCGTACTTATCGGGCCGCAGCAGCCAGGGTTGCCGAGCATTATCCTGCCCGAGGTTCAGGTGCAGGTGGTCGGAGCCCATTGCGGCCAGGAAAACGATCCGTTGGTGATGCTCGGCAACAAGTTTCAGGTGCGGCCGGCCGGCGATTGTCCTTATTCCCACAGTTTTTTGCGTTTTCTCGACGCCGGCCTTGGCAATTACGAGTCGAACAAGCGGATGGTCTATTCCTGCAGTGAGACGCTGACGCTGTCGCTGATAACGCAAATGGATGGCCTCGGCATGGTGTCCCGTGACGCGGCCCAACGTAACGGCTTGACCATTTTCCCTGGCTTCGAGGATGCCCTCGAAGTGCGGTTGACGGTCAATAACCCCGAATTGTCGGGCCAGGCCTTGCAAGACGTGGCGGACCTTCCGCTACATGAACGAGCCGAGCGCAATGTACGCAGCCGTTCCCACCGCAACGGAGAGAAAGAGGTTTTTGCTGAGGTACGCACATAACAACGTCGGAATCGCGGCATAAAACTCCGGGCGATCGAGCTGCATCTGTTGATCCTTGATCAACAACGGCGTGAGGCTGATGGCAGCGACGATCGCCACCGGCAAGTATTCCAGCGCCCGGGCGACGAAGGGTGGCCAATGGTCAGTGTTCACTTGCAGCGGCAATGCTCGCGGCAGGAACGTCACGGCCATCATCAAGACGACGACCAGAATCAGGAACGTTTGGTCAGGCATACACCCACCCCACAGCCCACAAAGGTGGCGATAAATACGTTGAACGGCGAGCTGCCCACCAGGCTCAGCGCGCCCATGCAAGCGACGGCGGCCAGTGCGGCGATGAGTTTGTTACGCGTATTACAGAGCGACACCAGCACGTAGAGCATCATCGCCGTCAACGCGTAGTCCAGCTGATACTTGATCAAGTGCGCCGCGTACTGTGCGCAAATCGCCCCCAACAGACCGCCGAGCACCCATGAGGTGTGGCAATACAGATTGAAGCCGATCAGGTAACGCACATTGACCGGCGCACCCTTGCCCAGTTTGACGCTGTGGAAAGCGAAGGACTCATCGGTCAACCCGCCTGCATAACACCAACGCTCAAGTCGACTGAGACCCATCGCCTGCAACGCCTTGGCCATGTAGACCGACATAAGCATGTGCCGCGCGTTGATCAGAAACGTGGTGAGGATAATGGTGGTTAGCGACGCACCGCTGGTAATCAGCGCCAAGGCGGCAAACTGCGAAGCGCCAGCGTACACAAACAGGCACATGGCGACCGGCAACCACACAGGCATCCCGGCATTGACCGCCATCAGGCCGAACACAAACGACACCGTGAAGTAACCCGCCACCACCGGGCTGGCTTCGGCAAAGGTGCGCGAACGCTGGGCCCCGACCATCAGCGGCTGGCGGCTGGACGTCTCATTCATAGATCCCTCTCAAAGGTTCTTTCGCCGCGCGGTTCGCAAAAACCCTGGGCACTCCAAAAACGTTTGCCGGCGAGGTTCGTATCGTCGACAAACAGGAACATCCGCAGCACGCCCACGCGTTTCATGTCCGCAGATGCCGCTTCAACCAGCCGTTGACCGACGCCCTGGCTGCGGTACACCGGGCTGACCGCCAAGTGGTTGATAGTGCCGCGACTGCCGAGCATGCCACCCAGCACCGCGCCAACGATTTCGCCACTGAGGTCCAGCGCGATAAACGAAATGGTGGTCTTTTGCACCAACACACCGCGCAGGCATTTGGCGTCCTGCCATTCGCAGAACGACACTTCTTCGAACTGCCGAAAGAAACGCTCCAGACGCTGCGCATCCTTGGCCGTGGTGCGCCGCAACATCACCGGTGCAGGGCACTCGGCGAGGTTCATCATGGGGTCGAGCTGTTCAGCGAACAATGTCAAAAGCGGTCCCGGGCCGCGAGAAGGAAATCGCCAGAATTTGCCGATAAGCCATGGCGTGAGAATGGGTGTTGCGCGCCGGCGTGACGTAGTGGCGCATGTCCCGATCAAGGAAATAAGTGGTATCGAGAATGTCCGTGTACGTTGTCGACGCCAAATGCTCTTGTTCATGGGCGCTGTACAAGCGGCTCTCCGCCCCCTCCACATTATTACGCCCCCAAAAATGCACGCCGCTGAACGGATAACCGTCGCAGTGAATGCCTTCCGGGGTGATCTCCAGTTGCTTGCCTGGCTTGATCTCGATACGGATCTGATGAATCTGGCATTGCCAGATTTCGTCATGCAGTTCCGGTGGAAGAACGTTTTTGTACACGTCGAAATCCGTGTCAATCAGGCTGCGCATCACCGGTGAATGGATGATTTCTTCGGAGAAGTCCTGGAAGTGCCGCACCATTCCGCCCACGTAGCTGTTGTTGGCCTTGGACTGAACGTAGGCGCGGTGTTCCAGCTGTGTCAGTTCGCGCGTCACCGGGTTGTACTCGAAATCACTGTAGCGACGGTATCGATTGCCCGCCTCGGCTTGACCGTAGTAACTGTCGGGCTCCATGTTTTCCCAACTTCGGGTCAACCTGACGAAGTCGGAGAAGTGACCGAATAAATTGAAGTCACTACTTTTGACGTTGACGTATTTGTCGCGCCGTAGCGATTCGCCCACTTCTTTGTTCAAAACGAGCATTTTTAAAATCTCCGTGCATTTAGCAACCTAATCTAGAGGGCACAGGATTTGCGTCCATGAGAAAGAATTTCAGGCATCTCAAGCACGGCTTGAAACGGCGTTTGGAGTGGCTTGAATTCGACTTTTTACGACTGAGAACAGCCGTTTTTAGTGTTTTTTTACCGTAATGAGGCAAAAAACCCACCGAACCAGTCCGGGGGTTTTCGATTTATTTCGCTAATAAAACCATCGCCCATAAAAAAAAAGCGCCGCCATTGCGGCAGCGCTTTATCAATCCTTTGTTTTTCTTCTTATCCTTCCATCACATCCAACAACGCATCCAGTTCCGCTTCGCTGAAAAAACCAGCGGGATAGCGCTCGATCATCGTCCGACGCGGATCAGGTTCACTGATCTGACGCATTCCATTGGACTTCAACCAGTGCGCAAAGTCCTGGAGTGATTCGCCATTAATTGCCAGGGGGTGCAACGCCCGCTCGCCCACTACATTTACTTCGGCGTTCATTTCAGCGCTCTCTCCTGGTTTGTGAGCGGCTAACTTATCCAAGGTTTATGACAGAACATCGCAGTTCTCCCCCTCCCTGTTTCGCGCGGTGACAGATACAAGAGCTGTGCCAATGTTTCTGGACTGCCGACAAGCGGATATAAAAAAGCCCGCAGTCCTTCAGGGCTGCGGGCGTTACATGTAGAGGGAAGGATTAACATCTGCTCAACAGTTTTTGCAATTGACTCAAGATGTTACAACCTCACTCACTCCTTGTGCGGCGCAGGTTGCTGTTGGGTAAGGCAGTGGATGTTACCGCCTCCCAGTAACAGTTCCCGGCCTGGCACCATCACCACTTCATGTTGCGGGAACAGCGTCTGCAAAATTTCTTTTGCCGGGCCGTCCAGCGGATCATCGAAGCTAGGCGCAATAATCCCGCCGTTGACGATCAAGAAGTTCACGTAAGAACCGGCAAGACGAACAGTCGGATTGCGCTCCTGAGTACCGTCCACCGGGTCGACACCCGCACATTCTTCTTCTGTTGCATACAGCGGCCCCGGTATCGGCATCTTGTGCACCGTGAACGGGCGACCCTTGGCGTCGGTGCTGCTTTGCAGGACTTTCATGGCTGCCTGGCAGCGCGGGTAGTTCGGGTCTTGCGGATCATCGGTCCAGGCCAGCAATACTTCACCCGGGCGCACGTAGCAACAGAAGTTATCCACATGGCCGTCGGTTTCGTCGTTGAACAAACCGTCCGGCAACCAGATGATTTTATCCACACCCAGATTGGCACTGAGCACCGCTTCGATTTCTGCACGATCAAGGTGCGGATTGCGATTGCGGTTGAGCAGGCATTCTTCGGTCGTGATAAGTGTGCCTTCGCCATCGACGTGAATCGAGCCGCCTTCGAGCACGAAGCCCTCGGTGCGATAACGCTGGCTGCGCTCGATCTCGAGGATTTTGCCGCCGACTTGCGAATCTCGGTTCCACGGCGAATACAGACCGCCGTCAAAACCGCCCCACGAGTTGAAGTCCCAATTCACACCACGGACTTCACCACGGTTATTGATGACAAACGTCGGGCCGGTATCACGAACCCAGGCGTCATCACTGGACATTTCCACCACACGAATGTTCGGCACGTCGAGACGGGCGCGAGCGTTTTCGTATTGGCCTGCGGAAACCGCCACGGTCACCGGCTCGAAACGCGCGATGGCTTTTGCCACCGCCACGTGTGCGGCTTGCGCCGGTTTGCCACCCAGGCGCCAGTTATCCGGGCGCTCGGGCCAAATCATCCAGGTCTGGGTGTGTGGCGCCCATTCGGCCGGCATTTGGAAGCCGTCGGCGCGAGGCGTGGTGTGCAAAGTGGTCATGAGAATCAGGACTCCAGGGAACCGTCGAGAGTTTTCAGTGCGCCGTACAGGTTCGGGCGACGATCACGGAACGAACCCCACGCGCTGCGAATGTGTTCCAGCTCGTCGAGGTCGAAAGTGTGCACCAGAATACCTTCTTCGGTTTTGTTGAGCTCCTGAACTTTTTCGCCGAACTGGTTGGCGATGAACGACGAGCCATAGAAGGTAATGTCGTAACCGTCCTGCTCTTCGTTGCCGATGCGGTTGCTGGCGATCAGCGGCATGAGGTTGGCGCCGGCATGCCCCTGTTGTACGCGCTGCCAGTGATCACGGGAGGAAATGGTCTTGTCGTGCGGCTCGCTGCCAATGGCGGTCGGGTAGAACAGGATTTCTGCCCCTTGCAACGCCATGCTACGGGCGCACTCTGGAAACCACTGATCCCAGCAGATGCCCACGCCGATTTTCGCGTAACGGGTGTTCCACACTTTGAAACCGGTATCGCCCGGGTTGAAGTAGTACTTCTCGTGGTAGCCAGGGCCGTCCGGGATGTGGCTTTTACGATAAATCCCGAGGTTGGAGCCGTCGGCATCAATGATCGCGATGCTGTTGAAGCGCGCGCGGCCGGCCAATTCGTAGAAGCTGATCGGCAGCACCACTTGCAGCTCTTTGGCGACTTTCTGGAAGTGCTTGATGGCGACGTTGTCTTCGACGGTTGTGGCCAGTTGCAGGTAATCCGCGTTCGGCTTCTGGCAAAAATACGGGGCCTCGAACAGCTCCTGAATCAGGATGATCTGCGCGCCTTGGGCTGCCGCTTCACGGACCAGCTTCTCAGCGGTTTCGATATTGTCTTCAAGGTCCCAGGAACAGGCCATCTGGGTAGCGGCGACGGTAACGATACGGCTCATGAATCGGCTCCTGAGCAAAGGCTTGGGGTCGAGTGTGGCATCGACCCATGACAGAAATGGGAAGCGCTGGGCGTGGTTCGTCCACGCCGAGGCAGCGGTGACTTTATAGCCGATAAATATCGGCTTTAGAAGCGACCAACAAACCATCTGTCATATTTTTTTGCTGAAAAGCCGATATCTATCGAATAAATACACCTCTAATGTAGGAGCGAGCTTGCTCGCGAAGAGGGAGTGTCAGCCGACATCAACGTCGACTGACACACCGCCTTCGCGAGCAAGCTCGCTCCTACAGGGGTATGGGTTTACAGGCCTTCCGCGAGCACCTTCGAGAGCATGTCGACGAAGAAATCCACACTCTGGCGTGACGTCACCATCGGCGGTTTGATCTTGAGGACGTTGAGGAAGTCGCCGGTCGGTTGCATGAAAATCCCCAGCTCTCGCAGGCGATCACACAGCGCCGTGGTTTCTTCGGTCGCCGGTTCCAGGGTGTCGCGGTTGCGGATCAGCTCGACGCCCAAATAGAAGCCGGAACCGTGCACCGCGCCCACCAATGGATGAATCTCGATCAGCGCTTCGAGGCGCTCCTTGAAATAGCCGCCCACGACCTGAGCGCTTTCCCAGAGCTTTTCTTCTTCCATCACATCCAGTACCGCCATGCCGATCTGGCAACTGACCGGACTGCCGCCCGCCGACGAGAAGAAATAACCTTCGGCCTCCAGCGCTTCAGCAATTTCCCGCCGCGTAATCACCGCGCCCAACGGCTGGCCGTTGCCCATGCCTTTGGCCATGGTGATGATGTCCGGCACCACGCCCTGCTCTTCAAAGCCCCAGAAGAAATGCCCCATACGCCCGTAACCAACTTGCACTTCGTCGGCGATGCACACACCCCCCTGCGCGCGAACCATGGCGTAGACCTGCTGTAAATAGCCCGGCGGCAACGAGATCCCGCCCGCATTGCCGTACACCGGCTCGCAAATAAAACCAGCCAACTGACGCTTTTGCTCGGCGATTTTCGCCAGGTTGTGCTCGACGCTGCGCACATAATCCGGCGCACTGTCCGGACCACGGAATTCTCCGCGATACGTGTTCGGCGCGATGACCGGATGCACCCAGTCCGGACGGCTGCTCAAGGCCTTGGGGTTGTCGGCAATTGAAGTCGACACCGCATCGGCGCCCACCGTCCAGCCGTGATAGGCCTCCAGCACGCTGATCATGTCGCGCCCGCCGCTGTAAGCCCATGCCAGACGAATCGCCAGATCGTTGGCCTCGCTGCCGCTGTTGACCAGGAACACGCGGTCCATGGAGTCCGGCGCCAACTTCAGCAAGCGTTCGGAAAACTCGGCAACCGCCGCATAGTTGAAGCGCGAGTTGGTGTTGAGCAGCGACCACTGACGACTGGCGACCGCCGCCATACGCGGATGTCCGTGGCCAAGTACCGCGACGTTATTGAGCATGTCGAGGTAGGAGCGGCCCTGCATGTCGATCAGGTGGTTGCGCCAGCCGCGTTCGATGCGCGGCGGGTCGACGTAATAGTGCTTCTGGGTACGGGCGAAACTGGCGCTGCGGCGCGCCAGCAGCGTTTGCGAATCCAGTTCCTCTTCAGCATCACAAGCCAGTCCCAGCAATGCCGCCGGCGACGGGCACAAGGCTTGCCAGGCCAGGGCGCGCGAAGGTGTGCAAAACAGCGGCGCATTGAAAGCCGTGCCTCGGCTCAACTGCACGATCAAAGGCCCGCTGACCGAGCCCAACACCTGGCCTTTGACCAGCGCCGCGCCGGTGTGCAGAGACGGTGTCACGCCCCACAACCGCACACTCAGTTGTGGCCCGTCGAGTTGCAGCACGCCGGCCGCCGGCCGATGAACCACACCGGCAAACGGCGATTCGACCGCCGTGCCGTGGGGCACTCGCAACTCGACGTGCAACGGACAGGTGTCCGGCTCGTCGGCACTGTCTGGACGCGTTCGCGACAATCGGTATTGCCCAAATCGACTGGCTGCCAAGCCGTGGGTAGTAGCGGCTTCGGTCAGTAGCCGCTGATCAATCCCTTCTTGCTCCCAGTTACCCGCCTCGAAATGTGGGCTGAGTACACCCAGATCGATCAGCGCAAACTCGCGCCCCACCAGGCTCGGCAACAATGGCGCGAAACCTTCACTGCCAATGCTCGGCAGGCTATTGCCGACGCAGGTCAGGATCGCCGCTTCCATCAATTGCAGCGGCACCGATGTGGCCACCCGGAAAATTTCCCATTCATGGGTCAGGTTGTCGCGGCTGTATTGGTTGCCCGGATCAATACTGACTTGCTGTTCGCCGCTGAGCACCAATACCGCAGCACGCGCGACGATCAGCGGCCAGAGCGCCAGCAGTTCTTCAGGCTGCAAAGGATTGACCGCGTGATAGGCCTCAATCGCTGGCAAAATGTAGAACGGGTCGCTGTTGGCGTGGTGCAGCAGCGCCGCGCAGGTCACCGAAAGATCGGTGATGCGCCAGGTGCGGACCAGGTCGCCGAAATCGATCACGCCCTGCAATTGCCATTGACGTTGCAAGTCGCGCTGCCAGACCACGTTGTCGTCAGTGATGTCCATGTGAATGGCCTGCACCGGCAACTTATCCACCAGCGGTTGCAAGTGACGCTCGGCGCGTTCGGCGGCATCGGCGATCAACCGGCGTTGCGCGTCATCCTTGATGACGGGCAGCAAATGACCGATCAATGCGTTGGCATGACGGGCGTCCCACTGCAACGTGCGCTCAAGGCCAGGATGGTCGAACGCGGCCAGGGCCAGGTCCATTTCGCCGCACAGCTGACCGAAACCAGCCACCACGGCACCCGGAAGGTGATCCAGATGCGTGAGCGACTGACCTTCGATGTAGTCGAGCAGTCGCACGTGCACCGATTGGCCCGCGACGTCCAGCGTGAGCAGATCAGCACCGCTTTTGGCGGGGATCACTCGCGGCACCTTCACGCCGGAGTGCTCGCGCAGATGCTTGAGCCCCGCGTGTTGGGCTTGCAGCTCCAGCGCCGCATAATCGCCACGGCAGATTTTCAGGACGAAACGCCCCTGGTCGCTGTCTACGCGAAAGTTGAGATCCTGCTGGCTGCCAAGAGCCTGCAACTTCCCGCTCAATCCGTAATGCCCTTCCAGCAGCTCAAGCGCTTGCTGCGCGGAGACTTGCGGGCTGGGCAAACTGGCGCGGTGAATCAACGTGGCGAGCGGCATACAACGACCTCTGAAATGTTATTAGGCGCTTATATCGCCATTGCCAGAGGCGATACGCAACCCCCATTCGACCGCCTGACACTTGGCTCAATCAGTAAATGGATCAGGAAAAATCACGTCGCACTCGCCTCACTCGGCACTTTGCGCAAGAATGTCCCCAATCAACGCCTATTACTGGAGAAACACCATGAATGTAGTCACCACCGACCTGCCCGGTGTTCTGATCATCGAACCCAAGGTTTTTGGTGATGAGCGCGGCTTCTTCTATGAGAGCTTCAATGCAAAGGCCTTCGAAGAAGCGACTGGTCTGGATACACAGTTTGTCCAGGACAACCATTCCCGCTCGCAAAAAGGTGTACTGCGCGGTCTGCATTACCAGCTGGAAAATACCCAGGGCAAACTGGTGCGCGTGACGGCCGGTGAAGTGCTGGATGTGGCGGTGGATATTCGTCGTAGCTCAGCGCATTTCGGCAAATGGGTGGCGGTGCGCCTGTCCGCCGACAACCATCGCCAACTCTGGGTCCCGGAAGGTTTCGCCCACGGTTTCGTGGTGCTGAGCGAGTTCGCCGAATTCCTCTACAAAACCACCGACTACTACACCCCATCCGCCGAGCGTAGCATTCGCTGGGATGACCCGGACCTGGCCATCGATTGGCAACTTGAGGAAGCACCGCAACTGTCCGGCAAAGACCAAGCCGCCGTGTTCTTCAAGGACGCTGAAGTCTTTTCCTGAGCCCCTGTCTGAATCTTCTTCGCCAGAACGACTTGGCCAAGGTGCGCAGACTGCGCCACCAAGCCTAGGCATAATGCGCCTGTACCCACAGGCGCCCGATGCTCATGACTCCGACTCTCCCCCGCAGACCCCGCTGGCGCAGCCTTGCCCTGCTGGCGCTGTGCCTGGCGCCGTTATTGTGGCCGCTGGAGCACTTGGCCGAGCGTTACTACCGCAGCGAACTGGCCGGGCAGAACCGTCAGACGCTCGACCTGTATGTCGCCAACCTGCTGGGTACGCTGCATCGTTATGAAGTCTTGCCGCAAATCCTCGGCGACCTGCCGGCCCTGCGCGCGGTACTCGGCGCGCCCGATGATGGCGTCACCCAAGGCAATGCCAACCGCTTGCTGAAAAACATCAGCACGCAAACGGGTGCCGAAGTCATGTACTTGATGGACACCAGCGGCAAAACGCTGGCGGCGTCCAATTGGGACAAGCACGACAGCTTTGTCGGGCGTAATTTTTCCTTCCGGCCTTATTTCAGCGAAGCCATGGCTGGCCGGCTCGGACGGTTTTTCGGCTTGGGCACGACCTCGGCCAAACGCGGTTATTTCTTTGCAGCGGCGGTACGCGATGGCGAAAAAATCATCGGCGTGCTGGTGGTCAAAGTCGACTTGGACCACACCGAAAGCCTCTGGGGCAAAACCCCGGAACAGCTGCTGCTGACCGACCAAAACGGTGTGGTCATTCTCACCTCGCGGCCGGAGTGGCGCTTCCGCTCGACCCGCACGTTGAGCGACGAAGAAAACAAAGCCGTTACTGCGATTCAACCGTACCCGACCCGCGATCCAAAACCGTTGAAACTCAACCCCAACGCTTGGCTGATCCAAACCCAACAGATCGCCGAAACCGGCTGGAACGCCAGTATCCTTGCTCCGCGCACCTTGATTAACCGCCCGGTCCGCACGGTGCTCGCCATCGGGGGCGCAACGTTGTTGGTGTTGATGCTGCTGCTTGGGCTGATGATGCAGCGCCGCCGACATTACCTCGAACGGATCGCTTTCGAAGCCAAGGCTCGTCGCGAACTGGAGGGCCGGGTCGCCGAGCGAACCAGCGACCTCGAAGGCCTCAACCGGCGCCTGAAACAGGAAGTGCTGGAGCGCGAACACGCTCAGCAGGAACTGGTGCGCGCGCAGGATGATCTGGTCCAGGCCGGTAAATTGTCAGCGTTGGGAACCATGTCGGCGAGTATCAGCCATGAGCTCAATCAGCCCCTGGCGGCGATTCGCAGCTACGCGGAAAACGCCGAAGTGCTGCTCGATCATCAACGCACCGACGAGGCACGCGGCAACCTCAAACTGATCAGCGAACTGACCGGGCGCATGGCCTCGATCATCGCTCACCTGCGCGCCTTTGCCCGGCGTGATCGTCACGCGCCGGAAAGCGTTGCGTTGCAACCGGCGCTGGATGACGCGCTGGCATTGCTGGCTAAGCGCCGACGCAGCATGGAGGTCGAACTGATCCGCGACTTGCCCGCCGCCACGCTGTGGGTCGAGGCCGGAGAAACCCGTCTGCGTCAGGTACTCGGCAATCTATTGGCCAACGCCCTCGATGCGCTGACTGAAAAAGGCCCGCCGCGTAAACTCTGGTTGAGTGCCCAATCCACCGCTGACGGCGTCAATCTGTACATCCGTGACAACGGCCCCGGCTTTTGCATGGAAGCCTTGGGACGCGCCAGCGAACCTTTCTACACCACCAAGACCCGCACACAGGGACTTGGGCTGGGGTTGGCGATTTGCGAAACCCTGATGCGTGCCTTCGGTGGTGAACTGTCGTTCGCCAACCACAAGGAAGGCGGCGCCCTGATTACCCTGAGACTACGCGCGGGCGCACCGGGCGTGAGCTTGCAACCGTCCGAGGACCGAAGTGCATGACCATCGACAGCCGCATTCAGGTCGTGTTGATCGACGATGATCCCCATCTGCGTCAGGCCCTGAGCCAGACCCTGGACCTCGCCGGCCTGAAAATCCTGCCGCTGGCTGAAGCCAAAGGCCTGGCCGCACAACTGGAGCGTGACTGGCCGGGTGTGGTGGTCAGCGACATTCGCATGCCGGGCATGGACGGCCTCGAGTTGCTGACCGAATTGCATGCCCAGGACCCGGAGCTGCCGGTATTGCTGATCACCGGCCACGGCGATGTGCCGCTCGCGGTGCAAGCCATGCGCGCCGGGGCTTATGACTTCCTCGAAAAACCCTTCGCCAGCGACGCCCTGCTCGACAGCGTGCGCCGTGCGCTGGCCTTGCGCCGGTTGGTACTGGATAACCGCAGCCTGCGTTTGGCCCTGAGTGATCGCAATGAATTAAGCACTCGACTGGTTGGGCAATCGGCGCCCATGCTGCGCCTGCGCGAGCAGATTGGCGCCCTTGCCGCGACCAAGGCCGATGTGTTGATTCTGGGTGAGACCGGCGCCGGCAAAGAAGTTGTGGCCCGAGCGCTGCACGATTTATCGAACCGTCGTAACGGTCCGTTCGTGGCGATCAATGCCGGCGCGCTGGCCGAGTCCGTGGTGGAAAGCGAGCTGTTCGGTCACGAGCCCGGCGCGTTCACCGGTGCGCAAAAGCGCCGCATCGGCAAGTTCGAATTCGCCAACGGCGGCACGCTGTTCCTAGACGAAATCGAAAGTATGAGTCTGGACGTACAGGTGAAGCTGCTGCGTTTGCTGCAGGAACGTGTCGTCGAGCGTTTGGGCGGCAATCAGTTGATCCCGCTGGACATCCGCATCATCGCCGCGACCAAAGAAGACCTGCGTCAGTCCGCCGATCAAGGGCGTTTCCGCGCCGACTTGTATTACCGCCTGAACGTCGCGCCGGTGCGTATTCCGCCACTGCGCGAGCGCGGTGAAGATGCGTTGGTGATGTTCCAGCATTTCGCCGATGAAGCCAGCGCCCGCCACGGTTTGCCGCCCCATATGCTACAACCGGGGCAACGCGCCATGCTGCTGCGTCACACTTGGCCCGGCAATGTACGCGAACTGCAAAACGCCGCCGAACGCTTTGCCCTGGGCCTGGAACTGGCGCTAGACAACAATACGCCGGAGGGCGGAACCAGCATGCCGGCTGAAGGGTTCAGCGGCGGATTGAGCGAGCAAGTGGAAAACTTCGAAAAGAACCTGATTGCCGCCGAACTGGCACGCTCTCACAGCTCCGTGCGCAGCCTCGCTGAAGCGCTAGGCATTCCGCGCAAAACCTTGCACGACAAGCTGCGCAAACATGGGCTGATCTTCGCCGGCGGAGCAAGCAGCTCTGCTGACGATCTCGATTGAGCGACCGTTAAATCATCACCTTCAAACAAGAGGCCCGCGCATGAATCGCGACAGTCGTCACCTGGAATCCATTCTCCATCACGACATCCCCCTGACGCAGGCCATGGGCATCAAAGTGCTCGACTGGCACGACCAGCAACTGCGCCTGTTCTTGCCACTGGAAGCCAACGTCAATCACAAAAGCACCATGTTCGGTGGCAGTCTGTATTGCGGCTCGGTGCTGGCGGGTTGGGGCTGGCTGCATTTGCGCTTGCGTGAGGAAGGGATTGAAGACGGGCATATCGTGATTCAGGAAGGGCAGATCAGCTATCCGCTACCGGTAACCATGGACGCGACAGCGATTTGTCAGGCGCCGAGTGCGGCGGTGTGGAAAAAGTTTTTGACGATGTATCAGCGCTATGGGCGGGCGCGGTTGACGCTGCATTCACGGATGGTGAATGTCGGCAGTGATGACGATGCGGTGAGGTTTACCGGGCAGTACGTCCTTCACCGCTGAAGCTCAGCCGCCACAAAAACCTGTGGGAGCGAGCCTGCTCGCGATAGCGGACTGACAATCAACCTATTCTTTGACTGACACACCGTCATCGCGAGCAGGCTCGCTCCCACAAGGATTTCGCCTCACTCATACCACGGTCAGGAACGGGCCAGCTCCAACAGTTTTTCGCGCCACGCAGCCTTGGCCGGCAGTGCCAAAAAGAACTCATTCAACAACGATTCCCGTGCTGGATAACAAAACGGTGCACCGCTCAAGTCCAGCACCTCGCCGCCCGCACCTTCCAGCACGCCTTGCGCCGCAGCGGTGTCCCACTGCGAGGTCGGCGCCAGACGCGGATAACAATCCGCCGCCCCTTCCGCCAACAGGCAGAATTTCAACGAACTGCCGATATTGGCCAGTTGCAACTCGCCCAGGCTGTTGCTCAACCCGGCCAGCAAGCGCTCTTGCTCCGGGCTCGAATGCCGACGACTGGCAACCACGGTAAACGCCTCTCCCGCCGCAGGCACTTCGCGAACCTGAATCGGCAATGGCTGGCTGCCCTTGTCGCCGCGCCAGGCGCCCAAACCTGCACCACCGACGTAGAAACGCCCGTTGGTCGGCATCGAGACCACGCCAAACACCACCCGGCCCTGTTCGATCAGCGCGATGTTGACGGTGAACTCTTCACTGCCGCAAATAAATTCCTTGGTCCCGTCCAACGGGTCCACCAGCCACCACCGCTGCCACCCGGCACGCACGCTTTGCGGGATGTTGGCGTCTTCTTCGGACAGCACCGGGATGCTTGGGTCCAGCGCGGTCAACCCGGCCACGATCACATGATGAGCCGCGAGGTCAGCGGCGGTGACGGGTGAATCATCAGATTTGGCGGTCACGGCTGTGCCGGTACGCCAGAACGGCAGGATTGCTTCGCCAGCCTGCAATGCCAGTTCAACCACCGGCGCCATCAATGGATGCGAAAAATTCATGGCAGAAACACCCCGCGCTGGGTCAGCAGGTCACGGGCCAGATACAGTGCCGCCAAGGCACGGCCCTCGGTGAAGCGCGGGTTCTGCGCCAGGGCGGACAACTCACGCAGATTGATCTTGTCCACACCCATCGGCTCGGGCTCGTCACCCTCAAGGCTTTCTTCATACAGATCGGTGGCCAGCACCACCTGGATCTTCTGGCTCATGTAACCAGGCGACAATGACAACTCGGTCAGATGCTCCAGCTGTCGCGCGCCATACCCGGCCTCTTCCTTGAGCTCCCGCTCGGCCGCCGCCAGCACGTCTTCACCCGGCTCGATCAGGCCTTTGGGCAAGGACAGTTCATATTCATCGGTGCCGCCGCAGTATTCCTCGACCAACACCGCATGATCCGAATCGAGCATGGCCACGACCATCACCGCGCCATACCCCGCGCCCTTGCCGACCAAACGTTCATACGTGCGCTCCACGCCATTGGAAAAGCGCAGTTTCAGCTCTTCGACACAGAACAAACGGCTGGTGGCGACGATTTCGCGGGCGAGGACGGTGGGTTTCTGGCGCATGAAAAGCTCCTAGGCGTGAACGCGCTACTATACCCGGCCTATCCTGATTGTTGACCTCGGATATCTCTTTTACCGCTGGAGAAGTTTTTTATGTCCCTGCTGCCCTGGCGCGACATCGACACCGTTCTGCTGGACATGGATGGCACGCTGCTGGACCTGCACTACGACAACCATTTCTGGATGGAGCACTTGCCACAGCGTTACGCCGAGTTGCACGGGGTGAGCCGGGCTATGGCTGAGCTGGAATTGCAGCCGCTGTTCGAGCGTAACGCCGGCCAGTTGCAGTGGTACTGCCTGGATTTCTGGAGCACCGAATTGAAACTGCCGGTGCGCGAACTGAAACTGGAAACCGCGCACCTGATCGCCTTGCGGCCGGATGCAGATACCTTTCTGGCCGCGATCAAACAGGCGGGCAAGCGGGTAGTGATGATCACCAATGCGCATCGGGATTCACTGTCATTGAAGCTGGAAAGGATTGAACTGGCGCCCTACTTCGAGCGCTTGATCAGCTCGCATGATTACGGTTTTCCCAAAGAGAATGCGCAGTTCTGGGAGGCGTTGCAGGCGGACATCGGTTTCGACCCTGCGCGCAGTCTGTTTATCGACGATACGTTACCGATACTGCGCAGCGCGCGCCGTTTTGGCGTGGCGCATTTGTTGGCAGTGAGCGAGCCGGACAGTCGCAAAGGGCCTAAGGACACGGCGGAGTTTGCGGCGGTGGGAGATTATCGGGATTTAATTGCCGGGCTCTAGACTGCGTCGCCTGAATCGCGGGCAAGCGCTAGAATCCCCTCCTTCACCGCGCCCTGGAGCGAAGATGGACATCAAGCAACTGAAATTCCTCATCGCCCTCGACGAAACCCGACACTTTGGCCAAGCCGCTGCCCGCTGCCACATCACCCAGCCGACCCTCTCCATGCGCCTGCGCAGTCTAGAAGAAGAACTTGAGTTGCCACTGGTCAATCGTGGTCAGCGATTTGAAGGGTTTACCGCACCCGGTGAACGCGTGCTGGCCTGGGCGCGCACAGTGCTGGCGGCTTACGACGGCTTGCAGGCTGAAGCTGCGGCTTGTCGCGGTAATCTGGTCGGTACGTTGCGATTAGGCGTAGTGCCGCTGTCGAGTTTCGATCCTCTGCCGCTCATGCAACGCTTGCACGCTGAACACCCGAACCTGCGTTTCGAACTCTCGGCGTTGAGCTCCGAGCAAATCCTCGAACAACTGTCGAACAACCGTCTGGACCTCGGCGTGTCTTATCTGGAGCGTCTGGACAACGAGCGCTTCGATTCACTGGCGTTCAGTGAAACCCACATGGGCCTGCTCTACGATCAGCGCTTTTTCAGTTTCGGCGAATCGCCTTTGAGCTGGGAGTCGCTGATCGAGCTGCCGCTGGGCATGCTCACCAGCGGCATGCACTTTCGCCAGTCCATCGACCACAACTTCCACAGCCGCGGCCTGTCACCTCAGCCACTGCTGCAGACCGATGCGGTGCACCAATTGTTACAAGCGGTACACGGTGGCATGTGCTGCGCGGTGATGCCGCTGGAAGGCGGCCTGGAAAACCTCACTGATCACTTGCGCCTGCAACCTATCGAAAACGCGCAGACCCTCGCCCGGCTGGGGTTGATCATGCGTCGCAGCGCCCCACGCTCGGCCTTGGCGGAAGCCTGTTTTGCGATTTATTCAAAATCACTGACAGCCTCTTGATCGACGTCATCTATCGGCAGATCAGTAATAGCGATTAGACGCGACCTTTTGACGCGCCTAGGCTTAGAGCTGATCAAACCGTCGGTGAAACCTCATGAACACCAAGCGCCCCGGCTGCGCGGCGCCCGCACTCGAAACACCCGCGCCAGACGCAAGCCAGACCTACAGTTTCTGCGATCTTCAATTCACAGAGTCGGCCAGCACCGCGCTGGCCGAAGAAGTTGCGTTGGCAATTGCCTACAACGGCATCAGCCAGGCTGTGATGTTGGTGACGCCGACTGACCTTGAAGATTTCATCGTCGGCTTCAGCCTCGGCAGCGGCATTATTGAAGACGCGACCGACATCTATGACCTGCAATTGACCGGTGAAGGGGCTGCGCAGTACGCGCAAGTGACCATCGCCAACCGCGCCTTCTGGAACCTCAAGCAGCAGCGTCGGCAACTGGCCGGCACCAGCGGTTGCGGGCTCTGTGGCGTGGAAGCAGTTGAACAGGCATTGCCCGACCTCAAGGTGCTGCCGGGCGCGCCGCTGCCGCCTGCCGAATGGCTCGATGGCCTGCGCCAACGCATCGGTGCGTTTCAGCCGCTGGGCCAGCATTGCGGCGCGGTGCACGCGGCGGTGTTTATGAACGGTCAGGGCGAGTTGCTGCTGGGCCGCGAAGACATTGGCCGGCACAACGCCCTCGACAAATTGATTGGCGGGTTGATCCGCCAAAATATTCCAATTACCGGTGGGGTAGCGATAGTCACCAGCCGGTGCAGCCTCGAATTGATCCAGAAAGTCTTGCGCGCCGGCATCCAGACCCTCGTCAGCCTGTCGTCACCCACGGGCCTTGCTGTGCAGTGGGCCCGTCGTCATAACCTCAATCTCATCCATCTATCACAGAAGAATGCGCCGCGGGTCTACAGCCCAGCGTTGGAGACTCAAGCGTGAGCCAACATCAACAAGCCGACCAGAAACCCGTCCCCCGCTACAAGCCCTATAAAGGCGCGGCCGGTGGCTGGGGCGCGCTGGCCAGCGTTGCCCGGGCCTGGTTGACCAGCGACAACGCCCTGAAAAATCTGCGCATGATGCTCAAGACCAACAAGAACGGCGGGTTCGACTGCCCCGGTTGCGCCTGGGGCGATTCCAAGGAAGCCGGCATGGTGGCGTTCTGCGAGAACGGCGCCAAAGCGGTGAACTGGGAAGCGACCAAGCGCCGTGTCGATGGCGCGTTTTTCGCCAAGCACAGCGTCAGCTCGTTGCTCGAACAAAGTGACTACTGGCTCGAGTACCAGGGCCGCTTGACCGAGCCGATGTGCTACGACGCCGAAACCGATCGCTACAAGCCGATCAGCTGGGAAGCGGCGTTTGCCTTGATCGCCAAGCATTTGCAGGGCTTGTCGAGCCCGAACCAGGCCGAGTTCTACACCTCGGGGCGCGCCAGCAACGAAGCGGCGTACCTTTATCAACTGTTCGTACGCACTTACGGCACCAACAACTTCCCCGACTGCTCGAACATGTGCCACGAGGCCAGCGGTGTGGCATTGGCGCAAAGCGTTGGCGTCGGCAAAGGCACCGTGACCTTCGACGACCTCGAACATGCGGATGCGATTTTCGTCTGGGGCCAGAACCCCGGCACCAATCACCCGCGGATGCTCGAACCGTTGCGCGAAGCAGTGAAACGCGGTGCGCAGGTGGTGTGCATCAACCCGCTGAAAGAGCGTGGCCTGGAACGCTTCCAGCACCCGCAACACCCGATCGAAATGCTCACCAACGGCGACAAGCCGACCAACACCGCGTACTTCCGTCCGGCATTGGGCGGCGACATGGCAATCATGCGCGGCATGGCGAAATTCCTGCTGCAATGGGAGCGCGATGCGCAGAAGACCGGGGAGCCCGCCGTGTTCGACCATGACTTCCTCAACGAACACAGCGCCAACGTGCTGGATTACCTGGCCGTCGTCGACGATACGTCGTGGGAGCAGATCGTCGAACAGTCCGGCCTGACCCTGGTGGAGATCGAGCAAGCGGCGCGCATGTACGCCAAGGGCAAGAACGTCATCATGTGCTGGGCCATGGGCATCACGCAGCACCGCCATTCGGTGGCGACCATTCAGGAAATCGCCAATCTGATGTTGCTGCGCGGAAACATCGGCCGGCCGGGTGCAGGTCTGTGCCCGGTGCGCGGCCACAGTAACGTGCAGGGCGACCGGACCATGGGCATCAACGAGCGTCCGCCAGTGGCGTTCCTTGATTCGCTGGAGCGTCGTTTCCAGTTCAAGGTGCCGCGTGACAATGGCCACAATGTGGTCGAAGCGATTCACGCCATGGCCGACGGTCGCTCCAAAGTTTTCATCGGCCTGGGCGGCAACTTCGCCCAAGCCACGCCGGACAGCTCGCGAACCTTCCAGGCGTTGAGTAATTGCGACCTGACCGTGCAGATCAGCACCAAGCTCAACCGCAGCCATTTGGCCCACGGTAAAGACGCGCTGATCCTGCCGTGTCTGGGCCGTACCGACATCGATATCCAGACCGAAGGCCCGCAAGCGGTGACCGTGGAGGACTCGTTCAGCATGGTCCACGCCTCCAACGGCCAGTTGCAGCCGCTGTCGAACCAGATGCGCTCTGAGCCGGCGATCCTCGCCGGCATCGCCGCCGCCACGCTGGGCAGCAAACCGGTGGACTGGAACTGGCTCGTGGCTGATTACGGCCGCATCCGCGATCTGATTGCCGACACGATTCCAGGCTTCCAGAACTTCAACGAAAAGATCAAGAATCGGGGCGGTTTCTACCTCGGCAGCAGTGCCGGTGCGCGTAAGTGGAACACGCCGTCAGGCCGGGCCAATTTCCGCCCGAATGCCCTGCCTAAAGATTTGGTGCACGAGCGCACACGCGCTACCGGGGTGCTCCCCGATTTGATCATGCAATCGATGCGCTCTCACGATCAGTACAACACCACGGTTTATGGGCTTGATGACCGTTATCGTGGCGTGAAGGGTCAGCGCGATGTGTTGTTTGTAAACGAAGCCGACATCATTCGCCTGGGTTTCAAACCGGGGCAGAAAGCCGATATCGTTTCGATCTGGGATGATGGGCGTGAGCGTCGGGTGAAGGGCTTCACGCTGCTGGCGTTTGATATTCCTGCGGGGCAAGCGGCAGCTTACTACCCTGAAGTGAATCCGCTGGTGCCGTTGGAAAGCATCGGGGATGGCAGCCATACACCGACGTCGAAGTTCGTGGCGATCCGGTTGGAAGTGGCGAGTGAGACCGGGTTGATTTTGGCCAAGTCGGCTTAACGCGGCGTCTGATCTGGCCTCTTCGCGAGCAGCTCGCTCCCACAGGGGGTTTGTGTTCAACACAGACCCATTGTAGGAGCGGGCTTGCTCGCGAAGGCGGAGAAACATTCAACTATTATTCCGGACCAATCACTTTCCAATCGCCCACAAAAAAGGCCGTTTCTGTATAGAAACGGCCTGTCCGAAGTAACTAAAGACCGGCGAAAAACAGTTAAGTTCCGTCTATAAAACAGTAACTTATAGAAATGTGCTCAAGTCGTGTTACTCGTCGGATTTCGATTGTCACACCTCTGACACAGCCTCAGGATCGCGTCGTCATCCCCTTGAGGTTCCTCCATGAAGTTCTCCTCGATTCTCTTGTTGTCCCTTGGCTTGTTTAGCGGCATTGCTTCTGCTGGCGGCAATACCGAAGCAGGTGTGGGCGGCGCATTGGGCGGGGTTCTTGGCTCGGTCGTCGGTCAGTCCTTAGGCGGCAATACAGGTTCCACCATCGGCGCAGCCTTGGGTGGCGCGGGTGGTAGCGCAGTCGGCGCAAACAAACACAGCCGTGGCGAAGCCGCCATCGGTGGTGCGCTGGGCGCGGCAGGCGGTAACGTGGTCGGTCGCAGCATGGGCGGCACCTCAGGCAGCCTGATCGGTGCCGCAGCAGGCGGCGGCGCCGGTGGCGCGCTGGGTAACTACATGGGCAACAAATACGATGATGAAGATGGCGGCGATCATGGCTCCTATCGTGGTCATGGTGATCGTCGTTACTACGATGACCACCACCGTCACCACGGCCATGCCTATGGCCATCGCAAGCATCACAAATACTATCGCGACTGAGGCTTCCATCACCTCGTTAGCCGATACATCAAAAAATCGCAGCCCAAGGGCTGCGATTTTTTTTGCCCTGTCTAAACCACCAGGCGCTCCAGCGCGCCACGCAATCCGGCCGGAATCGATACCGGCTGATTCGAAGCACGATCTACGAAGACATGCACGAAGCGCCCGGCCGCACAGGCTTCGTCTTCCCCGTGCTTGAACACGGCCAATTCGTATTGCACCGAGCTGTTGCCCAGTTTGCCAACCCGCAGGCCGATCTCGATCCGGTCCGGAAAGGCGATGGAGGCAAAGTAATCGCAAGCTGAACTCACGACAAAACCCACCACCTCGCCGTCATGGATATCCAGGCCACCGACCTCGATCAAGTAGGTGTTCACCGCCGTGTCGAAAAAGCTGTAGTAGGTGACGTTGTTGACGTGACCATAGGCGTCGTTGTCGTGCCAGCGGGTGGTGATGGGCTGGAAATGTGGGTAGTCGGTGCGTTGATTCATACGCAGCTCTCGTCTTGAAGTGGCTGAAGTCTACCGATCCGCAAACCCTTTACCCACCTCTGCCAATTCGCCGATCAAGCGCGCCGGACGCCAGTGGTCACCCTGCCGGGTTTCCAGCGCCATCAAGCGCTGATGAATGTCCGTCAATCCTTGCTGGTCCGCCCACGCCATTGGCCCGCCCTTCGCCGCCGGGAAACCATAACCGTTGACGTACACCAGATCGATGTCATGCGCCGACGCGGCAATGCCTTCCTGAAGGATCTTCGCCCCTTCGTTAACCAGTGCCAGCAGGCAACGCTCAAGAATCTCCTCAGCGCTTATCTCGCGACGCTGGAAGTCCAGCCCTTCGCTGACCTGCAACACCAGCGCATCCACTTCCACATCGTGCTCGGCCTGGCGACTGCCCGGCGCGTAGTGGTAATAACCGTTGCCACTCTTCTGACCGAAACGCCCGAGTTCGCACAGCCGGTTATCCACCTGAACCTCCGGCGCATCCTGTCCTGTGCCCGCCAGTTCACGAGCCCGCCAGCCCAGGTCGACGCCAACCACGTCGTACATGCGGAACGGCCCCATGGCGAAACCGAAACCTTGCAGCGCTGCATCCACCTGATAGGGATAAGCCCCCTCCAGCAACATCTTGCGTGCTTCAAGCACGTAGGTATTGAGCATGCGGTTGCCGATGAAACCGTCACAGTTGCCAGCAACCACACTGACCTTTCCCATGCGCTTGCCCAGTGCCAGCGCAGCGTCTAGCACTGGCGATGCGGTCTGGGCGCCACGGACGATTTCCAGCAGTTTCATGATGTGTGCAGGGCTGAAAAAGTGCAGGCCCAGCACTTGCTGCGGACGATGAGTCACAGCAGCGATGGCATCGATGTCCAGCGCCGAGGTGTTGCTGGCCAGAATCGCTTCGGGTTTGAGCAGCCCGTCCAGTTCACGAAATATTGTCTGTTTCAGCTCGAGGTTTTCGTAGACCGCTTCGATGACCAGATCGACGTCACGGATCGATGCGTAGTCCGCCGCTGCGGTCACTCGCGCAATGCGCGCGTCTGCCTCGGCCTGATCGATGCGCCCTTGGCGCACATTGTGAGCATTGGTTTCGGCCACTGTGGCCAGTGCCTGTTCAAGCATCTGCGGATTGTTATCCACCCACTGTACCGGCACCCCGGCGTTGGCCAGACACATGACAATGCCACGGCCCATGGTGCCTGCACCGATGACCGCGGCGCGCTGAATGTTGAATGGCGTCTGGCTCATGATTTTCTCTCGTGTTGGCGATCCAAAGACAGCCCCCACCATAGTCAGCCATCGCGCGTTTTTGAAATTTATTCCTGTGATGAGCAACATTCAGCGGATGGATTTACCCCGGCAGATTCGCCTCGGCCCAACCGCGTACCTCGGCGTACGGATAATCTTCCAGCGCCGCAAACCCTGAAATATTCCGCGCCTTCAGTTTGGTAAACAGCGGCACACTAATCCCGCACAGGAAACGAGTCACACGCTCAGCCGATGGAACGTTGCCAGTGTGCTGCTCATGCCTGTGGATAAAATCACCGCACAGTGCTTCAAAGTTTTTATCCACAAGCGCCGGCAATTCCGGTGGTGCTGGCAGTCGCGCGACATGCCCGTGACACACCGAGCAATGCCCGCATTGCCGAGGTGCGTTTTCGTCGCCGAAGTACTCGGCCAGGCGATAACCCAGGCAATGGTCGGTGGCGAACAAGTCCAGCATCGCGTGAATACGAGCGATCTCTGTACGTTCGTGCTGGGTGAAGTAAGCATGTAACTCGGCACTCAACGCCTGACTGTCGAAGTCTGTTTTCAGCAGGCTGTAGACCTCTGTCATCTGCTTGCTTTCAAGTTCGACCCAGCCTTTCTCCTGAAAGTAATCCAGTGCCTTGACCACCCGATTGCGCTCGGCCTGATGCTGCTCATACAGCGCATCGAAATTCACCGTGGCCCAGGTTCGCGCACGGCTGGAGGTCTGGATGATTGCGGCGACGAAGTCCTTGCGCTCGCCCTCGAAGCGCGCAAGCAAGGCTTCCGGCTCCTGCAAGTACTTGAAACGGTATTCGGCGTAATAGGCGTAACGCGGGGCGATCAAGCCGCGCAGCTCCAGCTGAACCAATAAGGTCTTGAGCGGCAATTGGCGAATGTTGCTCTGATCCGCCAATGGCCCCAACAGAAACTCCCACTGCCCCTCAGGGGCGGCGGCGAGCATTTCATCGAGCACACTGCGGATACCGTCAAGCTCTGGAGTGTCGCCGTAGACGAAGTTTTCCAGCACGTTGAGGCTATCGCGGTTGGCCAATACCAGACAGTCGGAGGGTTGCCCGTCACGCCCGGCACGGCCGATTTCCTGGCTGTAGTTTTCGATGGATTTGGGCAGGTCGAAATGCACCACGTTGCGGATGTCACTCTTGTCGATGCCCATGCCAAACGCGATGGTGGCGACGATGCAATTTGACTGACCGCCCATGAACCGTTTCTGGATGGCTTCGCGCTGATCGTTGGGCAACCCGGCATGATAGGCCTCGGCTTGAATGCCGTTACGCCCCAGGTGTTCGGCGATGTGTTCAGCGGTTTTTTGCAGGGTGACGTAGACGATGCTCGGCTGCTGGGGGCGCTCGCTCATCCACTCGACCAGACGTCGGCGCTTGTCCTGACCGCGTACGGGCTCAACCAACAAGTTGAGGTTCGGCCGGTAGAAACCGGTGGTCACGACATCTTCCGGGGCGATTGCGAACCTGGCCTCCATGTCCGCGATCACCTTGGGCGTCGCGGTAGCGGTCAGTAGCAGCGCTTGTGGAATATTGAACTGGCGCTGGTAGTCGGGCAGCTTGAGGTAATCAGGGCGGAAGTTATGGCCCCACTCGGAAATGCAGTGCGCCTCGTCTACCACCAGCAGCGAAATGGGGACTTGCTGCAAGAAGTTACGGAAGCGCTCATTTTTAAGGCGCTCCACCGAGATCATCAAAATCTTCAACTCGCCGGACTTGGCCCGGGCCATCACATCACTGGCGTCGTCGCGACTCTGCGCCGAATCGATACTGCCCGCCGCAATGCCGTGGCGTTGCAGGAACGCCAATTGGTCCTGCATCAGCGCGAGCAACGGCGAGACTACCAGCGTCAGGTGCGGCAGCAACAAGGCGGGTAATTGATAGCAAAGGGACTTGCCGGAACCGGTGGGAAAAATCGCCGCCGCCGAGCGCCCGGCCAGTACCGCGCTGACCGCAGCCTCCTGACCCGGTCGAAACTGTGGATAACCGAAAACCTGTTCCAGGGTGTTGTGCATAAGCTGTCACTCCGTTGACCGCTGCGAAGCCCAAAGCCTAGCCGGCAAACGCTGCGAGTCGAGAAAAGGTCGGGGACCAAAACGATACGGGATGATACCGCGTCACTCTATGGAGCTTTGCCACAGGATGAAACAAACGAAACACTTTGTTCCTCGCAGTGCCGCTCACTCTGACGGTAAGGTCTTTCTCGCACAATAACCGTCCGCGCATTTCACATCACGGCAGGACGCCTGATGGGCGCGGCATTTGAACAAGGAACGACCATGTTTCACAAACCGATTGTTGCCATTGCGCTGCTCCTGACCTCCCTGCTGCTGAGCGCTTGCGACGGGCCCCCCGCAGAGCCTCCGATACTCGCTACGTGTGACACCCTGGAGTGTTCCGCCCAGCAGGCCTGGCGAACTTCCTGACAACTGCGGGTCAAGTGACTCACACGCCCCCCGTAGTTGCTCGATCAACCTCTGCTCCTGAAACACCCGGCTTTTGCTCGCCGATGCAGCATGAGCCGGGCTGATTCATCTTAAGCGTTGCACAGTCGTTTTCGAAACGTCCTACAGATTCTGACGCGCACCCTACCGAGGCTGGAAGCACTGCGCCTGACAACCCCGTAGGAAATTCGCCCCCAAAGGGTATTTCTGAAAAAACTCGGGGATCATGTAGGCAAAAGGCGACATTGACGGTATATCCCCTACAAACCCCGTCCATTTGCGCGGTATTGCGACGCCTGGATGCGCGCCCCTATAGTTTGCCGCGCCGCTGAAAACAGGACGGACCCCATGCAAGACCGCTATCGCCCACTCAAAACCAGTTACAGCGCAACACCCGTGCTGGTCATCGACACTGACGCAGATCCCCACGAAATACTCGACGCCGCGCGACAACGCATCCGCGCCGCCAGCGGCCTGCTCGAAACCCTTTATTGCCTGTGCTTTAAACAGGCTGATACAGACGACATCCCAAACATCGTCAACGCGTTGTACCTGTTGACCCAAGACGGCAACGAACTGCTCGAAATTGCCCGGCAACGACTGCCGAAAATTACCGCTGGTTGATGCCCGGATGAAAATCCCTGTGGGAGCCGGGCTTGGTCCGGGCGGCGTTCCGACGATGAACGATAACGCGGCAGGCCTGAATGCCACCAAACGAGAGATATTTCGGCTGGGGATAAGTCCGTAGGCAACGCCCTATCAAAGCTTCATCCCGGTCCTACAGCTCCAGATCCTTTGTCGTCTTTCGCTGCACGGCGGCTGACACCTATAGTCGTGACCGTCGCTGCCAAATCAGTGACTCGGGCTTGGTCACCCGAATTAGATCCACGCACGCACCCGTTGTATGCTGCCGACGCTTTTGCGTCAGTACGTTTTATGGCGGCTGTGTTTGGGACGTCTTCGGACGTGCCGGGTTTGCGTGTGGTCTCACCGGTTGACCAACCCGAACACAGTCCGCCTCCCATCGCTTGGTCACGATGGCGGCGGTTCCTTCTGATGTATCTGAGGCTACATAAAATGAAGACATGTAATCCGCTCACGATCGATCGCTACCGCCCCCTGCAAACCAACCTCACCGATTCCCCGCCCCTGATCATCGACACAGAGGCAAATCCCCAGGACATCCTCGAAGCTGCCATGCAGCGCATCCGAGCCTCCAGCGACCTCCTGAAAACCCTGCACTGCATCTGCTTCAAACACGGCGACGTCGAAGACATCCCCCACATTACCCACGCACTTTACCTGCTGACCCAGGACGGCTTCGACCTGATGCAAGTCGCCCAACAACGCATGATGGGCTGGAAAGCGCCTGCCTGAGGCCAATTGAAGCTCGTTCCCACGCTCTGCGTGGGAATGTCTCTACAGACGCTCCGCGTTCGGCTCTTGGGATGCAATGCGTCCCGGGCTGCATTCCCACGCGGAGCGTGGGAACGATGAAAAAAAGTCATCGAACACTGGAAAACCATGAGCACGCTTTTTGATGAATTAATGGAAAGCGTGCGACAGATGGATGAGATCTTAAGAGATGAGCGTCGGCCTTGGGCGAGTCTGATGAACCTTGGCGGCTTTTCGTCTTTCGCTTGGGGGGGGGTGGCGGGCTCGGTTTCGGTCATGACGGTGATCAGTACGTTATCAGGTGGGATCGCAGCGATTCTGGGTTATGTGTTTTTCAAAGAGCGACTGGCGAAGGTACAGGTGCTGGGTGTTGTTTTGGTATTGGCAGGGGCATTTGTTCTACATCTGAAAACCTAAAACTACGACGCCTATCGCTACTTCCTACATCCGAAAGAACTTAGGGGGACTCTAAGTGGCATTATTCTGGCTGTTTATCAAGGTTTCAGCTGGAATAATAGCAGTCAAAGTACTTTGTCAAATTTCGATCAGCGCGTGATTTTGAGTCGTTACACGCGACAGAACAATTTTTCCCAAGGCACTGAGCAACCTAACGCGCGCACGCATAAGTGCTATTATTCTGGCAGTTAATGCCTATAAATGAAGGAATAATGGCACATGGCTAAGAAAACGGCGCCCCTCCTACCCTTGGCATCCAGGCTACTCTCGGAGTTTGGCGAACGGCTAAAACTCGCTCGTCTACGCCGCAAGCTGACAGCCAAACAAGTCGCAGAAAGGGCGGGCATGTCCCTGACGACACTGCGCTCTCTGGAGTCAGGCGGGTCAGGCGTAACAATGGGAGCTTATTTGTCAGTGATGCAGGTGCTGGGCCTGGAGAAAGACTTGAGCAAACTCGCCGCAGTGGATGAGGTGGGGCGTCAGCTACAAGATGCGCAGCTGACTTCAGGAACAAGCTCAGCGGTTATCAAACGCCAACGAGTACGCAATGTGATTCCAGCGAAGGTATCGTCAGCTACTCGGGACAAGGAGACCGGGGCATTGGGAAAACCCACAGTGAAACCCAATCTTGCCGCTGACTTTCCTGTCAGCACCCAATCCCTATCCAATTTGTTGACCAAGAAAAAAAAACCTACATCTTCAATGGATGAAAAATGACGCTGATAGCCGTGTATGCCGACTGGGAATCCTTGAATGGACCAAGGCGCCTGGGATTCCTGCATGCCAGAAGGGCTCGCTCCACCAATGTGTTCGAGTTCGAGTTCGACGCTACTGCCTTGGCCGATCCTGAGTTGAACTTCACATCACTGGATCCGCGAATAGGCCTCTTTGAGGGTCGACAATTCCCTGGTCAACATCAGACCCGATTTGGTGTTTTTGCCGATTCAAGCCCGGACCGATGGGGCCAATTGCTGATGAAGCGCCGGCTGGAGCGGGATATCCGTGACGGGTTGGCCCCCAAAGGAACCAAGCTTTACGAATCGGATTTCCTCCTGGGCGTTCATGACCTCTATCGAGTCGGGGCAATTCGATACAGGCTCAACGACGAAGGTAATTTTCTGGATGATCGCGATGGCCTGGCAGCCCCCCCTTTTGTGGAACTACGTGCATTGGAGGAGGCTAGCCGTGCGCTTGAGAGTGATCCAGATAACACGTCTCCGGATGGGCGCGAGTGGCTAAGGATGCTGATAGCTCCCGGCGGTTCACTGGGTGGCGCCAGACCCAAGGCGAGCGTTGCTGACGAGCATGGTCATTTATGGATCGCCAAGTTTCCCAGCACACGTGATGACTACGACGTCGGCGGTTGGGAAATGGTGGTGAATGCCTTGGCGAATCACTGCGGCTTGCGAGTGGCAACTGGCATGGCACGTCGATTCGCAAGCGATCATCACTGCTTCATGGTCAAACGCTTCGACCGGACCGAATCGGGTGGCCGGCTACACTTCGCCTCGGCCATGACCATGACCGACCGCGTGGACGGTGACGATGCATCGGTAGGCGCCAGCTATCTCGAATTGGCAGAAGTGCTCATAAGGCACGGCTCAGAAACCAACGCAGACCTTCGCGAGCTGTGGTCTCGTATCGTGTTCAACATCCTGATCTCCAATACTGACGATCACATGCGCAACCATGGCTTTCTCCTTGACCCTGGTCGGGGATGGCGACTGTCAGATGCCTATGACATGAACCCAGTAGCACACGCCGATGGATTGAAACTCAACATCACAGACGCCGACAACGCACTGGACCTGGAACTCGCTCGCGAAGTGGCCGAATACTTTCGGGTTAGCCGCGTAGATGTGAAAGAGATTATCGAGAGTTTCCAAGAGGTAGTCAGCCAATGGCCAACGCTGGCCGACGCGCTGGGACTGTCGAAGCGCGAACAAGACAACATGGCGCCAGCGTTTCGCCGGTCCAGCATTTGAGCTCGTTTTTGCTTGTATATCGCCCAATCGGCATAGGGGACGGCCTTCATAGGCCGTACCCCTGCCACACCACCCGGCATGCGGGTCCGCACCGGGCGGTTCGAGAGATTGAGGTTATGAGAGTCTCACCAGACCCAGCCTGTCGAACCACGCCACATCCAGCACTCGATTGAGCTCAAACCGGCTGTTACGCCACCAGCTACACGAGTTGGCCGCCACTTTCCGGGCCGATTCGCTGCTGGCTCCCAGAGCCCGCAGTTCGCGGTAAATCGTCGGACCACGCCTCCATTGTTTAAGCTGGATCGCTCGCAATCGGTGTCGCATCCACTCGTCTAGCTCTCGCCAGATTCTCGGCGTTTGTGACAACCCAAAGTAAGTTTTCCAGCCCAGAAGATAAGGGCGTAGGTTCTCGACAACTTGTCGCAGACTGCGACCGCCTGAGCGACGGGTGAGCTCGCGTATCCGTTGCTTGAACTGCTTGCGCGCCTTGACCGCTACCGCTCTTTTGACGCCTTGTGGAGATGCCCAGAAGGCGTAGCCCAGAAACTTGCGACCATATGCACTCGCCACCGCACTCTTGCTCTCGTTGACAATCAAGTGCAGCTTTTCATACAGGCGCTTCAGCAAAGCCATCACCCGCTGTCCTGCCCTACGACTGCGAACATACACATTCGCATCGTCGGCATAGCGCACGAAACAATGGCCTCGACGTTCAAGCTCCCGATCCACTTCGTCCAGCAGCACATTCGCCAACAACGGCGACAACGGGCCGCCTTGCGGCGCCCCACAGCGGCTTTTCTCGACCGCGCCATTGATCAGCGTTCCCGCATCCAGATAGGCCCGGATCAGTCGGATAACCGCCCGATCCGCAATCCGCTTGCGTAAGCGATCAATCAAAATGTCGTGGTCGACCCGGTCGAAGAACTTCTCCAGGTCAACATCCACCACCACTTTCCGGCCCGAAGACATATGACGCTGGGCCGCTAGAACGGCATCCTGCGCACAACGTCCCGGACGAAAACCGTAGCTGTGCTCACTGAAGATTGGATCGAGTAGCGGTTGCAAGACTTGCAGCAGCGCCTGTTGGATCAAACGGTCGGTGACCGTCGGAATACCCAACTCACGCTGACCACCGTCAGGCTTGGGAATGACCACACGCCGTACCGGACTGGGCCGGTAGACGCCTGAAAGAAGCTGTTCACGAATCGCCGCCCATTGGGTCAGCAGATGTTCGGCCGTCTGTTCAATATCCAGACCGTCGACTCCTGCTGCACCTTTGTTGGCCTTGACCCGCTTCCACGCCCGCTTCAGGTTTTCTCTCGCAAAGGCCCGTTCCAGCAGCCCTTGCCCTGCGTTGTCGGTTTCATTTTGCGGGCGATTGACCTCGTCGCTGGCGGAGCTTCTCACGGCTTCACCGTTCGCAGTCTCCATCCGCCCCGCGTTTGGCAGGCATCTGACTTCCGGTCGTTCGCATCAACATGGCCTATAACGCTTTCTCTCGTTCGGCCCTTCGTCAAAAAAAAAGACTACTACGGCCTCTGCTGACTTCTCGCTCCGGCTCGCGCCGTCGCCCTTTCAGGCACAAGGCGAGATCTCCCCAGGTAAGAACGCAATCCTTCCCCGCACAACCGCCGGATTTACGTTGCCTGACCCTTGACCACAAGAGCTTCGCGATTTATGGCCCGCTCGCCCTGATCGGCATCGCCTTGTATCCGGTTCTTGTTCATCGGCTCGCGGTTTCGATTCACGCTTCCTCCCCACACTCGGTCGCCCTCATACGGTTGCGCTTCACTTCGTTCGCTGTGGTCAGCTTACGGCGGGACTTTCACCCGCAAGATTGCGCCCATGCTGGGCGCACCACAAAAAAAGCCGCCCCGAGGGGCGGCTTTTCAGTGTTTCAGACCAAATCTTACAACTTCGGCCCAGCAGCCTTGATCGCGTCGCTCACTTCAAACTTTTGGAAGTTCTCAACAAACAACCCGGCCAGTGCTTTAGCCGATTCATCGTAAGCAGCCTGGTCAGCCCAGGTGTTACGTGGGTTCAACAGGCCGGTTTCAACGCCCGGTACAGCCAATGGCACGTCGAGGTTGATGGTGTCCAGGTGTTCGGTTTCAGCACCGATCAACGCGCCGCTCTGGATCGCTGCGATCACTGCGCGGGTGGTCGGAATGTTGAAGCGCTTGCCGACGCCGTAGCCACCGCCGGTCCAGCCGGTGTTAACCAGGTAAACCTTCGAACCGAAACCGCGGATGCGCTTGATCAGCAGCTCTGCGTATTCGCCAGCCGGACGCGGGAAGAACGGTGCGCCGAAGCAGGTGGAGAAGGTCGACTTGATGCCGCTGCCGGAACCCATTTCGGTCGAGCCCACCAGTGCGGTGTAGCCGGACAGGAAGTGGTAGGCCGCTTGTTCTTCGCTGAGGATCGACACGGGCGGCAGTACGCCGGTCAGGTCGCAGGTCAGGAAGATCACAGCGTTTGGCTCGCCACCGAGGTTCTTCTCGGAACGCTTGGCAACGTGCTCCAGCGGATAGGCTGCGCGGCTGTTCTGGGTCAGGCTGACGTCGTCGTAGTCGGCGTGCTTGGCGTCATCGATAACGACGTTTTCCAGGACGGCACCGTGCTTGATGGCTTTCCAGATGACTGGCTCGTTCTTCTCGGACAAGTCGATGCACTTGGCATAGCAACCGCCTTCGATGTTGAACACCACGCCCTCGCCCCAACCGTGCTCGTCGTCACCGATCAGGTAACGGCTTTCGTCGGCGGACAGGGTGGTTTTACCGGTGCCGGACAGACCGAAGAACAGGGTCACGTCGCCTGCTTCACCGATGTTGGCAGCGCAGTGCATTGGCAGCACGTCGGCGGCCGGCAGCAGGAAGTTCTGCACCGAGAACATGGCTTTCTTCATTTCACCGGCGTAACGCATGCCGGCGATCAGCACTTTCTTCTGTGCGAAGTTGATGATCACGCACCCGTCGGAGTTGGTGCCGTCACGCTCTGGAACGCATTCGAAGTTGGCAACGTTGAGCACCTGCCACTCATCACGACCAGCCGGGTTGTACTGGGCCGGGTTGATGAACAGGCAACGACCGAACAGGTTCTGCCAGGCAGTCTGAGTGGTCATTTTC
Organism: Pseudomonas sp. GL_139_B; assembly: GCF_057834475.1. Taxonomy (NCBI): domain Bacteria; kingdom Pseudomonadati; phylum Pseudomonadota; class Gammaproteobacteria; order Pseudomonadales; family Pseudomonadaceae; genus Pseudomonas; species Pseudomonas sp. GL_139_B. The sequence continues at coordinate 256,925 of NZ_CM174403.1, read as the reverse complement.
ACGGCCAGGTAGTGGTCGGCAGACGCACCTACATGAACGTGGGAAACGAAATGCTCTTGCGCATTGTTGAACGCCTCAACGCGGTCCCACAGGGCATCGAACTTGTCGGCCGGGAACTTGCGGTTGATCGGGCCCCAGGCGATAGCGGCCTGAGTGGTCGGCTCTTCAACGATGAAACGGTCGACTGGCGAACGGCCGGTACGGTGACCGGTACGTACAACCAGTGCGCCGGTATCGGCAAGCTCGCCTTCACCGCGATTCAGGGCTTCTTTAACCAGAGCATCAACACTCAGGTCGGTGTACACGGCGTTATTGGCTTGCGTCATGAGGTTCCCCGTCGGCCAATGGCCGAGTGCTCCAAACGTTTTGTAGTAGAAAGTCGTGCGCTACTACCGCGATAAAAAGTGCGCCGGATTATGCCAGAAAAGCCCAAAAAAAGTAGGGCCCTCCCGTCGTTACGGCGTAATACCGGCACTAACCAGTGAATTCACCTGCGCTGAACCGTTTTAGTGACGGGTATCTGACGGCGTGTCGACGCCTGCACCAGCGAATAATTGGGCGATATTGGCGGCATCGAACAGGTAACGCTGGTTGCAGAACTGGCAATCGACCTCGATGTTGCCACCGTGCTCGACCACCAGATTTTGCGCATCTTCCAGACCCAAACTGACCAGAGCATTGGCCGAACGTTCGCGCGAGCAACTGCAACGGAAGCGCAGTTTTTGTACGTCGAACAGGCGCACCTGCTCTTCGTGGTAGAGGCGATGGAGTACGGTTTCGTTGTCCAGGCTCAGCAGTTCATCAGCGGTCAGGGTGCTGCCCAGCGCGGTAATGTGCTGCCAGCTGGCGGCGCGTTCTTCTTCGTCTTTCAAGCGGTCGGCGGGCAGTTGCTGCAGCAGCAGGCCGCGGGCACGACGGCCATCGGCGTACAGCCAGAAACGGGTGCCGACCTGTTGGGACATGACGAAGTAATTGGTGAAGCACTCGGACAGGGTTTCGCCGTCGAGGTCGACGATGCCCTGATATCGCTGACCATGGGTCGGGTCGACCGTCAGCGCCAATACACCATTGGGCATCAGGTCGGCGAGCGTCGCGTCGGGGGCGATCTGGTCGGCTTCGTATCGGGCCAGGCCGCGAATATCGCGTTCACTGGAGCACTCGATCATCAGCAGCGGGATCGGGCCGTCGGAACGGGCCTGAAGGATCAGCAAGCCATCGAACTTCAGCGCGCCGACCAACAGCGAGGCGGCCGCCATCAGTTCACCGAGCAGTTGCTGGACCGGTTCCGGATAGGCGTGCTTGGCCAGGACTTCGGCGTAGCTGAGCTCCAACGAGACCAGCTCGCCACGGGTGTCGCTGTCATCGAAGATGAAGCGTTGGGTGAAGTCGTTATCCGGTAGGTCGGTCATAGGTCTGGGTATCTGAAGTGGTGACAATGGGTTTCAACGGTCAAGATCACGTGTGTGCAAACACCCTTGGATGCGCAACGCTCGGCCATGGCCGGCATTTTATGAACAATCCGGGCTTGTTCCAAGCAAGGTGCAAGGTTCGCAATCCTTGGTCACTGACGCCGCTGGCCTTCTGGTTATGGCCCATGGCGCAGAGGCTGTGGTGATTTGCGACGAGCGGCTGTTTATCTGCTCGCTGGCGAATCACCCGATATGGTTGCTCATTAGGGCAATTGCAAGTCTTCCCTTAGATCCGGTGGCATCTGGCGAGTGCTGCGCACTCGATCGCGGGCAAGCCACGCTCCCACAGTAAACCGCATATCCCTGTGGGAGCGGGCTTGCCCGCGATGACGAACTGAACATCGCCCGAGAAATTTCTGACTTACTCATCGTTGCTGCTGCCACGGAACTTGAACAAATCCCGTCGCTGTTTCTTGCTCGGTTTGCCATCAGTGGTCATCCCCAGCGCACCAGCCTTGCGCTGGGCAGCGGCGTTTTCGCGCTTGGCGACGCTGGCCTCGGTTTCGGCATACAGCGTCTGAGCCTCCGGCGCGCCACGGCGAACAATGGATAACGCTTGAACCACCACCGTACGCTCTTCGAAACCGGCGCGAATCACAAACTCGTCGCCGACCCTCGGCTCCTTGCCTGGCTTACAACGCTCGCCCCGACAATGCACCTTGCCACTTTCAATCGCCGCCTTGGCCAAGGCACGGGTTTTGTAAAAACGCGCGGCCCATAGCCACTTATCGAGACGGACTTTGTCGTCCTCTTCATTTTTTTGTGCCATGGAATTTCCTCACTCTGAAATATTGCTGAACTGTACTACCGTTTCAGTCGTACCAAGAATTGCGCCGGCTCGGATTACAATGCACGCATTCCAGAACCTCCCCGAGGGGCTGGAAATCCGGGCCGTAGATATCTGTCGCCTTTTAACCATTATTCTGCGTGAATACCGCAAATTCGGCCTCTTGCGGGCCGAGCGGTTTCTACCGGTTGAGCAACTTTGAAGACATTTGACCATTTGACCGTTGTCGGTCTGCGCGAGTGGGTGGCGCTCCCGGATTTGGGAGTCGCGGGCCTGCGGGCAAAAATCGACACCGGTGCCAGCACTTCCAGCCTGCATGCCACCGACATCGAGCCGTTCGAGCGCGATGGCGAGCAGTGGGTGCGCTTCACCGCGCACTTGGGCACGGTCGTGCAATTGCGTCATCGACGCTGCGAAGCACCGCTGGTGACGATGAAAACCATTAAAAGCTCCAACGGTCACGCGCAGAAGCGATACGTGGTCAGCACCACCCTGGCCCTCGGTGATCGGGTCTGGCGGGTCGAGTTCACCCTCGCCTGCCGCAAGTCCATGCGTTATCGCCTGTTACTCGGTTCAAAAGCCTTGATTCACGGCCAATTGGTGGTCAATCCAGGCATTAAGTACGTACAAGACAAGCCGGTGTTCCCGGTATCTACCTCCTCCACAGGTGTTGCATGAAGATCGCTGTGCTGTCGCGGAACCCGCGTCTGTATTCCACTCGTCGTCTGGTTGAAGCCGGTACCGAACGTGGCCATGAAATGGTGGTGATCGACACCCTGCGCGCCTACATGAACATTGCCAGCCACAAGCCGCAGATCCACTACCGCGGCAAGCCGCTGGAAGGTTTCGACGCGGTGATCCCCCGGATCGGTGCGTCGGTAACGTTTTATGGCTGCGCCGTGTTGCGTCAGTTTGAAATGATGGGCGTGTTTCCGCTCAATGAATCGGTGGCCATTGCCCGTTCGCGGGACAAACTGCGCTCGTTGCAATTGCTGTCACGTCGCGGGATCGGTTTGCCGGTGACCGGGTTTGCTCACTCACCGGACGACATTCCCGACCTGATCGACATGGTCAACGGCGCCCCGCTGGTGATCAAGGTGCTGGAAGGTACCCAAGGCATTGGCGTGGTGCTGTGTGAAACGGCGACGGCGGCAGAGTCGGTGATCGAAGCGTTCATGGGCTTGAAGCAGAACATCATGGTTCAGGAGTACATCAAAGAAGCCGGCGGTGCCGACATTCGTTGCTTCGTGGTCGGTGACAAGGTGATTGCAGCGATGAAGCGCCAGGCCAAGCCTGGAGAGTTTCGCTCCAACCTGCATCGGGGTGGCAGCGCCAGCCTGATCAAGATCACACCGGAAGAACGCATGACCGCGTTACGTGCAGCGAAGGTGATGGGGCTGGCAGTGGCAGGTGTGGATATCTTGCGTTCCAATCACGGGCCGCTGGTGATGGAAGTGAACTCGTCACCGGGTCTGGAAGGGATCGAAACCACCACCGCGAAGAATGTGGCGGGGATTATCATTGAGCATTTGGAGAAGAATGGCGGGCCGAATATGACGCGGACCAAGGGTAAGGGTTAACCCAGACTTATGGGGCGGCAGGGAGGCCGCCTTCGCGAGCAGGCTCGCTCCCACAGTTGACCGCGTACTCATTGTGGGAGCGAGCCTGCTCGCGAAGGGGCCATCAGCCTCAGCCAAGATGTCAGCTGTTAAACCGCATCCCGAGGCAACATCAGCCCCAACGGCAACCGCACCCTGGCCTCCAATCCGCCACCGGAACGATTGCGCAATTCAACATTCCCACCATGCATCGAAGCAATCCGCTTCACAATCGCTAGCCCCAAACCAGTTCCCTTCCCTCCGCGGGCACGATCACCCCGTGTGAACGGGTTGAAGATCGCTTCCAGTTCAGCGGGATCTATCCCCGCCCCGCGGTCCATGACACTCAGCACCACATATGGCGCGCTGGTATCACCAGAGACATAGGCCGCCACCTCAACGCCACTACCTGCGTGGTGCAAGGCATTGCCAATCAGGTTGTTCAACAGGCGTTTCATCGACACCCGCCGCAATGGAAACGGTTGGATCGGCTCCAAGCGCAGCCGCACCCTTTCTTCGTTCTGGTTGTACGGCGCAGCGACTTCGCGGACCAGGTCGCTCAAGTCCACCTCTTCCACCGACTCGTCACGGCCATCGCGAATGAACGCCAGGAACTGGTCGAGGATCGCGTCCATGTCTTCGATGTCGCGCACCATGTCGTCGGTGAGATCGTTGCGATCCCCCATCAACTCCAGGGACAGGCGCAATCGGGTCAAGGGCGTACGCAAGTCGTGGGACACACCGGCCAGCATCAATTCGCGCTCTCGTCCGGCCTGCTCGACGTCTTCTGCCATCTGGTTGAAGGCGCGATACACCTCGGTCATTTCACTTGGGGTGTCGCTGATGGGCAATCGCACACTGCGCCCCTGGCCAAGTTGCCTTGCGGCAAACACCAGACGCTTCAACGGTTGATTGAGCTGGCTGACGAAAATCCATGCCGACGCAGTGGACAGCAAGCCAATGGCGAGGAACCAGCCGAGCACGTTCCAGATTTTCTGTCCACGCAACGGATGCGGGTACAGCGGCACTTTCAACCAGCCATCGCCCAGGCTTGGCGCCCGGACCCACAGCGCCGGTGGCGAGTGCATGCGTAACCGGACTTCGGTTTCGGCACCCAGTTCGGCCTGCATCTGCCGCTGGTAGATCTCGCTGTACGGCCAATGGTGCTCACCTTCCGGCACGCCGGCCCCCACCACCCGGATCAGCGTGGCGGCATCGGCGATCTTCGCGCGGTTTTCTTCATCGGCGGCCCAATAGGCGCGCAGCGTCAGGGCGACACCATGGCTGTATTGACGGTCCACCAGCACGTCTTCGTTCATCAACAGATAAACCAGGGTCAGAGCCTTGGAAAACAGGACAACGATCAGCACCAGCCAAAGGGTGCGGGAGAAGAAGCTTTGGGGGAACCAAACGGGGGTTTTCATGGATAGCCGCTACACACTTGCAGGAGCGAGCGATGCTCGCATATTGCGGATCGCGAGTCTGCGGGCAACTTCGTCCGCAAGACCCGCTCCTACAAATCGCCGATCACTTGGTGGCGGCGCCATCCGGAACGAACACGTAGCCCACGCCCCAAACAGTCTGGATGTAGCGCGGCTTGGACGGATCAGGTTCAATCATCCGGCGCAGACGGGATATCTGTACGTCGATCGAACGCTCCAGGGCATCCCACTCGCGGCCACGGGCCAGGTTCATCAGTTTGTCTCGGGTCAGTGGCTGACGCGCGTTCATGACCAATGCCTTGAGGACGGCAAACTCACCGGTGGTGAGCATGTGCACCTCGTCACCACGCTTGAGTTCGCGGGTCGCCAGCGACAGTACGTAATCACCGAAGGTCACGCTTTCGTCTTCGCTGCCCGGCGCACCCGGTACCGGCGTCGACTGACGACGCAGGACCGCTTTGACGCGAGCCATCAGTTCGTCCGGGTTGAACGGCTTGGCCAGGTAATCGTCGGCGCCCAGTTCCAGGCCTTTGATACGGCTCAGCTCGTCGCCCTTGGCGGTCAGCATGATGATGGGGATCTGATTGTTCGCCGTGCGCAGGCGGCGGCAGGCGGTCAAGCCGTCTTCGCCGGGCAGCATAAGGTCGAGGACGACCAGATTGAACACTTCGCGCGCCAGCAGGCGATCCATTTGCTCGGTGTTCGGAACGGCGCGGGCGCGGTAGCCCTTGCTGACGAAAAAACGTTCCAGCAGGCTGCTGAGCCCCGGATCGTCGTCAACAATAAGAATTTTTTCGCCTTCAGCAGTGTTTGCAGTGCTGCTCATTAGATGCTCCTTTGATCTCGGCGCGCATTATGGCGTAGCTGCCGTTATACGCACCGTGTGCATTGTTAGCAGATTTTTCCTCCACCGCCAGTAAACCGGCCATTCCCCTTCCCGCCCGCGATGCCCCAGAACACGCGAACGCTGGTTATAATGCGCGGCGTTTTGTGTCAGGCAACATCAGACAGGTACTACAGGCAGGCGCTATTTATTTCCCTGCCGCCCGCAGTAATTGTTCGATTTCACGGGTCAATGGGGTGCCCTTTGATCCAGGCAGCGGCGCAGGCCAGGCCGCTCAACCAGACTCGCAGAGCCTTTGATTCTGCGCCTGCGAGCCTGCTTTCACAATTTGTCAGGTGGTTTTATGGACAGCATCAACAGCCGCATCGCCGAGGAACTCGGTGTACGCCCACAACAGGTCGAAGCGGCCGTCGCGCTACTCGATGAAGGCTCTACCGTTCCCTTCATCGCCCGTTACCGGAAAGAAGTGACCGGCAGCCTCGATGACATCCAGTTGCGTCATCTGGAAGAGCGTCTGCGCTACCTGCGAGAACTCGACGAACGGCGCATCAGCATCCTCGCCAGCATCGAAGAGCAAGGCAAGCTGACACCACAGCTCGAGCGCGACATCAAACTCGCCGACACCAAGACCCGCCTCGAAGACTTGTACCTGCCGTACAAACAGAAGCGCCGCACCAAGGGCCAGATCGCCCTGGAATCCGGCCTCGGCGAGCTGGCCGACGGCCTGTTCAACGACCCGTCCCTGACGCCAGACACCGAAGCCGCACGCTTCATCAACGCCGAAAAAGGCGTGGCCGATGTAAAGGCAGCCCTCGAAGGCGCCAAGTACATCCTCATGGAGCGCTTCGCCGAAGACGCCGGCCTGCTGGACAAACTGCGCAGCTACTTGAAGCAAGAAGCCACCCTCAGTGCCCGCGTCATCGCCGGCAAGGAAGAGGAAGGCGCCAAGTTCCGCGACTACTTCGAACACGATGAACCGCTGAAAAGCATGCCGTCGCACCGCGCACTCGCTATTTTCCGTGGCCGCAACGAAGGCATTCTGAGCTCTGCGCTGAAAGTCGGTGACGAACTGCCGGGCACCATGCACCCATGCGAAGGCATGATCGGCCAGCAATTCGGTATCCAGAACCAGAACCGCGCCGCCGACAAATGGCTGGGTGAAGTGGTGCGCTGGACCTGGAAGGTCAAGCTCTACACCCACCTCGAAACCGACCTGCTGGGTGAGTTGCGCGATGGCGCGGAAACCGAAGCGATCAACGTGTTCGCGCACAACCTGCACGATTTGCTGCTGTCGGCTCCGGCCGGCCCTCGCGCCACGCTGGGTCTCGACCCGGGCCTGCGCACCGGCTGCAAAGTTGCCGTGGTCGACGCCACCGGCAAGTTGCTGGATCACGCCACCGTATACCCGCACGTGCCACACAACAAATGGGATCAGACCCTTGCGATTCTCGCTGCCCTGTGTGCCAAGCATTCGGTCGACCTGATCGCCATCGGCAACGGCACCGCCAGCCGCGAAACCGACAAGCTGGCCGCTGAACTGATCAAAAAATACCCAGCGATGAAGATGACCAAAGTGATGGTTTCCGAGGCCGGCGCATCGGTTTACTCGGCGTCGGAGCTGGCTTCGAAGGAATTTCCGGACCTGGACGTGTCGATCCGTGGCGCAGTGTCGATTGCCCGTCGCTTGCAGGATCCACTGGCCGAGCTGGTGAAGATCGATCCGAAATCCATCGGTGTCGGCCAGTACCAGCACGACGTGTCGCAGCTGAAACTGGCGCGCGGCCTGGACGCGGTGGTCGAGGACTGCGTGAACGCCGTGGGCGTCGACGTCAACACCGCCTCCGTGGCGCTGCTGGCGCGCATCTCCGGGCTCAACGCGACCCTGGCGCAGAACATTGTCAGCCACCGTGACGAGCACGGCGCCTTCAAAACCCGCGCCGCGTTGAAGAAAGTCGCGCGTCTGGGCGAAAAAACCTTCGAACAAGCCGCAGGTTTCCTGCGCGTGATGAACGGCGACAACCCGCTGGATTCGTCGGCGGTTCACCCGGAAGCCTATCCGCTGGTGCAGCGCATCGCCGCTGAAACCGACCGCGACATCCGCTCGCTGATCGGCGACGCTAGCTTCCTCAAACGTCTCGATCCGAAGAAGTACACCGACGAAACTTTCGGCCTGCCAACGGTCACCGACATTCTGCAAGAGCTGGAAAAACCTGGCCGCGATCCACGTCCCGAGTTCAAGACCGCCGAGTTCCAGGAAGGCGTCGAAGACCTCAAGGACCTGCAACTGGGCATGATCCTCGAAGGCGTCGTCACTAACGTGACCAACTTCGGTGCGTTCGTCGACATCGGCGTGCATCAGGACGGTTTGGTGCATATCTCTGCGCTTTCGGAGAAGTTCATCAAGGATCCGCGTGAAGCGGTGAAGGCCGGTGATGTGGTGAAAGTGAAGGTCATGGAAATCGACATCCCGCGCAAACGCGTGGGCCTGTCGATGCGCATGAGCGACACCCCGGGCGAGAAAATCGATGGCGCTCGCGGTGCACGTCCGGGGTCGGCGCCACGCCAGTCCCAGAACAGCGCACCGCGCAAGGAAACCACCGCAGCGGCCCCGAGCAACAACGCGATGGCGTCGCTGTTCGCCAACGCCAAGCAATTGAAGAAACGCTGATGGACATCCCTGCCGGGTACACCGAAAGCGCCTTTTTCAAGCTGCTGGGGTGTCGCCTGCACAGCCTGGAAACCGGGGTGGCGCAAGTCGCCCTGGCGCTGGAACCGGAGCTGCGCAATCGCGGCGGCAAGCTGCACGGCGGGGCTTTATTCAGTCTGGTGGACATTGCCATGGGGCTGGCTTGTTCCAGCACCCATGGCTTTGACCAGCAGAGCGCGACCATCGAATGCAAGATCAACTACATTCGCGCCGTTTCAGACGGTGAAGTGATGTGCACGGCGCGGGTGATCCACCCGGGCCGCCGCACCTTGGTGGTTGAGGCCGACGTGATGCAAGGCGACAAACTGGTCGCAAAAGCACAAGGCACGTTCGCTGTCCTGTAGCTAGATGTCACCCATTTGAGTTAATTTCGGCGCTGTGACCGCAGCGCCGAAGTTTCCTGTGGGAGCGAGCCTGCTCGCGATTGCGGTGTGCCAGACGACTTCAACGTTGACTGACACTCCCTAATCGCGAGCAGGCTCGCTCCCACAGGGGATTGCGGCGATCGATCCTTGGCCGGCTGCCAGTAGTTCTGTGCGGCTCAAAAACCAGGCGAAAACGCCAGTTTTAACTTCACCCTTGTAGACCGTCTTGCCCACCCCCATATTGGGGCGACTGACGCGTGAAGGAATCCAACTTGAGCGAACTTCTCAACCGCCGCCTGGCCCTGCTTGGCGAGCGCGCTAACCTCTCTCTGCTCGAACAGTGCCTTCACGGCATCGAACGTGAATGCCTGCGCGTGACCGGCGAAGGTCGCCTGGCGCAAACGCCGCACCCGGAAGAATTGGGTTCCGCGCTGACCAACGAACAGATCACCACCGACTATTCCGAGTCGCTGTTGGAGTTCATCACGCCCGCCCTGCCCGACCCGGCAGATACGCTGGCGAGCCTGGACAAAATTCATCGTTTTGCCTACAGCAAGCTCGGCAACGAGTTTCTGTGGAGCCCCTCGATGCCGTGCCCATTGCCGGCGGAGGAAGACATTCCGATTGCCTATTACGGCACATCCAACATCGGCCAGCTCAAGTATGTCTATCGCAAGGGCCTGGCCCTGCGCTATGGCAAGACCATGCAGTGCATCGCCGGGATTCACTACAATTTTTCCCTGCCGGAAAAGCTCTGGCCACTGCTGAAAGAGTCTGAAGGTTTTGTCGGCACCGACCGCGACTATCAGTCCTCGGCCTACATCGCGCTGATCCGTAACTTCCGTCGCTACAGCTGGCTGTTGATGTACCTGTTCGGCGCCTCGCCTGCGCTGGACGCCGGCTTCCTGCGCGGTCGTTCGCACCAGTTGGAACAACTGGACCCGGACACCTTGTACCTGCCGTATGCCACCAGCCTGCGCATGAGCGATCTCGGCTACCAGAGCAACGCCCAGGCCGGTTTGACGCCGTGCTACAACGACCTGTCGAGCTATACCGACAGCCTGCGCAAAGCGGTTGCCACGCCGTACGCGCCGTATGTCGAGATCGGCACGCATCAGGACGGTGAGTGGGTTCAGCTCAACACCAACATCCTGCAAATCGAAAACGAGTACTACTCCAACATTCGCCCGAAACGCGTGACCTACACTGGCGAACGGCCGATTCAGGCGCTGGTGGCCCGAGGCATTCAGTACGTTGAAGTGCGTTGCCTGGACATCAACCCGTTCCTGCCGATGGGCATCGACCTCACCGAGTCGCGCTTCCTCGACGCGTTCCTACTGTATTGCGCACTGAATGACAGCCCGTTGCTGACCAATACGTCCTGCAGCAACGCCACCTCGAACTTCCTCAGCGTGGTCAAGGAAGGTCGCCGTCCGGGCCTGCAATTGCACCGCGACGGGCAGCCGGTGGACCTCAAAGAGTGGGCCAGCGAGTTGCTGGAGCAGATTGCTCCGTTGGCGGCGATGCTGGATCAGAGTCATGGTGGCGATGCACACAGCAAGGCACTGGATACGCAATTGGCCAAGGTCAAAGATCCATCCCTGACGCCTTCTGCCCAAGTGCTGGCGGCGATGGCCGAGCACAAGGAAAGCTTTGCTCAGTTCTCTCTGCGTCAGAGCCGCTCGCATGCGGAGTTTTTCCGCAGCGAGCCGTTGAGTGGTGAAGACCAGACGAAATTTGAAACCCTGGCGCGTTCGTCGCTGGCGGCTCAGGTTGAGCTGGAGCAGAACGAAGTCGGCGATTTCGATGTGTTTGTCGGGTCGTATCAGGCGAGCATCCTGGCGATCAGTAACTAGCCTCTGAAGGTCCTGCGGACCTTATCGCGAGCAGGCTCGCTCCCACAGGGTTTATCGGCGTTCACACAATTTGTGGATACACCGCCAATCCAATGTGGGAGCGAGCCTGCTCGCGATGACCGCGAAGCGGTCGCCTTTAGAGTTTTCCACACATAAGCTCATTCTAAAAAGTTATTTATTTTCTGATTCTTAGATCATTTAGTCTCCTTTGACGCCGACTCTCGGTCGCCTCACAAGGAGCTTCCCAATGAAACTGCATTTCCCTCTTCGCCTCCTGGCGGCCGCCTCTCTGGCTGCAGCGAGCTTCTTTGTCCAGGCGGCTGACGTCACCGTCGCCTACCAGACCACCGTGGACCCGGCGAAAGTCGCCCAGGCCGACGGCGCCTACGAAAAAGCCACTAAGGCCGATATCAGCTGGCGCAAATTCGATAACGGTGCCGACATCATCGCCGCCATTGCGTCCGGCGACGTGCAAATCGGCTATCTCGGTTCCAGCCCTCTGACCGCTGCGATCACCCGCAACGTCCCGGTAGAAACGTTCCTCATCGCTACCCAGATCGGCGCCGCCGAAGCGCTGGTCGCTCGCGACGGTTCCGGGATCAAGACCCCACAAGACCTGATCGGCAAGAAAATCGCCGTGCCCTTCGTGTCCACCGGTCACTACAGCCTGCTGGCTGCGCTGAAGCATTGGAACATCGATCCGTCGAAAGTCACCGTGCTTAACCTCGCACCGCCAGCAATCATTGCCGCATGGAAACGCGGTGACATCGACGCAACCTACGTGTGGGACCCAGCCCTCGGCGTGGCCAAGGAAAACGGCAAAGTGCTGATCACCTCGGGTGAACTGGCTAAGTTCGGTGCACCGACGTTTGATGCCTGGATCGTGCGCAAAGACTTCGCCGAGAAGCACCCGGAAATCGTCACCGCGTTCGCCAAAGTGACCCTGGACGCCTACGCCGATTACCGCAAAGACCCGAAAGCCTGGCTCGCCAATCAATCCAACGTCGACAAACTGGTGAAGCTCTCCGGTGCCAAGGCCAGCGATATTCCGCTGCTGCTGCAAGGCAACGTCTACCCGCTGGCGGCTGATCAGGTGATCACCCTCGGCGCACCGACCACCAAAGCCATCACCGACACCGCTGCGTTCCTCAAGGAACAAGGCAAAGTCGAAGCCGTGCTACCGGACTACGCGCCGTACGTCAGCGCCAAGTTCATCACCAACTAATCGGGAGTTAATCGCGATGGCCTTGCTACAGCTGGAGCGCATCAGCGCACAGTACCCCGGCAGTCCGGAACCGGTACTGGCAGATATTTCCCTGAGCCTTGGGCCCCAGCAATTGCTGGTCGCCCTCGGCCCATCCGGCAGTGGCAAGACTTCGCTGTTGAACCTGATTGCCGGTTTTGTCGAGCCGAATGCCGGACGCATTACCCTTGATGGCGTGCCGGTCAAGGGCCCGAGTGCCGAGCGAGGCGTGGTGTTTCAGGACGACGCCTTACTGCCTTGGCAGGATGTGCTGGCCAACGTCGGATTCGGTCTGGAACTGGCCGGTGTGTCCCAGGAAAAACGCGAATTCCGCGCCCGGGAAATGCTCGCGCTGGTCGACCTTACCGGTTTCGAAAACCGTCGCATCTGGCAGCTCTCGGGCGGTCAGAAGCAACGTGTAGGCCTGGCTCGCGCATTGGCTGCCGATCCTCGTGTTTTGCTCATGGACGAGCCCTTCGGCGCCCTCGATGCCTTCACCCGCGAACAGATGCAAGAGTTGCTGCTGCAAGTCTGGCAGCGCACCGCCAAACCGGTATTTTTGATAACCCACGACATTGAAGAAGCGGTGTTCCTCGCCACGGATCTGATTCTGTTGGCGCCCAATCCCGGGCAAATCGTCGAGCGCCTGAGCCTGGATTTCGGCCAGCGTTACGCCGCCGGTGAGTCGGCTCGGGCGATCAAATCCGATCCACGCTTTATCGAAACCCGCGAACACGTACTTGCCAAAGTTTTCTCCCAGCGGAAGGAGCGCGCATGAGCAGCTATGAAATTCCGGCCGTAGCGCTGAAATCGAGTTCGAAGGTAATTGCGGTTCGTCGCAGTCTCAGCACGCGCTGGATCAGCGTGCTCACGCTGGTTGTCCTTGTTGCTATCTGGTGGGCCGTGACCGCTACGGGAATGATCGAACCGCTGTTCCTGCCGCCTCCGTCCGCCGTGCTGCAAAAGGGCTGGCTGCTGGTGACCACCGGCTACATGGATTCGACGTTGTGGCAGCACTTGGGCGCGAGCCTCAGCCGAATCGGCCTGGGCCTGGGCTTTGCCGTGTTGACGGCGGTGCCGGTCGGCATCGCCATCGGCCATAACCGCATCGCGCGCGGCATTCTTGATCCGCTGATCGAGTTCTACCGCCCTATTCCTCCGCTGGCCTATTTGCCGCTGATCGTGATCTGGTGCGGCATTGGTGAGCTGTCGAAGGTGTTGTTGATCTACCTGGCGATTTTCGCCCCGATTGCCATCGCCACCGCGACCGGCGTGCGCACCGTAGACCCGGCCAAATTACGTGCCGCGCAGTCGTTGGGCGCGACCCGCGCTCAGTTGATTCGTCATGTGATTTTGCCAAGTGCCTTGCCGGACATTTTGACCGGTGTGCGCATCGGGCTGGGCGTGGGCTGGTCGACCCTGGTCGCCGCCGAATTGATCGCCGCCACCAGCGGGTTGGGCTTCATGGTGCAGTCGGCCGCGCAGTTCCTGGTCACCGATGTGGTGGTGCTGGGGATTCTGGTGATCGCGCTGATTGCCTTCGCCATGGAAATGGGCCTGCGCGCCCTGCAACGCAAACTGGTGCCATGGCACGGCCAGGCTCACTAAAAAATCATCATGTGAACAACCCTGTGGGAGCGAGCCTGCTCGCGAATGCTGAGTGTCAGCCAAAGCTGCTGCAACTGATCCACCGCTTTCGCGAGCAGGCTCGCTCCCACACAAAGCACGACCCCTGAATTTAAAGAGAACCACCATGAGCCAGTTGACCATCGTTCCTCTAAGCTCCGCCCTCGGCGCACAGATCAGCGGCGTCGACATCAGCCAACCGCTGACCCCGGAACAACGCGAGGCCATTGAACAAGCCCTGCTCAAACATCAAGTGCTGTTCTTCCGCGACCAGCCGATCACCCCACAACAGCAAGCACGCTTCGCCGCCAATTTCGGCGACCTGCACATCCACCCGATCTACCCGAATGTGCCGGAACAACCGGAAGTGCTGATCCTCGACACCGCCGTCACTGACGTGCGCGATAACGCGATCTGGCACACCGACGTGACCTTCCTGCCGACCCCGGCCATGGGTGCAGTGCTCAGCGCCAAACTGTTGCCGGAGTTTGGTGGCGACACGTTGTGGGCCAGCGGGATTGCAGCGTATGAAGCGCTGTCGGCACCGATGAAAAACTTGCTTGAGGGGTTGACCGCAACCCACGATTTCACCCGTTCGTTTCCGCTGGAGCGTTATGGCAATACGCCCGAAGCACTGGCTCAGTGGGAAGAAGCGCGGCGCAAGAATCCGCCGTTATCGCACCCGGTGATCCGCACCCACCCGGTGAGCGGACGCCGCTCGTTGTTCGTCAACGAAGGCTTCACGTCGAAGATCAATGAGCTGTCGGAATCCGAGAGCGAAGCGATTTTGAAGTGGTTGTTTGCTCATACGACGCGGCCGGAATTTACCATTCGCTGGCGCTGGCAGAAGGATGACGTGGCGTTTTGGGATAACCGCGTGACTCAACATTACGCCGTGGATGACTACCGGCCGGCGCGACGGGTGATGCAGCGGGCGACGGTGCTGGGGGATGTGCCGTTTTTCCGGTAATCCCTGAATGATTCAGTGTTTGTTATGGCACCATCGCGAGCAGGCTCGCGATGGCGGTCAGACAGGCGCCGGGAAAATCCGGCGCCGAAGGCTTACTCAGCCGTTGAAGGCTTCTCCCAAAGATTAATCCCGCCTTCCTGGGCAAACCGGTCAATCTCCGCCAATTCTTCAACGCTAAAGCTCAAGTTCTTCAACGCCCCGACGTTCTCGATAATCTGCTCCGGCCGGCTCGCACCGATCAGCGCCGACGTCACCCGCGGGTCACGCAGCGTCCACGCCAACGCCAGTTGTGCCAGACTCTGCCCGCGACGCTTGGCAATCTCATTGAGCCCACGCACATGAGCAATGTTGGCCTCAGACAAGTGCGAGGACTGCAACGAACCACCGCCCGGACGATTGACCCGCGCATCCTGCGGAATGCCGTTGAGGTATTTATCGGTCAGCAGCCCCTGCGCCAACGGCGTGAAGGCAATCACGCCAGTGCCGAGTTCATCAGTGACATCCAGCAGGTCTTTTTCAACCCAACGATTGAGCAGGTTGTACGCCGGCTGATGAATCAGCAATGGCACTTTCCACTCTTTCAACAGTGTCGCCATTTCACGGGTTTTCACCCCGGAATACGACGAGATGCCGATGTACAACGCCTTACCCTGCTGCACCGCAGTGGCCAGTGCGCTGGCAGTTTCTTCCAGTGGGGTGTCCGGGTCGAATCGGTGCGAGTAGAAAATATCCACATAATCCAGCCCCAGGCGCTGCAGGCTCTGATCCAGGCTGGCCAGCACGTATTTGCGCGAACCTCCGCCCTGCCCGTAAGGACCGGGCCACATGTCCCAACCGGCCTTGCTGGAGATGATCAACTCATCGCGATACTGCTTGAAGTCTTCACGCAGCAAACGGCCAAAGTTGATCTCGGCGCTGCCGTACGGCGGGCCATAGTTGTTGGCCAGGTCAAAGTGGTTGATGCCAAGATCGAACGCCGTGCGCAGCAACGCGCGCTGGGTATCGATTGGCGTGCTGTCACCGAAGTTGTGCCACAGCCCCAGGGACAACGCCGGCAGCACCAAACCGCTGCGGCCTACGCGGCGGTAAGGAATGGAATCGTAGCGGTTTTCGGCAGCGGTATAGGTCATCGAATCCTCTCTTGTCGGTCTTGAATGCGGTATCGACTGCGTCGCAAGTTGCCCAGCATACGCCCAGACAAACGCCGATAAACCTCGGACTCGAGAAAATGCTGAAACGTTTCACAGATATTGAATCTGACTCACCTTATGCCGACAACTCACGCAACGCAGCAGCCGCTAAAAACCCGGATCTTGAGCTGTAGCGCTGATCTCGCCTGACTGTCTGGTCAATACGCTCAAGCAACTGCTCGGGAAGCGTGGCATTGAAGCGCACTGACTTGCCGAAGTAAGGCGTGATATCGAACTCGACCACCCCCCACACACCGCCCGCGTAATCGGGGTTATCCAGATGAGCATCAATCTCTTGCACCTGAGGCAATGGATCACCATCGGCGACCAGGCCTTCATAGTGCAACGCCAACGCCTCCTTCACGTTTTCAAATGCCTGCGCCACCGTAGCGCCCGCGGAGAAACAACCCGGCACGTCCGGGATAATCACTCCGTATTCTGAGTCGGCATCCTTGTGCAGAACGACCGGGAATTTCATTTCAGTGTGTCCTTCCTTTGATGTGGCCTCTTCGAGGCTCTCGTTTCCGATGCCGGGCCTCATTTCAGACCCGCCTGTTTCAATATGCTGTTGATCGTCCCTTTTGGAAGATCTAAATCAGGGTGCTTTATCGTTACCCTGCCTGGCTTACACAAATGCTTGTACTGATGGTGACTGCCTTTAACGGCCACCAGAGACCAACCATCCTCCTCGATCATCCTGATCATTTCCCGACTTCGCATCACCTTCGTCCTTGTGGGCAGCATCTGCCGAGCACATTACGCGATGACCGCAGGCCTTATACACACAATACACACTCTGATAAATACTAGCGGAATGCAAGCTGGTCAGATTGCCCGTAGACCACCGGCTACCGCGCGCCCGCAAACACTTCCCCCAACCAATCCACAAACACCCGAACCCGTGGCGACATGTGTCGGTTATGCGGATACAACACCGAAACCGGCATCGGTGGTGGCGGCATATCGGTGAGGACTTCCCGCACGAGTCCCTGGGAAATCTGCGTTTCCATCCGGTAATGCGGGCACTGGATCAGCCCGAGCCCGGCGATCGCCGAGGCGGCGTAGATTTCTGCGCCGAACACTGAAAGCGCGCCGTCGATGGCGACTTCCTTGAGTTCGCCATTCACCATGAATTCGAACGGAAACAACTTGGCGGTGGTGCGCGAGGCGTAGTTCACCGCGCGGTGATGCTTGAGGTCGTCGAGGGTTTTCGGTTCGCCGAATTTGCGCAAGTACGCAGGGCTGGCGCAGGTGATCTGGCGCAGGTTGGCGATGCGTTTAACGATGAGCGCCGAATCAGTCAGCGTGCCGGCACGCAGCACGCAGTCGACGCCTTCGGCGATCAAGTCGACAAAGCGGTCGGACTCGCTGATAGACAGTTCGATCTGCGGGTAGCGCTCCATGAATTGCGGCAATGCCGGGATCACAAAACTTTTGGCCAACGTCCCGTGCAGGTCGACACGTAACCGGCCTTTAGGTGCACAGCCACGAAACGCCAGCTCGGCCTCTTCCAGCTCCGCCAGCAGTTGCACGCAACGCAGGTAATACGCCTCGCCGTCCAGCGTCGCACGCACCTTGCGCGTACTACGCTCCAGCAACCGCGTGCCGAGCCAGGCTTCGAACTGGTTCAGGGTGTGCGTCAACGTCGCGCGCGGCAGGTTCAGGTCGTCGGCCGCCAGGGTGAAGCTGCTGCGCTCGTAGATCCGCACGAACACCTTCATCGCTTTGACTTGATCCAAGCGAACCTCCAATTGTTGGCGATTATTGAACAGTCAAGGCAACTCTCATGCATTTATCGACCTGAGTAAACATGTGAATCTGGCTTCACACCGAGCCAAACACCTCATCAGGAATCCACACCATGACTACTCAGAAAGTTGCCATCGTCACCGGCGCCTCCCGCGGCATCGGCGCCGTGATTGCCAGACAACTGGCCAGCGACGGTTTCGCCGTCGCCATCAATTACGCTAGCAGCGCCACTGAAGCTTCGGCCCTGGTGGTGGAATTGCGCCAGGCCGGCCATCAAGCCATAGCGATCAAGGCTGATGTGGCCAACGCTGACGACGTGCGCCGGATGTTCGACGAGACTGAAACACAACTGGGGAAAGTCGACGTGCTGGTCAACAACGCCGGCATTCTCAAGGTGATGCCACTGGCGCAGCACACCGATGAGCTGTTCGAACAGACCTTCAACATCCACGCACGCGGCACCTTCAACACCTTGCGCGAAGCGGCGACGCGATTGAACAGTGGCGGGCGGATCGTCAATTTTTCCAGCAGCACCGTCGGCCTGAACTTGCCGGGTTACGCGGTGTACATCGCCAGCAAAGCGGCGGTGGAATCGCTGACTCAGGTGTTTGCCAAGGAAATGCGCGGGCGCAATATCACCGTGAATGCCGTGGCGCCGGGGCCGGTGGCCACCGAGCTGTTTTTGCATGGCAAGAGTGAGGAACAGATTCAGAATTTCGCGAAGATGCCTCCGCTGGAACGCCTGGGTCAGCCGGAAGATATTGCTCGGGTGGTGTCGTTTTTGGTGGGGCCGGATTCGGCTTGGGTCAATGGACAGATTTTGCGCGCTAATGGTGGGTTGGTTTAACTAAGCTCAATCCGAGACCATAGTGACCCTTTCGCGAGCAGGCTCGCTCCCACATGAGATCGAGGTCTAATGTGGGAGCGAGCCTGCTCGCGAAGGCGGCCGATCAGGCAACAAAAATCTGAAGGATGGACCTCACCATGCACACAGCCATCATCATCACCTTCGGCCTGGCCCTCCTCGCCCTGATGCTGTTCATCGGCGAGAAAATCGGCTTCAGCCGCCAGACACTGACCTACAGCTTTGTGGTCCTGTGGCTGGCGCTGACGGTGATCAACGGCGCCATCGGCGTGGTCACTGCCGGACAGCCCTTGAGTTCAGAGCTGGTGATCGGCACGGTGGTGTTCAGTGTGCCGGTGGCAGCGCTGGTGCTGTTCATGGTGATGAACGCCGAGGCCTGAAACAGGCCCCGCACGGCTAACGTACCAAATGTAAAAACTGCAGATGCCGTTCGTACTGATCAAGGATGTCGTTAATGATCTGATCCTTGGTGTAACCCACCAGATCGTAGTCCTGACTGCCTTCGCTCAAATGCACTTCTGCCCGGTAGTAACGACGGTTATTGAGTTGCTTGGACCCCATCCCGCCACGGGCAAACGATGGCGTGAAATAGCCGCGCATCTGCACCTGATAAATAAACGGATGCTCTTCACCGTGACCGATTTCCAGGCTGACGCTGTCGTTGGCCGGGTCCGGTTGCGTGATCACATTCAACCCCTTCTCGACGAACACCGCCGACACTTCCTCAATCGCCGGACGCACCGTTGTATCGAGAAAACGGTACACCTCATCCCGGGACGGGAAGTGCACCGCCTGACTCAAGCGCTGACGCCAGCCACCCTTGCCACGCCTTGAACCGGAAACAGGTGCCAGCGAATGCAGCTGCGCGATCTGCTTCTGGGACTCCAGGTAAAACGCCTTGTGCAGCCCCCACATCATCAACAGCAGGATCAGCGAGAACGGCAGCGAGGTCAGCACCACCGCCGACTTCAACGCATCGATGCTGCCGGAGAACAACAGCGCACTGGTCACCAGCGCGGTCATCGCGCCCCAGAACACCCGCAACCATTTCGGCCCGTCTTCATCCGGGTTGCCACCCTTGGCGGACAACGTCGACAGCACCACCGTGCCGGAGTCGGCCGAGGTGACGAAGAACACGAAGCTGATGAACACCGTCACGGCGATAACGGTTTTGCTCCACGGGTAGGTTTCCAGCAGCAGGTAGAGGGTCATCGACGGGTTGTCGATGGCCGACATGCCGAGCGCGCTCATGCCGTGGTTGAGCACCTGATCGATGGCGCTGTTGCCGAAGATCGACATCCACGCCAGGGTGAAGCCGAGCGGGATCAGCAGCACGCCAAAGACGAATTCGCGGATGGTCCGGCCACGGGAAATCCGCGCAATGAACAGGCCCACAAACGGCGACCATGCGATCCACCAGGCCCAGTAGAACACTGTCCAGCCGCCGAGCCAGTCGCTGGGTTTGTCGTAGGCGTACAGATCGAAACTCTTCATCGGCAAGGCGCCGAGGTAGTCACCGATGTTCTGGATCAGCGTGTTCAGCAAGTGCTGGGTGGGGCCGGCGAACAACACGAACAGCAGCAGCGCGCAGGCCAGCAGCATGTTGATGTCGGACATCACCCGCACGCCTTTATCGACGCCGGACACCGCGACGATAATCGCCGCGCCCATCATCAACGTGATCAGGCCGACCTGAATCCACTGGGTATGGGCGATGCCGAACAGGTAGTCCAACCCGGAGTTGAGGTGCAGCACACCGAAGCCCATGTCGGCACCGAGGCCGAACACCGTGGCGATGATGCCGAAGCCGTCCACCGCATAACCGATGGGGCCGTTGATGCGCTTGCCGATCAGCGGATACAGCGCCGAACGCAGGGCCAGCGGCAGGTTGTGCCGGTAGGCAAAGTAAGCCAGCGCCATGCCGACAAAAGCGAACACGCCCCAGCCGTGCAGGCCCCAGTGCAGAAACAGAATCTGCATCGCCTGACGCGCAGCCTCCGGCGTACCGGCCTCGCCTTGTGGTGGTTGCGCCAAGTGGGTCAGCGGTTCGGATACGCAAAAGAAAAACAGCGTGATGCTGATCCCGGCGGCGAACAGCATGCCGGCCCAGGACAGGTAACTGAATTCGGGTTCGTCGTGGTCGGCACCGAGCTTTATCTTGCCGTAGCCGGACAAGGCGGTGACCACCACGAAGACCAGATACAGGGTCATCGCGAGCATGTAGTACCAGCCGACCGTATTGGCCGCCCAGTTTTGCGCCGCCAGCAACCAGGCACCGGCCTGTTCAGGCATGGCGATAACGACAATGCCGAAGAGCAGAATGAAGCTCGCCGAGAAGTAGAACACCGGCGGATTCATGCGGACCAGACCGCTGGGAGGAAGGGACGATGCACTCATGTAGCGTGCACCTCGACGGGGTAAAACGTGGCTGTAGAAATCGGACTCAGCAAAGGCAAGCCTCCTGTTGTGAGCGGGCAGCTAACTGCCGGTTTAACTTGAATGAACGTTCAAGTTAAACATGGATAGGGGGCTAAGGACTAATCCTGAGGCTCGGCGGTACTGTTCGTACGCTAGCTCAAGGATGGGTAAGAGGAGGTTTTTTGAGGATTCGTTCAGTTGAGATTTAGCTGAATGCGATTATCTCGGTTCGCTTGAAACCAATCGCGAGCAGGCTCACTCCTACAGTGGTTTTGTGTCAGCCCATACCCTGGTGAACACTACAAAAACCCTGTGGGAGCGAGCCTGCTCGCGATGAGGCCGGATCAGTCAGTCCAGATTCCGGCTCTACTTCTGCGTCCCATCATCATGCTGCAAATTCGCCTGCGTCAGGTTGCACCCCGCCGGCACGCTACGGGTCAGCCAGACATTGCCGCCAATGGTCGAGCCTTTGCCAATCGTGATCCGCCCAAGAATCGTCGCCCCGGCATAGATCACCACGTCATCCTCCACGATTGGATGGCGCGGATGGCCCTTTTGCAACTGACCGTCCTCATCAGACGGGAAGCGCTTGGCGCCCAACGTGACCGCCTGATAAATCCGAACCCGTTCGCCAATAATCGCGGTTTCACCGATTACCACACCCGTCCCGTGATCAATGAAGAAGCTGCGACCGATCTGCGCGCCAGGGTGAATGTCGATACCGGTGGCCGAGTGGGCGATTTCCGAACTGATCCGTGCCAACAGAGGTAAACCGGCTCGATACAAATGGTGGGCCAGACGATGGTGAATCACCGCCAGAATGCCTGGGTAGCAGAGCAACACCTCATCAACGCTGCGCGCCGCCGGGTCGCCGTGATAGGCCGCCAGCACATCGCTATCCAGCAACCTGCGCAGACCCGGCAAGGCGAGCGCGAAGTCCTGAATGATCTGAATGGTGTTGGCCTCGATCTCAGCGTCCGCCTGCTGACTGTGGCGAGCGGCATAGCGCAATTCGAGCCGTGCCTGCGCCAGCAGCGCGTTCAACGCCACATCAAGAGTGTGGCCGACGTAGAAGTTTTCACTCTCTTCGCGCAAATCCACCGGCCCCAGACGCATCGGGAACAACGCCCCGCAGAGCGCTTCAAGAATCTCCGCCATGGCCGCACGCGACGGTAATTCACGCCCGCCCTGCTCGGTACTGGCACGACCATTTTGTGCACGCCACTCGTCACGCGCCGTGCGCAGTTGGCTGACGATGGTCTGCAATTGCCAATGACTGGAACGCTCGATCACGGTAAAAAACTCCTCACGGGCGGCCGGACTGTCTGGCCGCGCTGACGGCGTTTACTTTACGGCAAGGTCTTGAGGCCGAATTAAGAACCAATTGTGCAGAGCTCAGAATCTTTGGCTATAAGCGATTGGCGGTTGCCCAGGCAAATGGGCGTGCCTATAGTCCTGACATCTTTCTGCGCCAGTACGGACCCATGATCAAACAACAGCTCGCTCGCTTTAACCGTCTCGATTTACTCGGCCACCCCACTGCCCTGGAAAAACTTGAACGTTTGTCGACCTGGCTGGGCCGCGATGTGTACGTCAAACGCGATGACCTGACGCCGCTGGCAATGGGCGGCAACAAGCTGCGCAAGCTTGAATACCTCGCCGCCGATGCACTGGCACAAGGTGCCGACACGCTCATCACGGCTGGCGCGCTCCAATCCAACCATGTGCGCCAAACAGCGGCCATTGCCGCCAAGCTGGGCCTGGATTGCGTTGCGCTGCTGGAAAACCCGTTAGGCACCGACGACGCCAACTATCTCGGCAACGGCAATCGCCTGTTGCTGGACCTGTTCGATGCCAAGGTCGAGCTGGTGGAAAACCTCGACAACGCCGACGAGCAATTGCAGGCCCTGGCCGAGCGCCTGCGCAATAACGGCAAGAAGCCGTACTTGGTGCCGATTGGTGGTTCGAATGCCTTGGGCGCGTTGGGTTATGTGCGCGCCGGGCTGGAACTGGCCGAGCAGATCAAGGACACCGGCCTGAAGTTTGCAGCCGTGGTCCTGGCATCGGGCAGCGCCGGCACCCACAGCGGTCTGGCGCTGGCGCTGAGTGAAACACTGCCGGATTTGCCAGTGATCGGCGTCACGGTTTCCCGTAGCGATGAAGATCAACGACCGAAAGTCCAGGGGCTCGCCGAACGTACGGCCGAACTGCTCGGCGTGCAGTTGCCGGCGAGTTTCAAAATTGAACTGTGGGACGAATATTTCGGGCCGCGTTATGGCGAGCCGAATGCCGGAACACTGGCGGCCGTGAAGCTACTGGCGAGTCAGGAAGGTTTGTTGCTGGACCCGGTCTACACCGGCAAAGCCATGGCCGGGTTGCTAGACGGGATCGGACGTGGGCGCTTCGATGAGGGGCCGATTATCTTCCTCCACACCGGTGGGGCGCCGGCGTTGTTTGCCTATAAAGACTTTCTGTAGCCGATCAACTATACGATTGGGGAATAACTAGAGCAATATTCAGTATTTTCCAATCTAAAGGCGTCGTCATATAGTCGCGCCGCAGGCGAATTTGCAGCGAGACGCATATGCTGCTTTAGGGCAGGATATCGCAGTCGTCGAAATCCCGAATTTGCCAACTTTCCTAAAGCGTCTTCAATAAGAAAACACAGGGGCTTGTCATGAATTTTTCCGCACTACGTCGAAACCTGCTGGTTGGTTCACTGGGCCTGGCGCTGAGCGCCGGTTTGCTGGGCCAGGCGGTTGCCGGTGAGCAACTGCAAAAAATCAAAGACGCTGGCGTGATCAACGTCGGCCTGGAAGGCACTTATCCACCGTTCAGCTACGTCGACGCCGACGGCAAACTGTCCGGCTTCGAAGTCGATCTCTCCGAAGCATTGGCTCAAAAGCTGGGCGTCAAAGCCAAGATTCAGCCTACCAAATGGGACGGAATCCTCGCCGCACTGGAATCCAAGCGCCTGGACATAGTGGTCAATCAGGTAACCATCTCCGACGAACGTAAGAAGAAGTATGACTTCTCCGAGCCGTACACCATCTCCGGGATTCAGGCACTGGTGCTCAAGGACAAGGAAGCCGCGCTGAACATCAAGAGCGCCGCTGACCTGGCCGGCAAGAAAGTCGGTGTAGGCCTGGGTACCAACTACGAACAGTGGGTCCGAGCCAACGTGCCGGGGGCTGACGTGCGCACCTACGACGATGATCCGACCAAGTTCGCTGACCTGAACAACGGCCGTACCGACGCCATCCTGATCGACCGCCTGGCTGCGCTTGAATACGCCAAGAAAGCACCGAAAACCGTCGCTGCCGGTCAAGCGTTCTCCCGCCAGGAAGCCGGTATTGCCCTGCGCAAAGGTGAGCCGGAACTGCTGGCAGCCGTGAACAAGGCCCTCGATGAGCTGCGTGCCGACGGCACCCTGAAAAAGCTTTCGGAAAAATACTTCAGCGCTGACGTCACTCAATAATGGAAGAAGCTTTCCAACTCGCACTGGATTCCGCGCCCTTTCTGCTCAAGGGCGCGTATTACACAGTGATCCTCAGCCTGGGCGGAATGTTCTTCGGCCTGGTGATGGGTTTCGGCCTGGCACTGATGCGCCTGTCGCGCTTCAAGCTGGTGAGCTGGATCGCCCGCATCTACGTGTCGTTCTTTCGCGGCACGCCGTTGCTGGTGCAACTGTTCGTGATCTATTACGGCTTGCCGCAACTGGGTATCGAACTTGATCCGCTGCCGGCGGCCCTGATCGGCTTCTCGCTGAACATGGCTGCCTACGCCTGCGAAATCCTCCGTGCCGCGATCAGTTCCATCGAGCGTGGCCAGTGGGAAGCTGCCGCAAGTATCGGCATGACCCGTGCGCAAACCCTGCGCCGGGCCATCATCCCGCAAGCGATGCGCACGGCCTTGCCGCCGCTGGGCAACAGCTTCATTTCGCTGGTCAAGGACACGGCGCTGGCCGCCACCATTCAGGTGCCGGAGCTGTTCCGTCAGGCGCAGTTGATTACCGCCCGGACTTTCGAAGTCTTCACCATGTATCTTGCCGCCGCGCTGATCTACTGGATTCTGGCCACGGTGCTGTCGCACCTGCAGAACACGTTGGAAGCGCGGGTCAATCGGCACGACCAGGAGTCCTGACCCCATGATTGTCGTGGAAAAACTGACAAAGCAGTTCAAGGGTCAAGTCGTGCTCAACGGCATCGATCTTGAAGTGAAGGAAGGCGAGGTCGTGGCAATCATCGGGCCCAGCGGCTCGGGGAAAACCACATTCCTGCGTTGCCTGAATTTTCTCGAAGAACCCACCAGCGGCCGGATCAAGGTCGGCGACATCGAGATCGATGGCAGCCGCCCGCTGAACCAGCAGCAAGGTCTGGTTCGACGCCTGCGCCAACACGTCGGCTTCGTGTTTCAGAACTTCAACCTGTTCCCCCACCGCACCGCCCTGGAAAACGTCATCGAAGGCCCGATCATCGTGAAGAAGATCCCGCACGCCGAAGCCGTTGCCCTGGGTAAAAAGCTCTTGGCCAAGGTCGGTCTGGCGGGCAAGGAAGATGCTTACCCGCGACGACTGTCCGGTGGTCAGCAACAGCGTGTGGCGATTGCCCGTGCGCTGGCGATGGAGCCGGAAGTGATCCTGTTCGATGAGCCAACCTCGGCGCTCGATCCGGAACTGGTCGGTGAAGTGTTGGCGACCATCCGCGGCCTGGCCGAGGAAAAGCGCACCATGGTCATCGTCACTCATGAAATGGGTTTTGCCCGGGACGTGGCCAATCGTGTGGTGTTTTTCGACAAGGGTGTGATCGTTGAACAAGGTGAATCAAAAGCGTTGTTTGCCAACCCGAAAGAAGAACGCACCAAACAGTTCCTCAGCAAGTTCTTGAACAACGCCCACTAAAATATCGCTTCACTACTTGTTAACTTCCATGGATGGAAGTGACAACTACCTCGCCAACAAAATCCCCTTATGCCTACTTTCAGCCCCCCTACTTTAAATAATTCAGTCCATGCCTTGTGCGGTACATATATATGTCCTGCAACAGATCTTTCTCGCCTAATATTTTCAAAACCCAACGCTCGACATGGAGCAAGCCTCAGCCATCAGCAGCGTGGTTGAGCGGTTAAAATCGTCGACATGTTCGACAGCGCGCAGCACCTTATTAACTTCAACCCGTAGGATTATTCTGAATAACAGGTGATCCAACACTTAACTAGCCAACTCTATTGACACCTATTCAAGCGCACTCTTATCTAGTCGCCAACAGGCGCCAACCTTTGCACTTCGGCTTTATTCAGCTTCCAAGTAACAAGCCGATTTGTTGCCGGGTAATGCGCGCCTTTGAACTTTCAGAAACGGAACTTCGCTGCAAGGCTTCAAGGAGAAAAACCATGACAAGCACTTCGAACACACCCGAACTTGCGGCCCCGACCCTGGCGCAATCGCACAAGGCCGGGGTCAACATGATCTCGGCGACTCATCTCATGATCGACGTGGCGCCCTACCCCGGCATGGACGCAGGCGACCTGATCGAACTGTTCTGGGACAACTGCTACGTTGCATCCCGCGTGCTGGGCGCCGACGACATCGGTGAAATGATCTGCCTGCGCGTGCCGGAAAGCTTCATTGCCAACGGCACTGCACGCATTCATTACAAGGTCATGCAGGTAGGGCAAGGGCCCGCGTTGTCACCGACGACGCGGGTCCAGATCAAGCTGGATTGCCCTGGTGGCCCGCTACCGGCCCAGTGTGGCGACGAAAATCAAAGCCTGGTGCCGGTGGGCCTCCCCGAATCCATCCGCCGCCAAGGGGTCAATCCGAACCAGATCAAGCGTGGCGTACCTCTGACCATCGAGCCTTATTTGAACATGGCCGTCGACGACGAAATCACCCTGCGCTGGGGCGATGTGCGCATGGACCTGCCTCGGCTCAAGGCAGACGAAGTGGGCCAGCCGATTCAGGTCTGGGTGCCCCCGGCAATCATTCTCGAAGCCGGCGAAGACCTGCGGCTGGAAGTGACGTATTGCATCCTCGACCGCGTGGGTAACAACTCGCGTTGGGCGCCGCCGCGCTGGCTGAAGATTGGCTGCGCGAATCCCTATCTGAAGGCGCGGCCGAAGGAGCTGCTGATGGCGGCCGAACCCCGTAAACGCTGAGATCTCTGTGACACTGGACGACTCGATCCTGTAGCAGCTGGCGAAGCCTGCTGCTACAGGGGTATGTGCCAGCTCATAAAATGGGTGTGCGACACCCCTTCTATGAATATTCCTAAAAGTTAGTTTATTAATTTTTTATACGCGTTTAGGGTATATGCACCGGACCACCGGACATTCTTGTTTTTATTCGTCGCAACCCACGCGACGATCCCATGAGATGTGAGGTAGGT
This sequence comes from Pseudomonas sp. GL_139_B, assembly GCF_057834475.1. Lineage (NCBI taxonomy): Bacteria > Pseudomonadati > Pseudomonadota > Gammaproteobacteria > Pseudomonadales > Pseudomonadaceae > Pseudomonas > Pseudomonas sp. GL_139_B. Next base: position 229,410 of record NZ_CM174403.1, on the reverse strand, counting down.
ATGGTCCGGAACACAATCACCCCAGTGCAGATCGCCAGGGCATTGCGTGCAGCCAAGGAGCGGCACTGATGTCCAGTCTGACAGATGCAATTGTCCACAGTGATCTGGACGTCGCCCCGTTGCTGTTGCCCGCACAGGTGTTGCGCAACGATGCTCAAGCCATCGAAGCCGCCCATGAACTGGCGCACGTCGCTCGTCTTCACGCGGCCAAACGTGACCGGCAGCGCAAGTTGCCATGGTCGGAAATCGAACAGTTCACCCGCAGCGGCTTAGGCAGCATTGCCATCCCGCGCGAATACGGCGGCCCACAGGTTTCATTCGTCACAGTCGCCGAGGTGTTCGCGATCATTTCCGCGGCAGACCCGGCATTGGGGCAGATCCCGCAGAACCAGTTCGGCATTCTCAACCTGGTGCTGGGCAGCGCCACTGAAGCGCAGAAAAAACAGCTATTCAATAGCGTGCTCAACGGCTGGCGCATCGGCAATGCGGGGCCCGAGCGCGGCACAAAAAACACCCTGGAACTCAAGGCGCGAATCACCGCTGACGGCGACGGTTTTGTCCTCAATGGGCAGAAGTTTTACTCCACCGGCGCGCTGTTCGCCCACTGGGTCGCAGTCAAGGCGCTGAACGATGACGGCAAGCAAGTGCTGGCCTTCGTCCGTCGAGGCACGCCGGGGTTGCGCATCGTTGATGACTGGTCGGGCTTCGGTCAGCGCACCACCGCCAGCGGCACTATTTTGCTCAACAACGTGCGGGTCGATGCCGAACTGGTGGTGGATAACTGGAAGATCAACCAGAAGCCGAACCTCCAGGGCGCCGTGTCGCAATTGATCCAAGCGGCAATCGACGCAGGGATCGCCCGGGGCGCCATCGACGACGCCATCGAGTTCGTGAAAACCCGCGCGCGTCCATGGATCGACGCCAAGGTCGAACGGGCCAGCGATGACCTGTACGTGATTGCGGATATCGGCAAGTTGAAAATCGAATTGCACGCTGCTGAAGCACTGCTGCGCAAGGCCGGGCAAGTACTGGATCAGGTCAACGCCGCTCCCGTCACCGCCGAGTCGGCCGCCCGCGCCTCGATTGCGGTGGCCGAAGCCAAAGTGCTGACCACCGAAATCTCGTTGCTGGCCAGTGAAAAACTCTTCGAACTCGCCGGCAGCCGCGCCACCCTCGCCGAATTCAACCTCGACCGCCATTGGCGCAACGCCCGCGTGCACACGCTGCACGACCCGGTGCGCTGGAAATATCACGCAGTCGGCACCTATCACCTCAACGGCACGCTGCCGGCGCGGCATTCCTGGATCTGACGACCAGTTCTCTGGAGAAACACATGACTTATTCCCACCACGTCGCGGTCATCACCAGCGACGAGCAAGCCCTGGTCGTCGCCAGTGATCTGGCCGAAGACTTCAAACGCGACAGCGCCCTGCGTGACCGCGAACGCCGTTTACCGCACCCGGAACTGGAGGTGTTTTCCCGCTCGGGCCTTTGGGGTATCAGCGTACCCAAGGAGTACGGCGGGGCCGGGGTGTCCAACGTGACGCTGGCCAAGGTGATCGCCTTGATTGCTCAGGCTGACGGTTCGCTTGGGCAAATCCCGCAGAACCATTTCTATGCCCTCGAAGTGCTGCGCGTGAACGGCAGCCATGAGCAAAAACAACGCCTGTATGCCGAAGTATTGGCCGGCCAACGCTTCGGCAATGCGCTCGCCGAACTCGGCACCAAAACCGCTCACGACCGCGTCACCAGCCTCAAGCGCGACGGCGACGGCTATCGCATCAACGGTCGCAAGTTCTACGCAACTGGCGCGATTTACGCGCAACGCATCCCCACTTCAGTGGTGGATGAAAACGGCGTGCAGCAACTGGCATTTGTACCGCGCGACAGCCAAGGCCTGACGGTTATCGACGACTGGAGCGGCTTTGGCCAGCGCACCACCGGCAGCGGTTCGGTAGTGTTCGAAGACGTGTATGTGGCAGCCGAGGACGTGATCCCATTCCAAAGCGCTTTCGAACGCCCGACCACCGTCGGCCCGCTGGCGCAGATTCTTCACGCGGCCATCGACACCGGTATCGCCCGTGCTGCGTATGAAGATGCGCTGCATTTTGTGCGCACCAAAACCCGGCCGTGGATCGACGCCACCCATGAAAAAGCCACCGACGACCCGCTGACGATCAAGAGTTTCGGTCACTTGAGCATTCGCCTGCACGCCACCGAAGCCCTGCTGGAACGCTCCGGCGAATTCCTCGACAAGGCTCAAGCCGATACCAACGCCGAGACTGTCGCCGCCGCCTCGATTGCGGTTGCCGAAGCCCGGGCCATCAGCACCGAGATTTCCCTCGCCGCCGGCAGCACACTGTTCGAACTGGCCGGCAGCCAGGCGACACTGATCGAACATGGCCTGGACCGGCACTGGCGCAACGCCCGCGTGCATACTCTGCACGACCCGGTGCGCTGGAAATACCACGCCGTGGGCAACTACTACCTGAACGATGAAAACCCTCCATTACGAGGGACCATCTGATGGCCGACGCGAAAAAGAAAATCCTGCTCAACGCGTTCAACATGAACTGCATCGGGCACATCAACCATGGCCTGTGGACGCATCCAAGGGACAATTCCACGCAGTACAAGACCCTCGAATACTGGACCGAACTGGCGCAACTGCTGGAGCGCGGGCTGTTCGACGGGTTGTTCATCGCCGACATCGTCGGCGTCTACGACGTCTACCAGAACTCGGTGGATGTGCCGCTGAAAGAGTCGATCCAGCTACCGGTCAACGACCCGCTGCTACTGGTGTCGGCCATGGCCGCCGTAACAAAAAACCTCGGCTTCGGCCTGACCGCCAACCTGACTTACGAACCGCCATACCTGTTCGCCCGGCGCATGTCGACGCTCGATCACCTGAGCCGTGGCCGGGTTGGCTGGAACATTGTCACCGGCTACCTCGACAGCGCCGCCAAGGCCATGGGCCTGAGCGAACAGGTCGAGCACGACCGTCGTTACGACCAGGCCGATGAGTACCTGGAAGTGCTCTACAAACTCTGGGAAGGCAGCTGGGAAAACGGCGCGGTACTCAACGACCGCGAGCAACGGATCTACGCCCAGCCGGAGAAAGTGCACAAGGTGGAGCACAAGGGTGAGTTCTATCAGGTCGAGGGTTATCACCTGTGCGAGCCGTCACCGCAGCGCACGCCGGTGTTGTTCCAGGCCGGCAGTTCCGATCGCGGTTTGTTGTTCGCCGGTCGGCATGCCGAGTGCGTGTTCATCAGCGGCCAGAACAAACCGTCGACCAAAATCCAGGTGGACAAGGTGCGCGCCAGCGCCGTCAAGGCCGGACGCAACCCCGAGGACATCAAGGTGTTCATGGGCCTGAACGTGATTGTCGGCGCCACTGAAGACTTGGCCTGGGCCAAGCACGCCGAGTACCTGAGCTATGCCAGTGCCGAGGCTGGCGTGGCGCATTTTTCGGCGTCTACCGGCATCGATTTTTCCGAATACGCCATCGACGAACCGATCCAGTACGTGAAGAGCAACGCGATCCAGTCGGCGACCAAAAACCTGCAAAACAACGACTGGACCCGGCGCAAATTGCTCGAACAACACGCCCTCGGTGGCCGCTATATCACGGTGGTCGGCTCGCCTGTGCAAGTGGCGGATGAGCTGGAATCGTGGATCGCCGAAACAGGGCTGGACGGCTTCAATCTGACACGGATTATCACGCCGGAAAGCTATGTGGATTTCATTGAGCTGGTGATTCCGGAGTTGCAGCGCCGAGGGTCGTACAAGACCGCTTATGACGAGGGCAGCTTGCGGGAGAAGCTGTTTCACGCAGAGGCGCATTTGCCCGAGCAACACACTGGTTCGGCGTTTCGACGCTAAAAGCATCGCGAGCAGGCTCGCTCCCACAGGGATTGTATGAACACCAAAAATCCACTGTGGGAGCGAGCCTGCTCGCGAAGACGCCGTACCTAACACCACAACTTTAATGCACTGACTGGAAACCTCATCATGACCAAGACCTACCTCTCTCACCCAGTCAAAGCACTGGCCCTGGCCCTCGGCCTGTTCAGCTCGGCGGTATTCGCCGCCGACGCGCCTTTGAAAATCGGCACCACTGCCGCCTTCGCCATCCCCCTGGAAGCCGCCGTCGAAGAAGCCAAAAAACAAGGCCTGCAAGTCGACCTGGTGGAGTTCAGCGACTGGATCGCCCCCAACGTGAGCCTCGCCGCCGGTGACATCGACGTGAACTATTTCCAGCACATCCCGTTTCTGGAAAACGCCAAGGCCGCTTCCGGTTTTGACCTCGTGCCGTTCGCGCCGGGGATCATCAATAACGTCGGCCTCTACTCGAAGAAATACAAAAGCTTCGACGAACTCCCACAAGGCGCCAGCGTCGCCATCGCCAACGACCCGATCAACAGCGGTCGCGGTCTGCAACTGCTGGCCAAGGCAGGAATGATCACGCTCAAGCCGGGTGTGGGTTACAAGGCCACCGAAGAAGACATCATCGCCAACCCGAAGAAGATAAAAATCCTCCAGGTCGAAGCCGTGCAACTGGTGCGCGCCTACGACGATGCTGATCTGGTCCAGGGCTACCCGGCCTACATCCGTCTGTCGAAGACCTTCGATGCTGGCTCTGCGCTACTTTTCGACGGTCTCGACCACAAGGAATATGTGATCCAGTTCGTGATCCAGCCGAAGAGCAAAACCGACCCGCGCCTGATCAAATTCGTCGACATTTATCAGCACTCGCCGGCCGTTCGCGCAGCCTTGGACAAGGCCCACGGCAAGCTCTATCAAGCCGGTTGGGAAAGCTGAGCATGACGGCCGCCACCCTACGGCGACTGGAGATTCCAGAGCCTCACAATGCTGAACAAACTGAACTGCACCCAGACCTGAACCGCGCTCACGTGCGCTTCATCGGTCTGGGCAAAACCTACGACGGCCAGCAAGGCCCGGTGGCAGCGTTGCATGGCATCGACCTGGCGATCCAGCGCGGCGAAGTGTTCGGCATCATCGGCCGCAGCGGTGCCGGCAAATCGTCGTTGATCCGCACCATCAACCGTCTGGAGCAACCCAGCACCGGGCGTGTGCTGATCGATCAGGTAGACATCGGTGAGTTCGATGAAGACCGTCTGGTGGCGCTGCGTCGGCGAATCGGCATGATCTTCCAGCACTTCAATCTGATGTCGGCCAAAACCGTTTGGCAGAACGTCGAGTTGCCGCTGAAAGTGGCCGGTGTGCCCAAGGACAAACGCGAGCAGAAGGTGCGTGAACTGCTGGAACTGGTAGGCCTGCAAGGCAAGCACAAGGCCTACCCGGCGCAGCTTTCCGGCGGGCAGAAACAGCGCGTCGGCATCGCCCGTGCGCTGGTGCATGACCCGGCGATTTTGCTGTGCGACGAAGCCACTTCAGCGCTGGACCCAGAGACCACTCAATCGATCCTCGGCCTGCTGCGCGAGATCAACCAGCGCCTGGGTCTGACCATCGTCCTGATCACCCACGAGATGGCGGTGATCCGCGATATTTGCGACCGTGTCGTGGTGCTCGAACACGGGAAAATCGTTGAGCAGGGACCGGTGTGGGAAGTGTTCGGCAACCCGCAGCATGAGGTCAGCAAAACACTGCTCGCGCCGCTGCAACACGCCCTGCCGGAAGAACTGCAAAGTCGCTTGCGTCCGCAATCGCCAAGCCCGGGTGCCGCGGTGGTGCTGCGTTTGCAGTTCACTGGCAGCGCCAACGATGAGCCGGATCTGGCGGCATTATTCGCCGCCCTCGGCGGACGGGTGAAGTTGCTGCAGGGTGGCGTCGAACGGATTCAGGGCCATGCGATGGGGCAATTGTTGTTGGCGGTGAGCAGTTCGCCGTTCGATGCCGAAGACCTGCGCCAACGCGCCAGCCAATGGGCACAACAGGTGGAGGTGCTGGGTTATGTGGTTTGATCGCTTGCTGCAAGGCTTCATCGACACCTTCCTGATGGTCGGCGTGTCGTCATTGATCGCGCTGCTGGTGGGCATTCCGCTGGCGGTGTTTCTGGTCACCAGCTCCAAGGGCGGCATCTACGAAGCTCCAACACTGAACCGCGCATTGGGTGCGTTCGTGAACCTGTTCCGCTCGATCCCGTTTTTGATTTTGATGGTGGCGCTGATTCCGTTTACCCGGCTCATTGTCGGTACAACGTATGGCGTCTGGGCGGCGGTCGTTCCACTGACCATCGCCGCGACTCCGTTCTTTGCGCGGATTGCCGAAGTCAGTCTGCGCGAGGTGGATTTCGGCCTGATCGAAGCCGCGCAAGCAATGGGCTGCCGGCGTTGGCACATTATTTGGCATGTGTTGCTGCCCGAGGCGCTGCCGGGGATTGTCGGGGGTTTCACGATTACGCTGGTGACGATGATCAACTCGTCGGCCATGGCCGGGGCGATTGGTGCCGGCGGATTGGGCGACATTGCCTATCGCTATGGTTATCAGCGCTTCGACAGCCAGATCATGCTGACGGTGATTGTGTTGCTGGTGGTGTTGGTGGCGGTGATTCAGCTCAGTGGGGATCGTTTGGCGCGGGGGCTCAACAAGCGTTGAGTGAGCATTTCGCCCTGCCAATCGGGAAGTTTTCGTACAGAAAAATCAGAGGTTCCGAAGGTCCGTTCCCTTTCCTTTGCAGGACGTTTCCTAGATCATTCTGCTCGCTTGCGCCTGCCAAATTCCATGGCTAGTCTCGGTCCGTCACTGCTCATCAGTGATCGGGTTTAGTCGCCCGGATATCGTTGGGCGCACAGCGTCACCTCTTCTCAGGTGTTTTTTATCACCTGAATTTTATGGTGGCTGTGCGCAGGGCACCCTTGGGTGCGCCGGTGTTGCCTGACGGCCGGTCGACTAACCTGTGTGCAGCCGCCACCCCTGTTCGTTTAGTCGCGATATCGGTTGGCTCCAACTAACGGTCAGGAGTTTTACCAATGAAGAAATCCGTACCCGATCCACCTCCCGAAACCTCAACCAACGAAACCGCCACTGAAGTCCCGCCCAGGGATCGATCAGCGCTCTACCGTGCCATTGATTTCTACCTCACTGGCGATCAACCCTCACCGCCCGATGAACTGCGCTTCTACAACGTCAGCAAAGACGTGAGTTTCGAAAACACCCAGCTCTATGTCGCCGATCTGCTGCGCTGTGCTTCGGTGACGGCGTATCAGTGTGGCGATCACCTCAAAGGGGCGGAGCGCGCCATGGTGTTTTCGGTCTGGCATTTGCTGGAGATTGCCAAGGCCATGGTTGATCGTTCGATTGATTGCCTGGGGATGAAGCAGGCCGAGTGATGGGTTGTCAGTGATACCGCTTTCGCGAGCAGGCTCGCTCCCACAGTGGATTTTTGTCGAACACACGTTTGGTGTTCACTGCAGATCAACTGTGGGAGCGAGCTTGCTCGCGATTGGCTGCGCAGCAGCCACCGGCATCATGGCGTATATTCGGCAAACCCCAATTGCCTGCGCAGCCGCCCATGAAACAGACCCCCGACGACCTCCAGCAGATCACCGCCACCACCCTGGGCCATTACAACTCGGTGGCTGAAAGTTTTCGTGAGGGCACTCGCGATCACAATGTCAGCCAGAACATCGATGCCCTGTTGCGGCATATTCAGGGCGCGGCACCGTTTGACATTCTCGACTTCGGCTGCGGTCCCGGCCGCGACCTGCAAACCTTCACGCGCATGGGCCATGCCGCCGTCGGCCTCGACGGGTCGGAAAAGTTTGCGCAGATGGCGCGTGAGGACAGTGGTTGCGAAGTCTGGCAGCAGGACTTCCTGAAGCTTGATTTACCGGCCGAGCGTTTCGACGGAATTTTCGCCAATGCGGTGCTGTTTCACATCCCGCGCCAGGAATTACCACGGGTGTTGAAGCAACTGCGCGGGGCGTTGAAACCGGGTGGGGTGTTGTTCAGTTCCAATCCGCGTGGGGAGAATCAGGAAGGCTGGAATGGGCCGCGGTATGGGGCGTATCACGATCTTGCGGCGTGGCAGCAACTGCTGACCGAGGCGGGGTTTGTGGAGTTGGAGCATTACTATCGGCCGGCGGGGCTGCCGCGGGAGCAGCAGCCTTGGTTGGCGAGTGTTTGGCGTAAGCCGGTGTAGTCAGTTCGGACGCCTTCGCGAGCAGGCTCGCTCCCACAGGGGTACGCGGTCACTGTGGGAGCGAGCCTGCTCGCGATGTGCGCGATGAGCGCGAAGCGCGCGCCTTTAAGCCGCCTCTTTCTTCGGCTCGCGAATCTTGTACCAGGCCACATACAGCGCCGGCAAAAACAGCAGCGTCAGCAAGGTAGCGATGACGATCCCTCCGATCATCGCGTAAGCCATCGGCCCCCAGAACACTTCCCGGGCAATCGGGATCATCCCCAGGCTCGCCGCCGCAGCCGTCAGCAAGATCGGACGGCGTCGATGTTCGGTGGCCTGTACCACCGCGTCCCACGGCGCATAGCCCTTCTTCTCGTACTCATCGATCTGTGTCACCAGAATCACCGAGTTACGAATGATGATGCCGATCAGCGCCAGAATCCCAAGGATCGCCACAAAGCCCATCGGCGTACCCGTCGGCACCAGCGCGAGCACCACACCGATGAGGCCCAACGGCGCGACGCTGGCCACGAGGAACAGCTTCTGCACGCTGTGCAGCTGGATCATCAGGAACGTTGCCATCAAGAACAGCATCAATGGCACCACCTTGGCAATCGGCCCTTGGGCCTTGCCACTTTCCTCCACCGTACCGCCGGTGGCGACTTTGTAGCCCGCCGGCAATTTGGCAGCGAAGGCGTCGATGGACGGCTTGAGGATTTTCACCAGGTCCGTCGGCTGGATCTCATCGCGTATCGCCGCCTTGATGGTGATGGTCGGCAGGCGATCGCGACGCCACACCAGCGGCTGCTCCAGTTCGTAGCGCACCGTGGCGAATGCCAGCAACGGAATCGAGGTGCCGCTCGGCGTGAGGATTTGCAGGTTTTGCAGGGTTTCCGGCGTACCACGCTCGGAGTCCACGGCACGACCGACCACGTTGATCAGATAGATGTCGTCGTCGACCTGGGTCACCGACTGGCCGCTGACGATGCCGTTCATCAGTTTTGCCACGTCTTCGGAAGACAGCCCTAACTGCCGCGCCTTGTCCTGGGCGATGTCGATGCGCAGCACTTTGCCCGGTTCGTTCCAGTCGTAGATGATTTCGCCAATGTGCGGGTTCTTGTCCAGCTCCGTGGCCAGGTCGATGGCGTGCCGGCGAACCTGGTCGATGTCTTTGCCGCTGACGCGGTACTGGATCGGGCGCCCTACCGGCGGGCCCATTTCCAGCGCCTGGACATAACCGCCGATGCCGACGAAGTCATTGCGCAACCGCTCGCGAAGCTTCTGCATCATGGCCTCACGGGTCTTGCCTTTGCTGACGATCACCAACTGCGCATAGAACGGGTTTTGCAGTTGCTGGTCCAGTGGCAGGTAGAAACGGATCGCGCCCTGACCGATGTAGGTGCTCCAGCGCACGATGTCCGGATCGTCCTTGAGCGTGGCTTCGAGGCGATCGACAGCCCGGCGGGTTTCGTCGATCGAGGCGTTTTGCGGCAGGTTCAGGTCCACCAGGATTTCCGGTCGATCGGAAGACGGAAAGAACTGGTTCTGCACGAAGCGCATGCTGAATAGCGCCAACGCAAAGCACAGCACGGTGATGCCGATGGCCCACCAGCGATTGCGCATGCACCACAGTAAGCCGCCATTGAAGGCTTTGCCGATGCGTCCGGGTTCACCTTCGTGAGGCTTCACGTTGGTGCTGAGGATGTGCACACCGATCACCGGTGCAAACAGCACCGCCACCACCCACGACACCAGCATTGCACAGGCAATCACCGCAAACAGGGTGTAGGTGTACTCACCCGCGGAGCTGGCGTTCAAACCGATCGGCACGAAACCCGCCACCGTCACCAGCGTACCGGTGAGCATCGGGAACGCCGTGGAGGTGTAGGCGAACGTGGCCGCTTGCTCCTTGGTCTCGCCCATTTCCAGGCGCGTGACCATCATTTCCACGGTGATCATCGCATCGTCCACCAGCAGGCCGAGGGCGATGATCAGCGCACCGAGGGAAATCCGCTGCATGGTGATGCCGCTGTATTCCATGAACACGAAGACCATCGCCAGCACCAACGGGATCGAGCACGCCACCACCAGCCCGGCGCGCACGCCAAGGCTGACGAAGCTGACCAGCAGCACAATCACCACCGCCTCGAACAATGCGCTGGTAAAGCCGCCGACGGCTTCCTCCACCACCACAGCCTGGTCGGAGACGTTGTAAATGCCGACGCCCACCGGCAGGTCGGCGGTCAGTTGGTTGATCCGCTCATGCAAGGCCTTGCCGAAGGCCTGGACGTTGCCACCCGTCTGCATGGCAATCGCCAGGCCGATGGCCGGTTTGCCGTTGTAGCGGAATTCCGGCGAGGCCGGATCGACGTAGCCACGGCTGATGTCGGCAATGTCGGCCAGACGATAATAGCGGTCGTTGAGCTTGAGGTTGACCTCGGCCAGGTCTTTCTCCGATGCGAACTTCCCTGAAGTGCGCACCGAAATCCGCTCCGGCCCGGCCTCGATCACCCCCGCGGGGGTCACGGCGTTCTGGCTTTGCAGGCTCTGCACCACCTGACGCTCATCGATGCCCAGCGCGGCGAGTTTGCGCGTGGAGAAGTTCAGGTACAGCACTTCGTCCTGCTGGCCGACCATTTCAATCTTGCCCAGACCCGGCACACCGCGAATTTCCATGCGGGCCTGTTCCACGTAGTCGCGCAACTGACGCAAGGTCAGGCCGTCGGCAGTAAAGGCATAGATCGATCCGAAGACGTCACCAAACTCGTCGTTGAACGACGGCCCCTGTATGCCTTGCGGGAACTGGTATTTGATGTCGTTGATTTTCTTGCGTACCTGGTACCAGATCTCCGGAATGTCCTTGGAACTGGTGGTGTCGCGCAGGTACACGTACACCGTGGACTCGCCCGGCCGCGTGTAGCTTTTCACGTAGTCGAGGGAATCAAGCTCTTCGAGTTTTTTCTCGATCCGGTCAGTGATCTGCTTGAGGGTTTCCTCCTGGGTCGCCCCCGGCCATTTGCTCTGGATCACCATGGTTTTGATGGTGAACGAAGGGTCTTCTTCGCGCCCCAGGTTGAAATACGAGAACACACCCATCAGCAACGCGACGAACATCAGATACCAGACGAACGACTGATGCTTGAGGGCCCATTCGGAGAGGTTGAAAGGCCCTTTCATTGACTGTCCTCGTCAAATTTCACTGGTTGCCCCGGTTTGAGGCTGTTTACGCCGGCCGTGATTACGCGCTCGCCGTTCTTGACGCCGCCGGCCAGCACCACGGTGCTGTCGGTACGGCTGATGACCTTGACGTCCCTGGGTGCCACGGTCTTTTTCTGTGTATCAATCACCCAGATGCGGGGTTTGCCGTCGACCTCCTGCAACGAAGTGATAGGCAGTTCGATGCGCGGCTTGATCGCCGAACTCAGGGTGACGCTGATCGCGGTGCCCAAACGAAAGCCTTCTGGCGTTTCAGCGAGGGTCAGGCGCGCGCGACGGGTGCGCGTGGCACTCTGCGCTTGGGGTTCGATTTCGCGGATGATCGCGGTGGTGTTGGTGTTCGGGTCGAGTTGGGCGGCGACCTGAAACACCACATCCTCGGGCAGTTGATCGACCAGGGTATCGGGCAGGTCGATTACCGCTTCCTTGATGTCCGGTTGCGCCAGGGTCACCACTTGCTGGCCGGCGGTCACCACTTGCCCGGCCTCGGCGCTCCATGCAGTGACCACGGCTTTGTGGTCGGAACGCAGCTCGGTATACGTCAACTGATCCTGGGCTTGGCTGACCGTCGCCTGGGCTTGATCGAGGGAGGCCTGTGTGGTTTTCAGATCGGTCAGGGCGGCGTCCAGCTGCGCCTGCGCGCCCACTCCGCGATCAAACAGGGCCTGCTGGCGCGACGCACTGGCTTTGGCATTGATCAGTTGCGCGAAGATTTTCGCCAGATCGCCCTGAGCCGAACGCAACTGGTTTTGTTGATCGGAAGGGTCAAGCGTGGCCAGCAGCGTGCCCTTCGTGACCTCGGTCCCGACATCCACGTTACGACTGGCGATTCGCCCACCCACGCGAAACCCGGTATTGCTTTCGTAGCGTGCCTGGATGCTGCCGGCAAACCGGCCCAGATCCTCTTCGTTCAAGGCCTTGACCTTGACTGACAGCACCGGGCGTACCGGCTCCGGCGGTGGCTCGTTTTTCGAGCAGGCGCTCAGCACCAGCCCAAGGGACAATCCAAGGGGCAATGCCCAAAAAGGCTTCATGGCTTGGCTCCCCAACTCAGATCCTTATAAGTATTTTCGGCAATTTCGACTTCCATGCCCGGGTGCAACAACTGCCCTCCGGCGACGATGACTTTGTCGCCCTCCTGCAGGCCTTGGCTGATAATGACCCTGCCCGTCAGATAGCGTAAAACAGTGACCGAGTGCAACTGGGCCTGGCCCTTGTCGTCGACCAGCCAGACAGCGGGCTCGCTGATGTTTTTGGTCAGGGCCGACCATGGCAGCTCAATCGCCGACTTGCCCGAGCCTCTGGCCGTGGCGCTCACCACCGAACCCAGCTGCATGCCGTCGGGCAGGCTGTTGAGGCCAACCTTGACTTGCACAGTGCCGGACTGAGCGGACACTGACGGGGTCACTTCGCGCACGGTGCCAGTAGTTTTGATGGAGGGGTTGTCGAGCAGACTGAGGACAATGGTCTGATCCGCCGGCTTCTCGGCCAGCAACGATTCGTAAACATTGAACACCGCATCCCGATCGCCATCGCGAGCCAGACTGAAAACCGGCATTGTCGCTTGCACAACCTGGCCGACTTCTGCCTGACGCGCAGTAATGATGCCGGGAGCATCGGCGATCAGTGCGGTGTAGCTCAGTTGATCGCGGGCATTGGCCAACTGCGCCTGAGCAGCGGTCAACGCGCTCTGACTGCTGCGCAAGGCTGCTTGCGCCGAGTCATATTCGCTCTGGCTGGTATAGCCCTTGGGCAGGAGTTTTTGCTGGCGCACGAACGCCGCGGCATTCTGTTTGACCAGTGCCTGTTGGGCAGCCACCTGGGCCTGTGCCGAATCGACATTGGTCTGCAAATCCTTGGGATCGAGCCGCGCCAGCACTTGCTTGGCGGTCACCCGATCACCGACATCCACAGTACGCTGGATGATCTTGCCGCCGACGCGGAACGACAGCTCGGTCTGGACCCGAGCCTGAATGTCACCCGTCAGCGTCACCGAGGCCGCGTAATCCGCCGGTTTGACTACTTGTACGAATACCCTTGGCAGGTATTCCTGAATCGGTTTTTTCTCGTCGCACGCCGTCAGCAGGGTTGCGACACTCAAGGCCATGATGACTTTCAATCCGGGAACCGCCATGCAAACTCCTTGGCCTTTTTTTTGGACAACACGACAGAGAGCTTAGAACAGAGTTCTAACCTTGCACCCCCACTTATTAAGTAAAAAATTGTAATGAATCCAATTGAAAAGGCCTGCCTTAGACCGCTGCATGTACCTGACAATACCCCCGTTTGATCCCGCCCAAGGACCCCACATGCTCCATACCCTCGCGGTGGCCAATTACCGCTCGATCAATAAATTGGTGATCCCGCTGGGTCGGCTGAACCTGATTACCGGCCCGAATGGCAGCGGCAAATCCAACCTTTACCGCGCCCTGCGCCTGCTGGCGGAAACCGCTCAGGGCGGCGTGGTCAATGCGCTGGCCCGCGAAGGCGGGCTGAATTCGACCTTCTGGGCGGGGCCGGAAAACATTACCCGGCGCATGCGCAATGGTGAAGTCCCGGTCGAGGCATCGGTGAGACATGGCGTCAAACGACTACGGCTGGGATTTGCCGGTGCAGATTTCAGCTACTCGATCAGCCTCGGGCTGCCCGATTCCAACGGCCACTTCATGCTGCCCGAACACCCTCACCCTATTCCGTCGCGTTTCGGCCTCGACCCGCAAATCAAGCGAGAATGCGTCTGGGCCGGGCCGATCTATCGTCCAGCCAGTCTGTTGGTGGATCGCAATGGCCCGATGATCCGCGCTCAAGCCAATCGCAGCTGGGATGTACTGGCCCAACACACGCCGAATTTCGACAGCCTGTTCGATCAGGTCGGCAGTTTGCGTTCTTCGCCGGAGGTTCTGGAGCTACGTGAGTTCATCCGTCGCTGGCGCTTCTACGATCACTTTCGTAGCGACGCCGACGCCCCCGTGCGCCAACCACAACTCGGCACCCGCACGCCCGTGTTGCACCACGACGGTCGCGACCTGGCGGCAGCGTTGCAGACCATTATCGAAATCGGCGACCCCGAGGCATTGCGAGCCGCGATCAGCGACGCCTTTCCCGGTGCGAGACTTCACATCGAACCGCTGGCCGGCGGACGGTTTTCCATCGAGTTTTATCAGGACGGGTTGTTGCGGCCGTTATCGGCGGCGGAATTGTCGGATGGCACGCTGCGCTATTTGCTGCTGATCGCCGCGCTGCTGACACCACGACCGCCGACGCTGATGGTGCTAAACGAACCGGAAACCAGCCTGCATCCGGACCTGTTGCCAGCGTTGGCGCGCTTGATTATCCGGGCCTCGGAGCAGTGTCAGGTGTGGGTGGTGTCTCATGCCCGCCGATTGATTTCGGCGTTGCAGGAAGACCCGCAATGCAACTGCATCGTGCTGGAGAAAAACCTCGGCCAGACCGGGATTGTCGGGCAGCGGATGCTGGATGAGCCGGCGTGGAACTGGCCGGACTAGCCCTGAACCGCAGTTCGATATTGCCTTCTTCACCGCCTGCGCAATCGGTGCTTCGGCGCCCATTCTTGGTCAGCCAGATGTCCGCCGTTGTACCGGTGGTGGCGATGGTGGTGGTGCGCGTCGCCAGGTCATTGAGGTCCTTCACCGTGCTGGCCTGGGGGACCAACGCTTGCACCGCGACCTTGAGGTTCGGGTTGGTGATCTCCACCGCTTCCTGGTCCGCCACAGCACGGGCGAAGGCCATTTCGTGGGTAACGATCAACAGGGTCATGTCATCGCGGGCCAGGCCCTGTATGACTTCCAGCACCACCTTGACCATTTCCGGGTCGAGGGCGGCCGTGACTTCATCGAAAAGCATGACCTGAGGGTTCATGCACAGGGAACGGACGATAGCGATGCGTTGCTGCTGGCCACCGCAGAGCTGACGCGGGAACGCATCGCGCTTGTCCGATGATGAAATGTGCGCACAAAAAAAAACGCCGACGCTTTATCAGCCGTCGGCGTTTGAAACCTTGAAAGGTTTTGATGCTGCGTCGAATCAGAACGCGGGCAGGACCGCGCCGCTGTACTTCTTCTCGATGAAGGCTTTCACTTCTGGACTGGTCAATGCCTTGGCCAGTTTCTGGATGGCAACGCTGTCCTTGTTGTCTGGACGAGCCACCAGGAAGTTCACGTAAGGCGAATCTGCACCTTCGATGACCAGCGCGTCTTTAGCCGGGTTCAGACCCGCTTCCAGCGCGTAGTTGGTGTTGATCATGTCCAGGTCGACTTGATCCAGCACACGCGGGAGCATGGCCGATTCCAGTTCCTTGAACTTGAAGTTGTGCGGGTTCTTGGCGATGTCTTTCGGAGTCGCCAAAGCGTTTTTCGGGTCTTTCAACTCGATCAGGCCAGCCTTCTGCAGCAGGATCAGGGCACGACCGCTGTTGCTGCCTTCGTTAGGGATGGCAATGGTTGCGCCATCTTTGAGCTCAGCCAGGGATTTGACTTTCTTCGAGTAGCCGCCGAACGGTTCGACGTGCACGCCGACCACGGTCACCAGGTTAGTGCCTTTACCTTCGTTGAAGCTTTTCAGGTATGGCAGGGTCTGGAAGTAGTTGGCGTCCAGACGCTTCTGATCAACCTGTACGTTTGGCTGTACGTAGTCGGTGAAGACTTTGATTTCCAGGTCCACGCCTTCTTTGGCGAGGGCTGGTTTGATCAGTTCGAGAATTTCGGCGTGTGGGATCGGGGTCGCCGCAACCACCAGTTTCTCGCCAGCCTGGGCCAGGCCCGCGGTCAGGGCAGCCGCCAGTGCGGTGAACAACAGAACCTTTTTCATGCAGTGTCCTTATCGAAAATCACGGTCGTCGTCGACGACGGCTTCAAATACAAGTGCCAGTGATGTGCTATCGCTGACGTGACGCGGACAATACCGGGATTTTTTATTCCCGAATAATATCTTTTATTCACTTTCATATTCCATTTTGCTCATACAGCTCTAACTCGCACTTTCCGTGGGAGCTGGCTTGCCAGCGATGGCGTTCTTTCAGAAAGCCGTGTGAACCGCATCGCGAGCAAGCTTGCTCCTACAAGAGCCCGGTGTTTTTCAAGAGCTGTTTCAAGGCTTCTTTATCGGCGGCAGTGCCGCTGCCGAGAATCCGCTTGAGCTGCTGTTCAATTTTCCCTAACCCCTCATCAGGCAAATTCAGATGCTCGGGCAAAATCTCGTCGCCGGTGCTCACCAGCAATGCAAAGTGAATGACGTTTTCCAGCTCGCGGGTGTTTCCCGGCCAACTGTGCCGCTCCAGCACAAGCTGCGCGGCCTCACTGATCAACGGCACCGGCAGGTCGAGGCGATGGCTGTAGATGCCGAGGAAGTACTCGGCCAGCGACAGAATATCGCCCACGCGGTCACGCAATGCCGGCAGCTCAAGCTGACCTTCACTGAGGTAGTGATAAAGCCGCTCATGAAATTTACCGGCGGCCACGGCTTGGGCCAGATCAATGCTGGTGGCGGCGACCAGACGCACGTCCACCGGGCTCGGTTGGTGCGCGCCAACACGGGTCACCTCATGGTTTTCCAGCGCCGCGAGCAGCTTGATCTGAATTGGCAGGGGTAAATCACCGATCTCATCCAGATAGAGCGTCCCGCCATTCGCTGAACCGAACCACCCGGCGCGACTGCTCGCCGATCCGCTGAAGCTGCCAGCGGCATAACCGAACAATTCGGCATCGGCGTAAGTCGGACTTATCGCCCCGCAATTGACCGAAACGAACAATCCACCACGATCACTGGCGCGATGGATATGGCGCGCCAGCAATTCCTTGCCGGTGCCGGTTTCGCCGCGGATGAGCACCGAGATCGAACGCGGTGCCAGTTGCTCCAGGTCCTGCCGCAACTGACGCGAGCGCGGATCGACAAACACCAGCGCCTTGGCGCGGATACTCAGGGGGCTCTTTTCTGCATCGGGGAAGGTCAGCAGTGGCTGACCGAAGTGTTCAAGGCTCATGGCAGACTCCCGCCAAAGACCGCCGGGAGACGGGTTGGCGTTTAAAAAAAACAAAAGGTTCAAGCGCGTCGCAGGGCGTTATGTTCCATGCGGTTCTGCAAGCGATAGAGGTAGGCAAAACCCTGCTCCCAACGTTGGTGGCCGGACTTGACGTTGATATGCCCGGCCCCCGACAAAATCCCCGCCTCGGCCCCCCAGTTGCGCGCGAACTCAAGGGCTCGCGGCGCACTCACGGCGCTGTCGTTGTCGGAGCTGACGATCTGGCTCGGGAACGGCAGCAAGTCAGTTGGAATCGGTGCAAAATTACGCAACGCCGGCGCACACGCCGGGCGCTCGACATCCGCTGGCGCGACCAGCAAGGCCCCGCGTACTTGACGCAGAAACTGTACGGGTGCCGTAGCGGCCCAATGGGCGACAGTGATGCAACCCAAGCTATGCGCGATCAGGATCACCGGCGTGTTATCGGCGGCAATCGCCTCGGCCAGCGCCGCAACCCAGTCTTCACGACGCGGTGTCAGCCAGTCCGCCTGCTCCACCCGCGCGCTGTTCGGCAGGTTGTTCTGCCAGTGGCTTTGCCAATGATCGTCTGGCGATCCTTGCCAGCCCGGCACAATCAGGTAGCGAATTGATTCGTTGCGCATGGGGGCGCTCTCCTGCTGCGTGTCTGTTCCTGGTCGAGTATAGGGAGGAGAGTTATATTCGTTAAGGAATAAGAAGCTATTTATTAAGACCAATAAAGAATATAAGACCTATCCCATATCTTTAGCCGATAGGCACTTTTTTCAGGGCAAAAAAAAGGACCGCACCCTGCCAAGGAGACGGCCCCGGAAACTCAAACTCTGTGAAGCGATGATTGATTGAAACGATTATCTAATAAAGGAATATTTAATTACTTTATTAGATCAAAAAAACATATGAAAATTAGCGGCACGCTGACCGCCCAGCCTCTCCCTGCTTGTGCTTTAACGTATCGCCTCATTAGGTCAAATTGATGACGAGCGCCTTTGTCATCGCTTATTTCGAGATTGAGCTTCCGATTTCATCGATCACACCTGAGCGGCACGAACCTCCCGAGGTTGCGCAGCGTCTTTGCGAACAAACCGGTTGGCCCGGCCAAACGTGCCGAAATCATTGAACCGCACGCCCATCTCGCGCATCACTTTGTGCGCCACCGGCACGGTCATCTGGCGGATATAAAACGGTTCCTTCACCACAAAGTGATGGATGCCGTGACTGCTGCCGAAGTTGAAACAGAACGCCTGCAAAGGCCACAGCCACCAGGCGTTCAGCACCTGGCACTGCTGCATCACGTTACCCAATTCCACGTCACCGTAGTAATGCATGTTCGAGCTGATGAAGTGCAGGCAGAACGTACGCAACACGTTCGGGCCGATGATCACCACCGCCGCGATGTCGATCACCTGCATCACCGACAAAGTCGTTGCCGACCACTCGATTGGCGCGCCCATCAAAGTCGCGATGCCATTAGCCGCATGGAAGCTGAGGAACATGTACCACGCGCCCCAATGCACCAGCGCCAGCGGCGCATAGACCTTCAGTGTGCGCTGGATGATGCTGAACTTCTGCGCCCAGGTCTTGGCCCGCAGCATGCGAATGAACGACGACATGATGTTGTCGCCAATCATCAACAGTCGCGCAAAACTCCAAGGTTCGCCGTTGGTGATCGCCCGTTCTTCCATGTCGGCTTCAGTGCCCGAAACCTTGTGGTGATTGAGATGCAGATGGCGGCGGATCCATGGATTGATCGTGCTAGGCCGCGCCAGCCATACCAGCCCCATCATCAGGTTGTGCGGCACGCGCTGTTTACGAAAGTACATGCTGTGTATCAAGTCGTGTTCCAGCTCGTGGGTCAACGAGGCGAAAAACGCGTTGAGCAACAAACACACCCACCAGGCCATGTACCCGGCCATGTACAGCGCCGCCGAACCGATCATCCCGGCCAGGGCGAAGGCTAGAATACCTGCGCCGAGGACGTCCTGATGGTTGAGAATCGGGTAACGTTTGCGCAATTCAACGCCCTTGGCCAGCACCACTTCACGAATATGTGCTGATCGTTGTGCTGCATTCAGTCGTTGGGGACTTGCAGAAGTACCGTGCATGCTTCCATCCTCTGGTTATTGATGTTTGCATCCTGCCTTGCGACCCTTCACAAGGTGGTAGCCATGAACGCCAACCTGTTGACCGGAAGCGCCAATCAGCATGACTGAACCGACCTCCCTCGCCAGCTGGACCCGCGCCCTGCGCAAACAACTCGATGCCCTGGGCCTCGACAGCACCGCCCTGTGCCATCAGGCCGGACTTGATCCGCAATTGATGGACGACCCGAACGCCCGTTACCCGTTGTCGGGCACCACGCGCCTGTGGGAAATCGCCGTGCAGGTCAGTGGCGATCCGGCGATAGGCCTGCGCGTGTCGCGTTTCGTCAGCCCCACCACGTTTCATGCGCTCGGTTATGCGCTGGTGGCCAGCGGCAGTTTGCGCGAAGTGTTCGAGCGTATCGTGCGGTATCACCAGGTGGTCAGCGACGCCCTGGAACTGGAGCTGACCCGCACTGAGGATCGCTACCGCTTTCGTCTGAAAATCCCTGCCGGCAACCCGGCGCCAGCGTTCGAAGCCATCGACGCCTTCACGGCGATCTACGTGCGCACCTGCCGCAATCGCCTCGGTCGCGACTATGCACCGCTGGCGGTGTACCTGCGCCGACCGGAACCGGCCGATGCGCATCAATGGCACAAAGTTTTCCGCTCACCGGTGTATTTTTCGGCCGACGAAGACCGCATGGAGTTTTCTCTGGTGGATTTCGACAGCCACTTGGATGACGCCAATCCGGAACTGGCCGAACACAACGAAACCGTGCTCAAACGCACCCTGGCACAATTGAAACCGCTGACCTGGGAGCGCAAAGTCCGTGACGCCATCGAAGAGCAATTGCCCGAAGGCGAACCCAGCGCCGAACTCATCGCCAAAGCCCTGCACCTGAGCTTGCGCAGCCTGCAACGGCACTTGGCGGACGAAGGTTGTCGGTTCGATACGCTGCTCAATGAAAGCCGCGAAAACCTGGCGCTGCTACACCTGCGTGATCCGCATTGCTCGTTGAGTGAAGTCAGTTACCTGCTGGGGTTTGCCGATACCAGCAGCTTCAGCCGCGCGTTCAAACGCTGGACCGGGATGACGCCGGGGCAGTTTCGAGATGGGTTGCGCTGATCAATTTTTCACGAGACTGCGCGCGACGCCTGATGCCCACTGTTCCATCATCGCTTCGCCAACTGTCGCAAAGACGCTGCGGTCTTTTACGTAAGCAGCCATCTCGGTCATTGCCACCTCCATCCCGTGGGCGACCTGCTGCAACAGCTCATTACAACGGCCCTCCGTCAGGTTGCAGGCCGAACGGCCAAATCGCATCAGCATTTTGTACTTGGGCCATGCTTTTGAACCGCCTAACAGCAACGCCATGCTGTCGGACTTTATGTAAACCGAAGTGGTGACGATGTCGTAGGCCGGAGCGAGGCTGATATGCGCATCCATGCCGCAATGTTCATACAGCACGCCGAAGTTTTTAAGGTGAGCGTCGCCATTCTTCAAGGCTGACGAGAGCGCAACGATCTTGAAAAAAGACTCAAGCGCCTGATTGAGCAATGGCGGAGAGATGAATTCTTTAATCTGCCTCGCGGCACCTTCGTATGAACCATCGTATTTGGCTTTCGACGGCCAGGCATTCAGTACGCAAAAATCCTCGAATCCCAAATAACCTTGCTCATTCAGATCGAAGCGTTCGACTACCAGGAATTTGCCATGCTCGCTGAGCTCGAACTTCGGCACCTCAAGCCCTGAATGTAGCGCTGCTCGCATGCAGAAATACTCGTTGGCTGCGAGTTCAGGGTATTCCTCTGCACGAAAGGATTTGACCAGGTGCGTCGCGCCTCGATGAGTCAGCCGATCGACAGTTGTCGCGCTGTCACGCACCAACACTTTCGGCTGCACGCCGGAAACGCCTGAATATTGGCCGTAAATGTGCAGTAGATCATCGAACAAACCTTGCGCGCCGTCGTGAACCAGGAGGTCCGCGAGACTGGTTTCTGGTGGACGGTCGCTCGTCTCTTGCGCGCCAGCAATTCCCACTCGACCAAGCTGGTACGGGCCAACGATCGACAGCATCGCAAAATCATCGAAGCCCCTGACCGCTTTGCTGAAACGACGAACCAACTCATCGCGCAGAGCCCCCTCTGGCAGGTTCATTTCGAATATCGGCGGTACACCTTGCTCCCACGTATAACTCTCGAGGCGAGCCGGCATGGTCAACGAAACCGAGTTTTCCTCCTGTGCATTTTCGGCGTAGGTAAAAACTGAATCACCACGAGACTGACCACGACCCAAGGTACCGACTGCGGTTGCGGACACACTGATGTGAAGCCGTTCCTTTTCCTGCGGCTCACCCATGGAAGTTGACCTTTTTCAGTGAGTCTAACGTTGGACGCTTCGACTGACGGGGCACGGCAGTGAGCTCGTACCCGAACCCGTTGAGGATCGCCTCAACCTTGCGCAGGCCGATTTCAGAAATGGTGTTGTTTTCGATACCTGAAATTGTGGAACGACTCATGCCGTACTGCTGTGCCAGTGCCTGCTGGGAAAGCTTTTGCTCTTTTCGGAGCGAGCGGATTAGTTCACCAAGGTTTTCCATTTTGCCATCCTGCATCGTATACCGTGCAAAATCCAACTAACTGTGGATATGCATTGTATTTAGTGCAGTTTTAAGGTGAAGTCCAGCTCATTTTTTAACCAGCCGTCCGAGGCGTCACCGCCCACGATCCCGCCGCAACAACTTGCGCACCCGCATCACCAGTTCGCTCACCGCAAACGGCTTGAGCAAATAATCATCTTCATGCAGTTCAAGCCCGCGCAGACGATCCTCAATGCCGTCCTTGGTGGTGAGGAACAGCACGGGCGTGTCGCCGAGCTTGCGAATCTGCTGCTGCAATTGCCAGCCGTTGAGCCCTGGCAGCATCACGTCGAGGATGATCAGTTCGTATTCGCCGGACTCGATGAAGCGCCGGCCGTCCATGCCGTTGAGCGCTACATCCACCGAATAGCTCGCCTCGTTCAGGCCGCTGGCCAGAAGTTTGGCGGTCTCCGGTTCGTCTTCTACTAGCAGTACACGCATGGCACACCTCGATTATCGTCGTCACAGGCTAGGCGCCTTCGTCGACAAAGCCCACCCATAACGTTGCGTTTCAAAAAATTGCCAGTGCTCGTAATCGCCCGGCGTCGACAATTTCGATCTCGCCATACTTGAGATTGAGAATCCCCTGGCCCTGCAAGTCCTTGAGTATTTGATTAGTCGTCTGGCGTGACAGCGACAGCAGCGACGCCAATTGCTCCTGCGGCAATTGCAGCACCCGGCGTGGCGGATCGATTTCGCCGTAGCCTGCGGCGATCATCAGCAAACGATGGGCGAGGCGTGCCGGGGCGGGCATCAGACTCAGCTGTTCGAGATTGATGAAGGTCAGGCGCAACTTGTGGGTCATCAGCAACGCCAGTTGCCGCCAGTACACCGGTTGTTCGTTGAGCAATTTCAGCAGCGCCGCTTGCGGAATCTGCAACAGGGTGCACGTCCCCACGGCGAAGGCGTCGTGGGTACGCGCCTGGCCGTCAAACAGACAGATTTCGCCGAACCAGTGCGGCGGTTCTACCAGACTCAGCAACGCTTCCTTGCCCTGTTCACTGACCGCGCCGATGCGTACCGAGCCTTCAAGCACCGCGTACAACCCGCACGGCGGATCGCCGCGTTTGAACAGCAATTGCCCCGACGACAAACGCCGAATCCTAGCCGCAGCCAGCAGACTATCCTGAAAGGGAACAGGTAGATGACTGAACCATTGCCCCGTCATCAGGCGCGAACGCCAGGCCTGCATATCCATGGAAACTCCTAGAGATTGCCGCCTGTCCGACAGAGCCAAAAGTGAACCCTGGGCATGATCAATCACCCTACAGGAGGAATAACAATGAAAAGCCTCGTTGACCATCTCAGTCAATACGCTGCCTACCACCGCGATCCGCGCAACATCGCCAGCCACTTTATCGGTATTCCGTTGATTATGGTGGCTGTCGCGGTGTTGCTGTCGCGGCCGCAATGGGCGGGCGGCTGGCTGTCACCGGCGGTGTTGGTGTCGCTGGTGTCGGCGTGGTTTTACCTGCGCCTGGAATTACGCCTCGGGGTACTGATGAGCGTATTGCTGGGACTGTCCGTTTGGGCGGGGCAAACACTGGCGCAGCAAAGCACGCTGGTCTGGCTGTCGAGCGGTATCGGGATGTTTGTAGTGGGCTGGGTGATTCAGTTTGTCGGGCATTACTACGAAGGGCGTAAGCCAGCGTTTGTTGATGATGTGAGCGGGCTGATTGTCGGGCCGTTGTTTGTTGTGGTGGAGTTGATGTTTTTGCTGGGGTTGCGGCATGACCTGAAAGGGCAGATCGAGGCGCGGGCTGGGGGTGTACGAATCAATCCGAATCGCGCTGCAGCATAAGACGCCTTCGCGAGCAGGCTCGCTCCCACATTAGATCTATGGCGCACATAGAACCCCTGTGGGAGCGAGCCTGCTCGCGATGCTTTTGCTTTAGATGTTGGCCAGTTTTTGCCAGACCTTGGGCTTGAAGAACAAGGTTTCACCCTTCGCCAGCCCGATCAGGCTGTCGTGATCCTTCACCACTTCCGCTTCGATCAATTCGCTCTGTCCTTCGACCTTCAACGTCACCCGAGTCGTTGCACCCAATGGACGAATATCGCGCACTTCAGCCGCGTGATGATCTTCCAGTTCATGCCGCGACAGCGACACTTCGTGTGGACGGAACAGCACGTGGTTGTCCTCCCCCAGATGCAGTCGATTGGAATCACCGAGGAAGTGATACACAAAATCGCTGGCCGGGTTTTCGTAGACGTCGCCCGGTGAGCCGATCTGCTCGATCACACCCTTGTTCATCACCACAATTCGGTCGGCGACTTCCATCGCCTCTTCCTGGTCGTGGGTCACGAATACCGAGGTCAGGTTGATGTCTTCGTGCAGTCGCGCCAGCCAGCGACGCAGCTCTTTACGGACCTTGGCGTCGAGGGCGCCGAAGGGTTCGTCGAGTAGCAGGACTTTCGGTTCCACCGCCAAGGCGCGAGCCAACGCGATGCGCTGGCGCTGGCCACCGGAGAGTTGTTCCGGATAGCGATCCGACAGCCAGTCCAGCTGCACCATGTTCAACAATTCGTGGACTTTCTCGGCGATCCGGCTTTCGCTTGGGCGCTGGTTTTTCGGCTTCATGCGCAGGCCGAAGGCGACGTTATCGAACACAGTCATGTGGCGAAACAACGCGTAGTGCTGGAACACAAAGCCGACGTTGCGATCACGCACGTCGTGGCCGGATACGTCTTCACCGTGGAACACGATGTTGCCCTGATCCGGAGTTTCCAGACCGGCGATAATCCGCAACAGCGTGGTTTTACCGCAGCCCGAGGGGCCGAGCAGCGCCACGAGTTCGCCGCTTTGAATGTCCAGGCTGATGTTGTCCAGCGCCTTGAACGCGTTGAAATTCTTGCTGACGTTACGCACTTCGATCGACATGAAATCATTCCTCCGCGGCGCTGGCGCGCAGGCGGTTAATACGGTTTTCGCTCCACTGCTTCAGCAGCAGGATGAAGAGCGCCAGGATCAGCAACAGGCTCGCCACGGCGAACGCGGCCACGTGGTTGTATTCGTTGTAGAGGATCTCGACGTGCAACGGCAAGGTGTTGGTCACCCCGCGAATGTGCCCGGAAACCACCGACACCGCACCGAATTCACCCATCGCCCGCGCGGTACACAGCACCACGCCGTAGATCAGGCCCCATTTGATATTGGGAACGGTGACGTGCCAGAACATCTGCCAGCCATTGGCGCCAAGCAGGCGCGCGGCCTCTTCTTCTTGCGTGCCTTGCTCCTGCATCAACGGGATCAGTTCGCGCGCCACGAACGGCACTGTGACGAAAATCGTCGCCAGCACGATGCCCGGCAAGGCGAAGATGATCTGGATGTCGTGATCCTGCAGCCACGGCCCGAAGAAGCCCTGGGCGCCGAACATCAGCACATAGACCAGACCGGCGATCACCGGCGATACCGAGAACGGCAAGTCGATCAACGTGACCAGCATGCTCTTGCCGCGGAACGAGTACTTACTCACGCACCAAGCGGCGCTGACGCCGAACACCAGGTTCAGCGGCACCGAGATCAGCACGGCGAACACCGTTAGTTTCAGCGCGGACAGCGCATCCGGCTCGAAGATCGCGGTGAAGAACGCACCGAGGCCAAGCTTCAGGCCCTGAGACACCACGATGAACAGCGGCAACAGCAGAAACAGAGCAAAAATCAGCCAGCCAAGGCCGATCAGGATTCTTCGCGAGGTGGCACTGCCACGGCGCGCAGCGTTGGCCGAAGAGGCGGCCGCAATAGACGATTGGGACATGGTTCGCGCCTCCTTATGGGGTTTCGATACGACGTTGCAGCAAATTGATCAGCAGCAACAGGACGAAGGAAACCACCAGCATCAGTACACCAATGGAGGTAGCGCCGGTGTAATCGTACTGGTCGAGTTTGACCATGATCAGCAGCGGCAGGATCTCGGTTTTCATCGGCATGTTGCCGGCGATGAAAATCACCGAACCGTACTCGCCGACCCCGCGGGCAAAGGCCAACGCGAACCCCGTCAGCCACGCCGGGAGCAACGCGGGCACCAGAATGTAACGGAAAACCTGCAACGGTTTTGCCCCGAGACACGCCGCCGCTTCCTCCACTTCACGCGGGATATCAGCTAATACTGGCTGTACCGTACGTACTACGAATGGAAGTGTCACAAAAGTGAGGGCAAGGGTAATGCCGAGCGGGGTGTACGCGATCTTGAAACCCAGGTCCGCTGCAAACTGCCCCACCAAACCGGTGGGGGTATACAACGCAGTCAGCGCAATACCCGCCACCGCAGTGGGCAATGCGAAGGGCAAGTCGATCATTGCGTCGATGACTTTGCGTCCGGGGAAGGTGTAGCGCACCAGCACCCAGGCAAGCAGCGTGCCGATGATCCCGTTGATGACCGCAGCATAGAGCGCGGTGCCGAAGCTTAGCTTCATCGCCGCCAGCACCCGCGGCGCCGAGATAATTGCCCAGAACTGATCCCAGGTGAGTTGGGCGGCATGGACGAACATCGCCGCCAGTGGAATAAGCACAATCAGGCTGAGGTACACCAAGGTGTAGCCCAGCGTCAGCCCGAAGCCGGGTATGACGGGGGAAATACGACGCGACATAAAAGTCCTTGGTTGAGAACGCGCAAAGCCCCGACGGTTAAATCGGGGCTCGTTGATGGCTATTTAAGATTACTGCGCCTGGTAAATCTGGTCGAACACGCCACCGTCATTGAAGAATTTCGGTTGCGCGGTTTTCCAGCCGCCGAAGTTCTTGTCGATGGTCACAAGGTCCAGGGTCGGAAACTGCTTGGCGTACTTCGCGGCGACGTCCTTGTCACGTGGACGATAGAAGTTTTTCGCCGCAATTTCCTGGCCGGCCGGGCTGTACAGGTACTTGAGATACGCATCGGCGATCTGCTCGTTGCCCTTTTTCTCGGCGTTCTTGTCAACCACGGCCACCGGTGGCTCGGCAAGGATCGACAGAGAAGGCACGACGATTTCGAACTTGTCGGCACCGCCGTCTTCTTTCAGCGCCAGGAAGGCTTCGTTTTCCCAGGCCAGCAACACGTCTCCCTGACCGTTGTTGACGAAGGTAATGGTCGAACCGCGAGCGCCGGTGTCCAGCACTGGCACGTGCTTGAACAGCGTTTGTACGTATTCCTTGGCCTTGGCTTCGTCACCGCCGTTGGCTTTCAGGCCATAAGCCCAGGCCGCGAGGAAGTTCCAGCGTGCACCGCCGGAGGTCTTCGGGTTCGGGGTGATGACTGCCACATCGTTCTTGATCAGGTCGCCCCAGTCCTTGATGCCTTTAGGGTTGCCCTTGCGCACCAGGAACACGATGGTCGAGGTGTAAGGCGTGCTCGCATCCGGTAGACGCGTCTGCCAGTCGGCCGGCAAGGTCTTCCCGAGCTTGGCGATTTCGTCGATGTCGCCGGCCAGGGCCAGGGTCACAACGTCGGCGCGCAGACCGTCGATCACCGCGCGGGCCTGTTTGCCCGAACCACCGTGGGATTGCTGGATTTTTACGGTGTCACCGGCGTGATCCTTCTGCCAGAGCTTGATGAATTCGGCGTTGTAGTCCTGATACAGCTCACGCGTCGGGTCGTATGACACATTAAGAAGTTCGTAATCCTTGGCAACCGCGGAACCCGCAAAAAGTGCACTGGCCAGGGCGGCCAAAGCGAAATAACGAATCGACGACATGGTGAAAGCTCCTGGAATTCTGATTGTGGTGGCTTTTTTATGGGGCGCTGGTATCGGGTTGCCGGTTGCTTAGCTCGGCTTGTTGCCTGGGTTCTGCAGACGAAATTTCTCTTTGCGTTCGATCTGCACGACCTGGGCGTTATGCACAGTGATCTCCACAGCCCCAAAGCGCAGATCGCGCAATGCGCTCTGGATCTCACGCAAAATGGTTGCTTCGTCCTGGCCATCAACACTACGTAGGGATGCGCTCATGGTGCTGCTCCTTCAACTGAGAGGTTGCCTGGCAGTGGCGGCACTGCTTGCGGCGTGAAACCAATAGTAGAGAGGTGCAGATATTCTTAAAAAGACTATTTAAGAATGTTTATATAACCAGAAAGTATTTTTGGTAGGACATGGGCTTACAGCGGATGTGCTGTGGATCGCGCACTTACCGAATAACCGGCGCACGCATCCAATCCAGTTGCTCAGCCGGCACCGGTCGCCCAAACCAGTAGCCTTGCCCCAGATCGCAGTCATGCTCCAGCAGGAATCCGGCCTGCTCAAGCTGCTCGATTCCCTCGGCATGCACCTGCATTCCCATGCTCTGCGCCAAGGCAATGATCACCCGCACAATGGCCACGTCATCCTCATCACAGGGCAAACCGGCAACAAACCCCTGGTCGATCTTGAGCTTCTGCACTGGCAATCGCTTGAGGCGCAGCAATGACGAATAGCCAGTGCCGAAATCGTCGATGGCCAACCGCACGCCCAACTCACGCAGGCGATGCATCTGCTCCAGCGACTCCTCCGGATCATCCATCACTGCGCTTTCAGTGACTTCCAGTTCCAGATACTTCGGGTCAAGGCCCGTCGCATCAAGCACCCGAGCGACCTGCTGATACAGCTCACGCCGGGCAAACAGTCGCGATGAAACATTCACCGCGACAAACGATAACGCCACGCCCGCCGCTTGCCACTGGCACATTTGCTCACAGGCTTGCCTCAAGACCCACGCATCGATCTCGGCAATCAGCCCGGTACGCTCGGCGACGGGGATAAATTCTGCCGGCGACACCAGCCCGCGCTGCGGATGCGCCCAACGCACCAACGCTTCCACACCTATCAGACGGCTGGTCTTGAGGTCATGCACGGGTTGGTAATGGACGCGCAACTCCTGCTGCTGCAGGGCGCGACGCAATTCAAATGCTATTTCCACGCGCTGTTGGGCATGGGCCGTCAATTCTTCGGTGTAAAGCGCGTAGCCATCGCGCCCGGCACTCTTGGCCTTGAACAACGCTGAGTCGGCGTTGCGCAACATTTGCTCGGCACTCAGGGCATCACTGGGAAATTGACTGATACCGACACTGGCGTTGATAAAAAGTCGATGCCCATCAATATAGAGGGGCTCGCGCAGACCATCGATGACCCGCTGAGCCAGCGTCGCCGCCTGCGCCACTTGCGGACAGCTTTCGGCGAGTACCGCAAACTCGTCACCGCCCAGACGCGCCAGCGTGATTCCTGGACCGAACAGGGCTTTCAAGAGCTCGGCCACGGCTTTTAGCAACTGATCTCCCACGGTGTGCCCAAGACTGTCGTTGATCATCTTGAAGTGATCGAGGTCGATCATCAGCAACGCGCAACTCCGTTTGTGGAGTTGCGCCGACGCCAGCGCCTGTTCGACACGATCGGTGAACAACAGCCGGTTAGGCAAATCGGTCAATGGATCGTGGTGAGCCAGATGCTTGAGCTCATGCTCGGAGTTTTTGATCGCACTGATATCGGAAAACACCGCCACGTAATGACTGTGCCGCCCCTGATCGTCATAAATGATGCGGATGGTTTGCCATTGCGGGTAGATTTCGCCGCTTTTGCGGCGGTTCCAGATTTCCCCGCTCCACTCGCCAGTGCTGTGGAGGGCTGCAAACATCGACTGGTAAAACGACGGTGGATGATGACCGGATTTGAACAGACTGGGTTGTTGGCCCAGCACTTCATCCTGCTGATAACCGGTGATCGCCATGAAGGCCCGGTTCACATGGACAATCCGCCCATTTCGATCGGTGACCAGAACGCCCTCACGCGTGCAGTCGAACACGGCAGCCGCCTGGCGCAAACGTTCCCGGTCGGCATGCCGCTCGCGCAGTTTGGCGTCCAGCCCCAGGCACTGGAACAGCCGAGCCCGGGCAACGAAGATCAAACCGGCGCTGAGCACTACCCAGAAATAACCGTTGATCAGTTGCCATCGTAATAGCTCGGCAGAGCTATCGAAGAAACTGTTCAATAAATAGCCGCTGAACACCATCCAAGCGACTGAAAACAACAGGTAGAGCAGCGCTGCAAGTAAGGCATTGCGATAGGTGGCAGACATTCGGCCGTCCATGTCCCTACGAAAGGTTGGAATTATAGGTTAATGACACATCCAGCCACTCTTATCCGAAACGGCGACTGGTTTTATCCGTGGGCTTAGTGATAATGCAACGGCTGTTTTTTCTTTATCGAGGGCCCTACAGCCTATGTGGTACGAAGGTTTACTCGGCTTGTCGCCTTGGTCACTGGTGGCAGTCACCCTGCTGATGACCCATGTCACGATCATTGGCGTCACGGTCTATTTGCATCGTTACTCAGCCCATCGCTCGCTGGAGCTCAATGCCGGCCTGAAACATTTCTTCCGCTTCTGGCTGTGGCTGACCACGGCACAGAACACCCGCGAGTGGACCGCTATCCACCGCAAGCATCACGCCAAGTGCGAAACCGTCGATGATCCGCACAGCCCTGTCATCAAGGGACTTTCCACTGTTCTGCGCAAAGGCGCCGAGCTGTACCGCGCGGAAGCGGAAAACCCGGAAACCCTGCGTATCTACGGCAAGAACTGCCCTGAAGACTGGATCGAACGTAACCTCTACAGCCGATTCCCGCTGTTGGGCATCGCGATCATGGGCATCATCGACTTGCTGCTATTCGGCACCATCGGTATCACCATCTGGGCCATCCAGATGATGTGGATCCCGGTGTGGGCCGCTGGCGTGGTCAATGGCCTTGGCCATGCCGTCGGCTACCGCAACTTTGAATGTCGCGATGCTGCAACCAATCTGGTGCCCTGGGGCATCCTGATCGGCGGTGAAGAACTGCATAACAACCATCACACCTACCCTAACTCGGCAAAATTGTCGGTGAAGAAGTGGGAGTTCGACCTCGGTTGGGCCTGGATCCAGATCTTCAGTTTTTTCCGTCTGGCCAAGGTCCAGCGGGTTGCACCGATTGCCCACCGGGTTGAAGGCAAAGGTAACCTGGACATGGACACCGCCATGGCAATCCTCAACAACCGCTTTCAGATCATGGCCCAGTACCGCAAATTGGTGATTGCGCCACTGGTCAAACAAGAACTGGAAAAGGTCGATCACTCGGTCCGTCATCAATTTCACCGCGCCAAGCGCCTGCTCTCGCGGGAAACCAGCCTGCTGGACGAAAAACACCACGTTCGCATCCAGGCTATGCTCGAGCACAGTCAGGCGCTGAAGGTAATTTACGAGAAACGCCTGGCCTTGCAGCAGATCTGGGTCAAGACCAGCTCAAATGGTCACGACATGCTCGCCGCTATCAAGGACTGGGTACACGAAGCCGAAGCCAGCGGAATTCAATCCCTGCGCGACTTCGCCGACCAGTTGAAAACCTACTCCCTGCGTCCTTCCGCAGTCTGACGCCGTTGATCGGTGCGCCACGCTAGCGGGCGCACCCTTCGGAACTTAGCTCCAAACCCCCAAATCCCCTATCTCAAAGACACGTCGCCACGCCGGTGGGCTTCGTTTTCGCCGCCTTCGAGCCTCGAGCGGCGCACACCCTTTGAGATTTGCCCCGATGGTCTCCAAACACCTGCAAGACTCATCCTCTCATCTGTTATCCGACACCATTCAAACCTTGATGGCACTGATGCGTGCTCAAAGCGAAGTGGCGCCTGAGTGAACGTGAACAGCTGTTCAGCTGTTCAGCTCGTTGCTGGTGAGCGTCAACGCGGTGCTTGGGGCATTCAATTGGGAAACCCGTCAGGTGCTCTACGTCAGTCCGGCCTATGAGCGGATTTTCGGCCGATCCACTGGCAGTTTGCTGTCCGACTACAACGAATGGCGCGACAGCATTTACCCCGACAACCTGGACTATGCCGAGCGCAGCCTGGAATGCGCGCAACACGAGTTTGCACAAGCACGTAAACAAAGTGCGCCACTGGCATTCATGTTGCTGAACATCGATGACTTCAAAGTGATTAACGACACGTACGGCCACCCGCAAGGTGACACAGTACTGCAACAGAACGCGGAGAGCTGTCGCAGCGCATTGCGGCGTGGGGGTGTTCGGCCGCATCGGCGGTGAAGAGATTGCGGAGGTATTTCTCGGCTGCGCGCCTGACACGGCCATGCAAGTGGCTGAGCGTCTGCAACGGCAGATTCAGCAATTGAGCTTCCGCCATGACGACCAGACCTTCGGTATTACCGTCAGCAAGGGTTTGACCAGCCTCACCGACGAGCCTCGACAGCCTGTTTGCACGCGCGGATGCGGCAGAAAAGATGGCGGCGTGAGAACCGAAAACAATGTCCAAAATTACTGGACCAGATCAGGCTCACTCCTTGTATGTTGACCCTGATTCCAACGAGAGAGGTTACGCTCAAGGATTCATACAACAGCAAGTGCGTTTCTGGGGGAGGCCGATCACTCCTGAAGGCAGGATTTGCTCCTGACCTTGTCTGTAGAGAGGCCCCCCCGCCTCATTGCCCACCACGAAGAGTATCGAGAAGCCGACAAGTCGGACTTCGCATTACAAGGTTGCGGTGGCATGAAGTTCGAGGTCGGGGGAACCGGAAGCAATCTTACCGAAAGTCAGGGAAGTGAAAAGCATGAATACTCATGTCGGCATAGACATTGGTGCCCGTACGTCTGCGATGGGATGGCGACAGAACGGTAAGACATCAGGCCAGTGGGAGATTCAGCACACGTCGAAGGGGCGTAAGGCTGCCGTGACCAAGATGTTGGGCCTCAAACCGCTGAGCGTGATCATGGAGGCCACCGGCATTTACTACCTGGACCTTGCGCTGGAGCTACACGCCGCCGGTTTGCCGGTCTCGGTGATTAATCCCAAAAGCTTCCACAACTTTGCCAAGCTGATGCTGCAAAACAGCAAGACTGATCAGATTGATGCCCAATTGCTGGCCGAATACGGTGAGCGCATGGCGCCTAGACTGTGGGTCCCGCCGACTGCAGATCAACTAATGCTGCGTGCGCTTGGTCGCCATATCAACCGGCTGATTGGTCATCGGACCAGAGCCAAGAATGAGCTGCACGCGCTACAAGCGACACAAACGAGTGTCGAGCTACTGATCGAGGATGAGAAAGATGCGATTGCAGCGCTGGACACACGGATTGATCGTTTGAAGAAGGCGGCACGCGAGGCCATCGCCAAATGCCCGGATCTGAGTTTGCAGTTTCGCTGCATGATGGCTGCTCCCGGCGTGGGAGAAGCCTCGGCTATCGCCGCACTGGCTGAGCTGACGACCTTGCCTGTGACGCTCAAGTCGGCACAGGTCAGCCGTTATGCAGGGCTCGACGTCAGGCTGACCCAGTCAGGCACCAGTGTGAACCGACCAAGTCGAATGTCCAAATGCGGTAACGCGTATTTGCGTGCAGCGATGTTCATGCCGGCGATGACGGCAATTCGCTGTGATGAGAATGTGAAGGCCTTTTACGAGGCGCTGCTAGCTCGCGGCAAGAAGAAAATGCAGGCCATTGGAGCGGTGATGCGCAAATACCTGACCGGGTTATGGGCATGCATGCGTTCTGGAGAAGAATTTAATACGGCCAAGCTTTTTAGCGAAAAACATCTCGCGAAAGCTTGACCGTGAACAGAGTATCTACAGGGGCGTGTGCAAGTCCTATTTTTTGCGTAATCGCATGAGCTCCGGCAAGCCGATCTTGAGCAACCGCGCTGTTCGGCTTTTCGCCAACGCTTCAACGTCGTCGTGGGTCGTCAGGCGCGCCAATTGCGCAGCCATGCTCATCACTAGCGCCTCACGTGAGTAAACCCCACCACCGAGCTGATAGACCGCCGCAATCAGCTCTCGCAGCTCCAGCGGCAGACGCCAACGAGTGCGCAGCGCCGAACCGTAGGCAGCACCGAACTCTGCGAGCGCATCACCCACCTCTTCCCACTCATCCAGCTCACCTCCAGCCTGCTTCCACTCCTGCAAACAGCGCAGCAAAGCCAGGTCGCCAAGACGATGCAGCATGCCTGCGCAGTAACAGCGCTCTTGGTCTAGATCCAGCAAACGCGCCAGTGTGCGGGCGTACTCGGCGGTGTGCAGCGACAGCTCCCAATAACGCTCGGCATAATCCGCCAGTAGTGGATCTTCTAGCCGAGCACTACGCTTGAGCGCCAACCCCAGAATCAGGTTCATGCTTTGCCCGGAACCCAAACGATGCAAGGCCTGAGACAGGGTCTGCACGGGGTCGCCAATGTGATGCCCCGCGCTGTTCGCGGCGGCGACCAGCACAGCAGTAATCTGCGGATCGGTGCGAATTTCGTCTTCCAGCCGCTTCAGATCAAGACCGCTGGGATTGAGGCTACGTTGAACCGCGATCTGCACGTCAGTCATCAACGGCGCACCATCTGTCAGTTCGCGACGACGTTCCAAATACACCGATAACGTCATGCCCGGCGCCAACGTCGGCACCTCGCAGGACACTTCTTCACCCGCGTTCAGCAGCAAGTCCTGCAAACGCTGGGTCAGGTTTCCCATATTCAGGGGTTTGGTCAGGTACGCCGTGGGCGCCAGAGGTAAAGCCTCGCGCACGCTGGCACTGTCGTTGCGACTGCTCATCAGAATGAAAGGCAGCGGTGGATTGCGCCTGCGTTGACGCACGTTACGCAAAACATTCAAGCCATCGACACCGGGCAACTCCCAGTCGACGATCGCCAAGTCGTAAGGAACCTCCGCCAGTCTGTCTATTGCCTCCTGGCCATCGGCGCACAGGTCCAGCCGTGCGTCGCAGCGCACACTCAACAACACCTGCTTGAGCAAGTCTCGGGACCAGGGGTCGGCCTCGGCAATCAGCACTCTCGGTGCAGCGGGTAAATCAACGACAGTCATGCAGCACGCTCCCTCGCAATGCTTGAACCTTAACCAACACTGGCGAATCGATACAGAACAATTGGCCTCAATGTGCTTCAAGAGACGTAAAAAAACCCGCCGAAGCGGGTTTTTTGTCGATCAGCTCACAAATCAATCAGAGCTCGGAGAAGCACTCTTCGATGATCGCCAGGCCTTTGTCCAGTTGCTCGTCCGGCGAAGTCAGCGGTACCAAGACACGCAGAACGTTGCCATAGGTGCCGCAGGACAGCAGGATCAGGCCCTTGTCGCGAGCCTTCGCCACAACCGACGCTACCGCAGCAGCGTTTGGCTTGTGGCTGTCGCCGCTTTCAAACAGCTCGACAGCGATCATCGCGCCCAGGGCACGGACTTCGCCAATCACTGGGTACTTGGCCTGGATAGCCTTGAGGCCAGTGACCAGACGCTCACCGACGGCCTTGCAGCGGTCCAGCAGGTGCTCTTCTTCGAACACTTCCATCACGGCCAGGGCAGCGGCGCAAGCAATCGGGCTACCGGCGTAAGTGCCGCCCAGGCCGCCTGGAGCGATGGCGTCCATGTATTCGGCCTTGCCGCACACACCGGCCAACGGGAAGCCGCCAGCGATGGATTTGGCAAAGGTGGTCAGGTCGGCGGACACGCCCATCTGTTCCATGGCAAAGAAGGTGCCGGTACGGCCAGCGCCGGTTTGCACTTCGTCAGCGATCAACAGGATGCCGTGCTGGTCGCACAGGGCGCGCAGACGCTTCATGAACTCTTTAGGCGCGACGTAGAAACCGCCTTCGCCCTGAACCGGTTCGATGATGATGGCAGCGATGTCACGCGGCTCAGCGTCGTTCTTGAAGATGCGTTCGATGCTGGCGATCGAGTCGTCGACGCTCACACCGTGCAGTTCATTCGGGTACAGCGCGCGGAATACACCGCCGGGCATCAGGCCCATGCCGGCCGAGTAAGGAACGACTTTACCGGTCAGGCCCAGAGTCATCATGGTGCGACCGTGGTAAGCGCCGGTGAAGGCGATCACGCCGGCGCGGCCAGTGGCGGCACGAGCGATTTTCACGGCGTTTTCTACCGCTTCGGAACCCGTGGTGACCAGCAAGGTTTTCTTCTCGAAATCACCTGGCACCTTGGCGTTGATTTTTTCGCACACTTCTACGTACGGTTCGTAAGCCAATACCTGGAAGCAAGTGTGGGTCAGCTTGTTCAGCTGCTCGGTCACGGCAGCGATGATTTTCGGGTGCACGTGACCGGTGTTCAGCACAGCGATACCGCCGGCGAAGTCGATGAACTCGCGACCTTCAACGTCAGTCACGGTGGCGTTCTTTGCGGACTCGGCGAAGATCGGGTGAATCTGGCCAACACCACGTGGTACAGCGGCTTCGCGGCGTTTCATCAGGGATGCGTTAGTCTTGCTCATAAAGTCCTCATTCGCCGCTCATCGGGCGGCGTGGCTCAAGGAAAATGCAGCGGGGAGGCAACTACGGCAGCATGCGATGATCGACTGCCACAGCTTTCCCGGCCACAGAGAAAATTCCGGTTGAAGCACGCAAAGGGACAGCGCTCTCGTGCCCTTTGCGTTTGAAGCAAAATGCCTAGCCGGGCTTAGATGCCCAGGCAGAGGTATTTGATTTCCAGGTAATCTTCGATGCCGTACTTGGAGCCTTCACGGCCCAGGCCCGACGCCTTGATGCCACCGAATGGCGCGACTTCGTTGGAGATCAACCCAGTGTTGACGCCGACCATGCCGTATTCCAGGGCTTCAGCCACACGGAACACACGGCCCAGGTCACGAGCATAGAAGTACGAGGCCAGACCGAACTCGGTGTCGTTGGACATCGCGATCACTTCGGCTTCGTCTTTGAAGCGGAACAGCGGTGCCAATGGACCGAAGGTTTCTTCCTTGGCCACGGCAGCGTTCTTTGGAACGTTGGTCAGAATGGTTGGCTCAAAGAAGTTGCCTTCCATAACCTTGCCACCGGCCAGAACGGTTGCGCCTTTGCTGATCGCGTCAGCAATGTGCTCTTGAACCTTGGCCACGGCTTTTTCGTCGATCAGCGGGCCCGTGGTAGTGCCTTCTTCCAGACCGTTGCCGATCTTGAGTTTGGCCACAGCTACTTTCAGCTTCTCGGCGAACGCGTCGTAGACCGAATCCTGAATGTACAGGCGGTTGGCGCAGACGCAGGTCTGGCCGTTGTTGCGGTACTTGGAAATGATCGCGCCTTCTACGGCCTTATCCAGGTCCGCGTCGTCGAACACGATGAACGGCGCGTTGCCGCCCAGTTCCAGGGACACTTTCTTGATGTCCTTCGCGCATTCAGCCATCAACTGGCGACCGATTTCGGTCGAGCCGGTGAAGGACAGTTTGCGAACGATCGGGTTGCTGGTCAGCTCGCTGCCGATGTCGCCGGCGCTGCCGGAAACAACGCTGAACACGCCTTTCGGGATACCAGCACGTTGAGCCAGTTCAGCCAGGGCGAACGCGGAGAACGGAGTTTGCGAAGCAGGCTTGAGCACCATGGTGCAACCGGCAGCCAGGGCTGGGCCGGCTTTACGGGTGATCATCGCGGCCGGGAAGTTCCACGGAGTAATGGCAGCGGTCACGCCGATTGGCTGCTTGATCACGATCAGGCGCTTGTCTGGCTGGTGGCCCGGAATCACGTCACCGTAGACGCGCTTGGCTTCTTCGGCGAACCATTCGATGAAGGATGCGGCGTAAACGATTTCGCCCTTGGCTTCGGCCAATGGCTTGCCCTGCTCGAGGGTCATCAGGCGAGCCAGGTCGTCCTGGTTTTCGATGATCAGCTCGAACCAGCGACGCAGCTTGTTCGCGCGGTCCTTGGCGGTCAGTGCACGCCAGGCCGGCAGCGCTTTGTCAGCGGCTTCGATCGCACGACGGGTTTCGACAGCGCCCATTTTGGGCACAGTGCCCAGAATTTCGCCCGTTGCCGGGTTGTTCACTTTGATCGTCTGACCATTGTCTGCATCGACCCACGCGCCATCGATGAAGGCTTGTTGGCGGAACAACTGGGTGTCTTTAAGCTGCATGTCGGCTTTCCTTAACAGCACCGCGGCAGGCGCGGAGCAAATTATGATTGTAGAAAGGCGCCCTATAGGCTGCCGTCAGGGAAATCATTCACTGGGCTGAAGCACATAAATAGCGCACTGATTGATACCGTACGGTTCAGCACCCAGACAAGAGCGTTTGAAATCTCAAACGAATCCTAGGATCAAAGGGGCTAAAGGACAATAGGCTGTTCGAAAAAAAGAACGAAAACGCCGCATTTGCGTTATTTTTCGGATCAACGTAGCAAGCACCTGTTACAGCTTCGAAAAGCGCAGGCAATTCAGCAGCATGGACGCCTGCAATGCATATGAGTATTATGGCGCCCGCATTGCACCAGTAGCTCAGCTGGATAGAGTACTGCCCTCCGAAGGCAGGGGTCGTGGGTTCGAATCCCGCC
This sequence comes from Pseudomonas sp. GL_139_B, assembly GCF_057834475.1. Lineage (NCBI taxonomy): Bacteria > Pseudomonadati > Pseudomonadota > Gammaproteobacteria > Pseudomonadales > Pseudomonadaceae > Pseudomonas > Pseudomonas sp. GL_139_B. The sequence continues at coordinate 191,108 of NZ_CM174403.1, read as the reverse complement.
TGGTGCACCAAACTGAAAGAAAAACCTCACGTCACACGTGGGGTGGCTAGTCTGACCGAAAAGCCCCACAGGTTTACACTTGTGGGGCTTTTCTTTGCAGCCCACACAATCCGTTCAGCGCAGCCTTCAACCACTGGTAGCTGACGTACTCTTGCTCCAGCCGTAAGCCAGTACGGATTCGGTTATCTCTCAGCTCGTCGAACAGAGCCCTTTCTTTTTCGGTGAGATTAGGCAAGTCATTTAAGACTTGTTCCGGCTCTTCTCCCCATAGGTCCTCATGGGCTATGAGCGTCCTGCGATCCATCAGAAATGACTCAACATGATCAAACCGGCGGCGAAGCCGATCAAGAATGGCGAAGCCATGCGTGTCAATATCCCCCCAATAATGAATCGTACAGCGTGCAAGCCAACCAGCCCGCCCCAGTGCTTCCCAACCATAACCACCTCCGAAGATCACAATGGAGTTCGATACGGGCGGGAAAGCCAGAAAGTTGGTTTCGTTCTCAGTAATGAACACATGCCCCACAGATAAGTCCAGCCTGGCGAAACTGTCAGAGTCCAGCGTAATGTCGGGCAGTATCGAGCCTGATAAAAAAGCGATCCGATCATCAAGCACCCGAAAACGGATTCGCACCGGTTTATCGAGAAAGCCATAACGGGCAGTAAATTTCCCGACACCCGTTTGATCAAGGGCGATGGCCGCCTCTGGCAGCACCAAATCGAATAGCTCACAGAGCAATACCCTGTGCCCTTCGATGAATTTGCTGTGAATACCGGGAATGTCCACCTGCCTCAGATAGATACCGGGACGTGGATGCTCGGTAATCCAGGCCACAATTTTCAGAAAACAAGGCCATTGCGCAGCGAGCTCGATAGCCTGTAATGGGCGCGCACGCAGCCACTTGACCAGTAAAGGTTGTTCTTGCCGCGTAAGAGCAAGCACCTCGATAAAGCGCCTCAAGTCTTCGCTTTTGCCAATCAGCATGGTCGCAGCATCGAGAGTGTCCACCCAGACAGCATCCGGCAGACGTTGGGCACCGAGAACCCGATGATTCACCTCGCGCCATTCAATACGGACATAGGGAATGGCAGTGATGCCGGCGATCCATGACCTGACCGAGTCGAACTGTCCGCTTAACTCCGCAGAGCCTGGTACTTTCAGTGTTAGGCGCCGCGGCATCCATGTTTCACCAATAATCAGGGGACGCAGCAGATCACCACGCCCCCAAAGACGTCGAAGTTGGTCCTTCAAATCGTTGGCTGTTGTCCAGCTCATGATGAGAAATCTGCCTTATTCAACCGATACTCCTCAATAGAAAGGTTGCGCAGTTTGGAGGCCCGACCACCGTCATTCTGAACGAACCCCACACTGGAGACGAAAGGTTCGATGATATGGATTTTCTGCAAAGGCGTGACGATGAGCAATTGCAAGTTGAGTTGCTGAAAGAGCTTCAAACCGTACTGTGCAGACTCATCAGAACCACGACCAAAGGCTTCGTCGATAACCACGAAGCGGAACGAGCGCGAACGCACGGCTCCCCACTCCAAACCGAACTGATAGGCAAGGCTTGCCGCCAGGATGGTGTAGGCAAGCTTTTCCTTTTGACCTCCAGACTTGCCGCCAGAATCGGAGTAATGCTCATGCTCACGGTCGTCCTCGCGCCAACGTTCGCTGGCAGCAAACAGAAACCAGTTGCGCACGTCAGTGACTTTGGCGGTCCAACGCCGATCCTGCTCTGAAAGCCCCTCTCGACCACGAAAACGGTCGATGATGGTTTTGACCTGCAAAAATTTAACCTCTGAGTACTGGGCGTCGTCGGAACCGGTTAATGCTCCTTCGGTGCAGGCGCGCAATTCAGTCTGAAAATCTCGGATCTCGGCATCCGGACTGACCTGCGACTCAAGCACGATATAGCGCCCTGGGTTGTAGTCGATCTGCCCCAATGACTCGTTGATTCTTGCAATGCGTTCTTTGATGGTTTCGCGTTCGCGCGCAAGCTGGCCGTTGAAATTAGCAATTTCGTTTATCGTATTTACGTTGAGCAGTTCCTTGAAACGCAGCTCAAAGCGCGGCAGATCGTCTCGGTTCAATTGGTCGAGCAGCTCACGATATTCAGGAGCCGCGCTCAAGTCGGCATCAAACTCGCTGGTCTCAAGTTTGTAGGCATCCTTGAAGGCCGCCATTGCCTTGATGATCTTATCTCTAAGCCGTTCCAGCACCTTTGCTTCGGCATCTATCTTTTCCTGCAGCGCCTTGCGTACCTCGCTCTCGCGGTTATCACAGGATTCAACCGAAAGCTGGTGCTCTCCCAGCACCTCCATACGCAACTCATCTAACCGAGAACGTGTCTCAGCCAGAATATCGGTCAGCAAATTGCTCGTTTCGACGTGCAATGCCGCAGCGGACTCGCGTTTCGACTCGACACTACCGAGCTCCTTATCCACATTCGACAAGTCATCTTCGGTGATACGCAACCCAGCTTGTACCTTTTCAAGCTGGGCACTTAGTTGCAGCAAGGTGTCACTGGCAGATTCCAATTGTGCCTTTTCATCTTGTAATCGCGCGACGGCGGCGGCACAGCCAGCCCAGTCGAGATCCCGGTAATCATTGAATTCGTTGAGTGCGGCCAATGCTTCCAGTTTCTGACGCCATTGCCCTCGAAGCTTCTCTCCCCCGGCAATGTCTGAGCCGATTTTGCCCAACCGCAGTTCAAGGGTGTCTTTCGTAGCCTCAAGCGCGGCTATTTTGGCCGAATTGCTCCAACCCAGGACGTAGCGACTACGGTCATCCAGCCGATGACGGTCGTCTTTTTCATGACGTTCGCCGGAGGTCTTTATCTGACCGGACTTGGAGATTGCTTGGGGATTCCATGACCATCCGGACACCCATTCCACCAACATCCGGACACTGATTCCACGCTGATCCGGACACTCATTCCACGAGCATTCGGACACCGATTCCACGGCTATCCGGACACTTTAAGGCAGGCAGCGACGCAGGGTTTTTCACTACCATCGACCTCTTTTCTCGAAGCAAAGAGGTCGCCGTGGAGCGTATATCCATGCGTAAAATCCGAGAGGTACTACGCCTTAAGTTCGACACCGGCCTGTCCGTGCGCAAGATCGCCAGAAGCTTATCCATTGGCCATTCGAGTGCAGGAGACTACCTTTGCCGGTTCGCTGCCAGTGGGCTTCAGTGGCCCATCGATATCTCTGATGCGGAGCTGAACCGACGCTTGTTTCCACCGGCAGTACCTGCGCCAAGTGATCAACGTCCGATGCCTGACTGGGCATGGGCGCACGCCGAGCTGCGCCGCCCCGGCGTGACTTTGGCTTTGCTCTGGCAGGAATACCGCCTCAGCCATCCGCAAGGTTTTCAATACAGCTGGTACTGCGAGCACTACCGCCTTTGGGCCGCCAAGATCGATGTGGTCATGCGTCAGGAGCACCGCGCGGGCGAAAAGCTGTTCGTCGATTACGCCGGCCAGACCGTGCCGATCATTGACGGGCGCACCGGCGAAATCCGCCAAGCGCAGGTCTTCGTCGCCGTGCTGGGCGCCTCCAGTTACACCTTTGCCGAGGCCACCTGGTCGCAGAAACTCCCCGACTGGCTGGGCTCGCACGCTCGATGTTTTGCTTTTTTCGGCGGTACATCACAGATCCTGGTGCCCGACAATCTGCGCAGCGGCGTCACCAAAGCCCACCGCTACGAACCGGACATCAACCCCAGCTACCGCGACTTGGCCGAGCACTACGGCGTTGCCGTGTTGCCCGCGCGCTCGCGTAAACCCAAGGACAAAGCCAAGGTCGAAGTGGGTGTGCAGGTGGTCGAGCGCTGGATCCTCGCGGCGCTGCGCAATCGCCAGTTTTTCTCCTTGGGCGAACTCAACACGGCCATCGGTGTGTTGCTCGAACGTCTTAACCAACGGCCCTTCAAAAAGCTGCCCGGCTCACGCCGCTCGGCCTTCGAGACCATCGACCAACCGGCGCTACAACCGCTGCCGGAGCACCCTTACGTCTACGCCGAATGGAAAAAAGTGCGCGTCCACATCGACTACCACGTCGAGGTCGACGGCCATTACTACTCGGTGCCGTACCAACTGGTGAAGCGCCAGCTCGAAGTGCGCCTGACCGCGCAGACCGTCGAGTGCTTCCACGCCAACCAACGCGTGGCCAGCCACCGGCGCTCGCCACACAAAGGCCGTCACACCACCCAGATCGAGCACATGCCCAAGAGTCACCGCGAACACGCCGAGTGGACACCGCAACGGCTGATCCGCTGGGCAGAGCAGACCGGGCCGAACACTGCCGGCGTCATCGCCTACATCCTCGAACGCCGAATCCATCCGCAGCACGGCTTCCGCGCCTGTCTGGGCATCCTGCGGCTGGGTAAACATCACGGCGAAGCGCGGCTGGAGGCCGCTTGCCAGCGTGCGCTGGCACTGGGCGCATGCAGTTACAAGAGCCTCGAATCGATCCTGCGCCAAGGCCTGGAAAAGCTACCGCTGGCCCAACAAAACCTGCCGCTGTTGCCCGATGAACACATCAACCTGCGTGGCCCAGGCTATTACCACTGACCTGAAAAAGGAGCATCGAAATGCTACCCAACCCGACTCTGGACAAGCTGCAAACCCTGCGGCTGCACGGCATGATCAAAGCGCTAGGCGAGCAACACGCGACGCCCGACATCAACGACCTCAGCTTCGATGAGCGCCTGGGCCTGATGGTCGACCGCGAGCTGACAGAGCGTGAAAACGCGCGCTTGACCACCCGCCTCAAAGCAGCCCGACTGCGTCACAACGCCTGCTTGGAGGACATCGACTACCGCAGCCCGCGTGGCCTGGACAAATCCCTGATCCTGCAACTGGGCAGCGGCCAATGGCTGCGCGATGGCCTGAACCTGATCATCGGCGGCCCGACTGGCGTAGGCAAAACGTGGCTCGCCTGTGCGCTGGCCCACAAGGCCTGCCGGGACGGCTACAGCGTGCGCTACCTGCGCCTGCCGCGTCTGATGGAAGAACTGGGCCTGGCGCACGGTGATGGTCGCTTCGCCAAACTGATGGCGGGCTATGCCAAGACTGACCTATTGATCTTGGACGACTGGGGTCTCGCGACGTTTACCGCGCCGCAACGGCGCGACATGTTGGAACTGCTGGACGACCGCTACGGGAACCGCTCAACACTGGTGACCAGCCAAATGCCGGTGGACAAATGGCATGCACTGATCGGCGATCCAACCTTGGGCGATGCGATCCTCGACCGGTTAGTGCACAACGCTTATCGGATCGAACTGAAGGGCGAATCGCTGCGCAGACGCGCGACGAAATTGACGGCAGAAGGGACTTCAGACTAACAATACAAACCTGCGTCGCTACGCTCCGACTGCCTGTCCGAATGAGCGTGGAACGAGTGTCCGGATGTTGGTGGGCTGAGTGTCCGGATGGCGTGGAATCCGCAGATTGCTCGCGTTTCTCGGCGAAATTGCTCTGATGTCTCACAGCAGGCGTAGTTGAAGCGATAAGCGAGTTCGCGCTCCAACCAGTGGTAAAAAGCCGAATCGGGTTTGACGCTTAGCTTCCTGACCAATGATTCCAAGTGTAGATCTGGCGTATCGGCCTGACGCGGCGACCGTACCCGAAAGTACACCAGACGCCCCGCCAAATGAGTTCGATCGACCCAAGCCGCCACCTGAGCGTATTGCTCGTCCGGGACCAATAGGGCCAGACCGAAGTTATGCAGGACACGTTCAATCGCACCTTCCCAGCCAAGATGTTCTTCTCGAACCTGAATCAGTTCGCCAATAAACGGCATGGCATCTTCATCGAGACCCAGCGCATCGCACATGGATGCACGCATATTGATCTGAGCCGACGGGATGTTGCTGCGCCTTGCCTTGAGGCTGTTGATCTCCCGGACCAACAGTTCATGCTCACGCCTGCCTTCACGCAGCGATACGCCCCATTCGGTGACCTGATTCTGTAGCTCGGCTTCCTGCTGACTGATCTCTTCGCGGTGAGCCAATGTGCGCTGTCTCAGCCGAGTGAATTCATTTTCATCATTGCCAGGGGACTCGCCCAATGTGGCAAGCAGTTGTGCATAACGCTGTGCACGCTGTTGCCGCCGACCACGTTCACTTTCCTGCTCGCGTATTTCAGCAGCCAACTCCTCCAGCCGGGCACCACCGTGAGCTGCCACCGCGCGCTTGAGCGACTCCACCTCCTTACGCTGCCCGTCACGCTGTTCAGTACCACGCTCTTTTTTCTTGGCTAACCGTGCCAGATCCTCAGCCAATAATTGCAAGCGCTTATCCAACAACCTGAGCTTGATCTCCGAGAACCATGGCTTAAGAGCCTCGCGGCAGTCACGCAAGCTTTGATGTTCTGTCGCCTGCGCTCGGTGTCGGTCACAATCAGCCACCAGAGGTACAAGCAACTCCACCTGTTGCTTAGCCTTGAGCACGGCCTCATGGGCACGGCTCAGGTCATCGAAATGACTGATCAGGGCACCGATACGTTGCGCTGCGTCGAACGGCTCAAGCATATGACTACGTACGAAATCGGTAAGATTGCCTACCGACTTCATCGACACTGTTTGATGGAAGAGTTCCATCGCCTGATCATTGTCGATACCAAGGCGACGCCGAAACCAGGCCCCGTACTTGGGAAAACTGTCCTCGATATCGGCGCCTAGTGTTCGCAACCTTTTACGTAGCTGTGCGAAGTCCGAATCGAAGTTGGCAAAGTCCTTGGCGATCGACAGGTCTCTCTCGGCGCCAATAAAGAAGCGAGCTGGCTGCCCCTGCGCCTCCTTCATCCAGAATACCTGGGCCAAGGTGACCGTCTGGTCATACCCGGCGTTGCGGAAGACGCCAAGAATCACCGAATAGTTATTGTGATTACGCAGGGCAACAGGCTTGGCCGTGCCCGTCACCTCGTTGCGCTCGGACTTGTAATGCCCAAGCACATACGAGCGAAGTGTTCGCTCCTTGTTGTCAGCACCGGCGGCCTTGTTATAGGCGATACGATGGGCAGGCACCAGCAACGTGGTAATCGCATCCACTAAGGTGGATTTTCCGGAGCCGATATCACCTGTGAGCAAACTGTTTTTGCTACCGGGCGATAATGTCCACACCTTGTCATCAAAAGTGCCCCAGTTGAACACTTCCAGCCGCTGCAGACGAAAGCCTGACAATGTGTCATCGCCGACGAAGTCCAACCCTAATATTTGCGGTTCATTCATTGCGTATCTCCTGATATATACAGCTGCCTACAGACGCACTTCCATGCCCGTCTGCGCTCCCGCCTTTCTAATCCTTGTCACCCTCCCGTCCACTATCGATCTCACCCGCGAGTCGGGCTTGATATTGCGCCAGCCGAGCATCGAATTCCGCCAGCCATTGCGCATCGACGAAGGCTTTGAGGATGCGCCGTACCTCATAGCTGACCGGTCCGTTTACCGCCTTAAGGCGACGCAAAAAACCTAACTCGACAATTTTGGTGATGTGAGTTTCGATCTGGTCGATAAGCTTCGCTTCGTTACTGCTGTCAGGCAGGAACACTCGTACCAGCTCGATAATGTCGTCACGCGCCAGAACTAACCGTGTATCGCCGCCACTGGCATCGAACTCGGCAAGTTTCTTGCGAAGCAGGGCCAACAACAGGCTGACAGGGAAAGACAAGGGACGACGTGCAATCAGTCGGGGGATCTTCAGGGCAACGTCTTCTTCAGAGAATTCGGCGCGGCTCTTGAGGAAAGCGTAGCCCTCAGCTTCATCGAGCATCAGGTCCAGGCCCAAGACGACTACGTAGTCACGAACTCGAGCCTGCAACTCGAGAAGCGCCCCCCACAAACGCTCATCCCCTTCTCGGTAAATAACCCCCTTCAGCAGCGAAACCACCAGTGTCGGAAGGTCGATCTGAGCAGAGTCTATGGGAGCGCCAAGAGCGGCTTGCTCTTCGTTCATTCTCACCTCACAAAAATAATGCGTGGCAGCAGAGCCTGCTTGCTCACCAACGTGCCATCGCTGGCCATCGCATCCCAATCAATAAACTCCGACGTAGTTTCATCCACTACCGTTTTGAACGACCCACTGCCTAGCTGGAGATAGGCAACCAACTCAGCCAAACCCTGCTGTAACGGCTGTAACTCAGTCAGCTCACGCAGTGTGATTTGTGAACGGTCCTGCAATGTGTGACGGATGTGGCTTGCCAACCGCACAAAATCAACCACTCTTTGAGAATACAGCGCACCTGCATCCACATCCTCTTCCCCAGCCTGCAAAGCGATATCAGCAAATACCGGTTTGAGGGCTGGCGTATACAGGGGTCGTTCCATGGGCAGCTCAATGTCGGCAGCCAGTCCAGCGATGTCCATGACCGCGCCCAGAGGTGGGTTATCACGCGCATTCAAGGCTTTGGCTTCAATACCATGCAGGATGTCCATGATCCGACGGTTCTCCAGCCAAACCTGATCATCCAGAAATCGTCGCAGTTGTTGTGAAAGTTGCGCGACCGTTCGCTGCGTGTGCTCACCCGCCTCAAGCCAATCGTAATGCACTCGTCGAGTGCGGATGTCCGGCTTCAACTCGGCTACGGGTGCCAACGCCAGCACGCGATCAAGCAGCTCAGTTAACTCCTCCTGACGACGACTAGACATCAGGAAACCCCAAAAGGCTCTGAAGCTACGTCCTTGATCAGAGTCCGAGATTGCATCGCGCTCGCCCATGATTTCTTCCAAAAGGGCGCCCTTGGCTCCATCCCACAGAGCTATCCGCTCACGTACGCGGCGGTCAAGCAGACGGAAGTTATGCTCGACCTCACGAAAATCGGAGAGTAATTCTCGCGCCAATTGAGTGAACTGCTGAAAGCGATCCTTCAACGCCGTGTCGTCCAACAACGGGATATTGCCTGCCAGGATTTGGGCAATTTCTGCATCGAGCTCATCACGCCGCTTCTGCAAATCGGTAATGCGCTTGCCAGGATCAACCTCGCTGCCTTCACTCATTTGCTTTAGCAGCTCGAACAAGGTCAACAAGCGTGACTCCGTCCCGACGAAGCCGCGCTCAGTCAGCGTATCCAGCCAGGTAATGGCTTTCTCGGTGGAGGGTGTCAGATCAAACTGCGGCTCGTCGGACCCCTGACGATAGAACTTGCGCAACCAACCCTTCTCGGGGCTGGCCCATTCGTTAAGGTAGTACATTGCCGGTTTTGGAAAGGCATCGTCGTCCAGCCGTCTGCGCAATACGTACAGCTCATCCTCCAACGCTTCAGCCAAGTCAGTAGCGGAGATGACACGTACATTGGTGACTACAAACACTCGATGCAGAAAGCTGGCCACCAGCGGCGCATGGTCTGAACGCAATAACCGCCACGCTGGATGGTGGGTGCGCATGGCATCAAGGGTGGCGTAATCGATCACGGATTGATTTCCGGGCAGCTGCTGGTATCCCGACAATGTCGCCACTCTGCAGAATTTGCCAGCGCTGAATTGTTTCACCATCCTTACGGATAGCTACTGATGGTGCACCGATCTTGGCAGGCCTTTCGTCCCTCGCAATACAAAAGCCCTTCATTAAGAAGCGCCGGAGCCGCTGCCACGGGAGCGTTACTTCCAAAAGTTTCAGTACCGATGCAAAACTGACCCACTTGGGCAAAATGCAGCTTTTGCGAGCTGCCTGCAGATTCCACGACACTTGGACACTCAGCCCACGATCATTTTGACACTCATTCCACGCTCACTTGGACAGGCAGTCGGAGCGCAGCGACGCAGGTTCGCATTGTTAGTCTGAAGTCCCAGTTGCAGTCAATTTCGTTGCGCGCCTGCGCATCGATTCGCCCTTCAGTTCGATGCGGTAAGCGTTGTGCACCAGCCGGTCGAGGATCGCATCGCCCAAGGTCGGATCACCAATTAGCGCATGCCATTTATCCACCGGCATCTGGCTGGTCACCAGCGTCGAGCGGTTTCCGTAACGGTCGTCCAGCAGTTCCAGCATGTCGCGCCGTTGCGCGGCGGTAAACGGTGCAAGGCCCCAGTCGTCCGGGATCAACAGATCGGTCTTGGCATAACCCGCCATGAGTTTGGCGAAGCGACCGTCGCCGTGGGCCAGGCCCAGTTCTTCCATCAAGCGCGGCAGGCGCAGATAACGCACGCTGTAACCGTCGCGGCAGGCCTTGTGCGCTAGCGCGCAGGCGAGCCAGGTTTTGCCTACGCCAGTTGGGCCGCCGATGATCAGGTTCAGGCCGTCGCGCAGCCACTGGCCGCTGCCCAGTTGCAGGATCAGAGATTTGTCCAGGCCGCGCGGGCTGCGGTAGTCGATGTCTTCCAGGCAGGCGTTATGGCGCAGTCGTGCGGCTTTGAGGCGAGTAGTCAGGCGGGCGTCTTCGCGCTCGGTCAGCTCGCGGTCGACCATCAGACCGAGGCGTTCGTCGAAGCTGAGATCGTTGATGTCAGGCGTTGCGTGCTGTTCGCCAAGCGCCTTGATCATGCCGTGCAGGCGCAGGGTTTGTAGCTTGTCGAGTGTCGGGTTGGGCAGCATTTTGGTGCTCCTTTTTCAGGTCAGTGGTAGTAGCCAGGGCCGCGCAGGTTGATGTGTTCTTCGGGCAGTAACGGCAGGTTTTGCTGGGCAAGCGGTAGCCGCTCCAAGCCTTGGCGCAGGATCGATTCCAGGCTTTTGTAGCTGCACGCGCCCAGTGCCAGCGCGCGCTGGCAAGCGGCTTCCAGCCGCTCTTCGCCGTGCTGTTTGCCCAGGCGCAGGATCCCCAGGCAGGCGCGGAAGCCGTGCTGCGGATGGATTCGGCGTTCGAGGATGTAGGCGATGACACCAGCGGTGTTCGGCCCGGTCTGTTCAGCCCAGTGGATCAGTCGCTGCGGCGTCCATTCGGCATGTTCGCGGTGACTTTTGGGCATGTGCTCGGTTTGGGTGGTGTGGCGGCCTTTGTGCGGCGAGCGCAGATGGCTGGCCACCCGCTGGTTGGCGTGGAAGCACTCGACGGTCTTAGCGGTTAGCCGCACTTCGAGTTGGTGCTTCACCAGCTGGTACGGCACCGAGTAGTAATGGCCGTCGACCTCGACGTGGTAGTCGATGTGCACCCGCACCTTTTTCCATTCGGCGTAGACATACGGATGTTCTGGTAGCGGTTGCAGTGCGGGTTGGTCGATGGTCTCGAAGGCCGAGCGGCGTGAGCCGGGCAGCTTCTTGAAGGGCTTCTGATTGAGGCGATCCAGCAGCAGCGCGCAGCGTGTGGGCAAGCTTGCGCCCTTCGAGATCTACCTACGCCTGCGCGTAAAAGCCGCTCGACCCTATTGGAGTCCAGCCATCTTGCTGTTGAGGGAGATCCGCGAGCAGGGTTACGAAGGTGGATACTCCTTCCTCACCAGTTTTCTGCTGACCATGAAAGGTGTATTCGCCGGCCCCTTACCAAGCGAAACTCCGGAAAAGGGATAGTCATTGGGCTATCCCTTTTTCGCCTTGTCACTTTCCTGCGGACAAAACAAAACCCCTACCTGCATACGCAGATAGGGGTTTTGGAATTTAATCTTGACGATGACCTACTCTCACATGGGGAAACCCCACACTACCATCGGCGATGCATCGTTTCACTGCTGAGTTCGGGATGGGATCAGGTGGTTCCAATGCTCTATGGTCGTCAAGAAATTCGGTAGCCAGTTCGTGCTCTCTTGCGAGATCACGCTCCAGCGAATGGGTATGCAATAGATTTGTGCGTTGCTTTCGAACTTTCGGTTCTTTCGTCTTCACACACCGCAATCTGGCCTTTCGACGCAAATTGCTTGGGTGTTATATGGTCAAGCCTCACGGGCAATTAGTATTGGTTAGCTCAACGCCTCACAGCGCTTACACACCCAACCTATCAACGTCGTAGTCTTCGACGGCCCTTCAGGGGACTCAAGGTCCCAGTGAGATCTCATCTTGAGGCTAGTTTCCCGCTTAGATGCTTTCAGCGGTTATCTATTCCGAACATAGCTACCCGGCAATGCCACTGGCGTGACAACCGGAACACCAGAGGTTCGTCCACTCCGGTCCTCTCGTACTAGGAGCAGCCCCTCTCAAATCTCAAACGTCCACGGCAGATAGGGACCGAACTGTCTCACGACGTTCTAAACCCAGCTCGCGTACCACTTTAAATGGCGAACAGCCATACCCTTGGGACCGGCTTCAGCCCCAGGATGTGATGAGCCGACATCGAGGTGCCAAACACCGCCGTCGATATGAACTCTTGGGCGGTATCAGCCTGTTATCCCCGGAGTACCTTTTATCCGTTGAGCGATGGCCCTTCCATACAGAACCACCGGATCACTAAGACCTACTTTCGTACCTGCTCGACGTGTCTGTCTCGCAGTCAAGCGCGCTTTTGCCTTTATACTCTACGACCGATTTCCGACCGGTCTGAGCGCACCTTCGTACTCCTCCGTTACTCTTTAGGAGGAGACCGCCCCAGTCAAACTACCCACCATACACTGTCCTCGATCCGGATAACGGACCTGAGTTAGAACCTCAAAGTTGCCAGGGTGGTATTTCAAGGTTGGCTCCACGCGAACTGGCGTCCACGCTTCAAAGCCTCCCACCTATCCTACACAAGCAAATTCAAAGTCCAGTGCAAAGCTATAGTAAAGGTTCACGGGGTCTTTCCGTCTAGCCGCGGATACACTGCATCTTCACAGCGATTTCAATTTCACTGAGTCTCGGGTGGAGACAGCGCCGCCATCGTTACGCCATTCGTGCAGGTCGGAACTTACCCGACAAGGAATTTCGCTACCTTAGGACCGTTATAGTTACGGCCGCCGTTTACCGGGGCTTCGATCAAGAGCTTCGCGTTAGCTAACCCCATCAATTAACCTTCCGGCACCGGGCAGGCGTCACACCCTATACGTCCACTTTCGTGTTTGCAGAGTGCTGTGTTTTTAATAAACAGTCGCAGCGGCCTGGTATCTTCGACCGGCATGGGCTTACGCAGTAAATGCTTCACCCTCACCGGCGCACCTTCTCCCGAAGTTACGGTGCCATTTTGCCTAGTTCCTTCACCCGAGTTCTCTCAAGCGCCTTGGTATTCTCTACCCAACCACCTGTGTCGGTTTGGGGTACGGTTCCTGGTTACCTGAAGCTTAGAAGCTTTTCTTGGAAGCATGGCATCAACCACTTCGTGTTCTAAAAGAACACTCGTCATCAGCTCTCGGCCTTAGAATCCCGGATTTACCTAAGATTCCAGCCTACCACCTTAAACTTGGACAACCAACGCCAAGCTGGCCTAGCCTTCTCCGTCCCTCCATCGCAATAACCAGAAGTACAGGAATATTAACCTGTTTTCCATCGACTACGCTTTTCAGCCTCGCCTTAGGGACCGACTAACCCTGCGTCGATTAACGTTGCGCAGGAAACCTTGGTCTTTCGGCGTGGGTGTTTTTCACACCCATTGTCGTTACTCATGTCAGCATTCGCACTTCTGATACCTCCAGCAAGCTTCTCAACTCACCTTCACAGGCTTACAGAACGCTCCTCTACCGCATCACCTAAGTGATACCCGTAGCTTCGGTGTATGGTTTGAGCCCCGTTACATCTTCCGCGCAGGCCGACTCGACTAGTGAGCTATTACG
>NZ_CM174403.1:0-175000 GCF_057834475.1 Pseudomonas sp. GL_139_B | reverse complement strand
AGGTTGAGCCCGGGGCTTTCACATCCAACTTAACGAACCACCTACGCGCGCTTTACGCCCAGTAATTCCGATTAACGCTTGCACCCTCTGTATTACCGCGGCTGCTGGCACAGAGTTAGCCGGTGCTTATTCTGTCGGTAACGTCAAGACAGCAACGTATTAGGTTACTGCCCTTCCTCCCAACTTAAAGTGCTTTACAATCCGAAGACCTTCTTCACACACGCGGCATGGCTGGATCAGGCTTTCGCCCATTGTCCAATATTCCCCACTGCTGCCTCCCGTAGGAGTCTGGACCGTGTCTCAGTTCCAGTGTGACTGATCATCCTCTCAGACCAGTTACGGATCGTCGCCTTGGTGAGCCATTACCTCACCAACTAGCTAATCCGACCTAGGCTCATCTGATAGCGCAAGGCCCGAAGGTCCCCTGCTTTCTCCCGTAGGACGTATGCGGTATTAGCGTTCGTTTCCGAACGTTATCCCCCACTACCAGGCAGATTCCTAGGCATTACTCACCCGTCCGCCGCTCTCAAGAGAAGCAAGCTTCTCTCTACCGCTCGACTTGCATGTGTTAGGCCTGCCGCCAGCGTTCAATCTGAGCCATGATCAAACTCTTCAGTTCAAACATCTTTGGGTTTTTAAGAAACCCTAAACTTGGCTCAGCAATCGTTGGTTACATCTTTGATTTCTCGCGGAGTAACTTGTGATGCTGATAATCTTGTTGACTATCAGCCTGACTCCACAAGCACCCACACGAATTGCTTGATTCAGTTGTTAAAGAGCGGTTGGTTAAGATCTTTCGTCTCAACCGAGGCGCGCATTCTACAGCAGCCTCTGTTGCTGTCAAGCGGTTATTTTCAGAAGCTTTCAAAGTTTCCTTTGTAACTTCAACCACTTGCGCTTTCGATCTCTCGTTAGCGGGAGGCGAATTCTACAGCGATCCAATATTTCGTCAAGCATCTTTTTGAACTTTCTTACCGCTTCCAAATGCCTGTACTGCAAAACCTTTTCAGCCCCCCTTCAGCGAGGCGCTGTATCACTTGAAACCGCAGCTCTCCATACCAGTATTGATTGGGTAAACCAGCGGCGTTCCTACTCGGTCGTCCAGTCAAGATCGTCGTCCCACTCTTCAACGTCCTCAAAGTCGTCCTCATCAACCCCCTCAGCTTCCGGTTGGTTAAGGAGGAAATCCTTACGACTCTCAGTAATTGCCCGCCTTAGTTCCTCCCCTTTCACGGGGCAGTTGAGCATTTGGGCGATGCGATCGATTTTCTTCGCCACGGCTTCCTCCAACGCATCGGCTACGGCTCGATAGTGCGCGCTTTCGGGCGCTGATGCCAAATGACTGAATGTCAGCGGTGATAACGGCGCACTACGCTACTGTTCTTTAGTACATGACCTTTGATTTTTTCCAGCAGTTGCGCGCGCGTCAGGCCGGCAGGCAAGGCCTCCGGCGCAAGGTCCAGCGCGTACAGCTGAATGATGTAGTGATGCGCACTGTCACCGACTGGTGGGCAAGGCCCCAAATAACCGGTGGTGCCTTTGCTGTTGGTGCCACCAACACCTTCAAGAGCTGATTTTGCTCCTACGCCAGCCGGGATCTGGTGAGTGGAGGCTTTAATACCGTAATGCACCCAATGATCGGCTCCCTGCCCCTTCTGTCCGTCAGGGTCATGCATGACGATGGCATAACTCAACGTACCCGCCGGCCCGGCGTTCCAGTTCAGAGCGGGTGACGCGTTGTGCCCGCCACAACCCGGAGCATCGCTGGCGGCGGCCGAGGTAAACAGCCGGTCATCCGTGACGCCGGGGATGTTCAGGGTGAAACGTTCTTGGGCCTGCGCCGGAAATTGCACGCACAGGGCGACTGCAACGGCCGCAAACCAAGGGTTAAGAGAGGTCAATCGGGTCATTGCGGAGCACCTTGTGCATGTAGGGCCGTCGTCGGCTTGCGAACTATAGCGTTACGTTCGTGAGGTGGCACTGGGAATTGGCTGAACCTCGCGTAACGCGCCAAACTCTTAAGTGAAACGTCTGTCTGGAGAGCCGTCATGGCACTGCACCGCGTCGCCCATTTCGCCGATGTGCCCGAAAACAGAGGCCTTCAAGCCCGGATCGCGGACACCAACATTGTTTTGCTGCGAGTGGGCGATCAACTACGCGCCTACCAAGGCGAATGCCCGCATGCCGGGGCACCTCTGGCGGAAGGTGCGGTGTGCCACGGACGCTTGATTTGCCCGTGGCACAAAGCCGCGTTTCGGATCGAAGACGGTGCATTATGCGAGCCGCCAGCCTTGGACAGGCTCAAGCGCTATCCGCTGGAAGTCCGCAATGGCGACATCTGGGTCGACGACCAGCCATTTGCCGATGCTCACACCCCGCAGGCAGACGACAAGCGAACGTTTGTCATCGTCGGTGCCGGGGCGGCCGGTACGGCGTGTGCGGCGGCACTACGCGAAAAGGGCTTCGGTGGTCAAATTCTGTTGATCGATCGCGAAGCCGACGCCGGCTACGATCGCACCGTCCTGAGCAAATTTGTCATCGCTGGAGAAATGTCACCGGAAGAAATCCCGCCACTGCGTGATGACGCGTTTTATCGTGAGCAGCGAATCGAGCGTATCACTGGTGACGTCGCAAGCCTGGATTCGTCGAACAAAACCCTGCGGCTGACCAATGGTCGGTTGCTGAGCTACGACGCCGCGCTGCTTGCCACTGGCAGCCAGCCCAATCCACTCACGCTGCCTGGCGCCGATTTGCCACAGGTGTTCATGTTGCGTTCAAAAGAGCAGGCGCAGCGAATTCTGCAAGCGGCAAAGCCTGGCCAGCGAGCGGTGATCATCGGCGACAGCTTTATTGCCATGGAGTCCGCTTCAGCCCTGCGCCAATTAGGATTAGAGGTCACCGTTTTGGCCCGTCATGCCATTCCTTTCGCAGCACAATTTGGCGAAACAGTCGGCAAGGCGATTCGCGCCTTGCATGAGGCCAATGGCGTGGTGTTTCACACCGATGGCGAAGCCTCCTATATAGAAGGAGCGAACAACGTCGAGGCGGTGCACCTGGACAATGGTCAACGTTTGCCAGCGGATCTGGTGCTGGCCGGCATTGGCGTCAGCCCCGCAACCGACACGTTTGCCGATCTGCCCAAGGAAAAAGACCGGTCGCTGAAGGTCGATGGTGGAATGCACGTCACCGACGGGTTGTGGGCGGCCGGTGATATCGCGACCTTTCCGCTCAACGGCCAGCCTCAACGTATCGAGCATTGGCGCTTGGCCCAGCAACAGGCGCGGATCGCCGCCGCGAATATGCTTGGCGCTGAAGAGCATTACCTCGACGTGCCGTACTTCTGGACCTGGCACTTTGGCAAAAACTACGACTACCTCGGCCATGCCAATGCCTGGGACGAGGTCGAGTTCAAGGGTGATCCTTACCATCCACCCTTTATAGGCCTGTTCGGCAAGAACGGTGTGGTGGCCGCAGCGGTCGCCTGCGATGAGGAACGGGTCATGGCGCTGCTCGCCGAACGCATGAAACAATCGTTGTCGGTGGACGAAGCGTGGCGGCTGATTCGAGACATTAGTTAGCGTACAAAAATCCGACAGCAAAACGCCCGGCGTCTGCATGCAGCAGACTCCGGGCGTTACTTTGAACGACGCGTTTTATTGCTGGATCTCGGCACCGCCACCGAGTTTGCTCATCACGAAGCTGACAAACTCTTCCACCGTCATTTTCTGGCCATTGAATTCCACCTGATTGTTGGCGTAGTGCAATTTGCTGACGATGTTGTTGCCGTCCAGTTTGGCGAATTGCGAGCCTATCGCCATGCTGCTGAACATGTCGGCAGTGGCGGAAGCCTGATCGGTGATGACCTTGGCGTCAGTCTGACCGTCAAGTTGACTTTGCACGGTCAGCAGGTCGACGAGCATTGGCTTGGACACCTGCACATTGATATCCAGCAGCGCAATCAACTGCAGGGTCAGTTGATCGGTCGGCAGGTCCATGGTCTGCGGTTTGGTCAGGTCGAGCACCAGGTTAGCGCGGCTTTCACCGTTGGCGGTGTTGAACGACAGGTTTTCCAGTGCCACCTGCGGGCCGGCCGCCAGCAGTTTTTCAAGACCGGTTTTGACTTGCGCCTCTTCGGCCGGGGTCAGGACCAGCTCTGGAGTCGGCTGACCGGCCGCAGCAGCCTCCGCGGCGGCTCTCTCGTAAGGCTGCAGTTTGGTCTGGTAAATCTGCATCAGCGACATGGTCGCCGGGATGTCGAGGTTTTTCAGGCTCACGGCCATTTGCGCAGCGCCGACAGCTTTGCCGTTCATCGACACTTCACCCACCTTGTAATCGGCACGCCCCGAAGCGCTGGTGCCCGATTCCTGGGTCAGGTTCTTCATTTCAAATTTCTTGAGGCCCAGCACCGATTGCTTGGCACCAAAGGTAGTTTTGCTGTCCGTCAGCTCAAGGGTGTTCTCGCCGGTATAGTAGCCGTAGGTACTTTTTACCAGGTTGCTGGCCAGGGTCAGGCCATTGATCTCAAGTTTCACCGGGGTTTGATCTTCAGCCACGGTGCTCAGCGTCAGGCTGTTCATGTAGCCGTTGGCTTTGACTTTCTGGGCTTGAGCGCTGGCGGCGACGTCGAGGTTCAAACCAGAGAAATTCAGGGTGGATTTTTCATCCAGCACGACGTCCAGCGGTTGCAATTCGAGGGTGCCGCTGGTGGAGTTGTCGTAACCAATATTGACCACGCCGGTGAGCGGGGATTTGCCTTTGGCGGCGGTAAACCACTTTTCGGTGAGCGAGGTGCGTTCCAGTTCGTAGTGACTGGTGGCCATGACCGGCAACCACTTGAAAGAGACCAGGCGCGAGAACGGCAGCGGACCGTGTTCGATGTGGTCGGCGAACAGCAATTCAACCGGGGTTTCACCAAACATCTCGCCTTCGCCTTTGAGGCGGTAGTGCGCAGTGCTGCTGAACACATGACGCTCAAGCGACACCAACTCCAGCGATGCCGTGCCATTGGAACCGACCAGCGCGGCATTCAGCTCTTTGTTGGCGTCGGCGATCGAGGTGTTCAACACACCTTCGATTTTGGTCCCGGTGTACCAGGCACCACCCGCACTGATTGCACCGATGGCTACGACGATTCCAAGAAGCACGCCTGCTGATTTATTCATGAATGACCCAGTCAATGTCCGTTGGTTGAAGGTGTCGTCTTCCCTGACCCCGTGACGGGTTACGGCTCGACTCCGCTGAAAGTGAGGTGGAGATTAGCATTGAGCGCCATCATAGCGCCCTATTGATGTGTCCAATTTCATTAGGCCAGATCAGGCTCGCTCCCACATGGGTCTGTGATCTACACATAACCATAGATGTGGGAGCGAGCCTGCTCGCGATGGCGTCAGTCCAACCAACACACATTCAGGAGTACTGAACTTCCATCTCATCCAATTGATGATCAAAGCTCTTGAGCCGCGCAGTCCACGTATACACCAGCACCTCAAAATCCCGGTTGATCACCGCACCGCCTGTCACTTCCGAACTCGGGTCACAGACGTCCAGTTGATAGCGTTCCCGCGCCATCTTGGTGGCGACATCCGAGAGTTCGCGGGCATTGTTGAGCCAATGCCAGCCCTCCTCGAATACCTGCTTATCCAGGGCCAGACATTGTTTCTTCAAGGTATCGAGGCTTTTTTCCAGCGGTGTGCCGGTGAGCTCGCCCATGACTTCCTGAAACGTCCGTCCCGGCTGCCAGTAGCTGCCCCAGAAATATTGGTCAAACACCGTTTCGACACGACGCAACGCCACCTTGGTGTCCCAAATCAGCACCAGGGTCTTGCCTTGTTCGAGTTGTCTTTTTTTGATGCGCTGGCCCTGGACTGAAGACCAGGCCACCACCACGATTGCCATTGCTGCAATCAGCGCACTGGCGCTGTCGAGAAACACCAGCGCCTTATCGATCTGGTGGGCCAGCATGATGCCGTAGAAATAGGTGGCCGACAGCAAAACCAATGCCGCAATAGCGCACCAAAAGCCAGGAGCATAAGGGTTTTTCATTATTTTTAATCCCCATGACCAACGCGAACTTGATCGATGAAGTCGACTCGCGACTCCATCAAATCAAAGCATAGCAACGGCCTCAGGGTTTGCTGGTGTTCGTGCCTTGCGTTCGTCCGCTTTCCCAGCCGCCGCCCAGTGCGAGGAACAAATCGATCTGGCTGGCGGCAACCTGGGTGTTGGCGGCGGCCAGTTGCGCCGTGACATCAGTGTAGGTGCGGGTTGCTTGCAGGTCCGCCAGGAATGATTCGCGCCCGGCCTGGAAGAAACGATGCGTCTGGTCCGCTGCCAGTTTTGCCGATTGCTCGGCGTCTGCCAGGGCGTCACGGCGTTGCAACAACGCGGCGTACTGGGCCAGGCTGGTCTGGGTTTCGCGAATGGCGTTGAGCACCACCCCATCGAAATGCGCCAGCGTCGCCTGGGTCACCGCTTCGGCTTCGCGGATGCGTGCCCGGGCGCCGTTGGTCGGCACGTTCCAGGTCAGCGACGGACCGAAGCCCCAACGGTTGGTGGACGGGTCGCCGAGATCGTCGAGGATACCGACGGTGCCGATGGTCGCGCCGATGCTGATGTTCGGGTACAGCTCACCCGTGGCGACGCCAATCCCGGCCGTCGCCGTTGCCAGCCGGCGCTCGGCCTGCCGCACATCGGGACGACGCTTGAGCAATGCGGCGCCATCGCCCACCGGAATCAATTGCGCGATTTTCGGCAGCTCGTCGCAGGTGGCGGTGCCGGCCGGCAGTTGATCCACTGGCTTGGCCAGCAACATCGACAGGCGATACAGCCCGGCCTGACGCGAGGCCTCATAGCGCGGCATGTCGGCGCGCAGGGATTTGAACTGGGTTTGCGAACGGGTGACCTGGGTCTCATCGCCACGCCCCGCATCGCGCAGGCGCTGGATCAGTGTGGTGCTCTGGGCCTGCAGGTCGAGGGAGTGCAGGGCAATCTCCCGCTCCTCATTGGCCGCGCACACTTGGGTGTAGGCTCGGACCACGTCGGCCACCACGGTGATGCGAGCCGTATCGGCAGCTGCCTGCGTCGCATCGGCGTTGGCCTTGGCCGCTTCGATGCCGCGCTGCAACGTGCCGAACAGATCGAACTGGTACGACGCGCTGACGCCGATATCACCGACATTGGCCACCGGCACTTTTTCCGGAATCAGGAACGCTTGGCCAGACTCCTGCAATCGCTGGGCGCCCATCTTCACACCGCCGCTCCAGCCACCCGCCGCTTCTGCCTCATCGACCTGAGCGCGGGACCGCGAAAGACTGGCCGCCGCAACCCGCAAATCGGTATTGGACGCCATGGCCTGTTGCACCAACTGGTCGAGTCGCGGGTCCTTGTACAGGCGCCACCAATCGGCCGGCACCGGTGCGGACACCACCGTTTTGCCGTCGACCGCCAGATCGCCCTGCAAATCGGGTCGATGGACAGCCGCTTCGTCGGGCAAATGGTAATCCGGGCCAACGACCTGACAGGCCGACAGCAGCAAACCTAATCCGGCAACCGCCAAACCCGACGCCTTGCTCATTTCGCCGGCTCCTGCAGTTGATCGTCGAGGATCGACACAGTCGCGGTGCGCCCGGCGATCATGCGGAAGTCCGCCGGCACATCGTCAAAGACGATCCGCACCGGAATCCGCTGTGCCAGGCGCACCCAGCTGAATGCCGGATTGACGTTGGGCAGCAGGTTGTTGCCGATGGTGCGGTCGCGGTCTTCGATGCCGGCGACGATGCTTTCCACATGACCACGTAGCCGCGCGCGGTCGCCGATCACGCGGATGTCGACGCTTTGGCCGACATGAATGCCGTTCAGTTTGGTTTCTTCGAAATAGCCGTCGATGTGGAATGAATTGCTGTCGACCACCGACAACACCGGCCGCCCGGCGGTGACGAACTCCTGCGCCCGCGGTGCACGGTCGTTGACGTAGCCGTCGACCGGGCTGCGGATGGTCGAACGATCAAGGTTCAGTTGAGCGCTGTCCACCGCCACTTGGGCTTCCATCAACGCCACTTCGGCGCGAGCCACCCGGGACTGACTTTCTTCCAGTTGCTCGCCTGGCACCAGATTGCCGAGCCCACGGTTACGCTTGGCTTCGCGTTGTGCCTGAGCCAGGGTTTCCTGACGGTCGGCCACCGCCGCCTTGGCCTGGCGCAGGGCCAGTTTGAAACGGTCCTGATCGATGCTGAACAACACCTGGCCGCGTTTCACCCACTGGTTGTCACGCACGTCCACTTGCTGAATCAAGCCAGAGACGTCAGGGGCGATTTGCACGATGTCGGCACGGATGTGCCCGTCGCGGGTCCACGGCGCAAACATGTAGTACATCACCATGCGCCAGACCACGACGATGGCGAAGGTCACGATCAACAGGGTCAGTACCACGCGCCCCAGGGTCAAAAAAGGTTTTTTCATGTCATCAGGTATCGACTGAGTGAGTCCACGGCGCCGAGCAGCAAAGCGTAGAGAGCCACGTTGAACAATGCCCGGTGCCAGACCAGACGGTAAAAGTGCAGGCGCATCAGCAACCCATGCACCAGCAGGTACAACACATACGTAATACCCATTAGTACCAACAGCGTGGGCAGAAACACCCCGCTCAGATCCACATCACCGATCATAAAGGCGCTCCATCGATTCCATGGGGCAGCGGTTCTTCGAGTTCGCCCGAGCTGACGAATTCCACGCCGGGCAATAGCGCCAGACGCAGGCCACTCAGGGCATGCAGTAAATTCAGACGTGCGTCCTCTTCGCACTCCATATCCAGCGCACGCCGGGTGCGGTCGAGGGTCATCAGCAACGGACCCGGTGCTGGCAGTCGCTCACCCACCTTCAGGCAGTCCTTGAAATACTCACCGACCTCCGCCACCACTTGCTGCAGCAACGCTTGCGGTGCGCCGACTACGCGCGGGGTGTAAGCCAGCAGGTCGAGCAGGTTCAGCGCCACACGCACTTCTCGTAGCGCGATGCCGGTGTCCTGGCCGGTCATGGCCAGGCGCGGCAAGTGCTGCATCAAACGATCAAGCACTTGTATGCCCAACTGCCGGTGTTCGGCCAAGGTGGCCGGTTCGGTGAGGCTGACAATGTCGCGCCAACTGAAACGGGTCAGCCGCTTGGCCGCCAGTTCCGCACCAAACGGTCGGGCGATCAGGGTCCAGACGAAGGCAAACAACAACCCGATGGGGCCGGCCAGGTTGGAATTGGCAAAACTGAGGAAATCCGCGTCGTAGGCTCCCTGAATACTGATAAAGGACGAGGTGTTGACGAGGGTCAGCAGCATGCCCAGGTAAAACTGCGGCTTGACTGTCAGGGTGCCGATGCAGATAAAAGGCACGGCAAACGCCAGCACCAGCATCGGGAAGTCATGCAGATTGGGCAGCACTAGAAACAGGTACAGGCTGGCGAGCAGCACAGACATCGCGGTCCAGAAAAAGAACCGGTAAATCTGCGGTGCCGGGTCATCCATCGAGGCAAAAAAGCTGCACGCTACGGCGGCCAGAATCACTGCGGAGCCGCCGTCGGTCCAGCCGAGCAGAATCCACAGGACCGAGGCGACGATGATCGCGGTGACCGTCGAAGCCGCCGAGTAAAGCATCAGCCCACGGTCGAGAAACGGCGATAGGCGACCGAGGCGCCAGTGGCGATACACGGCGCGCCAACTATCCCGACTTTCGCACTGGATGGCGTATTGCAGGCTGCGGCAGTCTTGCCACACGTCGACCCACTCACTGAGGCGATACAACGCATTGGAGAACAGCAGCTGTTTGCGATCGTTCAGTGCTTCGGCGGACGGTTGCAGGGCTTTAAGCTGGTCTTTCAGTGCCTGCCAGCGAGCGAGGTCGGCGTCTTTGTGTTGGAGCCATTCGGTGGTGGCCGCCAGCAACGGTGCAAACTTCTCTACCAGCTCGGGCGTGCGCCGCTCAAGGGCATACAGCGCATCGTCGAGGGCGTCGATCACCGGCAACAGATGAATCATCCGCCCACGCAGTTCTTTGGTGTTGCGCACGGTTTGCCGATGCGCGCCCTCGTGCGGCAACTGGCCGATCATTAACTCCAGAGTATTGAAGGTCGCCACCATGGCGGAACGCAGCGCGCTGACTTCATCAGGTTGCACCTGCCGGCTGAGGAAACGCAGGCTGTAAGTCGAGGCATCGGTAAACCATTTGCTCACCGCGTCGTTAAACACCGGCGCCAGACGTCGAGGCCAGAACATGGCGCCGACCACGGCAGCCACGGCGATACCGAGGAAAATTTCCTCAGTCCGCGCTTCCGCGACATCCCATACCCCCAACGGGTTGTTCACCACCGGCAGGGCGATCAGCGGCAAAGTGTAACCGGCCAGCATCAAGGCGTAGTTGTTGGCTGTGCGCAGGTGCAAGGACAGGAACAGCAAAATCCCGGTCCATAGCGCGATGACCACCACCAATACGTAAGGACTCTGGACAAACATGGGCACGAACAGAACTGCAGCCGCCGCCCCGATAAAGGTGCCGACTGCGCGGTAGAGCGCCTTGGAACTGGTAGGCCCGACAAAGGGACTGGAAACTATGTAGACCGTGGCCATCGCCCAATACGGACGCGGCATTTGCATGAGCAGGGCGATGTACAACGCGATCATCGAGGCAGCAAAGGTGCGCACACCGTAGAACCAGTCCCGAGCCGCGGGCATTCCGGTGAAAAATCCTTTCAAGGGTTGACCACCGACGGCGCATTTGCCGCTTCAAAGGCTCTCAATACCCGTAGCGTAGCTTCCAGATCGCTTTGGTCGATGCCTTCGAGCACTTCATGACGCAATCGCACCAGCTCGATTTCGACCGCCTGCACCAGTTCGCGACCGGTTTCGGTCAGGCTCAGGCACTTGGCGCGCCGGTCATGGGCATCTTCGGTGCGGCAAACATAACCCGAATGACACAGCTGATCGAGTAAACGCACCAAGGACGGACTCTCCATGCCCGCAGCCTGCGCCACCGTCACCTGCCGCACGCCCTCACCCAGGCGCCCGATCATCAACAACGGGACGGCGCAGGCTTCGGAGATTCCATAGTTGACCAGCGTGGTCTGGCAGATCTTCCGCCAATGCCGGGCGGCCACCACCATGGAGCTGCTGATGTTCATCTGGAGAGCGTCGAGGGTTTTCGGCACGAGGGACAACACACACTGTTAGTTTGCTAACTAACAATATGGCATTTGGAGGGACAGGTGGTCAAGTTTTGAAACAAATTGGCGAGATTGCCGACCCATCCATTCGATTAGGAGATCGCAGTGATATGCCGCCGTGTGAGCGCATGCGGCAGAAATCAAAAAATTGTCCGGTCGTTAGCGTTGTTTGGCTCGGTCGTAAACTTCACTACGCTCTCGCTTTCCGACTGCCACAACAGATACAACTACACGCTCTTCTATAACCTGATACACCAGCCTGTACCCTGCTGACTTCAACTTGATTTTGTAGCAGTCAGGCATTCCGTGCAGCGAATCGGAAGGGATCCGGGGCAATTCAAGTCTCTGCGCCAGTTTCTTTTTGAATTGCTCGCGCAACGTATGCCCCAGTTTGTCCCACTCCTTGCGTGCGGACGGCAGGAATTCAAGCTTAAAGGTCATCCAGGTTTACCGGGACCGGCGTTTCATGACGGCGAGAGCGAACAATTTCGGCCAATTCAAGATCATCGAGCCGTTCCATCATGGCCTCGAAAACATCTGCAGGAACCATGTATCCCATCACTCGATTGTGATTGAGCACGGCAACGGGTCCACCATGGGCACCGCTCAAAACCGCAGATGGATTTTTCTTCAATTCAGACACACTGACAGCCATGTCGGCCAGAACATTTTGCATATATAAGACCTCAATTTAGGTCTTTATTCTGGTCTACTATTTCGCCTTGAGCAACTTGGAAAAATCATAATATTTGCTTCCCTCTTATACTCCCCGCCCTTTCCTCAACAACACATCCAACTGATCCACCACCTCCGCCCAATCCGCATCATCGAGAATATCGTCACGCAAAAACTGCGCCTGGCTTTTACTCCAGAAAAAAGCATCCGCAAGGTGCAATTCGGGCTTGAGCGGTGAGTGGGTGGCGATGAATTTATCGATGCTTTCGGCGTCATCCTCCAGACCGAGTTGCTTGAACAGGTTGGGCAGGGTGTGGGTTGGGGATTCCATGTCGGGCTCCTTGAGAAATGAAAAATCAATCTCGAGCAGGCTCACTCCCACATGAACACTTGAGTACCTGTGGGCGCGAGCCTGCT
Organism: Pseudomonas sp. GL_139_B; assembly: GCF_057834475.1. Taxonomy (NCBI): domain Bacteria; kingdom Pseudomonadati; phylum Pseudomonadota; class Gammaproteobacteria; order Pseudomonadales; family Pseudomonadaceae; genus Pseudomonas; species Pseudomonas sp. GL_139_B. The sequence continues at coordinate 162,709 of NZ_CM174403.1, read as the reverse complement.
CGCGATGGCGGCAACATGACAACACAAAACTCACTGACTCAATTCCCGCACCTCGGCATGCGGCACCATTTTCAAAAACTGCGGCATGTCCATGTGCAGCAGATTGGTATGGTTACCAGCTTCCAGATAGATGTCTTTCTGCCGGGTAACCAGCGGGTCGATGACCACGTCCAGCCCATAGGCTTCGCCCAAGGCCGGCACGGCCCCGCGCTCGCAATCATCGAACAGGTGCGGCAGATTGCTTTCCCGCGAGACCTGCCATTCGCCACTGCTGCGGACTTTGCTCAGGTCCAGGTGACGGCTGGCAGGGAGCACGGCCATCAAGTAATGACCGTGGTGATCGTCGAGGATGACCGACTTGGCCACCCGTTCGGCAGGGACACCCGCGAGCCGCGCCGTTTCAAGGCTGCTGGCCGAATGGGGGTGGGTGACGATGTCATATTCGCAGTGAGCCGTTTCCAGGCTTCTCTGCACGGTTCTTGCCATACGCATGATGCACCTCGGTGTCCGCACCCGTGACGTGGGGACGATGGTTAACACTTTTCTTCGTACTGAAAGTCTAGGTCTGCCGGCACATTCCGGCGGGAAATCCGCCCATCGGATGCCGTCGAAAAGTGAGCAGAATTCAGATACGCCGTGGCTCAACTAAACTGTATACAGAGCCACCTAATGACTCTCGCGGAGGGTCAAGTGAATACTCGTTGCTGTGTCGTAGCGCTGCTGTTGGCGTTGAGCGGATCGGTGTTTGCAGCCGATACCGTTGTGCTGCTGATGCCAAACCCTATCGGGATCTGGTTGATCACATTCGGCATCGCCTTTCTGATCGCCGAGGCCGCGCTGCCCAATTACGGCGTGATCGGTTTGGGTGGCATTGTGATGTTCGTGATCGGCGCGGTGATTCTGACCAACACCGAGATGCCTGTTCCCTTGATGATCGGCCTCGGGCTGGTGAGTGCCCTGCTGCTGGTTTTCCTGCTGATCCGCGCCCTGAAAACCCGACCGCGCCGCACTGTCAGCGGCGATGCCGGATTGCTGGGCAGCGTGACACCTGTCTTGTCGTTACTGCCTGGCAATGCCTGTAACGGCTGGGTGCATTTGCAAGGAGAGCGCTGGCAAGTTTCAAGCTCGACACCGCTGCAGCCGGGGCAACATGTCCGGGTGGTGGCGCGAAATGGGTTACTGTTGCAAGTGGCCGCGGCTGACGCGGCGCCGGTGGGAGAATAGTCATGGGCCTGCAAGTAGGTTTCGCCGCGCTGCTGCTGTTACTGATTGCACTGGCGGGGTCGACCTTTCGCATCCTGCGCGAATACGAGCGCGGCGTGGTGTTCCAACTGGGACGCTTCTGGCAGGTCAAGGGCCCCGGTTTGATCCTGCTGATCCCGGTGGTCCAGCAAATGGTTCGCGTCGATCTGCGAACCATCGTCCTCGATGTGCCACCGCAAGACGTCATCACCCGCGACAACGTCTCGGTCAAAGTCAATGCGGTGCTGTACTTCCGTGTGCTTGATCCGCAGAAGGCGATCATCCAGGTTGAAGACTTTCTCGCGGCCACCAGCCAGTTGGCCCAGACCACGCTGCGAGCGGTGCTTGGTAAACATGAACTCGACGAACTGCTGGCCGAACGCGAGCGGTTAAACATCGACATCCAGCAAGTGCTCGACGCCCAGACCGACGCCTGGGGCATCAAGGTGGCCAACGTCGAGATCAAACATGTGGACCTCAATGAATCGATGGTCCGCGCCATCGCCAAACAAGCTGAAGCCGAACGGGAGCGCCGGGCCAAGGTGATCCACGCCGAAGGTGAATTGCAGGCCTCGGAAAAACTCATGCAGGCTGCGGAAATGCTCGGTCGCCAGCCGGGGGCCATGCAGCTGCGTTACATGCAGACGCTGAGTTCGATCGCCGGCGACAAGAGTTCGACCATCGTCTTCCCGCTGCCGATTGAATTGCTCAAGGGGATGGCGGATTTGTCGTCGAAGTCGTGAACATTCGCAACAGCATCACGCCGACCCTTTTAATGCCGCACAAACAAGCGCGCGTTAACCCATCCTGCCCGCGATTCGTCAACGTTCTGCCAGCCCGAAGGTAGCGGCGTGAACTCGTCCGGCCCACCGACGGTGCCGATCAGCCACACCCGGCCAGTGCCTTTGGGCAAGCTGTCGAGGCGGTCCAGATAAATGTCCTGGGTGACCAGCGTACCGAAACCATAGTCGTTTGGCCGGCTCGACCCGCCATTGGCTAGCGGCGGGGTGTACAGCAGCGGCTCGGTAGCAGCGCGGTTGTAATAGATGTAAGGAAGGTACCAAAGCATGTCGCTGGTGACGATCCGGTCGCCAGCAACAAAATGCCGGTTAACGTAGTCGACCATCACATTGATTTGATTGCCGGGATCGACCGAGGCGTTGTTCTTCAATCCGACCAGTTCGACGCCGACAAACAGCACCAGCACGGTCAGCGCCAGCACTCGCAAGCCTGAATACAGGCGATCGACGGCCAGTGCGACAATCATCGGCAACCCTAGTGCATAGGCCGTCAGATAGCGCTCGATGAACACCGGCGAGATAAAAGACACGCCGAACACCAACAGTATCGGCAACGCCGTGTAGATTATCAGCAGCACACTGCCGCGAATGACGCTGCGGTCCCGCGCCAGCGCCACGCCAGTAATACCCAGCAACGCCAGCGGCAGCGCGATAAAAATCAGCGTCGGCAGGTTTTCACCATCGTCCTGTGTCAGCAACGACCAGATCATCGACGGCAACGAGCTAATCGTGACCGGTAACTCCCACCCCACATCGCCATTGGCTTTGAGCTGATCCATGTGCTGGATTAAATCGATCAGGTTCGGCACCCACGGCAGGTACAGCAACACGATTGCCACGTTCGCCAGCCACCAGCCGGGGCGCTGAATACTACGTAAACGATAGCCTGGAAGCACACGAATCAGCCCCAGATACAGCCAGTGGCACAGCACGCACAGGGCAGTGAAGTAATGCGTGTAGAACGCCGCGCTCATCAGCAGTACATAGGCCACCAAATAGTGCGTGCGACGGGGATGCCTGACCCAGTAAACCAGCGCAATCGTGGCACCGATCAGCCACAGGCCCAGTAGCGAATACATCCGCACTTCCTGGCTGTAACGCACCGCCGTCGGTAGCAACGCCAGCAAAAAACCGGCCAATAACGCGGCACGCCGAGTGGCGATCAGGTCCATCAACCAGACGCCGAGCCACACCGTGGCGATTCCGGGCAGAGCGCTGAGGCAGCGGATCGAGAAAATACCGTCGCCGAATAGCTCGATCCAGCCGTGCAGCAGCACGAAATACAGTGGAGGGTGTACATCACGGGCGGCATGCACCCATATTTCAGCCACCGAGTAGTGGCTCATCAGCAGGCTCGACCCTTCGTCGCCCCAGACGGCCGCGGCCGTCAGATCGTAGAAACGCACCAAAGCCGCCAACGCCAGAATCGGCAACAGCCAGTGTTCCTGCGCCCACCGCAGCCAACGCTGCACCACCGCCCAACCACCGGGCACTGCGTGCGGATCCTGGGTGCCCCCAAGTGATGTTTCTCTGCGCGCTTCCATTGCCTCCCCCCGCAACTGGCTCAAGATCACGAAGCTTATGGATCACTGTAAGGCGGTGCAGGTTCGTCGTCGATGCTGGCTTTACGACCAGCGACATCGGCGACCGTATCCCCTGACGGTCGAGTGGGGGCTAAAACGCGTGGGAATGCATGAGTAGAGCGTTAATCAATCTACGGATTGACGCCCGTGCCGCACCCGACTTACGGTCCCTCCACTGAACCCCGTACGCAGAGATTAAATTCACTGGCAGTTGGGGTGAAGAAACCGACCTATGCCGGTTTTTTCGTTTCTGAGGTATGAGTTTTTGCGAACTGCTTTTTTGTTGATGGCTACAACGTGTTCTATGGATTACTCGCGGGTAGACCGTATAAATGGCTTAATCTCCAAGGCTTGCTGGCCCAGATCGCGTACATCGAGAATCCGCAGAACTCGATCATCTCCGTTGATTACTTCACCTCATCCGTCAAACCAGAACTTGCTACTCGCGGCAGAGCCTCCAAAGAAGCTCAAGACACCTATGTGCGCGCGTTAAAGACGACCAATGTTGCCGTTCACTATGGTCGCCATAAACTTGAGCCCGCTAAAGCCCCTCGTTTTATTGACAGAAAAATCGGCGCATCTCGCCAGGACAAAGTGGACATCTGGAAGCTTGAAGAGAAAGAAACAGATGTCCACATTGCAATTAGCATGTATCGCACGGCAGCAAGGCAGACCAAACTCCATATCCATGACCAAATCGAACAGCTGGTGCTGGTATCCAGTGATACAGACATGACTCCAGCCCTGAGAGCAATCCGAGAAGATTTCCCTGATATGAAAGTCGGGGTCATTCTTCCCCACCGGGCTGAGTTAAACCGTCCTTCGCCAGGTTCTTTAAAAGAACACTCACACTGGATGCGACGAGTCGTTACGGAAGAAGAGCTGCAAAAGCATCAATTTCCGAACCGGGTGCCGACGCACAAGGCGCCCGCCATCAAGCCGGATTATTGGTAGCGTCGCTTGCCACCGGATACACCGACTCCCATCCCCCGCCCAATGCCTTGTACAACCCGACCATCGCCAGCGATACCCCGGTCGAACTCTCCACCCACTGTTCCTGAGTCGCCAATAACGCACCTTGCACCGTGAGCACATTGACGAAGTCCACCACGCCTTCCGTGTATTGCTGCTGCGCAGTGCGCAGGGCGATCTGGTTTTGGCGTACGGCTTCGGCGAGGCTGTCGCGACGCAGTTGACGGGCGTTGTAGGCGGTCAGTTGATCGTCGATTTCATGCCAGGCGCGCAACACTGTTTGCTGGTAGGCGATGGCGGCCTCCTGCTGCTGGGCTTCGCGCAAGTTCAGCACGCCGCGCAGACGACCGCCGTCGAACAGCGGCAAGCTGAATTGCGGGCCGATGCCGAACGAACGTGAGCCCCACGAACCAAAATCGCTGAGTTGCATGGCTTGTGAGCCCACGTTGCCTGACAGAGTGATCCGCGGGTAGAAGTCACCCTTGGCCACGCCGATACTCGCCGTCGCGGCATGCAGATGCGCTTCAGCCTGGCGGATATCAGGGCGGCGTTCGGCCAGTTGCGACGGCAGGCCGATAGCGACCTGCCGCGGGGTTTGCGGCACGGGCGCGTCTGTGGATAACTCGGCGTACAGCGCTTGCGGCGTATCGCCCATCAGCAGGCTCAACGCGTTGATCAGTTGCGACTGCCGCTGCTCCAGCTCGGGCAGACGCGATTCGATGGCGGCGACTTGAGCGGCGGCTTCGGCGACATCGAGGTCGGTGGCAACGCCGTCGGCCAGGCGCAGTTGCGAGAGTTTCAAGCTGTGGCGGGCGACATCGAGGTTCTGCTCGGTGACGGCTTGAGTGCTTTGCACGCCGCGCAGCTGAATGTAATCCTGAGCGGTTTCTGCGAGCACCGACAGCAATACCCCCCGACGATCATTTTCGGCCACTTCAAGCGTGGCGTCGGCGGCTTCGGTTTCGCGGCGCACGCGCCCCCAGAAATCCAGCTCCCAGGACGCGGAGAAACCGGCGTCCCACAGGTTGAATGCCGAGTCACCGTTATGTCCCGATGGGTCGTTCAAGCCTTCTGCGCTGTAACGTTTGCGTCCATAGCTGCCAGCGGCCGCCGTGCTGGGGTAACGATTGGCGGTGATCACCTGGCGCGCAGCGCGGCTTTGCTGCAAGCGGCTGCTGGCGAGTTTCAGGTCGAGGTTGTCGGTCAGGGCGCGTTGGCTCAGGCCCGAGAGTATCGGATCGTGGAACACGTCCCACCAGCGCTCCTCGATCGTTGCGGTGACGACTTGGCTGGCAGCGGCTTTTGACGGTTTTGACCATTCGGTGATTTGCGGGGCCTGTGGTTTGTAAAAGTCCGGGCCAACGGTGCAGGCTGAAAGGCCTGTCACCAATAGTGCGCCGAGAACTGCGCAAGGCCATCGGCCTCTTCGCGAGCAGGCTCGCTCCCGCAAGGGATCTCCTTTTGGGCAGAGATTGTGTGCATTGAGCCGATTCAATGTGGGAGCGAGCCTGCTCGCGATGATGCCTGCCCGGGCAACTAACATCTTCATCGCTGAGTCACCTCATGCGACACCGCGCTTGCAGTATCAATACTCGCCTCCACCGACATCCCCACTCGCAACCGCGAGGTCAGTGCCTGGCCCGGTTCCAGGACTATTTTCACCGGGATCCGCTGTACAACTTTGGTGAAGTTGCCCGTGGCGTTGTCCGGTTTGATCGAGGCGAACGTTACCCCCGTCGCCGGGGCGATGCTCTCGACGCGACCGTTCAGGGCTTCACCGCCGAGGCTGTCGACCCGCACTTGCACGTTCTGCCCCGGCTGAACGTTGGTCAGTTGAGTTTCTTGAAAGTTGGCGACCACGTAAGCCTGTGCCAGCGGCACCACGGCCAGAATCTTGCTGCCCGGCGTCACATAGGCGCCGACTCGCACGGCGCGCTCGCCGACCATGCCGTCCTGTGGCGCAACAATGCGCGTGTAAGACAGCTCGTAACTGGCAATTGCCAGAGCAGCTTGGGCACGTTTCAGTCCACCTTCGGCGGCGTCGCATTGGGCTGTCAGGATGTCCGTTTGCTTGCGTTCCGCCGCCAGCACCGCCGTTGCATTGGCCAACCGCGCGCTGGCTTGATCAATACGTGTGCGCGCTTGCTGAGCATTTTGCACCGTGCCTGCCCCGACACCCGCCAAGTGGTTGTAGCGGTTCAACTCCTGCTCGGCGAAGGCCATTTCAGCCTTCGCAGATACTACCGAGGCTTGAGCCTGAGCGATCACTGAAACCTGGCGTTCAAGGGTCGCCCGGGCATTTTGCAGCTGTGCTCTCGCCACCAAGGTTTCGGCATCAGCCGCTTGGGCCGCGGCTCGCAGATCACGATCATCGATCAACGCCAGCAACTGCCCAGCCTTGACCTGCTGGTTGTCTTCCACCAGCACGTCCTTGATAAATCCGGCCACGCGCGGGACCACCAGCGTGAAGTCCGCAGAGACAAAGGCATCATTGGTTTTTTGCTGCGTGCGCTGACCGAAGAGACTTGGCACCAGCAGATAAATCAGCACACCGACTGCCACCACGGCGGCGATACCGACAACCACTTTTTGCTTTGTTTGAATCGTCATAAAAACCTTCTGTTTCAGTGAAGCGATCAAGTCGGCGCACGCGGTGGATAAACCCGCGTCGGCAGCCAGAAAATCAGCAGGATCAACGCCAGTGCGACGCCCGCCATGCACAGATAAAGATCGGAAGAAGTCAGCACCACGGCTTGCTCATGCAGCCGATGAGCGAGACCTGCGCTGTCGCTGTCGGCCAGTGGCGAATTACCGAGGTTGTCCACCAACATGGTTGAGTGGAAGTGCAACCTGGAAGTGGTCAACGCCTCAATGACGCCGGTGGCGAGCACCGCGGACAGGCCTTTCACCGTGTTGAACCAGGCCGAAGCAAACGGTCCTTCCAGGGGCGAAATGCTGCCGGTCGCGAGCATCAGCAGTGGCAGCACTGCCATCGGCTGAGCGAAAATTTGCAGCCATTGCAGTCCGTAGAAATCGTCGCGAATCCACGCCGACGTCAGCAGTGAACCGCCAATGCAGGACAGCACCAACATGCTCAAGCCGATACCCAGCACCCAGCGGCAATCAACCCATCGCAGGTTGCACAACGCCGCCACCAACGGCAGCGCAATCAACTGCGGCAACGCCGCCAACAGCGTGATTGGCGCAGTCTGGATGGGGCGATAACCCTGAACCTGCGCCAGATAAGCGGACGGAATGATGATCACCGCCAGCAACACCACCAGCACCCCGGCCAAAGTGAGCAAGGCGAAGGACAAGTTGCGGATGCCGAGCATCTGCATCTTGAAAAACGGTATCGGTTGCGACCATTCATTGATCAGGAACAGCACCATCAGCAACAAGCCGCCGCCGAGCAATCCGCAAATCAGGCTCGACTCGAACCAGTCCAGCCGATTGCCCTGCAAGATGCCGATCACCAGCATGCAGATCGCCGGAAATCCCAGCAGCAGACCGCGCCAGTTGAAGTGTTTGAAGCGCTCCAGGCGCAGCGGGTCTTGGGGCAAACCATAGGCCACCGCTCCCAGAGCCAGCAGACACGGCACGATGATTTGCCAAAACGTCCATTGCCAACCGACATACTCGGTCCACAACCCGGCCAAGGGCGTGCCGAGCCCAGGGCCGAAGGTGGCAGTCAGGGCATAACCGGCCAAGCCATAGAGCTTCACAGTGGCCGGCAAGAATCGCAGCGCTACGGTCATCAACATCGGCGGCAACGCGCCGCCCGCCAGACCTTGCAATGTGCGCAGCACCAGCAGGCTTTCGTAGTTCGGGGCGAACGGACTCAACGCGCCTAACAGCGTGAAGACGCTGATGGCGTAGAGGGTGAAGCGGCGCAACGAAAACGTCACCGAACACCATGGCGCAAACGCCATGGCCGCCACTGAGGTCGCTGTGTAACTGGCGACCAGCCAGGTGCCTTCGTCGTAGCCGATGGACAACGCGCCGCGAATGTCCGCCAAGGCAACCTTGGTCACCATCTCGTTCAGGCCCGAGGCCAGCACCGCCAACAACACGCCCACCAGACCGATGATGATCCGCGGGCCGAAAACCGGTGGTGCGACAACGGCTGGAGGGGTCGCGGCGAACGGTGCCGCGACCGTGAGGGAAGTCATTACGGAATGCTCCGGGGTTTGAGTACCGGGGCATTTTAAAAAGGGGGTGACCTGACGAAAACTGACTTATCGACAGGTTATAAATGCGCTAGACGCAACAATACAAAAAACCTTGTGGGAGCCTGCTCGCGATGGCGGTGGGTCAGTCAACATTTGCATTGACTGGTCTACCGCTATCGCGAGCAGGCTCGCTCCCACAGGGGATTGGGGATTACTTCAGGTAGGTTGTGCTGCTAGCCACGTCTCATCGCAGCAGGTTTTGAGGGTTTCACGCAGCCAGCGGTGAGCCGGGTCATTGTCAAACCTGGGGTGCCAGGCCTGGGTCAGCATGAGGGTGGGCAGCGGAATCGGCAGCGTAAACGAGCGCAATTTCAAACCCAGGCGCCGCACACTTAACAACGCTTCTTTTGGCACCGGCAGAATCAGATTGGAATCCGGCAGCGCGAACATTGCCGCATGAAAGCTTGGCGCAATCAACGCCACCCGCCGCTCCAGCCCCAAAGCGTTGAGCGCCGTATCGATCGGCCCGCGAGCAATACCTCGGCGCGACATGCTGATATGAGAAAACCCGGCGTAGCGCTCAGCGGTAATCTCGTCATCGAACAGTGGGTGATCCTCGCGCACCAGACCGACGAAGTGCGTTGAGAACAGGTTTTGTACCTTCACTTCCGGCATGACGGGACGATTGTTACTCACACTTAAATCGATCCGCCCTTCGCGCAGCGCTTCATCATCGCCATCGCCTTCCGGCACAAAACGCAATTCACAATGCGGTGCTTGGCGTTCCATCGTGTCAAAAAGCTTGCCGCCATAGACGCCGACAAAAAAGTCATTGGCGCGGATGCTGAACCGCCGGCGTAGCGAACCGAGGTCTACCACATCGGCCGAGCGAAATAGCAGCGCGGCTTGCTCGACCACATCGCGCACCTGCTCACGTAACTCGAGAGCCTTGGGCGTCGGCACCAATCCACGACCGGCACGCACCAGGATCGGGTCGCCTATGGCCTCGCGAATGCGCGTCAGCGTTCGGCTCATGGCCGCCGGGCTGAGGTTCATCCGCCGTGCAGCGCCGACCACACTGCCTTCGTCGAGTAAAGCGTCGAGGGCGACCAACAGGTTCATGTCCGGGAGTTGCATGCTAAGCACTCATGGCTGATCTGGATTGACTCAGGCGCAATCCTAGCAAACATCCTCCATTTGATGTGTTGGCTCTGGACTGGCCCCATCGCGAGCCGGCTCGCTCCAACAAGGGTTTTGTGTGGTTCACAAAATTAGCGGTCAATGAAGATTCAATGTGGGAGTGAGCCTGCTCACGATGGCGTCAAACCAGACACCGCAAATCTTACCGCTGCATCCCCCACCGCTTCACCGTCACCCGCTCCAGCGTGTCAAACACCAGGTTCTCCACCAGCAACCCGATCAGTATCACCACCGCCAACCCGGCAAACACCTTGTCGGTGTACAGCTCATTGCGGTTCTGAAAGATGTACCAGCCCAACCCACCCTTGCCACTGGTCGCGCCAAACACCAGTTCCGCGGCGATCAACGTACGCCAGGCGAAGGCCCAGCCGATTTTCAACCCGGCAAGAATCGACGGCAACGCGGCCGGGATCAGGATAAACAGTACGAACCGCATGCCCTTGAGGCCATAGTTGCGTCCGGCCATGCGCAGGGTTTCCGAGACTCCGAGAAACCCGGCATAGGTGTTCAAGGCCAAGGCCCAAAGCACCGAATGCACCAGCACAAAAATCAGGCTGTTCTGCCCCAGGCCGAACCACAACAGTGCCAAAGGCAACAACGCAATCGCCGGCAGCGGGTTGAACATCGAGGTCAATGTGCTCAACAGGTCGCGACCAAACTGGGTCGACACCGCCAACGTGGTCAGGGCAAATGCCAGGACGATGCCGATCAGGTATCCCTTGAGCAACACCACCAACGAAATCCACACCTTGCCCAGCAATTCTCCACTGAGCAGACCATCGTAGAGTGCGCTGGCGGTTTGCAAAAAACTTGGTAGCAGCAGATCGTTGTTCTGAACACGGGCAACCACTTCCCACAGCACCGCCAGCAAAATCAGGATCAGGCTTTTACGAATCCAGCCTTGTTGCCAGAGGCGCTGACCAAGCGGCAGTTCACGCTCCAGCGGTACGCTGGTCAGCGGCTTTAAAACAGTTTCGAACTCTTCACGCACAGATGATAAATGGCTCATCGGGCAAACCTCTCAATGGCTCAATAAGCGATGCGAATATCGGAGAAATCCAGCTCACGCTCGGTTTCCGGAGATTGACCTTCATCAAACAACAGCCGATGAACCCGTCGCGCCGACTCCTGAAATGCAACGCCACCGAGGCTGTGCAAATCGTATTGATGGCTGTGCACTTCTGCCCGTACCCGGCCCGGATGCGGCGACAACAGCAGAATGCGATTGCCCACCACTAACGCCTCTTCGATGGAGTGCGTGACAAACAGCAGCGTGAAACGCACCTCTTCCCACAGCAACAGTAATTCTTCCTGCATCTTGCGGCGGGTCAGCGCATCGAGTGCGGCGAAGGGTTCGTCCATGAGGAGGATTTTCGGTTGCATCGCCAAGGCACGAGCGATAGCGACTCGAGCTTTCATGCCACCGGACAAGGTATGCGGATAAGCATCGGCAAACGCCGCCAGCCCCACCTTCTCCAGATAGTGCAGCGCCCGCTCTTCAGCCTCTTTGCGCTTGAGTGATTTGGACGCCAGCAGCGGAAACATGACGTTCTGTTTGACGGTTTTCCACGGGGGCAGTTGATCGAACTCCTGGAACACCACGATGCGGTCCGGTCCCGGTGCATGCACGGTTTGTCCCTGAAGACGGATCTCGCCTTCACAAGGCTGAATGAACCCGGCAACCGCCTTGAGCAACGTCGATTTACCGCAACCGGACGGGCCGAGCAGCACAAAGCGGTCGGCCGGATCGATTTCAAAACTGACTTGATGGGTCGCTCGCACCACACGCTGCGGCGTGCGGTATTCGAGGCTGACATTGTCGACCGACAGCAGCGCTTGGGCTACCGCGTTCGATTTGCTGACCGTGTGGCCTTGCAAAGGGGCGTTCATGACGATCAGCTCCCTTGCAGCGGTTTGGTGTCCTGGAAGAAGTAATCCTTCCACGAATCCGGTTTGTTTTTGATCGCGCCAACGCGGTATAGAAATTCAGCCAGTGGATAAGTATTTTTTGGCGTGATGCTGAATTCGAACTGCGGGTTGTCGATAATTTTCAGCAACGCCGCGCGGTCAATTTTTGCGTTGGTAACGCGGATGTAAGTGTCGGCGGCGGCACCTTTATCGTTCTGCGCAAATTCAGCCGCTTCGGTCAGCGCCGCAATAAACGCCTTATAGGTTTTCGGGTTCTCGTCACGGAATTTCTCGGTCGCAAACAGCACCGTTGGCGAGTTCGGGCCGAGCACGTCGTACGAGTTCAACACCACATGGACGTTGGGGTTGGCCAGCTCCTGATCCTGGAACGGCGGGTTGGAGAAGTGCCCGGACAACTCAGTACCACCGGCCACCAACGCAGCCGTGGCGTCCGGGTGCGGAACGGCGATGGTGTACTTGTCCAGGCGATTGAATTCCTTGTCGCCCCACTGCTTGGCGGCCGCGTATTGCAGGAAACGCGACTGCACGGAAACCCCAACTGCCGGCACCGCGATGCGGTCCTTTTCGGTGAAGTCGGCGATGGTTTTGACCTTTGGGTTGTTGCTCACCAGGTAGTAAGGGAAGTTGCCGAGAGACGCCACGGCTTTGACGTTCTGCTTGCCGTGGGTGCGATCCCAGATCGTCAGCAACGGGCCGACGCCAGCGCCAGCGATATCAATCGAACCGGAGAGCAGCGCATCGTTGACCGCCGCGCCACCGGACAGCTGAGTCCAGTCGACCTTGATGTCGATGCCTTCCTGCTTGCCATACTTCTCGATCAGGTTCTGATCGCGCACCACGTTGAGCAACAGGTAAACAATGCCGAACTGTTCGGCGATGCGAATTTCACCTTCGGCCTGGGCCACGGTCGGCGCCACCAGGCTGCCGGCGATCAAGCTGAAACCCAGGCCGATGGCGGCCGCCAGCGGTGCAAATGGAAGACGTTTGGAAATGAGACTTCTCCGACAAATCAAAACGGCGCGTCGCCCTGAATGGTGGTGCGAAACAGCTTGCGGCGCAGATGGCTTGAGGATCCGGCGGCGAGGTGAATCAGCGAGCGGTTGTCCCAGAACACCAGGTCATGGGGCTGCCATTGATGGCGGTAAATGTTTTGCGGCAGCACGCTGTGGGCATAGAGCTCATCAAGCAGTTGCTTGCTCTCGTCTTCCGGCAAACCGACGATGCGCGTGGTAAAGCCTTCGCTGACGAACAACGCCTTGCGCCCGTTTTCCGGGTGCGTGCGCACGATCGGATGAATCACTTCGGCGACTTGAGCGAGCTGCTCCGGCGTCAGGGTCGGGCGCCAGTTGCCTTCGAATTTGGTCTCGCTGTAACGCGCGGTGTAGGAGTGCGCGGCAGATCGGCCTTCGACTGCTTTGCGCAACGCGTCGGGCAAGTTGTCCCAGGCCTTGTGCATGTCGGCGAATAAGGTGTCGCCGCCTTCGGACGGCAATTCCTGAGCGTGCAGCATCGAGCCCAGGCTCGGCAGCTCTTTATAGGAAAGGTCGGAGTGCCAGAACTTGCCGGCATCACCGAGGCCGATGGATTGGCCGTTTTCGATGATGTTGGAAACGATGAGGATTTCCGGGTGGCCGGCCAGCAGGAATTGCTTGAGCACGTGGATCTGCAACACACCGAATCGACGGCTGAAGGCAATCTGCTGCTCGGGGGTAATGCGCTGGTCGCGGAACACCACGACGTGATGATCAAGGTGCGCGCGATGGATGCGGGCGAAGTCCTGGTCATTGATCGGGAGAGACAGGTCGAGGCCAATGATTTCGGCACCGACGGCGCGGCTGAAGGGGCGGATATCGAAGATTTGAGGCGCGATGCTTTGAGAGACATTCGCTGAAGACAAAGAGACGGCTGACATAAAAATCACTCCCACGCACGGCACGCTCAAAGGCGCGCGCGTCGATCAAGAAACTCACGGAGGTCCCGTGTTGGTTCGTGTCGTGCGGCGCGCCGATTGGTCGGCAGGTACGCAGTAGAGTGACTTTATAGGTATAAGAATTTAAATTTAAATACCGTTAGCGAATAACGATATGGCTTTTAGGGATGTGGCGTTTTTGAGGCCGCCATCGCGAGCAAGCTCGCTCCCACAGGGGTTTTGTGATCGACACAAATCCAATGTGGGAGCGAGCCTGCTCGTGAGAGGCCATCAGCCGCAGCCGAGAACTATCGCTCGTGCAGCGCCTCAGCCCGCGCCCGAATAATCGGCTTGAGCAAATAGCTGAGTACAGACTTTTTGCCGGTGATGATATCCACCGACGCCACCATCCCCGGAATGATCAACAATGGCTTTTCATCCGTCCCCAAGTGGCTGCGATCAGTGCGCAGCTTGATGATGTAGTACGTGGTCTTCTTGTCGTCATCGGTGATGGTGTCCGCGCCGATCTGTTCAAGCTTGGCCTTCAACCCACCATAGATGGTGTAGTCGTAGGCGGTGAACTTCACCGTCGCCTCTTGCCCCGGATGCAGGAAGGCGATGTCTTGCGGGCGAACTTTCGCTTCGACCAGCAAGGTGTCGTCCAGCGGCACGATTTCCACCAGGTCGCTGCCCGGCTGAATTACGCCGCCAATGGTGTTCACCAGCAACTTGTTGACGATACCGCGTACCGGCGATGTCACCAGCGTCCGGCTGACCCGGTCTTCCAGCGCTTTACCGGTGGCCTGAGCCTTGTTCAGATCGGTGCGCGCTTCGTTCAGTTGGGTCAACGCTTCGCTGCGGAATTTGCCGCGCGTCTCGTCGATCTTGCGCTGCACTTCCTTGATCGCCGATTCCGCCCGAGGGATCGCCAGCGTCGTGGCATCCAGTTGCCCGCGTGTTTCGACTTCGGCCCGCCGGAGTCGCAGCACTTCAACCGGCGACACCGCGCCCTGGGCCACGAGCGGCTCGGACATGTTGATTTCCTGGCGCTGCATACTCAGTTGCTGGCGATACTGCGACTGCTTGGAGGTGAACTCACGCAGCTCTTGCTGACGCTGAATCAACTGCTCCTGCAAACCACCGATTTCATCGTGCAATTGCTGACGACGGCTGGTGTACAGCGACTCTTCGCTGGCCGCCTGGATGGGCACGGCCTTGAGCACATCCGCCGGGAAATTCAGCGGACGGTCGTCGACTTCCGCGCTCAAGCGCTCAACCCGCAGCAGCATGGACAACCGATCAGCTTCAGTTTCGCCAACGTTGGAGGCGAAGCGCGTATCGTCCAGGCGAATCAGCGGCGCACCGGCCTCAACGATCTGCCCTTCTTTTACGAACAGTTCAGAGACGATACCGCCTTCAAGGTTCTGGATTTTCTGGATCTTGGACGACGGAATCGCCTTGCCGTCGCCCTTGGTGACTTCGTCGATTATGGCGAAGTTGGCCCAAAGCATCAGAAACACGAAGAACCCGATGATCGCCCAGATCGTCAACCGCACCACACGCGGGGCGTCTTCGATGAGGGCTTTGTTGACCTCGGGCAGTGGCTGGCCATGCAGCGAATCGGAGCCTTTGAAGTAACG
This sequence comes from Pseudomonas sp. GL_139_B, assembly GCF_057834475.1. Taxonomy (NCBI): domain Bacteria; kingdom Pseudomonadati; phylum Pseudomonadota; class Gammaproteobacteria; order Pseudomonadales; family Pseudomonadaceae; genus Pseudomonas; species Pseudomonas sp. GL_139_B. The sequence goes on along the minus strand of NZ_CM174403.1, from coordinate 147,262 downwards.
ACCGATCGCATTCTTGAAACCCGACTTAAGCAACACTGATCTGCCCCTTTTTCAACGCTTCCATCACGACGGCTTTCGGGCCATCGGCAAGAATTTGTCCACGGTCGATGACGATCAAGCGATCCACCAACGACAACAGCGAAGCCCGGTGCGTGACCAGCACCACGGTCTTGCTTTCAATCATGGCCGCGAGGCGCTGTTTGAGGCGTTCTTCACCGGTGTTGTCCATGGCGCTAGTCGGTTCGTCGAGCAGCAAAATAGGCGGATCGAGCAGCAATGCCCGGGCCAGCGCGACGTTCTGGCGCTGACCGCCAGACAGGTTCTGTCCGCGCTCACCGACTTGCAGCTCATAACCTTGCGGGTGCAGACGGGCGAATTCATGCACACCGGCCAGTTCGGCGGCTTGCAAGACCAGTTCGTCTTCGACATAACGTGCGCCCGACACCAGGTTATCGCGAAGCGTGCCCGCCAGCAGCTGGATGTCCTGCGCCACGTAGCCGATGTTGTGGCGCAATTCGCTCACGTCGATCTGACGGATGTCGACGCCATCCACCAACAGCGCGCCATCGTCCGGCTGGTACAGCCCCACCACCAGTTTGGCCAGGGAGCTCTTGCCTGAGCCGCTGCGACCGATGATGCCGATCTTCTCGCCCGGTTTGATGGTCAGGTTGATGTTCTTCAGCGCCAGGTTCTGCTGGCCCGGGTAAGTGAAGTTCATCTGCCGGCATTCGATGGCGCCTTGCAGCACCTTGCGGCTCAGCGGGCGCTCTTCGAAATTGCGCTCTTGCGGCAACTCCATCATTTGATCGACCGAGGTCATGGTCACCCGCGCTTGCTGGTAACGCGTCAGCAGGCCGGAGAGCGAAGCCAGCGGACTGAGGGCGCGACCGCTGAGCATATAGCAAGCAATCAGACCGCCCATGCTCAGGTTACCGGCGATAATCTGGTACACGCCGAAGACGATCATGATGACCCCGGCCAATTGCTGGATCAGCAGGGTGATGTTCATCGACAGGCCGGAAAGCATTTTCACCCGCAGTTCGAGGCGGCTGAGGGTGCCGATGGTTTGTTCCCACTGATACTGGCGTTCGCTTTCAGCGTTGTTGACCTTCACCGCGTCGAGGCCGGCGAGGGTTTCGATCAGGCTCGACTGGCGCTCGGCGCCCAGGGCCATGGTTCGTTCCATGGTCGCTACCAGCGGCTTTTGCAGTGCGTAGCCGATCAGCAAGGCAATCGGGAACGCCAGCACCGGAATCCACACCAGGTGCCCGCCGAGAATCGCGATGACCATGAAGATCAGCAGCGTAAACGGCAGATCGATCAAGCTGGTTAGCGTCAGCGAAGCGAGGAAGTCGCGCAGGCTCTGAAACTCATGGATGTTCTGTGCGAAGCTACCGACCCGGGCCGGGCGGTACTTCATGGCCATGCCGACGATGCGCTCGAACAATGTGGCGGAGATAATCAGGTCGGTTTTCTTGCCGGCCAGGTCCAGGCACAGACTGCGCAGGCTCTTGAGGATCAGGTCGAACAGGTAAGCACCGGTAATGCCAATGGCCAATACCCACAGGGTCGATTCGGCCTGGTTCGGCACGACGCGGTCGTAGACGTTCATTACGAACAGCGGCGCAGCCATGGCGATGATGTTGATCAGGAAACTGGCGGCGATGGCATCGGCATAGAGCCAGCGCGAACGCTTGAGGGTATCGCGGAACCACGAGCGCGCGCGCGGGATCAGCGTGCCGTGGTTGACGTCGAATTTATGCTGGGGTTGAGCGAAAAACGCTTTGCCGGTGTAGTCATCGGCGAGCAAGTCGCGACTGACGACACTTTCGCCGCCATCGCTTTCGCTCAGCAGCACGCGAGCCTGGTCGTCACCCAGCCAGCCGAGCAGGACCGCACTGCGACCATCCTTGAGCAACAACAGTGCCGGCATCGCAATTGCCGGGATCTGCTCAAGCTTGCGTTGCAGCACCCGACCCTGCAGACCGGCACGAGCAGCTGCACGAGGCAGCAATTCAACACTCAGGCGTTGTTTGGGCAACGGCAGGCCGGTGGTCAGCATCGCGGCGCTGGCCGGCTTCTGATGCAATGTGCAAAGGGCTAGCAGGCCATCCAGTAACGGATCGTCATGCAGCGTGCGTGGATCATGGATGAGTTGGACCCGACTGACTTCTGATTCCACGCTCGACACTCTTGGCTAACGGTAAAAAGGGAGGACTCAATCATCCCGGGGAGCTGAACTTGTGACTTCACGTCGTTTTGCACAACGCAGGACACCGGTGCGACCACTCCCTGGCGCTTGAGCAACTCGCTCATGGTCGCCTTGATTCGGTATTGAGTAAATAACTGAATGTTTTTGATCTCGGCCAAACAACAAGAAGCGTTAAACAGTTTGTTTTCGCTGTCGAGCAAGGTGGGCACGCCGAGACTGAACTGTTTCTAAAATGCGGTGCGCACGCCGGTGTTGCGATCGACATATTGTTAAGCGGCCTTCACGACCATAACCGCCCGGCAGATCTGCTTGGGGAAGGGATCCACTTTTGGCCGCTTTTAACCGATAATCCGCGGCCAATCGACTATTAATACTTGCCTGGATTTCCGGATGGACCTCCAGTGCCTGGTGTATTGCCTGCATAAGGCTCTGTTCCTGAACAAAACTGTCCGCACTGGCGCAGGTTGAAGACTTGAACAGTTGCTGATGAATGGTTCGAATTCTCCAGGGCTTCTTGTCCTGAATCACTTCAGAACGTACCACTGCATTGGATAATAACCACCCAAAATACCGTACGTCGGAAAGTAGAAAGTTTGAGCTGGACCACGCTAGGCAAGACAGCTCGTTACCTAAATATCAATGTGACATTACTGGGGCGAGTGTTTAGGATGACAACTGCAAGGTCAATAGTTTGGCATATAGTTAATAGCGGAAAAATATAGACAATTTATTGACGAATAATAGCGTCAAACTTGCGTCTACTCTGCTTACAAAGTACGACCTGACTGAGCAGGGCAAGTGCCCCAAGTCTATGGAAGTCAACTGAACGCATCACCCGGAGAGTCTTCAATGAGCAGTGTTGTTGCCATCGTCAAAAGCATTGTCGGTCAAGTTTTCGCGGTGTCCCCAGAGGGCGTCCGTCGTGTACTCGTTGAAGGCGATCGGCTGCTGGTCGGCGATCAGGTAGACACTGGCGCGGCGGGTGCCGTCACGCTCGAACTGGCTGACGGCCGGACCCTGGACCTGGGCCGCGACACCCAATGGAGCGGCAGCGCTCCGGATTCCAGCAGCGGCCTGGCAGAAGCCACAGCACAGGCTGCGCCATCGGTTGAAGAACTGCAGCAAGCCATCGTTGCCGGCGCCGACCCGACCAAAGACCTTGAAGCCACCGCGGCCGGCCCTACGGCTGCCGGCACGGGCGGCGCGGCAGGTGGCGGCCACAGCTTCGTGATGCTGGATGCAACTGCTGGCCGGGTGGACGCGACCGTTGGTTTCCCGACAGCGGGCTTTGGCACCACTGCATTGGCGGCACAGAACACTCTCGGCGGGCAAACTGCCGACACCAACCCGAACCTGCAACGGGAGTCGACCCTGAGCCTGAGCGCTACGCCGACCATCACCGAAGCCGGCGGCGTATTGGTTTACACCGCGACCCTGACCCAGGCACCGCTGACGGACCTGAACATCACCTTGTCCAACGGCTCGGTGATCGTGATCCAGGCCGGCCAACTGACCGGCACCGTCAGCGTGCCGTTGGCACCGAACGACACCGTTTATAACGACCCGACCCAAATCGATGTGACCGTCACCGGCACCACGGGCGGCAACGGTATCATCGTCACCCCGCCGACGACCCCGGCCGTGACTCAGGTCACCGACACAGTCGACACCACCACGGTAACGCTGACCGCCGGCGCCAGCGTTACCGAAGGCGGCGTGATTACGTACACCGCGACGCTGACCAATCCGGCTCAGACCCCGGTGACCGTGACCTTGAGCAATGGCTCGGTCATTACCATCGATGCGGGCAACACCACCGGCACCGTTAACGTTCCGACCGCCGCTAACGATGTCTATAACAACGGCAGCACCGTCACCACGACCATTACCGGTGCCACCGGCGGCAACTTTGAAAATCTGGTGCCAAACACTACGCCAGCAGTGACCACCATTACTGATTCGGTCGACAACACTGGCCTGAGTCTCACCGCCACCGGCAGCGTTGTCGAAGGCGGCCAGATCACTTACACCGCCACCCTGACCAACCCGGCCGGCACACCGATGACCGTGACCTTGAGCAATGGCTCGGTCATTACCATTGAAGCGGGCAAGACCACCGGCAGCGTCAGCGTCGACACCGCAAACAATGACGTCTACAACAACGGCAGCACCGTCAGTACCACCATCACCGGCACTACCGGCGGCAACTTTGAACAGTTGACCCCGAGCACCCAGCCGGCGCTGACCACCATCACTGATTCGGTCGACAACACCGGGCTGAGCCTCTCCGCCACTGGCAGTGTCGTCGAAGGCGGCCAGATCACTTACACCGCCACCCTGACCAACCCGGCCGGCACACCGATGACCGTGACCTTGAGCAATGGCTCGGTCATTACTATCGACGCCGGTAAAACCACTGGCAGCGTCATCGTCGACACCCCGGCCAATGACGTCTACCAGAACGGCAGCACCGTCAGCACCACCATCACCGGCACCACCGGCGGCAATTTCGAACAATTGACCCCGAGCACCGAACCGGCGCTAACGACGATCACCGATTCGGTCGATAGCACTGGTCTGACGCTCACCGCGACCGGGACTGTGGTTGAAGGTGGTCAGATCACCTACACGGCAACCCTGACCAACCCGGCCGGCACGCCGATGACCGTGACCTTGAGCAATGGCTCGGTCATTACCATTGAAGCGGGCAAGACCACCGGCAGCGTCAGCGTCGACACCCCGGCCAATGACGTCTACCAGAACGGCAGCACCGTCAGCACCACCATCACCGGCACCACCGGCGGCAATTTCGAACAATTGACCCCGAGCACCGAACCGGCGCTAACGACGATCACCGATTCGGTCGATAGCACTGGTCTGACGCTCACCGCGACCGGGACTGTGGTTGAAGGTGGTCAGATCACCTACACGGCAACCCTGACCAACCCGGCCGGCACGCCGATGACCGTGACCTTGAGCAATGGCTCGGTCATTACCATCGACGCCGGTAAAACCACCGGCAGCGTCATCGTCGACACACCTGCCAATGACGTCTACAAGAACGGCAGCACCGTCAGCACCACCATCACCGGCACCACCGGCGGCAATTTCGAACAATTGACCCCGAGCACCGAACCGGCGCTGACGACGATCACCGATTCGGTCGACAACACTGGCCTGAGTCTCACCGCCACCGGCAGTGTCGTCGAAGGCGGCCAGATTACTTACACCGCCACCCTGACCAACCCGGCCGGCACGCCGATGACCGTGACCTTGAGCAATGGCTCGGTCATTACCATCGAGGCGGGCAAAACCACTGGCAGCGTCATCGTCGACACCCCGGCCAATGACGTCTACCAGAACGGCAGCACCGTCAGCACCACCATCACCGGCACCACCGGCGGCAATTTCGAACAATTGACCCCGAGCACCGCACCGGCGCTGACGACGATCACCGATTCGACCGACAAGACCCACCTGACCCTCAGCGCCGACAAGTCGGTACTCGAAGGCTCGCATATCACCTACACCGCGACCCTGACCAACGCCGCGCAAAACCCTGTGACCGTCAAGCTGAGCAACGGCGAGACCATCACCATTGCCGCGGGTCAAACCATTGGCTCGGTGACCATCGCGGCGCCTGCCGATGACGTCTATAAGGACGCCGGCAAACTCACCGTGAAGATGACCGACGCCAGCGGCGGCAACTTCGAAAAACTCGTTGTCAGCAACGCATCCGTGACCACCCACGTCAAGGACACCATCGACGCGACGTCGCTGTCTCTGTCGGCCAGCCATACCGTCAGCGAAGGTGGCCAGATCACCTACACCGCCACCTTGAGCAATCCGACAGACACAGCCATGACCGTGCAGTTGAGCAACGGCGCGGTGATCCAAATTGCCAAGGGTGCTTACAGCGGTTCGGTCGACTTCGCGGCACCGGCTGACACGCCGTATATCGACGCTGGCAAAGTCCAGGCGACGATCACCGGCCACAACGGTGGCAACTTCGAAAAAGTCGCTGTCGATCACTCGCCGGCGGTCACCACCGTCACCGATACGGCAGACACCACCGGCCTGAGCCTGAGCGCCACCCATTCGGTTGCCGAAGGCGGTTCGATCGTCTACACCGCGACGCTGACCAATGCCGCTGGCACCGCCATGACCGTGACGCTGAATAACGGTGCGGTGATCCAGATTGCCAAGGGTGCTCTGACCGGTTCGGTGAATTTCGCCGCACCGTCAGATGACGTCTACAAAGACGCTGGCAAGGTGGAAGCCCATATCACCAAGACCACCGGCGGCAACTTCGAGGACCTGGTCGCCGACAAGACACCAGCTGTCACCAAAGTAACCGACACCATCGACACCAGCACCGTGTCCCTGACTGCCACAGCCAGCACGGTCGAAGGCGGCACCGTGGTTTACACCGCATCCGTCGATGCCCCAGTGACCGGTTCGCCAGTCGTGGTGACCTTGTCAAACGGCCAGACCATCACCATTCCGGTCGGCGAGAACAGCGCCTATGTGAACTTCACCGCCCCCAATGACGCTCTGGCTGGCGGCGCTACGCTGAGCGTAAAAATCGACGGCACCACGGGTGGCAACTACGAACACCTGGTGGCCGATCAAACACCAGCAGTCACTTCGGTGACCGACGTCAATGACACCACCACCATCAGCCTGAGCGCTACAGATTCGGTGGCTGAAGGCGGTTCGATTGTCTACACCGCAACGTTGACCAATGCTGCCGGCACCCCGGTCACCGTGAACCTGTCGAACGGCGCGGTGATCACCATTGCCGCCGGCGCCACAGTTGGCTCCGTGAGCGTCAAGGCGCCTGCCGATGACGTCTACAAAGATGCCGGCAAAGTTGAAGCGACCATCAAGGACGCGAGCGGCGGGAACTTCGAAAACCTGGTAACCAATCCTGCGGCGGCGGTCACTGAGGTGACTGACACGATCAATACGTCGACGGTCAGCCTGACCGCATCGTCGACCGCAGCCGAAGGCGGCAACGTGGTCTACACCGCGTCCGTGACCGCACCGGTCACTGGCCAGAATGTGGTCGTCACCTTGGCCAATGGTGAAAAAATCACCATCGCCGTCGGCGAAAGCAGTGCCTCGATCACCGTCAAAGCCCCGAACGATGTGCTGGTCGGCCACGAGCCACTGACCAACGCCATCAAGGATGTGGCCGGTGGTAACTACGAGAACCTGATCGCCGACAAAACCCCGACCTCGACCGCCATCAGCGATACCGTGGACACCACCAAGGTGACCATGACCGCCAGCAACTATGTGGTCGAGGGCGGCACCATCACCTATACCGTCAACCTCAGCAATGCCGCCGGCACTGACATGACGGTCAAGTTGAGCAACGGCGAGAGCGTCGTGATCAAGGCTGGCGACAAGTCGGGTTTCATCACCATCCCGGCGCCAGCCGATGACGTCTACAAGGACGGCAGCAAAATCACCGTCGGTATCGCCAGCACCGACGGCGGTAACTTCGAAAAACTCGACGTCAGCAAAACCACGCACACAACGACAGTCAATGACACCATCGACACCACGACGCTGAAGCTCAGCGCAGACGTGAGCACCATCGGTGAAGGCGGCCAGATCACCTACACCGCCACGTTGAGCAACCCGGCCGACACGGCGATGACCGTGACGCTGAACAACGGCCTGGTGATCAACATCAAGGCCGGCGAGTCCAGCGGTTCGGCGCCGTACACCGTACCGAATGACGTTTACACCGGTGCACCAACCGTGCGTGCAGCAATCGCGGACAGCACCGGTGGCAACTTCGAAAAACTCGACACTGACCGCTCCGCCGTCATCACCAAAGTGACCGACACCGCCGACACCACCAGCCTGACCCTCAGCGCCAGCGATTCGGTGCACGAAGGCGCGCAAATCGTCTACACCGCGACCCTGTCCAATGCCGCAGGCAGCGACATGACCGTGAAGCTGAGCAACGGCGCGATCATCACCATCCTCAAAGATGCTATGACCGGCCACGTCAGCGTAGATGCACCGAAAGACGACGTGTACCTGGACGCCGGCAAAGTTACCGCCAGCATCGATCAGGTCACCGGCGGTAAATTTGAAAGCCTGGTGCCGGACAAGTCTCTGGTATCCACGAACATCACCGACACCCTCAACGACGTGGTGGCCAAACTGACGGTGGATCACTCCAGCGTCACCGAAGGCGGCCAGATCACCTACACCGTGACCCTGACCAACGCCGATGGCCTGCCGGTCGATAAACACGGTGCGCTGACGTTCACCCTCAGCGATGGCACCCAGATCAACATCGCGGCCAACCAAATCAGCGGCAGCACCGTGGTGACCACTACAGACGACCACTACGTTAACCAGCCGGTGACGGTGGTTAATCAACTGACTGGCGTCTCGGGTACCCACAACTACGAAAGCCTGGTACTGGGCACCGACAAGACCAGCGTCACCGTCATCGACAACGACCACGCGCCAGTGGCCGCCGGTGGCGCTGTCACTGGTATCGAAGATACGACCATCACCCTGAGCTGGAACGACTTCAAGGTCACCGATGTCGATAACGACAGCCCGCTCGGCATTACCATCACCCAGGTATCGGGCGGTGGCACCCTGCTGTTCAACGGCGTGCAAGTCACCTTGGGCCAAACCATCAGCCAGGCGGACATCGCGCTGGGCAAACTGACATTTGTGCCCGCTGCCAATGAATCGGGTGCCGACGGTTATGGCGGAACCGACATTGGTAACAAGGCAGCGGATTACGCGCAGATCCAGTTCAAACCTACCGACGGCTTCAATCAGGGCACTGAAGCGACCTTGAAAGTCGACATCACCCCGGTGGCGGATGCGCCAACACTGAACGTCGCCGGCAACGACGTAACGTCGACGGGCCTGATCAAAGAGGTCTGGACCGGCTTGTCCGGTTTGGGCACCAGCGGCAGCGGCGCGCCAACCGACACGTTGAAATCGGTGATCGATGCCGCCGGCACACCGAACAGCAGCAGCACCGTCAGCAACGTGCAATCCAATGGCGACATTGCCCAAGGCACCGCATCGAAAACCTCCGGCCTGATTTACCTCGAAGCCGGCAAGACTTACACCTTCAGCGGCACTGGCGATGACAGCCTGCTGGTGACCGTTGGTGGCAAGAACGTCGCAGCCACGACGTGGGGCGCGGGGGCCAACCTGAACGGTTCGTTCACCCCGAGCACCAGTGGCTACTACACGCTGGACATTTACCACCACAACCAGAACGGCCCGGGCAACTACGACGTCAACCTGTCGGTCAACGGCAGCCCGGCGATCGACCTGAGCAGCGCCGGCGTGCCGATCTATACCGGCGTGGCCGACCTTACCCATGCAGGCGTGACGGTTTCCGACCTGCACGGCAGCAATGGCGAAGGTTATTACGACGGCTACAAACTCAACGAAGGCGCGCAAGGTACCAGCGTTCATCTGTCCGCCATCAGCACGGCACTGACCGACACCGACGGCTCCGAACGTCTGCACGTGAAGATCAGCGGCATCCCGGCGGGCTCGGTACTCAGCGATGGTGCAGGCCACAGCTTCACCGCGACCGCGCACTCCGGCGAAGTCAACGTCACCCGCTGGGACCTCAGTTCCTTGATAGTGACCCCGCCTGCAAACTACACCGGCCAGTTCAACCTGACCGTGACCTCGACGTCCACCGAGACCCTCGGCGGTTCGGCGCCAAGTACCGCGACGATCCCGGTCACAATTTACCCGCCAGCCCCTATCAGCGAAGTGGTCGCGACCCTCACGGTGGATAAAACCACCGTGGCTGAAGGCGGCCAGATTACTTACACCGTGACCCTTTCCAACAAAGATGGCATCGCCATCAGCGGCCACGACGAGCTGACCTTTAAGCTGTCCGACGGCACCCTCATCAAAGTGCCGGCCAACGCAGCGTCTGGCTCGTTCACCATCACCGCCCCGGACGACATCCTGATTGGCGGACAGCCGACCATCGTCAACCAAATCGAAAGCGTCAGCGGTGCAGAAAACTTCAAACAACTGACCCTGACTCATGATTCGTTGAGCACCACTGTTACTGACGAAGCAGGTTCGGGTACCTCAATCGACAACCACGGCGACGAGGTCGGCATCACCATCGTCGGCAACGGCGCGGTGCTGGAAAACCAGGCGCCGAGCTTCACCATCAAGCTCGACAAGGCCCAGGATGTTCCCCTGACCGTGAAGCTGAGCGACGGCCAGTCGGTGACCTTCGCCGTGGGCGAAACGGAAAAAGTCCACACCCTGGCGCCGCAAGGCGATGACGTCTACATAGACCATGGCACCGTGGCGCTGGGCATCATCGGCGCAACTTCCGGTGGGACTGCGCTGGAAAATCTGGTGATTGGTAACCCGGCGTCGGTGGTCATTTCCGACACCACCAACGACGTCGTGGCCAAGCTGACGGTGGATAACTCCAGCGTCACCGAAGGGGGCCAGATCACCTACACCGTGACCCTGACCAACGCCGATGGCCTGCCGGTCGATAAACACGGTGCGCTGACGTTCACTCTCAGCGATGGCACCCAGGTCAACATCGCGGCCAACCAAATCAGCGGCAGCACCGTGGTGACCACTACAGACGACCACTACGTTAACCAGCCGGTGACAGTGGTTAATCAACTGACGGGCGTCACGGGTACCCACAACTACGAACACCTGGTCCTCGGCTCCGACGGGACCAGCGTCACCATCATCGACAACGACCACGCCCCAGTGGCCGCCGGCGGCGCTGTCACCGGTGTCGAAGATACGACCATCACGCTGAGCTGGAACGACTTCAAGGTCACCGACGTCGATAACGACAGCCCGCTCGGCATCACCATCACCGAGGTAACGACCCGGACACCGGGCCAGGAATCGGTCGGTGGCGTCCTGTTGTTCAACGGCGTGCAAGTCACTATCGGCCAGACCATCAGCCAGGCCGATATTGCCGCAGGCAAACTGACATTCCGCCCCGCCCTCAACGAATCGGGTGTGGACGCTTACGGCGGTTCGGGCATCGGCAACAAGGCGGCGGATTACGCCCAGATCAAGTTCAAGCCTACCGACGGTTTCAACCAGGGCACTGAAGCGACGCTGAAAATCGACATCACGCCGGTGTCTGATACGCCAACGCTGAATATCGCCGACAACAACGTAACCTCGACGGGCTTGATCAAGGAAGTCTGGACCGGCCTGGCCGGCCTGGGCACCAGCGGCAGCGGCGCGCCAACCGACACGCTGAAATCGGTGATCGATGCTGCCGATAAATCGAGCGGCAGCAGCAGTATCGTTGACAACGTGCAATCCAATGGCGACATAGCCCAAGGCACCGCGTCGAAAACTTCCGGTCTGATTTACCTCGAAGCCGGCAAGACCTACACCTTCAGCGGCACCGGCGATGACAGCCTGCTGGTGACCGTTGGTGGCAAGAACGTCGCAGCCACGACGTGGGGCGCGGGGGCCAACCTGAACGGTTCGTTCACCCCGAGCACCAGTGGCTACTACACGCTGGACATCTACCACCACAACCAGAACGGCCCGGGCAACTACGACGTCAACCTGTCGGTCAACGGCAGCCCGGCGATCGACCTGAGCAGCGCTGGCGTGCCGTTGTACACCGGCGTGGCGGATCTGGCCGCTTCCGGCGTGACAGTTTCCGACCTGCACGGCAGCAATGGCGAAGGCTACTACGATGGCTACAAACTCAATGAAGGTGCCGAAGACACCAGCATTCAGCTGTCCGCGATCAACGCGGCACTGACCGACACCGACGGTTCCGAAAGCCTGAGCGTGAAAATCAGCGGCATCCCGGCAGGCTCGGTACTCACCGATGGCGCGCCGGGCCACACTTTCACCATGACCGGCACCGGGACCTTCGGCGAAGCCGACGTCACAGGTTGGAACCTGGCCACGCTCAAGCTGACACCGCCGACGAACTTCAATGGCGACATCAACCTGACCGTAACGGCCACCGCCCAAGACGGCAATGCTGCACCCGCCAGCACCTCGGTGCCATTGGTGGTACACGTCACCCCGGTCGATGACCCGAGCGTCCTGATCCTGGATACCAACACTGTCGCTGAAGACCACGTGGCCACCGGCAACGTGCTGAGCAACGACCACGATGTCGATAACGTCCTGAGCGTCTCCAGCTTCAGCGTGAATGGGGTCAGCGGCAGCTTCACGGCGGGCCAGACCGCAACCATTACCGGTGTCGGAACGCTGATCATCGCCAGCAACGGCGCCTACACCTTTACCCCGGTGGAAAACTACAACGGCACCGTGCCGACCGTTACCTACACCACTAACACTGGTTCCACCAGCACGCTGAACATCACCGTCACGCCAGTCAACGACGCACCGACTGTCCATTCCACTTCCGCCAGCGGTGATGAAGATCATTTGATCGCCGTGCAGCTCAGTGGCAGTGACATCGACGGCAGCGTCGACCACTTCAGCCTGACCAGCCTGCCAGCCCATGGCAGTTTTTACGCTGACGCCGCCGGAACCATTGCGTTGACCACCAGCAGTGTGATCTCCGCAACCGCCAACGGCGCAACGGTGTACTTCAAACCCACCGCCGATTGGAGTGGCACCACCCAGTTCACCTACAACGCGACCGACAACGAAGGCATGCCTTCCGCGTCTCCGGCGACCGGTGAAATCGTCGTCACCCCCGTAACCGATACTCCAAGCCTGTCACTGACCGGTGGAGGGATAGTCGTCTCGACTGACCTCCAGGAAGTAGCGCTGAACGGCGCCTATGGCGACGTTGATGTCAGCAAGCTCGGCAACGGCGCATGGCACACCGACAACAGCGGTGGCATGGTCGAAATCGGCAAGGCCAGCGTCTACGGTGCCGGCGGCGATAACCAGGTCATCGAACTGGAACGTAATGCTGGCGATGCGAGCAACCTCTACACCACGATCGATGCCAAGGGCGGCACCACCTATAACGTGTCGTTCGACTATGCACCGCGTGCAGGTGTGGATAACTCGCTCATCAATGTGTACTGGGGCGAGAAACTCATTGGCACCCTGAACACCTCGACCACCGGCATGCAGCACTACAGCTTCGACGTTCCGGTCACTGCCGATGGCAATCAGAAGCTCGAGTTCCGCGCCGGGGACAGCAACAGCCTGGGCGGCGTGCTGGACAACATCAACGTCACTCAGGTGCTCAACTCAGGCCTTGAAGACAACGCGATCCTGTTGTCGACCATCCAGGCCCACACCAACGACGCCGATGGCTCGGAAACACTCACTACTATCACACTGGGCGACTTTCCGACGGGTTCCAGTCTCACCGATGGCACCCACACCTTCAACGCTGTCGAGGGCTCGACCTCGGTGGACCTCACAGGTTGGAATCTGTCCACGCTCAAGCTGACACCGCCGACGAACTTCAATGGCGACATCACCCTGACCGTAACCGCCACCGCCAAAGACGGCGATGCTCCAAGCGCCAGCACCTCGCTGCCACTGGTGGTGCACGTTACTCCCGTCGATGACGCAAGCGTGCTGCAGGCGGACAAGATCACCGTCGACGAAGACCACGCGGCCACCGGCAACGTGCTGACCAACGACCACGATGTGGATAACGTCCTGAGCGTAGCCAAGTTCACGGTTGGCGGTACCGAGTACACCGCTGGCGCCCCGGCGACCATCGCGAACGTCGGCACGTTGACTCTCGGTGCCAACGGCGACTACACCTTTACCCCGGTGGAGAACTGGAACGGCACCGTGCCGACCGTCACCTACACCACCAACACCGGTTCCACCAGCACCCTGAACATCAGCATCACCCCGGTCGATGACCCGAGCGTGTTGACGGCAGACACCAAGTCTGTCGAAGAAGATCACGTTGCCACCGGCAACGTACTGACCAACGACCACGATGTGGATAACATCCTGAGCGTAACCAAATTCACGGTTGGCGGTACCGAGTACGCCGCTGGCGCCCCGGCGACCATCGCAAACGTCGGCACGTTGACTCTCGGTGCCAACGGCAACTACACCTTTACCCCGGTGGAGAACTACAACGGCACCGTGCCGACCGTCACCTACACCACCAACACCGGCTCCACCAGCACGCTGAATATCAGCGTCACCCCGGTCGATGACCCGAGCGTGTTGACGGCAGACACCAAGTCTGTCGAAGAAGATCACGTTGCCACCGGCAACGTACTGACCAACGACCACGATGTGGATAACATCCTGAGCGTAACCAAATTCACGGTTGGCGGTACCGAGTACGCCGCAGGCGCCCCGGCGACCATCGCAAACGTCGGCACGCTCACTCTCGGTGCCAACGGCGACTACACCTTTACCCCGGTGGAGAACTACAACGGCGCCGTGCCGACCGTCACCTACACCACCAACACCGGTTCCACCAGCACGCTGAATATCAGCGTCACCCCGGTCGATGACCCGAGCGTCCTCGGCGCGGACACCAAGACTGTCGAGGAAGACCACGCGGCCACTGGCAACGTGCTTGGCAATGACAGCGATGTCGACAACATCCTGAGCGTGACGTCCTTTACCGTCGCCGGCAAAAATGACAACTTCACCGCCGGCCGAACCGTCAACATCGAGCACGTTGGCTCGCTGACCCTCAACGCCAACGGCAACTACACCTTCACCCCGGTGGAGAACTGGAACGGCACCGTGCCGACCGTCACCTACACCACCAACACCGGTTCCACCAGCACCCTGAATATCAGCGTCACCCCGGTCGATGACCCGAGCGTCCTCGGCGCAGACACCAAGACTGTCGAGGAAGACCACGCGGCCACCGGCAACGTACTGACCAACGACCACGATGTGGATAACATCCTGAGCGTAACCAAGTTCACGGTTGGCGGTACCGAGTACGCCGCTGGCGCCCCGGCGACCATCGCAAACGTCGGCACGCTCACTCTCGGTGCCAACGGCGACTACACCTTTACCCCGGTGGAGAACTACAACGGCACCGTGCCGACCGTCACCTACACCACCAACACCGGCTCCACCAGCACGCTGAATATCAGCGTCACCCCGGTCGATGACCCGAGCGTCCTCGGCGCAGACACCAAGACTGTCGAGGAAGACCACGCGGCCACCGGCAACGTACTGACCAACGACCACGATGTGGATAACATCCTGAGCGTAACCAAGTTCACGGTTGGCGGTACCGAGTACGCCGCTGGCGCCCCGGCGACCATCGCAAACGTCGGCACGCTCACTCTCGGTGCCAACGGCGACTACACCTTTACCCCGGTGGAGAACTACAACGGCACCGTGCCGACCGTCACCTACACCACCAACACCGGCTCCACCAGCACGCTGAATATCAGCGTCACCCCGGTCGATGACCCGAGCGTGTTGACGGCAGACACCAAGTCTGTCGAAGAAGATCACGTTGCCACCGGCAACGTACTGACCAACGACCACGATGTGGATAACATCCTGAGCGTAACCAAATTCACGGTTGGCGGTACCGAGTACGCCGCTGGCGCCCCGGCGACCATCGCAAACGTCGGCACGCTCACTCTCGGTGCCAACGGCGACTACACCTTTACCCCGGTGGAGAACTGGAACGGCGCCGTGCCGACCGTCACCTACACCACCAACACCGGTTCCACCAGCACGCTGAATATCAGCGTCACCCCGGTCGATGACCCGAGCGTCCTCGGCGCGGACACCAAGACTGTCGAGGAAGACCACGCGGCCACTGGCAACGTGCTTGGCAATGACAGCGATGTCGACAACATCCTGAGCGTGACGTCCTTTACCGTCGCCGGCAAAAATGACAACTTCACCGCCGGCCGAACCGTCAACATCGAGCACGTTGGCTCGCTGACCCTCAACGCCAACGGCAACTACACCTTCACCCCGGTGGAGAACTGGAACGGCACCGTGCCGACCGTCACCTACACCACCAACACCGGCTCCACCAGCACGCTGAATATCAGCGTCACCCCGGTCGATGACCCGAGCGTGTTGACGGCAGACACCAAGTCTGTCGAAGAAGATCACGTTGCCACCGGCAACGTACTGACCAACGACCACGATGTGGATAACATCCTGAGCGTAACCAAATTCACGGTTGGCGGTACCGAGTACGCCGCTGGCGCCCCGGCGACCATCGCAAACGTCGGCACGCTCACTCTCGGTGCCAACGGCGACTACACCTTTACCCCGGTGGAGAACTACAACGGCGCCGTGCCGACCGTCACCTACACCACCAACACCGGTTCCACCAGCACCCTGAATATCAGCGTCACCCCGGTCGATGACCCGAGCGTCCTCGGCGCAGACACCAAGACTGTCGAGGAAGACCACGCGGCCACCGGCAACGTACTGACCAACGACCACGATGTGGATAACATCCTGAGCGTAACCAAGTTCACGGTTGGCGGTACCGAGTACGCCGCTGGCGCCCCGGCGACCATCGCAAACGTCGGCACGCTCACTCTCGGTGCCAACGGCGACTACACCTTTACCCCGGTGGAGAACTACAACGGCACCGTGCCGACCGTCACCTACACCACCAACACCGGTTCCACCAGCACGCTGAATATCAGCGTCACCCCGGTCGATGACCCGAGCGTGCTGACCGCGGATACCAACACTGTCGCTGAAGACCACGCGGCCACCGGCAACGTGCTGACCAACGACCACGATGTCGATAATGTCCTGAGCGTCTCCAGCTTCAGTGTGAATGGGGTCAACGGCAGCTTCACGGCGGGCCAGACCGCAACCATTACCGGTGTCGGCACGCTGATCATCGCCAGCAACGGCGCCTACACCTTTACCCCGGTAGAGAACTACAACGGCACCGTGCCGACCGTCACCTACACCACCAACACCGGTTCCACCAGCACGCTGAATATCAGCGTCACCCCGGTCGATGACCCGAGCGTGCTGACCGCGGATACCAACACTGTCGCTGAAGACCACGCGGCCACCGGCAATGTGCTGACCAACGACCACGATGTCGATAATGTCCTGAGCGTCTCCAGCTTCAGTGTGAATGGGGTCAACGGCAGCTTCACGGCGGGCCAGACCGCAACCATTACCGGTGTCGGCACGCTGATCATCGCCAGCAACGGCGACTACACCTTCACCCCGGTGGAGAACTACAACGGCGCCGTGCCGACCGTCACCTACACCACCAACACCGGTTCCACCAGCACCCTGAACATCAGCATCACCCCGGTCGATGACCCGAGCGTGCTGACTGCGGATACCAACACTGTCGCTGAAGACCACGCGGCCACCGGCAACGTGCTGACCAACGACCACGATGTCGATAATGTACTGAGCGTTTCCAGCTTCAGCGTGAATGGGGTCAACGGCAGCTTCACGGCAGGCCAGACGGCAACCATTACCGGTGTCGGCACGCTGATCATCGCCAGCAACGGCGCCTACACCTTCACCCCGGTGGAGAACTACAACGGCGCCGTGCCGACCGTCACCTACACCACCAACACCGGCTCCACCAGCACGCTGAATATCAGCGTCACCCCGGTCAACGACGCACCGACCGCCGCACCGGTTAACGTCACCGGTACCGAAGACACCCCGCTGATCCTCGGCTGGTCGACCTTCGGCGTCAGCGATGTCGACAGCCCCGCCACCAGCCTCGGTGTAAAAATCACCGGCCTGCCGGGCGACGGCAAGTTGCAGTACCTGAACGGCTCGACCTGGACCGACCTGACGCCTAACCAGATCATCACCAAGACTGACATCGACGCGGGCAAGTTACGCTTCATGCCAGACACCAATGAGTCTGGCGCCAACGGTAACCCCAGCGGCATGGGCGACCAAAAGGCGGATTACGCACAGATCCAGTTCCAGCCAACCGACGGCGCACTGCTGGGCAATACCGGCACAATAAAAATCGACATCACCCCGGTGGCTGATGCACCAACGTTGAACGTCGCCAGCAACGCCGTAACCTCGACGGGCTTGATCAAAGAAGTCTGGACCGGCCTGGCCGGACTCGGCACCAATGGTAACGGCGCGCCAACTGACACGCTGAAATCGGTGATCGATGCCGCCGGCAAAGCGAACTCCAGCAGCACCGTCGGCAACGTGCAATCCAGTGGCGATATTGCCGCCGGCACAGCGTCGAAAACTTCCGGCCTGATTTACCTCGAAGCCGGCAAGACTTACAGCTTCAGCGGTACCGGCGATGACAGCCTGCTGGTGACCATTGGCGGCAAAACCGTGGCCAGTGCGTTGTGGGGGAATGGCGGGGCGATCACGGGGACGGGCTTCGTACCGACTACCAGTGGCTACTACACCATCGACATCTACCACCACAACCAAAGTGGTCCGGGCAGCTATGACGTCAACCTGTCGGTCAACGGCGGTACAGCGGTCGACCTGAGCAGCACCGGTGTGCCGCTGTACACCGGCGTGGCGGATCTGGCCGCTTCCGGCGTGACTGTTTCCGATCTGCATGGCACCAATGGCGAAGGCTACTACGACGGCTACAAACTCAACACGGGCGCCGAAGGCACCAGCGTTCATCTGTCTGCAATCACCACCGTAAGGACAGACGTCGACGGCTCCGAAAGCCTGAGCGTGAAGATCAGCGGCATTCCGGCGGGCTCGGTGCTCACCGACGGCGCTGGCCACACCTTCACCGCCACCGCGACGTCCGGCGAAGCCAATGTCACCGACTGGACCCTCAGTTCCCTGACTGTGACCCCGCCTGCGTATTACAACGGCCAGTTCAATCTGACCGTGACCTCGACCTCCACCGAATCGCTCGGTGGTGGTTCGGCGGCCAGCGTCGCAACGATTCCCGTCACGGTTTACCCGGCGGTTTACAACGCCGTAACCGCAACATCCGGTGCTGACAACATCACCGGCACCGACGGCAACGACATCGTCATCGCCGACATTGGCGGCCTGACCGTGGTGCCGGGCACCAACTACAACATCGCCTTCATGGTCGATAGCTCAAGCAGCATGAGCAAAACCTCGGTCGACGCCGCCAGAGACTCGCTGACGTCGGTGTTCAACACCCTCAAGCAGAGCATTGGCGGTAGTTCCGGCACCGTGAACATCTTCCTGGTGGACTTCGATACTCAGGTCAACAAGTCGATGTCGGTCAACTTGAAGGATCCGGGCGCACTGGCCGCGCTCAAGACTGTTCTGGATTCGATGTCGTCCGGTGGGGTGACCAACTACGAAGACGTGTTCAAAACCACGGCCAACTGGTTCAAGAGCGCTGACGCCTTGGCCAACACCGGTGCGAAGAACCTCACGTACTTCATTACTGACGGCCAGCCGAACTATTATCAGAAGAACGAACAGACCAACCCGACGCTGTACGACAACGTGAAGCTCGATGACGTGGTGAAAACCAGCAATTACCAGCCGGGGGATACCTTTTCCAAGACTATCGACAGTACTCATACCCTGAGCATCGACAGTTCCGGTGATGTGACGCTGTACACCTTAAACGGCTCCAAGAACTGGAAATCCAGCGACCTGGGAACCATACACGCTCAGGGCGACGGTACTTACGAGTTGTCTTCCCTGACAGGCAGCGGCAGTGATCAGACGATTGTCGATAACTCCACTTCCAGTTTTGCGCTGCTGAGCAATGTGTCCAACGTCGAAGCCATTGGCCTGAACAAAGGCGTCACCCTAGCCGACTTGAGCCCGTACGACTCGAACCATACGCCGCAAACCAACATCGATCCGAAAGACCTGGCCAACTCGATCGTCGGTCATACCGAAGCGACAATGCCAGGTTCCGACACGGTCAATGGCGGTGATGGCAATGACATCCTGTTCGGCGATCTGGTCAGCTTCAACGGCATTGCCGGCGAGGGTTATCAGGCGATGCAGGCGTTTGTCGCCCAGCAAACCGGCGTGGACGTCAGCAAAGTCACCACCAGCAACGTGCACCAGTTCATCACTGAGCACTACAACGTGTTCGACGTGTCTGGCGCTCACGATGGTGGCGATATGCTGCTGGGTGGTGCTGGCAACGACATCATCTTCGGACAGGGCGGTGACGATAAACTCTACGGCGAAAGCGGCAACGACATCCTGCTCGGCGGCACTGGCAATGACTTGCTGGACGGTGGTGCCGGTAACGACATCCTCATGGGTGGCTCTGGCAACGACACACTGATCGGCGGCTTGGGTGGCGACACCTTCGTCTGGAAAGCAGGCGATACCGGCAGCGACGTGATCAAGGACTTCAATGCCAATGAAGGCGACCGCATCGACCTGCGCGATCTGTTGCAGGGCGAGACCGGCAGCACCATCGACAACTTCCTGAAAATCACCACGGCAGGCGGCGTTTCGTCCCTGGAAGTCAACTCTGCCGGCAAGTTCAACAGCACCGACGCAGCTGCGGCCAAGGCGGATGTGACGATCAAGCTGGAAGGTAACAACTGGTCCACCGCCAACCTGCATAACCTGATTGCCGGTAGCGATCCGACCATCAAGGTTGACCACAACAACAGCTGATCAAACGAAAAACGGCCGCCCTTTTGGGGCGGCCGTCACGTTTGTGCCTTTCTCCACGGTGACGATTTCGTCGCCGCACCGCATACTCGCGTTCAGTTGGCCTATGCTGCTGACAGCATGACGCTGGTTCATATCTGAGGGATGCTCAATGTTTTACGTGCAACGCGATGCGCAAGGCCAGTTAGTGCGCGTGGAAGCCGCGGCCTACGCCGAAGCCACGGAAACACTGCCGGCCGACCACCATGAAATCCAGGCCTGGTATGCCAACGAAGTAGTGGAAACCAGCCTCAAACAGCTCAAGCAGAGCGACCTGGAAATGATCCGGGTACTCGACGACTTGATCCAGGTACTGACCAGCAAAGGCGTGATCCGCGTCACCGACCTGCCGCCTGCGGCACAAGCCAAGCTGATGGACCGCAACCAGGCCCGTGAAGCGTTGGGCGGGTTGAGCCAGTTGATTGATGATGAAGAGACGGGGTTGATCTAACTCTAACTCCCCACCTTTTTTGGTGTTCGTACTGACGCCATCGGGAGCAGGCTCGCTCCCACATTGAATCTTCGTTGTTCACACAAGCTGTGTTCACTGAAGATCTCCTGTGGGAGCGAGCCTGCTCGCGATGGCGGACTTCAACCCACCACAAAACCATCCTGCTAAATCTTGACTGAACCCTCCGCCAACTCTGGCAACTCAAGATGATCCAGCGCCCGCTCCACCATCAAATGAACCCCGTCGGCCATTCGGCTAAGCGCCAGCGCGACGCAGCGGCGTGAGCCTTCTACATCGTCAGCCAGGTCGGCAGCGATGGCGCTGATGGAGCGCAGGTCTTCGGAGGCGTTGGCCAGGAGGGCTTCGGTGGGGATGTCGGGGGAGACGGTGAAGAGGCGGCCTCTGCGGGGAGAAGGCGGATTTGGGGTTACTTTGAACATGGCGTGGTCTCAATGATTACAAAGAGGCTGACCCGGTTCGCTTGCACGCGAATAAGGTGGCAGCTATGTGCGGGGTGCAAGACCGAGTAACCACGCCCTAAACCTCGGCAGACCCGAAGGTCTCCCGCACACAGCCGCCATAAAGCGATCGCAACAAGCATGAAAAATGCCTGTTGAACGGCCAGAGGCAGTGTTTGGATGTGGTTTCTACCCGGACTTGCACGTCCGTGTCACTGATTATTCAGTGACAAGGCCAGACTAGACCTGCGCTTTACCCGGAACAAGTTCACCAAAACCGACGCAACTCGAAGGAAATCTCCTAGGAATTTGCCTTCAGATTTTCCGGTGACTGCACTGACGCCATCGCGAGCAAGCTCGGCTCCTACAGGGGGTTTGGTCGTTCACACAGGCTGTGTTCACTGAAGATCTACTGTGCGAGCTTGCCCACGATGGCGTCATCCGACTCACCGCCAAGGCTTGGGCTCACCAAACAACTGCCCCTGAACCCCATATAGCCCCATCTCGCGAATCACCGACAACTCCCCTTCAGTCTCGACCCGCTCGGCAATCAGAGGCAAATCGATGCTGTGCGCCGCGCGCTGGATCGCCTCGATGAACAGGCGCTTATCGCTCTCTTGATCAATCGCCCGAATGTAACCGCCATCGATTTTCAGGTACGCCAGCCCCAGCCTCGCCAGGTTGCCAATCATGCTGAAACGCCCGCCAAAGCGTTGCAAGCTCAGGGAGAAGCCGAGCTCTCGCAGACGCCGCGTCAGCTCTTCCAGCATCGCTTGCTCCGGCAGCTGCTCCTCGCCGATTTCCAATGTTAGACGTGGCCCCAGATTGGAGTTCGCGCGCAAAATCTCGAAAATTTTATTCAGTGCCTGCGGATCCCCCAGCGTCGCCGATGACAGATTCAGCGCCAACGATTCTTCGTGGCCCGCCATCTGCTCAAGCACCAACTCCAGCATCAGCCGATCCAGCCGCGCGGTCCAGCCAAAACGCTCCAGCCACGGCAGGAAGCGCCCGGCAGGAATGGTCTGCCCCTGCTCGTCGACCAGGCGCGACAGCACTTTGTAATGCAGCACCAGTTGCGTGTCCTGGCTGGCCACGACCGGTTGGAAATACAGCTGGAACCGCCGCTGACTCAACGCTTGGTCCAGCAAGTTGTTCCATGCATGATGGTCATCGCCGACGCTGGCCGACGCACTGTGATCCAGGCACGCCCAACTCGGCTCGCCCTGGCTTTCGGCCTGAGCCAGCGCCTGGTCGCCCAGCCCGAGCACCGCCTGCGGTGAGTCGCCATGAACAAACGGTGCCAGCCCGATCGAAGCCACCGAGGCCACGTCGGTGGCGCCCGTTGCATGCAGACTAGCCAAGGCAATGTCGAGGTTCTGCGCCAGATGCAATGCTTCTTCGCGCACCAGCCCCGGCGCCAGCACGGCGAACTCACCGCCGCGAATCCGCGTGACGAGGTTCTGGGTTTCCGGGTACTTGGCACACTCGCGGGACAACTGCTCGCCCACCGCTTTCAACAACTGGTCAGTGCGCTGACCACCCAACCGTTGGTTCAAACCGGCCAGGTCCTTGACCCGCAACAACAGCAGATAACCGGAACTGGCTTGCTCCGGATTGCTCACCCGGGCGTTCAATTGCATTTCGAAATAACGACGATTGGCGAGCCCGGTGAGGTTGTCCTGATAAGACTCGACCCGCAGTTTTTCACTGCGTTCGGCCTGTTCCTGGAACAACGCCTTGAGCTTCTCGACCATCTGGTTCATGGCCTGCACCACGCGACGCAGTTCGGGAGTGCGCGGCAGTTCCGGCAGGCTGAGAAATTCGCGGCGGGCGATGGCGTGGGATTGCTTGACCATGTAATCCAGCGGCCTCAACTGCCGACGCAATAACAGCGCCCCCAGTACCGCGCTCACGGCGCCGCAAACCAATAACCAGCCGAGACTGCCCAACGCGCTCTGCCACAGCTTGGCCAGCGCAAACATCGGGTGGCTGACCACCTCGACCCGCGCCGCTTGCTCCCAACCACGACTGACAATCGCATCACCACCCGCGGCTTCAAGACCAATCATTTTGACGAACCAGTCTGGCACGTTGTTGACCGCTGGAATTGCGCTGCGCTCGACGATGGTGTTGTCATTGCTCAGGTCGACCACGCGGATGCTTGAGTAGTAACCGCTGTCGAAAATCGAACTGACCAGCAGCTCGACCATCGCCGGGTCGTCGATGTTCGGCGTCAGGGACAGCGCCAGCGCCGTCGCGGCGTCTTGGGCGTGTGAGCGCAACTGGTTGACGTACTGGGTGCGCGAGCTTTCCAGACTGACCATGAAGCTGCCGGTGAAGGCGACCACCAGGAACAGACAGATAGCGATCAACAGCTGTTTGAACAAAGACATCTGAGCGCGTGCTCCTAGTTTGTCGTTTCGACCGGGAAACCTTCGGCCTGCATTTTCTTCAACACGTCCTGCCAGCGGGAAAGACGTTTGGTGTCACCGACCTTTTTGTTGCCCTTGGCGCCCGGCAAATACAAACCTTCTGCATTGAAAGAGTAGACCGGTAACAGATCGGTTCGTTGACTGGCCGGTTTTATCTCGTTGATCAGGCTGTCGAGCACCAGTGGCATCGCCTCGGGGCTTGAATAGTAGGTCAACACCATGTGCGCCCGGTTCTGACGCAAGGCCTTGACGTAGGTGATGCGCAGCTTGTCACTGGACACGCCGAGGTGGCGCAGGCTGAAATACTTGGCAATCGCATAGTCTTCGCAATCGCCAGCGCCCTTCCACAGCGCTTCGATGGGCGTTTCCCAATAGTCGACTTCGTGCCACAGGTCGATGTCCTCGACGTAGCGCACCTGATTGTTGAAGAACAGGTTGACCACTTTGAGCTGTTCCAGCTCACTGAGCTGCTTCTGCGTGGCCAGCAAATGCTGCCAGGCGTCAATCCGCTGCTGCCCTTCACCCAACGGGCCGTACAAAGCCTGAGCACGACGGCTGATCAGCGAAAAGTCCCAATCGGCCTGCAAACCACCCAGCATGACGCCAGTCAGTAGCAGAGCGCAGCACAGCCAGCGCAAAATCCGTGGGATTGCGAAACGTACCGCCAATGCGAGGCATCCAGGTCAGGCGAATGGAATTCGACCGATGGTGCAGGTTAGCCCGGCAAAAGACAATGGCACGATGCAATCACGGGTGACGCGCTAAACTTTGTATTGTGAATGACATGAAAAGATGACGATTGAGAACCTGACCTGTTTGACAAGCTCCGTTGCAGTCACTAGTGTCCATTTGGATCCAAATATTTCCGTCGAATAGGGTGCGAGTAGTGCCACAAAAGACCAGCCCTCTCAGTAGTATCAAGGTCAGCGGGCCGATTCCCGCTCACCTCGCACGTTCGGTGATCGAAGAAACGCTGCGCTCGGCAATTCTCGATGGGCGCATCCCTTGCGGCACCGCGTTGCGGCAACAGGATTTGGCCGATTTGTTCGGCGTCAGCCGCATGCCCGTGCGCGAAGCCTTGCGCCAGCTCGAAGCCCAGGCGCTGCTCAACGTTGTCGCCCATAAAGGCGCCGTCGTCGCACCGCTCGTGTCGGGTGATGCCGTGGAAACCTATGCACTGCGGATTCTGTTGGAGTCTGAAGCGCTGCGACTCTCCATTCCATTACTTGAGAAAGCAGACATTGAGCAGGCTGCCCGTCATATCGATGACATGGAAACAGAGAGCGATTACACGGAAATTGGACGGCTCAATCGCCTGTTCCATATGTCGCTGTACAGCAAGGCGCCAAACCGTCGATTGTTGAATCTGGTCGAAGAAGGGTTGAACGAAGAGGAACGTTTCCTGCGCTTCAATCTGGAAGCGATGGGCCTGGGCAAACTGTCCCAGGATGATCATCGAGCGTTGTTACTGGCCGTGGAAGACCGCGACATCGAGCGTGCGATAAAGATGCTCGAGAATCACCTCAACCGAGGTGTCGAAGTCATTACACGCTACCTCGCCAGCTCTGAAGCGCTTAACAAGAAAATCTCCCGGTAGACCGTGCCAGCAAACCTGAACGAGCAAGTATTACTGCTCGTTTTCGCTTGTCGCGACGGCGGCAAGCCCCCCCTCTAAAGCCTTGTCCTCGATTTCTCCCTCCCAAGCCCAACAATTGCACCGAGAAGTGACGTTTCGGTGATAGCCGCTGCCGCAATTTACGCTCACTCTTGGACTGCCAATAACGAATGAGCGGGCGACGCTACGCACCTGCGCAGCAGTTCCCCGCAACAAGAACCTAAGGAAGGAGTCTTGTCACGGGAAAGGAAGAACCGGCGTTGGTCCCTGCCAACTTCCACCCCTAAAACCACGTCAATGATTCAACTATGAAAGTTGCTTCGAGTGAGGCATTCACTCTTCATTTCAATTCTGACCCTCATGAGTCGGAAGGAGCAATTACACCTAAATAAAACTTCAAACTAAAGTTTTATTGGAACTTATCGCACCTGAAAAACATGCACGTTAACTTAATTAAAAAATGACTTGCCTGCAACTTTACTCGTGTATTAGTTTTTCTCCGCCGCACTGAGTGCCGGCCCGCTAGCCTTGACCTGCGGACTCACACCCACCCACACAGATCAATTAGCTTGAGGTACTTGCTCGCCCACAGAAATCTTTAAACGACGGACACTTATTGATCGCAACTTCCTGAATGACACTTCACCTAACTTATAGGCCCGCCCATGAAAAACAATAAAGACCGCCTCATCCAGAAAAAAGCCGAACTTAGTGCACACCCGATTTTCTCTGAAATACATTCGCTGTCGGTACTTCAACGCTTCATGGAAACCCATGTATTTGCCGTGTGGGATTTCATGTCACTGACCAAGCGCCTGCAACAGGAATTGACCTGCGTTCAACTGCCCTGGCTGCCACCACGAGACCCGCAGTCCGCGCGTCTGATCAACGAAATCGTGCTGGGTGAAGAGTCCGATGATCGTCCGGCTCAGGGCCATTACAGCCATTTTGAGTTGTATCTGGATGCGATGCGCGAAGTCGGTGCCAGCACCGTCGCTGTGGAGCGCTTTGTAGCGTTGCAACAGGAGGGCGTGAGTTTCGACATCGCGTTGCAAAGCGTGGAAGTCGATCCGGCAGCTGCGCAGTTCGTACGCCAGACCTTGCACACGGCATTGCATGCACCCGGACACAGCGTTGCCGCGGCGTTTTTGCATGGTCGTGAGAGCGTGATTCCGAAGATGTTCCAGCGAATTCTCGACGACTGGGGGATCGGCATTGAACAAGCGCCGACCTTCCGTTACTACCTGGAGCGTCACATCGAAGTCGACTCCGAAGACCACGGCCCGGCCGCAGAAAAGCTCCTCGCGCGGCTGATCGATGGTAACCCACAGCGCGAAGAGGACGTCTACGCCAGCGCCATTGCCGCCGTCGAAAGCCGCATCGCCCTGTGGGACGGCCTACGCCTGAGCATGGGCGAACCCATGCCTGAGGTGAGCGCATGAACGGGGCTGACTACCAATCCTTCGCCGACGCCTGGGAGAGCCGCGCGACCATCCGCACTCGCCCACGGCGGATGCTGGAACACGACGACAAGTTGATCTATCCCTTGAGCCGCCAACCGCTGGTGCTGTGCGAAACCTTCCTGCGCGAGTGCCCCGAGCAACGGGACTTCGCGCTGGTGCAGACGCTCTACAAGTTCATCAACGACGTGGTGATTTTCGAAACCGAGATCGTCGACAAGACTGCGCGCAGCATCGCCAAGAATCGCTTCGCCATGACCTTCCCGTTTGCCTGCCGTTACGACGCCATGACGGTGGTCGTGGACGAGGATTACCACGCGTTGGTGGCCATGGACTTCATGCAGCAGACCATCGCCATGACCGGTATCACACCGATCGTATTACCCGACGAAATCGAGCTCAGTCGAGCCATCCCGGCGGCCGTGGCGCTCGCGTCGGAACACCTGCGCAGCGCGGTCGAATTGATCTGCGTGGCCATTGCCGAAAACACTGTTACCGGTGATGTCGCGGCGTTCGCCAAGGACGACACAGTCAAGCAGTCGATCAAAGGGCTGATGGCGGATCACCTGCTGGACGAAGGTCGCCATTCCGGCTTCTGGGCGCGCCTCGTGCGCATCTACTGGCACACCGCGAATGAAGACGATCGCCATTGCATCGCGCAGATTCTTCCGGTGTTCATCCGTCATTACCTGACCAACGATATTCAGAAATCCTTCGACTTCCGGTTGATCGAGTCTTTGCAGATCAGCGAGGCGGCACGTCAGTCACTCAAGTGCGAAGTCGCGGGGCTGGCCTTCCCGATCAATCGCCACCACCCGCTGGTCACCAACATCGTGCGGTTTTTTCGCAACAGCTCACTGCTCGATTCACCGTGCGTGCAAGACGCGCTTAGCGATTACCTGGATTAACAAGGAGTACATCCATGAGACGTCTCGACATTTTGCTCATTGGGCAAAGCCAGGCCTTGACCGACCTGGCGCTGGAGCTTGAACAACACGGTCATTCGCTGGTGCGGTTCGACACGCTCAATGAGCAGCCGTCGTTTGATTTGCTGATCGACGATGCAAGTCTGCTGTTTGCCGGCTTTAGCTCAACGCCGCGACTGACGCTGCAACTGGGTATCGGTGGATCGGAGGCTGGCGGTTTGCCGTCGCTGAATGTGTTATGCACCTACAACTCGGCACTGTTAACGCGCGTATCAATCGCCGAGGAACCTTCCGGCAACGGCCAGGCATTGCGCCTGCGAGCGGTGGCAGAGTTGGTGGATCACGTTGCGCTGCTGGTCAGCCGCTTTTCCCGGGATTCAGCGTATTTTCTGCACGCTCAACCGGCAGCGCCTGCTCACTTTGAGCGGGTGGAAAATCTGTTGTGGCTCGAACACCTGGCCTTCGTCCATCAGCTCAACTTCACCGATCAACCCGGGCTGCTGACACTGGGCCAGATCCCGATGATCGAGCGCCTAGAACAACGCCTTCTTCAATCCGCCGAACGCCCCGCACTGACCATCGACGGTACGACGTTGAGCTATCGGCAACTGCATGCCCATAGCCGCGCTATCCAACAGCAATTACAGCCGCTGCTTGATAAGCATCAGGGACCGTTGGTGGTCGGGATCTGCCTGCCGAAATGCGGCGCGCTATATGCGGGGATTCTGGCGATTCTTGGCAGCGGTGCCGTGTATTTGCCGCTGGAGCCGAGCCACCCGCTGCAACGTCAGCAGTACATTCTTTCAAATGCCGGGGCTGTGCTGTTGCTGCATGACGGCCAGCATCCACTCGCTGACGACATGCCGGGACTGGACATCAGCCGCATCGACGTCGACGACGTGGACCTCCAACAGCCTTTGATGCGCCAGCGGCCCGATCTTGATGCGCCGTGCATGGCGCTCTATACCTCGGGCACCACCGGGCACCCCAAAGGCGTGTTGCTCAGTCAGGCCAATCTGGCGCACTTCACCGCGTGGTACGCCGACTACGTGCAGATCGCCGAACAGAGTCGTGTGTTGCAGTTTTCGTCGTTGAGTTTTGACTCGTCGCTGATCGACATTTTCCCGACCCTGCTTCAGGGCGCCGAGCTGATCGTGCCCAGTGACGATCAACGTCGCGATCCCTTGCAACTGGTTGAGCTGATCCGCCACCGCCAGCTCAGCCACGCGTTTTTGCCACCGGCACTGTTGAGCATTCTGCCGCTGGAGCAGTTGCAGGGTCTGGATCATGTGATGACCGGCGGCGACGTTTGCGAACCCTATGTGATCGAGCAAATGTCTCGGCAAGGGAAGCTCTACAACCTTTACGGCCCGACCGAGGCCACGGTGCTGATTACTGCGCGACAATTGCATACTGGCGACAACAATCGAACCCTCGGCGCACCGATTGCCAACAGCCAGGTGCTGATTCTCGATGAAAATTTTCAACCGGTGGCCAACCAAACCGTCGGTGAGTTGTACATCGTCGGACCGGGTGTGTGCCTGGGGTATTTGAACAATCCACAGCAGACCGCCGAACGCTATCTGAACCTGAGTGTTCCAGGCCGCCAACGCCTGCGCGCCTACCGAACCGGCGACATGGCGAAGTGGACCCGCGACGGCGTCGAGCTGTGTGGCCGGCGAGATCACCAAGTGAAGATTCGGGGCTTCCGAGTGGAACCGGAAGAGATTGAACGCTGCCTGCGCGACAGCCAGTTATATCGCCAAGTGGCGGTGGTCATCGACAGCCAGCGGCGCATTCTGGCGTTCCTCGCGCAGCCTCAGGAAGACCGGCTCGGCACCGCTCGCGAAGCCTTGAAGGCTCACGCGCTGCGGTTTTTGCCCGACTACATGCAGCCGGTTGCCTGGACCGAACTGCAAAGCATGCCCTTCGCCAGCAATGGCAAAGTCGACCGTAAAGCACTGCTTGCAATGCCTGTCAGTGTCCTGGGAAACACTACTCGGCGCGTACCCACCAGTGCCGATGAGGCACTGCTTCTGGCGATTTGGGCAGAGTTACTGGAGCTGCCGGCCAGTGACATTTCTACCGACGAAAGCTTCTTCAACCTCGGTGGTCACTCGATTCTGTTGTCGCGTATGTTGCTGCGATTGCGGGAGGAGTTTGGTCGCAGTATCTCGATCAACCGTTTCATCGAGTTACCGACGATTGCCAAGTTGGCGACCTTGGTGCGCGGCTCCGGCACTGAAGAAGTGCTGAGCGAAAAGGCCTTGGCCGATGCCTTTCGTGAGCTGGATATTCAGCCATTGCCCATTAGCCAAATGGGCGATGTGCACAAGGTGATCGTGACTGGCGCCAACAGTTTTGTCGGCGTGCACATTGTTGAGGCACTACTGGGTTGGGGTGCCACTGAAGTCGCATGCCTGGTGCGCGATGGTGGTGGGCAATCGGCGGCTGAACGCTTTGCTCATGCATTGCGCGAGAACCGTCTGGAACATCTCGACCTGAGTCGGGTGCAGGTGTATGCCGCGGACATCACTCGTCCGTCTCTGGGGCTGTGTCCCGAGGTTTACCAGCGCCTGGACCAGGAGTTCGGCGCACTGGTGCACAACGCTGCCAACGTCAATCACGTACTCGATTACGAGTCGCTGGCGCGGGACAACGTCGAACCAATTTTCGAGTGCCTCAGGTTGTGTGAAGGGCGCAGCAAGAAGGTTTTCAACTTCGTCTCGACGCTCTCGGCGTCCAGCACGATGACTGCCGATGGTCGGGTGCTGGAATTGCCCGCTGCGCAGACACCGCCGATCTATATCAAGAATGGCTACAACCTTTCCAAGTGGGTCGGCGAACGGATTCTTGAACGGGCGCGCGAGCGTGGGGTGCGGGTCAATCTCTATCGCCCGGGCAACATCAGTTTCAACAGCCTCACGGGTGTCTGTCAGCCACACAAAAACCGTTTGATGCTGATGCTCAAAGGCTCGATCCAGCTCGGCCAGGTACCGCAGTTCGCGCTGAATTTCGACCTGATGCCGGTGGACTTTCTCGCCCGGTTCATCGCCTTCCATGCCAGCCGCTATCAGCCTGAAAAAGCAGTGTTCAACCTGCACAACCCCGAACCCCTGAGCTGGGATGACTACGTGGTGTCCTTTCGCGAGGCTGGGCGGGAATTCTCCATGGTCAGCGTCGCTGACTGGCAACAGCAACTGGACCGGGTTGACAGTGACAACGCGCTGTTCGGCGTGCTCGGTTTTTACCTCAACGGCTTCGAGGAAGACATCGGCGATATCTCGATGATCGGCCACGACAACGCCCAGGCCGGCGTGCGACAGATGGGCGCGCATTACCCGGAAAAAACCCCGGCGCTGCTGCGTCGTGGCTGCGACTACCTGAAAGAAATCAACTTCATCTGACCCAACCGAAACGGAGCAAAACCATGAGCACTCTGCAACCCGATACCCTGATTAAAAATCCTCAAGGCTGCCACGTCGAGTCGTCTGTGGAAGTACCGGCCGATGCGGCGAAAGTCTGGGCAATCGCCGGCAACTTCGCCGGCTTCGATCAGTTCATCCCGGCGCTGTCGCATATCGAAATGACGGGCGAAGGCGTATCGTCCCTGCGAAAAAAATTCTTTAAGGACGGCAACTTGGTGGTTGAACAGCTCAATTCACGGGACGACCACGCGTTGAACATGACCTGGACCACGATCTACAACACGTTAGGCGTGGCCAATTTGTGGGCGGCCATGAGCGTTGAGCCGCTGGGCGTAGGTAAGTCCCGTGCGACTTGGACCATCATCGCCGAACCAGCACAGGGGGGCGTTGAAGCCTTGCCGGGGTTCAAGGATTTTGTGCAGGGGTTTGCCGATGATGCGATGAACAATGTGTTGAAGCTGTTTGCGTAAGGATTCGTTTTTGCAGCTTAAAACGACAAAACCCCTGTCTGCGTTAGCAGACAGGGGTTTCGGAATTCAATCTTGACGATGACCTACTCTCACATGGGGAAACCCCACACTACCATCGGCGATGCATCGTTTCACTGCTGAGTTCGGGATGGGATCAGGTGGTTCCAATGCTCTATGGTCGTCAAGAAATTCTGTGACCAGCCCGTTACAGCCGTAACGTGCCAGCAAAAAACGGTGACTTCTACTAAAACAAAACCCCTACCTGCATACGCAGATAGGGGTTTCGGAATTTAATCTTGACGATGACCTACTCTCACATGGGGAAACCCCACACTACCATCGGCGATGCATCGTTTCACTGCTGAGTTCGGGATGGGATCAGGTGGTTCCAATGCTCTATGGTCGTCAAGAAATTCGGTAGCCAGTTCGTGCTCTCTTGCGAGATCACGCTCCAGCGAATGGGTATGCAATAGATTTGTGCGTTGCTTTCGAACTTTCGGTTCTTTCGTCTTCACACACCGCAATCTGGCCTTTCGACGCAAATTGCTTGGGTGTTATATGGTCAAGCCTCACGGGCAATTAGTATTGGTTAGCTCAACGCCTCACAGCGCTTACACACCCAACCTATCAACGTCGTAGTCTTCGACGGCCCTTCAGGGGACTCAAGGTCCCAGTGAGATCTCATCTTGAGGCTAGTTTCCCGCTTAGATGCTTTCAGCGGTTATCTATTCCGAACATAGCTACCCGGCAATGCCACTGGCGTGACAACCGGAACACCAGAGGTTCGTCCACTCCGGTCCTCTCGTACTAGGAGCAGCCCCTCTCAAATCTCAAACGTCCACGGCAGATAGGGACCGAACTGTCTCACGACGTTCTAAACCCAGCTCGCGTACCACTTTAAATGGCGAACAGCCATACCCTTGGGACCGGCTTCAGCCCCAGGATGTGATGAGCCGACATCGAGGTGCCAAACACCGCCGTCGATATGAACTCTTGGGCGGTATCAGCCTGTTATCCCCGGAGTACCTTTTATCCGTTGAGCGATGGCCCTTCCATACAGAACCACCGGATCACTAAGACCTACTTTCGTACCTGCTCGACGTGTCTGTCTCGCAGTCAAGCGCGCTTTTGCCTTTATACTCTACGACCGATTTCCGACCGGTCTGAGCGCACCTTCGTACTCCTCCGTTACTCTTTAGGAGGAGACCGCCCCAGTCAAACTACCCACCATACACTGTCCTCGATCCGGATAACGGACCTGAGTTAGAACCTCAAAGTTGCCAGGGTGGTATTTCAAGGTTGGCTCCACGCGAACTGGCGTCCACGCTTCAAAGCCTCCCACCTATCCTACACAAGCAAATTCAAAGTCCAGTGCAAAGCTATAGTAAAGGTTCACGGGGTCTTTCCGTCTAGCCGCGGATACACTGCATCTTCACAGCGATTTCAATTTCACTGAGTCTCGGGTGGAGACAGCGCCGCCATCGTTACGCCATTCGTGCAGGTCGGAACTTACCCGACAAGGAATTTCGCTACCTTAGGACCGTTATAGTTACGGCCGCCGTTTACCGGGGCTTCGATCAAGAGCTTCGCGTTAGCTAACCCCATCAATTAACCTTCCGGCACCGGGCAGGCGTCACACCCTATACGTCCACTTTCGTGTTTGCAGAGTGCTGTGTTTTTAATAAACAGTCGCAGCGGCCTGGTATCTTCGACCGGCATGGGCTTACGCAGTAAATGCTTCACCCTCACCGGCGCACCTTCTCCCGAAGTTACGGTGCCATTTTGCCTAGTTCCTTCACCCGAGTTCTCTCAAGCGCCTTGGTATTCTCTACCCAACCACCTGTGTCGGTTTGGGGTACGGTTCCTGGTTACCTGAAGCTTAGAAGCTTTTCTTGGAAGCATGGCATCAACCACTTCGTGTTCTAAAAGAACACTCGTCATCAGCTCTCGGCCTTAGAATCCCGGATTTACCTAAGATTCCAGCCTACCACCTTAAACTTGGACAACCAACGCCAAGCTGGCCTAGCCTTCTCCGTCCCTCCATCGCAATAACCAGAAGTACAGGAATATTAACCTGTTTTCCATCGACTACGCTTTTCAGCCTCGCCTTAGGGACCGACTAACCCTGCGTCGATTAACGTTGCGCAGGAAACCTTGGTCTTTCGGCGTGGGTGTTTTTCACACCCATTGTCGTTACTCATGTCAGCATTCGCACTTCTGATACCTCCAGCAAGCTTCTCAACTCACCTTCACAGGCTTACAGAACGCTCCTCTACCGCATCACCTAAGTGATACCCGTAGCTTCGGTGTATGGTTTGAGCCCCGTTACATCTTCCGCGCAGGCCGACTCGACTAGTGAGCTATTACGCTTTCTTTAAAGGGTGGCTGCTTCTAAGCCAACCTCCTAGCTGTCTAAGCCTTCCCACATCGTTTCCCACTTAACCATAACTTTGGGACCTTAGCTGACGGTCTGGGTTGTTTCCCTTTTCACGACGGACGTTAGCACCCGCCGTGTGTCTCCCATGCTCGGCACTTGTAGGTATTCGGAGTTTGCATCGGTTTGGTAAGTCGGGATGACCCCCTAGCCGAAACAGTGCTCTACCCCCTACAGTGATACATGAGGCGCTACCTAAATAGCTTTCGAGGAGAACCAGCTATCTCCGAGCTTGATTAGCCTTTCACTCCGATCCACAGGTCATCCGCTAACTTTTCAACGGTAGTCGGTTCGGTCCTCCAGTTAGTGTTACCCAACCTTCAACCTGCCCATGGATAGATCGCCCGGTTTCGGGTCTATTCCCAGCGACTAGACGCCCTATTAAGACTCGCTTTCGCTACGCCTCCCCTATTCGGTTAAGCTCGCCACTGAAAATAAGTCGCTGACCCATTATACAAAAGGTACGCAGTCACCCAACAAAGTGGGCTCCCACTGCTTGTACGCATACGGTTTCAGGATCTATTTCACTCCCCTCTCCGGGGTTCTTTTCGCCTTTCCCTCACGGTACTAGTTCACTATCGGTCAGTCAGTAGTATTTAGCCTTGGAGGATGGTCCCCCCATATTCAGACAAAGTTTCTCGTGCTCCGTCCTACTCGATTTCATGACCAAGAGATTTTCGCGTACAGGGCTATCACCCACTATGGCCGCACTTTCCAGAGCGTTCCGCTAATCTCAAAGCCACTTAAGGGCTAGTCCCCGTTCGCTCGCCACTACTAAGGGAATCTCGGTTGATTTCTTTTCCTCAGGGTACTTAGATGTTTCAGTTCCCCTGGTTCGCCTCTTAAGCCTATGTATTCAGCTTAAGATAACCATCTTATGATGGCTGGGTTCCCCCATTCAGACATCTCCGGATCAAAGTCTGTTTGCCGACTCCCCGAAGCTTTTCGCAGGCTACCACGTCTTTCATCGCCTCTGACTGCCAAGGCATCCACCGTATGCGCTTCTTCACTTGACCATATAACCCCAAGCAATCTGGTTATACTATGAAGACGACATTCGCCGAAAATTCGCAATTTAACTCACAAATTTTACCTTAGCCTGAGCCGTTACCAGTGAAAGTAACGTTCAGTCTATCTTTCTATCACATACCCAAATTTTTAAAGAACGAACTAGTCAAAGACTAGAAATCAACATTCACCATCATCGCGATGGAATGCTCATTTCTAAGCTTTATACCGACAGAAGCAGTAGTGGTGGAGCCAAACGGGATCGAACCGTTGACCTCCTGCGTGCAAGGCAGGCGCTCTCCCAGCTGAGCTATGGCCCCGTATTTCTACAGGCGTTTCCCACACAAAATTGGTGGGTCTGGGCAGATTCGAACTGCCGACCTCACCCTTATCAGGGGTGCGCTCTAACCAACTGAGCTACAGACCCAATTTCGGGCTGCTTCTTTCGTCTTCTTCAATGAATCAAGCAATTCGTGTGGGAACTTATGGAGCAGCTGATGTCGTCGATTAAGGAGGTGATCCAGCCGCAGGTTCCCCTACGGCTACCTTGTTACGACTTCACCCCAGTCATGAATCACACCGTGGTAACCGTCCTCCCGAAGGTTAGACTAGCTACTTCTGGTGCAACCCACTCCCATGGTGTGACGGGCGGTGTGTACAAGGCCCGGGAACGTATTCACCGCGACATTCTGATTCGCGATTACTAGCGATTCCGACTTCACGCAGTCGAGTTGCAGACTGCGATCCGGACTACGATCGGTTTTCTGGGATTAGCTCCACCTCGCGGCTTGGCAACCCTCTGTACCGACCATTGTAGCACGTGTGTAGCCCAGGCCGTAAGGGCCATGATGACTTGACGTCATCCCCACCTTCCTCCGGTTTGTCACCGGCAGTCTCCTTAGAGTGCCCACCATTACGTGCTGGTAACTAAGGACAAGGGTTGCGCTCGTTACGGGACTTAACCCAACATCTCACGACACGAGCTGACGACAGCCATGCAGCACCTGTCTCAATGTTCCCGAAGGCACCAATCCATCTCTGGAAAGTTCATTGGATGTCAAGGCCTGGTAAGGTTCTTCGCGTTGCTTCGAATTAAACCACATGCTCCACCGCTTGTGCGGGCCCCCGTCAATTCATTTGAGTTTTAACCTTGCGGCCGTACTCCCCAGGCGGTCAACTTAATGCGTTAGCTGCGCCACTAAGAGCTCAAGGCTCCCAACGGCTAGTTGACATCGTTTACGGCGTGGACTACCAGGGTATCTAATCCTGTTTGCTCCCCACGCTTTCGCACCTCAGTGTCAGTATCAGTCCAGGTGGTCGCCTTCGCCACTGGTGTTCCTTCCTATATCTACGCATTTCACCGCTACACAGGAAATTCCACCACCCTCTACCATACTCTAGCTCGTCAGTTTTGAATGCAGTTCCCAGGTTGAGCCCGGGGCTTTCACATCCAACTTAACGAACCACCTACGCGCGCTTTACGCCCAGTAATTCCGATTAACGCTTGCACCCTCTGTATTACCGCGGCTGCTGGCACAGAGTTAGCCGGTGCTTATTCTGTCGGTAACGTCAAGACAGCAACGTATTAGGTTACTGCCCTTCCTCCCAACTTAAAGTGCTTTACAATCCGAAGACCTTCTTCACACACGCGGCATGGCTGGATCAGGCTTTCGCCCATTGTCCAATATTCCCCACTGCTGCCTCCCGTAGGAGTCTGGACCGTGTCTCAGTTCCAGTGTGACTGATCATCCTCTCAGACCAGTTACGGATCGTCGCCTTGGTGAGCCATTACCTCACCAACTAGCTAATCCGACCTAGGCTCATCTGATAGCGCAAGGCCCGAAGGTCCCCTGCTTTCTCCCGTAGGACGTATGCGGTATTAGCGTTCGTTTCCGAACGTTATCCCCCACTACCAGGCAGATTCCTAGGCATTACTCACCCGTCCGCCGCTCTCAAGAGAAGCAAGCTTCTCTCTACCGCTCGACTTGCATGTGTTAGGCCTGCCGCCAGCGTTCAATCTGAGCCATGATCAAACTCTTCAGTTCAAACATCTTTGGGTTTTTAAGAAACCCTAAACTTGGCTCAGCAATCGTTGGTTACATCTTTGATTTCTCGCGGAGTAACTTGTGATGCTGATAATCTTGTTGACTATCAGTCTGACTCCACAAGCACCCACACGAATTGCTTGATTCAGTTGTTAAAGAGCGGTTGGTTAAGATCTTTCGTCTCAACCGAGGCGCGCATTCTACAGCAGCCTCTGTTGCTGTCAAGCGGTTATTTTCAGAAGCTTTCAAAGTTTCCTTTGTAACTTCAACCACTTGCGCTTTCGATCTCTCGTCAGCGGGAGGCGAATTCTACAGCGTTACACGCTGCTGTCAACACCTCTTTTTCAACTCCTTTCGGGCTTCGATAAACTGAAGCCGCTTGCTGCCGAAAACTGCATAACTCTTTGTTTACCAAGGAGTTTTCCGTTTCGACTGCGCCGGAAGTGGGGCGAATTATAGACATCCAGAATCTGCCGTCAAGCATTGATTTTGCTTATCTATCAATAACTTGCCAGAAGGCTGAAAACCACCCGATTTGTCTCTATATAGAGGAGCAATATAGCTTCCCTCTATATAGAGAGAACCCTCAGAGCACCCCAGCCTCTTTGAAAGCTGCCACCGCACCAGCCCCCAGACCCAGCACACGCTGCAGAACCTCCTGCGTATGCTCGCCCAATAAAGGAGGAGCATTGCGGTACTCCACCGGGGTCTTGGACAGACGAATAGGGCTCGCCACCTGCGGCACCACCCCTGCCAACGCATGGGGCATTTCAATCGCCAACCCACGCGCCTTGACCTGCGGATCAGCAAACATCTGCGCCAGATCATTGATCGGACCACATGGCACACCAGCCTGCTCCAGCTGCAAGACCCATTCCGCAGTGGTCTTGAACACCGTCGCCTGACGGATCAGCGGAATCAATACCGCCCGATTCGCCACTCGCAGCTTATTGGTCGCGAAGCGCGGATCGTCTGCCCACTGCGACCGCCCCGCCACTTCGGCGAACTTGCGGAATTGACCATCGTTACCCACGGTGAGAATGAAGTCGCCATCCGCCGTAGGAAAGTCCTGATAAGGTACGATGTTCGGATGGGCGTTACCCAAGCGTTTCGGTGCATTGCCTGTCGTCAGGTAGTTCATCGCCTGGTTGGCCAGGCACGCGACCTGAACATCCAGCAATGCCATATCGATATGCTGCCCGCCACCATCGTGATCCCGATGCGCAAGCGCGGCCAGTATCGCCACCGTCGAGTAGAGCCCGGTCAAAATATCTGTCAGCGCCACACCAACCTTTACCGGTCCGCCACCCTCATCACCCTCCGGCCTACCTGTCAGGCTCATCAGACCGCCCAAGCCCTGGATCATGAAGTCATAACCCGCACGCTTGGCGTAGGGACCGGTCTGACCAAACCCGGTAATCGAGCAATAAATCAAATTCGGATTGATCGCCTTGAGCGACTCATAGTCCAGCCCATAAGCTGCCAGCCCGCCGACCTTGAAGTTTTCGATCAGGATGTCCGACTTTGCCGCCAACTCCCGCACCAACTTCTGACCTTCCGCACGCGTGAAGTCGATGGTGACCGATTGTTTGTTGCGATTGGCCGACAGGTAATAGGCGGCCTCGCTGGTGTTCTCACCATAGGCGTCTTTCAGGAAAGGAGGCCCCCAAGCGCGCGTGTCATCACCATTACCCGGGCGCTCGACCTTGATCACTTCGGCGCCAAGGTCCGCCAAGATCTGCCCGGCCCAAGGCCCGGCCAGTACCCGCGATAAATCCAGTACCCGCAGATGCGAAAGCGCGCCCATGGCCGTTCTCCTATTAATAGAACGCCTGGATGCCTGTCTGCGCGCGACCGAGAATCAGCGCGTGAACGTCATGCGTACCTTCGTAGGTATTCACCACTTCCAGGTTGACCAGATGGCGAGCGACACCGAACTCATCGGAGATGCCGTTGCCACCTAGCATGTCGCGCGCCATGCGAGCGATGTCCAGGGACTTGCCGCAAGAGTTGCGCTTCATCATCGAAGTGATCTCCACCGCCGCAGTGCCTTCG
The DNA here is from genome assembly GCF_057834475.1 of Pseudomonas sp. GL_139_B. Taxonomy (NCBI): domain Bacteria; kingdom Pseudomonadati; phylum Pseudomonadota; class Gammaproteobacteria; order Pseudomonadales; family Pseudomonadaceae; genus Pseudomonas; species Pseudomonas sp. GL_139_B. The sequence goes on along the minus strand of NZ_CM174403.1, from coordinate 107,713 downwards.
TCTTTCATACGCCCCAGACGCAGGCAGCCTTGCAGCGCCATGGTGATTTCCGTCTGCATGTCGGCGAGCTTCTTCTGGATCAGTTGAGTGGCAGCCAATGGACGACCGAACTGCTGACGATCCAGGGTGTATTGGCGAGCGGTGTGCCAGCAGAACTCGGCAGCACCCAGCGCCCCCCAGGAAATGCCATAACGCGCGGAGTTAAGGCAGGTAAAAGGACCTTTCAAACCACGGACGTCCGGGAAGATGTTCTCTTCAGGGACAAACACGTTGTCCATGACGATTTCGCCGGTGATGGATGCACGCAAACCAACCTTGCCATGAATTGCCGGAGTGCTCAGGCCTTTCCAGCCCTTCTCCAAAACAAAACCACGGATGTCGCCAGCGTCATCTTTAGCCCAGACCACGAACACATCAGCAATCGGGCTGTTGGTGATCCACATTTTGTTGCCGGTCAGGCTGTAGCCGCCTTCCACTTTGCGCGCACGAGTAATCATCGCGCCCGGGTCGGAACCATGGTTAGGCTCTGTCAGACCGAAGCAGCCAATCCACTCACCGGTGGCCAGTTTTGGCAGGTACTTCTGCTTCTGGGCTTCAGTGCCGAACTCATTGATCGGCACCATCACCAGCGAGGACTGCACGCTCATCATCGAGCGGTAGCCGGAGTCGACACGCTCCACTTCACGAGCAATCAGGCCGTAGCTCACATAGTTCAGGCCACTGCCACCATATTGCTCTGGGATAGTTGCGCCCAACAGACCAACTTCACCCATTTCACGGAAGATCGCTGGATCAGTCTTCTCATGGCGGAAAGCTTCGAGAACGCGCGGTGCGAGCGTCTGCTGAGCGAATTGCTCGGCAGTGTCACGAATCATGCGTTCTTCTTCAGTGAGCTGTTGATCCAGCAGCAGAGGATCGATCCAGTTGAAGCTCGCTTTACCGCCCATGAGTGTGTCCTCTCGTATCAGGGTCAAATTACGTGGACTGATCCTAGGCCGGGTTCGACTTTACGGCAAACGAGGATTTTGCATACTGTTGTGCTAATTTCTCACTCCGAAACATCGTAAAAGAGCTTTTATGCGATGCATTAGTGAGATTGACGTACATGCGCAGGAAAATCCCCAGCACTACAGCCCTGATCAGCTTTGAAGCGGCCGCACGCCACGAAAGCTTTACAAAAGCCGCCCTCGAGCTTTCGCTGACTCAAGGCGCCATTTGCCGACAGATCGCCAGCCTGGAGGAGTTCCTCAGCGTTGAGCTTTTCCGACGCTCGCGGCGTGGAGTGAAGCTGACGGAAGCCGGCCTTTCCTACAGCCGCCGCGTAGCAACACAACTTGATGCGGTAGAGCGGGACACGCTGTCAGTGATGGGGCAACAGGGCGCCAACGTGATCGAACTGGCAGTGGTTCCAACCTTTGGCACCCAGTGGCTGCTGCCGCGACTCAAAGACTTTCAACAAAAACACCCGGAAGTGACGGTCAACCTTACGAACCGTACTCGGCCCTTTCTGTTTGCCGACACCGACTTCGATGCAGCGATCTACTTCGGTGACGCCGACTGGTCAGGTACAGAATCCCACAGGTTGATGGGCGAAAATCCGATGCCTGTGTGCAGCCCCGCCCTACTGGGCAACAAGACAAATCTGTCACCCGTTGAGATCGCCGAACTCCCTCTGCTGCAACAGACCACCCGCCCCTATGCATGGCGTCAGTGGTTTAACTCGCAGAACCTCAATATCCCCAGGGACATGACAGGACCGCGCTACGAGCTATTCTCTATGCTTGCCCAAGCGGCCATGCACGACATGGGCATCGCGCTGATTCCACCGTTCCTGATTCAGCGTGAATTGGCGGAGAAGCGCCTGATGATTGCCAACCCACAGGCATTATCGAGCATCAAGGCTTATTACCTGATGATTCCCGAGCGAAAAGTGGAATCGGCGTCTTTAAAGGCATTTCGCGACTGGCTGCTCAATCAGGCGCACAGCTACAACCTAGAGGGATAAAGGCTTCAGCCAATTAGCTGACCCCGTAGTCAGCAAAATGAAAGCCCTACAGATATAACTATATGTCGCATATACACAGACTGTACGGACAAGCAGCACAAACGTCCCACAAGCGGCTGATGACGTGGCTTTGCGCCGCTATCGGCTGCCAATGACGCCTCATTCACCGTAAAGATATGTAATTTGCCAATATTCAACAAAACCCCGTACAAGTCACAGCCTGCAAGGGATTGAGCCCGGCAGTTGCGACATTCGGTCACGGGGTGACTTGTAGTTAATTTTCCGTCACCCGTCATAATCCCTTGAAGGGCACAAAGTTCGCCTGCAAAATGCCGCGCCCCGCCCTGATTCGGCGGGATCGTGCTGATCGGCCGCCCCAGCCGCACCATCCGAAGTGCCTGGGTTTACTCAATAAGATCACGCAGGAGATTTGACGTGCACATTGGTGTTCCTCTCGAAACCCAAACGGGTGAAACACGGGTTGCTGCAACCCCGGAAACCATCAAGAAGCTGATCGGCCAGGGTCATAAGGTCACTGTGCAAAGCGGCGCCGGCATTAATGCCAGTGTTGTCGACAGTGCTTATGAAGCGGCCGGCGCAACGATTGGCAGCGCCAACGATGCGTTCGGTGCCGAGCTGATTCTCAAGGTGGTCGCTCCCAGCGACAGCGAACTGACGCTGATTAAAAGCGGCACCGTTGTGGTGGGCATGCTCAATCCGTTCAGCAATGAAACCATCGCCAAGCTGGCCGAATGCGGCATTACCGCCTTCGCGCTGGAGGCCGCGCCACGCACCTCCCGCGCGCAGAGCCTGGACGTGCTGTCTTCCCAGGCGAACATCGCCGGCTATAAAGCCGTGTTGTTGGCCGCTCATCACTACCCACGCTTCATGCCGATGCTGATGACCGCTGCGGGCACTGTGAAAGCAGCGCGCGTGCTGATTCTGGGCGCCGGCGTGGCAGGTTTGCAGGCCATTGCAACCGCCAAGCGTCTGGGCGCAGTGATCGAGGCCTCGGACGTACGTCCTGCGGTGAAAGAACAAATCGAATCTCTGGGGGCGAAATTCGTCGACGTTCCTTACGAGACCGATGAAGAGCGCGAATGCGCCGTCGGTGTCGGCGGTTACGCGCGCCCAATGCCTGCCAGCTGGATGCAACGCCAGGCCTTGGCTGTACACGAACGCGCCAAGCAGGCTGACATCGTCATCACCACTGCACTGATCCCGGGCCGCAAGGCACCGACGCTGTTGAGAGCGGAAACCGTGGCGCAGATGAAGCCGGGCTCAGTAGTCATCGACCTTGCCGCGGCTCAGGGCGGCAACTGCCCGCTGACCGTGGCGGATCAGGTGGTGGTCGAAAATGGCGTGACCATTTGCGGCCCGACCAACCTGGCCGGCGCGGTGGCGGCAGATGCTTCGGCCCTGTACGCACGTAACCTGCTGGACTTCATGAAACTGTTGTTCGATAAAGAAGGACAACTGGTGATCAACCTTGAAGACGATATCGTCGCCGCGTGCCTGATGTGCCGCGATGGCCAGATCGTGCGCAAGAACGGCTGAGGATAAAAACAATGGAAGACATGCTGATCTCTCACGGTATCTACAACCTGATCATCTTCGTACTGGCCATCTATGTCGGCTATCACGTGGTCTGGAACGTGACACCTGCACTGCACACACCGCTGATGGCTGTCACTAACGCCATCTCGGCCATCGTGATCGTCGGCGCCATGCTCGCCGCCGCCCTCACCGTGACCCCGCTGGGCAAGACCATGGGCACCCTGGCCGTGGCCCTGGCCGCGGTGAACGTATTTGGTGGCTTCCTGGTGACCCGGCGCATGCTGGAAATGTTCAAGAAGAAAGCAGCTCCAGCAAAAGCGCCCTCAAAAGCTCCGGCCGCCAAGACCGAAGCAGTCAAGGCTGAGGTACAGCAAGCATGAGCATGAACCTGGTTACGTCCCTGTATTTGATCGCCTCGGTCTGCTTCATCCAGGCGCTAAAGGGCCTTTCGCACCCCACCACGTCGCGTCGCGGCAACCTGTTCGGCATGCTCGGCATGGGCCTGGCGATTCTGACCACGGTCGGCCTGATCTACAAGCTCGGTGCCGAACTGGCCCATGACGGTATCGTCTACGTGATCGTCGGCCTGCTGATCGGCGGCACTGTCGGTTCGATCATGGCCAAACGCGTTGAAATGACCAAAATGCCGGAGCTGGTCGCTTTCATGCACAGCATGATCGGTCTGGCGGCGGTATTCATCGCCATTGCAGCGGTGGTCGAGCCGCAATCCCTGGGCATCGTCCAGCAACTCGGTGACGCGATCCCGGCTGGTAACCGTCTGGAACTGTTCCTCGGTGCGGCGATCGGTGCAATCACCTTTTCCGGTTCGGTTATCGCTTTCGGCAAGCTCTCCGGCAAGTACAAGTTCCGCCTGTTCCAGGGCGCACCCGTACAGTTCGCCGGCCAGCATAAGCTGAACCTGCTGCTGGGCCTGGCGACACTGGCACTCGGCGTGAGCTTCATGCTGATCGGCAATCTCAGCGCCTTCGCGCTGATGCTGGCACTGGCCTTCGTTCTGGGTGTACTAATCATCATCCCGATTGGCGGCGCGGACATGCCGGTAGTCGTGTCGATGCTCAACAGCTACTCCGGCTGGGCAGCGGCCGGTATCGGCTTCTCGCTGAACAACTCGATGCTGATCATTGCGGGCTCCCTGGTGGGTTCGTCCGGTGCGATCCTTTCGTACATCATGTGCAAGGCGATGAACCGTTCGTTCTTCAACGTGCTGCTCGGCGGATTCGGCAATACCGCAGATGCGGCCGGCCCTGCTGGCTCGAAAGAAGCCCGCCCGGTCAAATCCGGTTCGGCTGACGACGCGACATTCCTGCTGACCAACGCCGACACCGTGATCATCGTTCCGGGCTACGGCCTGGCGGTTGCACGGGCGCAGCACGCGCTGAAGGAACTGACCGAGAAGCTGACCCATCGCGGCGTGACCGTGAAGTACGCGATCCACCCGGTTGCCGGTCGGATGCCTGGCCACATGAACGTTTTGCTCGCCGAGGCCGAAGTGCCTTACGACCAGGTGTTCGAGATGGAAGACATCAACTCCGAGTTCGGCCAGGCCGACGTGGTGCTGGTATTGGGCGCCAACGACGTGGTCAATCCGGCCGCGAAGAACGACCCGAAATCGCCGATTGCCGGCATGCCGATTCTGGAAGCGTTCAAGGCTAAAACCATCATCGTCAACAAGCGTTCGATGGCCAGCGGCTATGCCGGTCTGGACAACGAACTGTTCTACCTGGACAAGACCATGATGGTGTTCGGCGACGCCAAGAAAGTCATCGAAGACATGGTCAAAGCTGTCGAGTAACCTTCAGCGGCACACAGAACGCCCCGACTCGTCGGGGCGTTTTTGTTTGCGCAAAACGTCAGACAAAACTACGCTTTTGTTACCGATCCGGTAATGGTGTTTTGCTCTAAAGGCCCGGAATAGACACCTCATTTGCGACCTTGGTAGCGGGACAGAAGTCTACGTAATTCACTAGACTGCACGCCCTGCTACCCGTTGCCCGAGATAACAACCCATGTACCGAGACCGTATTCGCCTGCCATCCTTGTTGGATAAAGTGATGAGCGCCGTCGACGCCGCCGCTCTGATAGAGGACGGCATGACCGTCGGCATGAGCGGCTTCACCCGCGCTGGCGAAGCCAAAGCCGTCCCCCAGGCACTGGCCGAGCGCGCGAAGGTCTCGCCGCTCAAAATCACCCTGATGACCGGCGCCAGCCTGGGCAACGACCTCGACAAACAACTCACCGAAGCCGGCGTACTGTCACGACGCATGCCATTCCAGGTGGACAGCACCCTGCGCAAGGCTATTAATGCGGGCGAGGTGATGTTCATCGACCAGCACCTCTCGGAAACCGTGGAGCAATTGCGCAATCAACAACTCAAGTTGCCGGACCTTGCGGTGATTGAAGCGGTGGCGATCACCGAGCACGGCCATATTGTGCCGACCACGTCAGTTGGCAACTCGGCCAGCTTCGCGATTTTCGCCAAACACGTGATCGTCGAGATCAACATGGCGCATAACCCGAACCTCGAAGGCCTGCACGATATTTATATCCCGACATACCGTCCGACACGTACGCCGATTCCACTGGTGAAAGTCGATGACCGCATTGGCAGCACCGCCATCCCGATCCCGCCGGAGAAGATCGTCGCGATCGTGATCACCAATCAGTCGGATTCGCCGTCCACCGTATTGCCACCGGACGCTGAAACCCAGGCGATTGCCGACCACCTGATCAACTTCTTCAAGCAGGAAGTGGCGGCCGGGCGTATGACCAACAAGCTCGGCCCACTGCAGGCCGGTATCGGTACCATTGCCAACTCCGTGATGTGTGGCCTGATTGATTCGCCATTTGAAGACCTGACCATGTACTCCGAGGTGCTGCAGGATTCGACTTTCGACCTGATCGACGCCGGCAAGCTGAGCTTTGCGTCGGGCAGTTCGATCACGCTGTCGAGCCGTCGCAACGCCGATGTGTTTGGCAACCTGGAGCGCTACAAGGACAAATTGGTGCTGCGCCCCCAGGAAATCTCCAACCACCCTGAAGTGGTGCGTCGACTTGGCATTATCGGCATCAACACGGCGCTGGAGTTTGACCTCTATGGCAACGTCAACTCCACCCACGTCTGCGGCACGCGGATGATGAACGGCATTGGCGGCTCGGGCGACTTTGCGCGCAACGCGCATTTATCCGTCTTCGTCACCAAATCAATCGCCAAGGGCGGCGCAATCTCCAGCGTCGTGCCGATGGTCAGCCACGTCGACCACACAGAGCACGACGTCGACATCCTCGTCACCGAGATTGGCCTGGCGGATTTGCGCGGGCTGGCGCCTCGGGAACGGGCGCGGGTCGTCATCGACAACTGTGTGCACCCAGACTATCGCCAGGCCCTGGACGACTACTTCACCGCGGCTTGCGCAATCGGTGGTCACACGCCGCATATCCTGCGTGATGCGCTGAGCTGGCACATAAATCTGGAAGAAACGGGGCGCATGCTCAAGGTGTAATTGGTACAGATGGCAGCTGACGCAAACACAGTTTCGTCAGCCTGCTGCTGTCAGGCAGAAAACTGTTTAAAACTGTACTGCTGTACCGGTCATTCCCTACCGAAACAGCCCGCTTCTTTCGGCCAATTGCATAAAAACGCACCATATAGGTGCATATAGGTACAGTTGCCTCAATTTAGACCAGTACACCCCCTATTAACAGTTAACTGGTCCCTCACAATACAGGTGAACTGTATCTACAGAGACTAGCCAGACGAGAGGATCATGGGCACCAGTCAAACCACTACCTAATCCCGCCACAAGCGGAAGGATGTCAATCATGGAACGTACACTCAGTTCCGACCTGTTTTTCGAAGACACTACTGCAAAAACCCAGGCTTCCATGCCTCTGCGCGTTATCGCCAACCTGATGCTGTGGCAGCGCCGCATCTCCAGCCGCCATCAATTGGCTCGCTTGGATTCGCGTCTGCTGGCCGACGCAGGGATTAGCGAAGCACAGCGTTACGAAGAGTTGAGCAAGCCGTTCTGGCGCTGAGTTAGCGTCGCTGGCCCTGACCCATCGGGTCCACTGCCAGCAATCCAGATTGAAAAAACAAAGCCCGTCGTGGGAAACCACGACGGGCTTTGTCGTTTTCGTGCCTATCCAACCGAAAACAAACATTCCTTACATAAGACCGGTACAGTTTGTTATTTAAGTATCTGCACAAGTACAATTACTTGCGGTAGCGTTTACCTCAGCTTTAAGATTTGGAGATCCGCCATGCAGATCGCCTCAACGAACGGGATAAACCGTTTTACCGCTGTTTTCTGCCTGAACAGACAGAACCGTGCGAACAGATAAAAGCAGGCCTAAAATCAATCCGGAACGTGGCGGGACTGATCCCTCAGATACCTCGTCACCTCTCAATCGGTTCTTCCAAAGGAGTTTCACCATGTCCCGTCTTCGCCTGCTCAGCGCTGCAGCCCTGCTTGCCGTGGCTGCTAATTCCCACGCCACCAGTTTTGTCGTCACCACTGATGCTGTCGTCAAAGCATTCAAAGCCACGTCAGATGCTTCTTCCAACGTCACTTCTTCGTTTAAGGACGACAAGATTGTCTTGGCTGCTCGTGATGATGCCGCCAGCTTCGTTGCCAGCGAAGGTGCCATCCGCGGGGTAAAACTCGAAAGCGCCCTCGATCACATCCGCCACCAGGCTCCGCAACTAAATGCAACAGATGCGCAGCTGGCACAAGCCATCCTGATCCTCTAAGCGAGCCCTGACGTGGGACACGCCCAACGTGTCCCCATGTTTCGGCGCTGGCTCTAGACCGGACCTTACGCTAGCCTTGCGACACGCTTTCAGCTGTCGAGTCTCATGCATTTTCATCCAAAGCTGTTGATCATTCCGGTCATTCTTGTGGCCTGCTGGTCAGGCTCGGCCCACGCCTTCGATGCCTTTAATTTTTCTACTCAAGGCACTGTGGCCAGTGGTTATGGCACCCGTCTGGTGACCTCCGCGCCCTTCGACCGTAAACTGCTGCTTGCCGCTCACGATGATGCAGCGGCATTCATCGCCAGCGATGGCCAATTGCGAGGAGCGCAACTGGAGTCCGCCCTGATATATCTGCGCCATACCCAGCCAAAACTTCCTGCAAGCGACCTTGAACTGGCACAAGCAATTCTCGTCCAATAGTTATCCTTGTTTCTCCGGAGTTGTTCCATGCGTAACCCGCTGATTGCTGGCACCCTTGGCCTGCTGTTGTTGGCCGACGTGGCCCAGGCCCATACCCTGGTTGCCACCAGTAACATGCTCATTCGTGCCACTCAGCGCACGCTTGATTTCACCTCTGATACCACCACCTCTATTCGGGACTTGAAGATCATTCGCGAAGCCCAGGACGATGCAGCGAGTTTCGTGGCCAGCGACGGCGATATCCGCGGCGCTCACCTCGAAGCGGCTTTCAATACTCTGCGCGTTCGCGTGCCGGAAGCCCGGGATGCCAGTGATCAGGCACTCGCCGAAGCCATCCTCGCACTGTGAAGCCGTCAGCCGCGTGGCTTATGGCAGGGGTCATGATGCTGTTCGGCAGCACAGCCCACGCAAGCCTGCAATTACAGCTCAAAACGCAAGGTCTTAGCCCGGCACAACAGCAAGCCAGTCAGGCACTGCTCGATGAAGCCATGCAGGCGCTACCGCCGCGGTTCATCGAGCAACTGGACCGGCGTATCGACGTCGGCTGGACCGATGACATGCCGAGCAATGCTTACGGCCAAGCGTCGTTGGTATCCGAACTCGACTTGAACCTTAAACTGCTGGCCAGCCTCACCGACGGCAGCGCGGCGAGCAAGAAGACCACCCGCCCCCATGGCACTGTCCGCCGTGAAATGCTTGCCACCGTACTGCACGAACTCACCCACATCTACGATCGCTCGCGCCTGTGGCCAGACGCGGAACGCAAACTGATTCAACACTGTACCCGGCGCAACAGCAGTTCAGGACTTGTGGGTATTGCAGATCAGTGTCGTGGCCAGACCGATCGACGCTTTACCCTCAGCGACGATCCACGCCTGCTCGACCTTGCAGGTTGGCAACAATACGTAGGCCGCCGCGGCGAGCGTGAGCAGCACAACCGACAGATCGCCCGCAGTCCGGACATTTACGAAACGAGCAGCCCGAAAGAGTTCGTCGCGGTCAATATGGAGTATTTCCTCCTCGACCCGAGTTACGCTTGTCGTCGCCCGGCGCTGTATCGCTACTACCAGGAGCACTTTGGCTGGGCACCGGCGACCAAAAACACCTGCGCCAAAACCGTCGCCTTTCTCAACGCCGGCAATGATTTCGCCAAGCAACCCCTTGGGCATGTCGATCCGGAACGAGTCTATGCCGTCGACTATCTGCTGGCCGAAGCCAATCAGAACTGGGTCAGCCGCTGGGGCCACAGCATGTTGCGGTTGGTGATCTGTGCGCCAGGGCGACCACGCGGCCCAGACTGCCGTCTCGATCTTGACCAGCATCTGGTCTTGTCCTACCGCGCCTTCGTTGGGGACGTGCAGCTTTCGAGTTGGGACGGACTTGTCGGTAAATACCCGTCGCGTCTGTTTGTCCTGCCGCTCGCACAGGTCATCGATGAATACACCAAGACCGAACTGCGCAGCGTGGCCTCGGTGCCTCTGAACCTGTCGCGCAGCGAGATCGAAAATGTCGTGGAACATGCCGCCGAGATGCACTGGAGTTATGACGGCAACTACTTTTTCCTGTCGAACAACTGTGCGGTAGAAGACCTTAAACTGCTCCGCAGCGCCACCAACAATGCACAACTGGTCGGGCTGGATAACATCATGCCGAACGGCCTTCTGGAAGTGCTCAAAGGGCGTGGACTGGCAGATACCAGCGTGCTTGACGACCGACGCGAAGCACTCCGACTGGGCTATCGCTTCGATTCCTTCCGCGATCGCTATCAAGCCATGTTCGACGTGCTGAAAAAGCGCTTGCCGATCAAGCAGGACAAAGTCGAAGACTGGTTGGCATTGAAAGCGGTAGAGCGCCGGCAATGGTTCGAACAAGCAGACCTGCGCGCCAGTGCCGCATTGATGCTGTTGGAGCAGGCAGCCTTCCGCCAACAAATGCTGCTGGCCCAAGACGAAGTAAAACAGCGCTACCTCGGCGCTCGGAACCTGGAAAACGGCGGCATGGACAAGGCTAATGCGACCTTGAAACAGATACTCGCCAATAGCGGCTATCTCAGCCGTCCGGCTGAACTGTTGGGCAGTAGCGGTTATGGATTGCCCCAACCCAGTGAATGGCAACGCCTGGAGTCGGAGAGCAGCCTGCGCCAAAAGCAGCTCCTGGTGTTGACGGGGGATCTGGACAAGGAAGTGCGAGCATTGCTCGAACCCGCCCGTGCCGCCGAAATGGAAGCCAATGAAGCCAACCTGAAACAGGTTGGCGAACATCTGAGAAAACTGCACAAAGCAGCAGGCGGGTTGGAACTGCCGTAAAAAAGGGCTTCAGAACACAGTTCTGAAGCCCTCGGTTTTGCTGTTTAGTCTGTGCCGCGAGGCTCTAATTCCTCTGTCTCAGGAACTTGAACTTCAGCTGACTCGCGCTTGGCGCACACCTTCTGCCAGCGCCGCGCAAAGGCTAAGCACACCATCAATCGCCTGATCCGGCGTCGAAGCGTTGGCGATGTGATCGATCAACGCCGACCCCACAACTACACCATCAGCCAGACGAGCAATGGAAGCGGCCTGCTCCGGGGTACGAATGCCGAAACCGATGCTGATCGGCAAATCAGTGTGGCGACGCAGACGGGCAACCGCCTCTTCAACGTGTTCCAGAGTCGCTGCACCTGCGCCGGTCACACCGGCAACCGACACGTAGTAAACAAAACCGGAGCTGCCGTTCAGGACAGTCGGAAGACGCACGTCATCGGTGGTCGGGGTGGTCAGGCGGATGAAATCCAGGCCCGCAGCCTGAGCCGGATCGCACAACTCGCCGTTATGTTCCGGCGGCAAGTCGACCACGATCAAACCATCAACGCCGGCTTCTTTGGCATCGGCGATGAAGCGCGGCACGCCGTACATGTGGATCGGGTTGAAATAACCCATCAGCACCAACGGAGTTTCGCTATTGCCTTCACGGAACTCGCGAACCATTTGCAGGGTTTTCGCCAGGTTCTGTTTGGCACCCAAGGCGCGAATGTTAGCGAGTTGGATCGCCGGACCATCGGCCATCGGATCGGTGAAGGGCATGCCCAATTCGATCACGTCGGCGCCAGCCGCGGGCAGGCCTTTAAGGATCGCCAGGGAAGTGTCATAACTCGGGTCGCCAGCGGTGACGAAGGTCACCAGGGCGGCGCGATTCTGTTCCTTGAGTTCGGCAAAGCGCGTTTGCAGGCGGCTCATCAGTGTTTCTCCTGCTTAGATTGTTCCATGTGGTGCATCACGGTTTGCATGTCTTTGTCGCCACGGCCGGACAGGTTGACCACCATCAAGTGATCTTTCGGCAGGGTCGGGGCGCGTTTAAACACTTCGGCCAGAGCGTGGGCACTTTCCAGTGCAGGAATAATCCCTTCCAGGCGGCAGCATTTGTGGAACGCGTCGAGGGCTTCGTCGTCAGTCACCGAGGTGTACTGAACGCGGCCGATGTCATGCAACCAGGCATGTTCCGGGCCGATACCCGGATAGTCGAGGCCGGCCGAAATCGAGTGGGCGTCAATGATCTGACCATCGTCGTCTTGCAACAGGAAGGTACGATTGCCGTGCAACACGCCCGGTACGCCGCCATTCAGACTGGCCGCGTGCTTGCCGGTTTCGATGCCGTAGCCGGCCGCTTCAACGCCGATGATCTCGACGCTTTTGTCGTCAAGGAACGGATGGAACAGGCCCATGGCGTTGGAGCCACCGCCGATGCACGCCACCAGGCTGTCCGGCAGGCGGCCTTCCTGGGCTTGCAACTGATCGCGGGTTTCCTTGCCGATCACGGCCTGGAAGTCGCGAACCATCGCTGGATAAGGGTGCGGACCGGCCACAGTGCCGATCAGGTAGAAGGTGCTGTCGACGTTGGTCACCCAGTCACGCAGCGCTTCGTTCATCGCATCTTTCAGGGTGCCGGTGCCGGCCACGACAGGGATCACTTCAGCACCCAGCAGCTTCATGCGGAACACGTTGGCTTGCTGACGCTCGATGTCGGTGGTGCCCATGTAGATCACGCAGTCCAGACCAAAGCGCGCCGCCACAGTGGCTGTCGCCACGCCGTGCATGCCCGCGCCGGTTTCGGCGATGATGCGTTTCTTGCCCATGCGCCGCGCCAGCAAAATCTGGCCGATGCAGTTGTTGATCTTGTGCGCGCCGGTGTGGTTCAGCTCTTCGCGCTTGAGATAAATCTTCGCGCCGCCGCAAAACTCGGTCAGGCGTTCGGCGTAATACAGCGGGCTTGGACGTCCGACGTAGTCACGCTGGAAGTAGGCCAATTCTTCTTTGAACGTCGGATCTTCCTTGGCCGCTTCATATTCGCGAGCCAGGTCGAGGATCAACGGCATCAGGGTTTCGGCGACGTAGCGGCCGCCGAACGCGCCAAACAGGCCGTTGGCGTCGGGGCCGTTGCGCAGATTAGTCTGAGTCATGGGTCGCTCCGGTTGAATGGGTGGGATGATGCTTTTGAAAAAAGAGTGGGCTTCACTCTACCCCTGATGCCCCGACCTGAAAACCGATAAGATCGCCACAACCTGTCAGGAAAACTCACAGATCCCATGAGCCACGACCTCCCTCCGCTGAATGCGCTTCGTGCTTTTGAAGCGACGGCCCGCCTGAACAGCGTCAGTCAGGCTGCCGAACAGCTGCACGTCACCCATGGCGCGGTCAGCCGGCAGCTTAAAGTGCTCGAAGAACACCTCGGCGTCAGCCTTTTCATCAAGGACGGTCGCGGCCTTAAACTCACAGATGCCGGCATTCGGTTGCGCGATGCCAGCGGCGAAGCGTTCGAACGGTTACGCACGGTGTGTACAGAGCTGAGGCAAAGCACTGCCAATGCGCCCTTTGTACTCGGCTGCTCGGGAAGTCTGCTCGCGCGCTGGTTTATTCCACGCCTGGGACGGCTTAATGCGGACCTGCCGGACTTGCGTCTGCACCTGTCAGCCGGTGAGGGCGATCTCGATCCGCGTCGGCCGGGGCTCGATGCGTTGCTGGTGTTTGCAGAGCCGCCATGGCCTGCGGACATGCAGGTCTATGAATTGACCAGCGAACGGATCGGCCCGGTCATGAGTCCGCGATTCGCCGGCTACGAAAAGTTGCAAGGCGCACCGGCGATAGCACTGCTGAAGGAGCCATTGCTACACACCACGTCACGACCCCAGGCGTGGCCGAGTTGGGCACAGCAAAGTGGCCTCGACGCCAAGGCGTTGAAGTACGGTCAAGGGTTTGAGCATTTGTATTACTTGCTGGAAGCCGCAGTGGCCGGTCTGGGGGTGGCGATTGCACCGGAGCCACTGGTGGCCGAAGACGTGAAGGCCGGTCGCCTGGTTGCGCCATGGGGTTTCAGTGAAACCCCGGCGCAACTGGCGTTGTGGTTACCCAAACGTGCCGCTGACGGGCGGGCTTGGCAACTGGCGCAGTGGCTCAAGAACGAACTGCACCCAGCGGATTAATCCCCGCGTTTGCACAACAGATAGGCCGCGAGAAGGCCCAACGCACCCACGGCAACACCGGCTGTCGTCCAAGGATGTTCCTGGGCGTAGTCCCGAGTGGCGATGCCGGTTTCACGGGTTTTGACTTTGACGTCTTCGTACGCATCGCTAAGCAGATGACGCGAATGTTTCAGCGCACTTTCGGCATTGGCTTTTAAGGCCTTCAGAGTTCTACGCGACTCGTCCGAAGCGTCGTCTTTCAGGTTTTCCAACGATTTCAGCAGACTCTCGATTTCGGCTTCCATGCTTTGCAATGAGGCTTTACGTAATGAAGTGTTGGCCATGGTGGCTCTCCTGCATTGATTGAGTTGCGTCTGTTGGTTGGGACTTCAGGGGTTGGAGAAAGTGCAGTAAATCTGCACAACCCTTTCAGATTGATCGACACAAGTAAGACGAAAAATCACTGCTAGGCTGTAATTCACACCCTGAGGAGAACACCATGACTGACCATCACACCTACAAAAAAGTCGAACTGGTCGGCTCGTCCACCAGCAGCATTGAAGACGCCATCAATAACGCGCTGGCTGAAGCCAGCAAAAGTCTCAAGCTCATGGAATGGTTTGAAGTGACCGAAACTCGCGGGCACATCAAAGACGGCAAGGCTGCACATTTTCAGGTGACACTCAAAGTCGGATTCCGGATTGCCAGCAGCTGAGTTTGAGCTAGTCTTTTGACATTGCGCGCTGGCCGAGTGCCATCTGAAAAGGCAAAGCGCTACCTGTGTGCACCCAGCAGATGAGTGGATGCCCCTTTTGATCCGACCAGGGAATGCGACCGATGAAGAAGTTTATTTTGGCGGTAGGTTTGTTGAGCCTTGCGGGAACAGCCTTTGCCCAGGGCAAGTCGTGCGACGAGCTGAAAGCCGAAATCGCAGCGAAACTGGATGCCAAGGGTATTTCCAATTACACACTGGAAATCGTCGATAAAGGCGCAGCTGCTAACGGAAAAGTCGTTGGCACCTGTGAAAAAGGCTCCAGGCAAATCGTCTACAAGCAGGGCTGACCTGACCGCCCTCGAATATGAAAAAGCCGACGCAATGGTGTCGGCTTTTTTGTGGATGCTGTTTAAGCGTCAGCCCTTCATGACCTGAGCCAGCAGTTCGTAGGAGTGCAGACGATCCGAATGTTCGTACAGGTCGCAGGTAAAAATCAGTTCATCGGCCTGAGTCTGCTCGACCAGAACGTCCAGTTTGGCGCGGATTTTCTGTGGACTGCCGACCATCGCCAATCCTAGAAAATCACTGACCGCTTCCCTCTCATGCGGCAGCCACAACCCGTCCATGGTTTTCACCGGCGGACGCTGAACCAGACTTTGTCCACGCATCAGCGCGAGTATCCGCTGATAAACCGACGTCGCCAGATAATCAGCCTGCTCGTCAGTATCCGCAGCCACCAGAGGCACACCGAGCATCACGTAGGGCTTATCCAATACCGCTGAAGGCTTGAAGTGATTGCGGTAAACGCGAATCGCCTCATGCATGAAACGCGGCGCGAAATGCGAGGCGAAGGCATAGGGCAAACCACGCTCGCCGGCCAGTTGCGCACTGAACAGGCTGGAGCCTAGCAACCAGACCGGGACGTTGGTGCCGGTGCCTGGCATGGCGATGATTCGCTGGTCCGGGGTGCGTGGGCCGAGGTAGCGCATCAATTCGGCCACGTCTTCCGGAAAGTCGTCGGCACTGCCGGAACGTTCACGGCGTAGCGCACGGGCGGTCATTTGATCGGAGCCGGGGGCACGGCCCAAGCCCAGGTCGATACGCCCCGGGTACAGACTTTCCAGGGTGCCGAACTGCTCGGCAATCACCAGCGGCGCGTGGTTAGGCAGCATCACGCCACCCGAACCGACCCGAATAGTCGAAGTGCCGCCCGCCAGATAGCCAAGCAACACGGAAGTCGCCGAACTGGCGATGCCGTCCATGTTGTGGTGCTCGGCGACCCAGAAGCGGTTGAAGCCGAATTTTTCGACGTGCTGCGCCAAGTCCAGGGAATTGCGCAGCGACTGAGCTGCGCTGCCGTTCTCGCGCACAGGCACCAGATCAAGGGTCGAGAACTTGATGTCGGACAATCGTTTCATAAGCCTGCTTCTCCAATTGAGGTCGCAGGTTTTTTATTGCAAACGAAAACCTGCCGAATCCATAAGCGTGCTTCATGCAATGAGGGCATATACCCGAGTTTCAATAGCCAAGCCAAAAAACCTACGAAAACGGTAGGACTAAAGAGATCAGGTGAACTTTGCACCACCGACTATCCTCAGAACCCTGTAACCGAAAACCACGAAGGCGCTCCGCGCCGGATCTTGAGGAGGCAGATATGGCTATTACGAAGAAAGCATCGGCTCATTGGGAAGGTGACCTGAAAACCGGCATCGGCTCAATCTCCACTGAAACCGGCGTACTCAGAGAAGCGCCTTACGGTTTCAAAGCACGTTTTGAGGGCGGCAAAGGTACCAATCCGGAAGAGCTGATCGGCGCCGCTCATGCCGGGTGCTTCTCCATGGCGTTTTCAATGATTCTCGGCGATGCCGGACTCAAGGCTGACAGCATCGATACTCATGCCGAAGTTACCCTGGATCAGGTGGACGGTGGCTTTGCGATCACGGCCGTGAAGTTGATCCTCAAGGCGAAAATCCCTGGAGCGACTCAGGCGCAGTTTGAGGAATTGAGCAACAAGGCCAAAGAAGGCTGCCCGGTTTCCAAAGTGTTGAATGCAAAAATCAGTCTGGAGGCGACGCTGCTCAGCTGATTACAGCTTTTGCAGTCGCCTGGAAAAGATCGCAGCCTTAAGCAGGCAGCGGTCTTTTTTTGCGTCCAGACAAAACCTGACCCGCCACATTGTGGTCGAATAAATGACAGCAGCGAAAGTGTATTACCCTGCGTGCAGTCTAAAAGGAGCTTCAACCATGAAACGTTTTGCCTTGGCGGTTATCTGTTGCGCACTGGCCACATCGGCCCTCGCAGCATCCAAACCCTGTGAAGAACTCAAGGCCGAGATCGAAGCCAAAATCCAGGCCCGAGGGGTTTCGTCCTACACCCTGGAAATCGTCACCAATGACGAAGTGCACGATCAGAACATGGTCGTAGGCTCGTGCGACGGCGGCACCAAGAAAATCATCTACCAGAAAAATGACCGCTGATTCGCCTTACAGGCAATAGGACTCGCTGTCTTCAGCGACGATCTCGCGTTTGGCGTTGTACAACCGGGCGCCTGGGACAAACGCAATCGACTGTCCGACCAGCAAATAACGCTGACCGGCTTCGAAATGATCGTACTTGATGGTCAGGTAGCACAGCCGTTCCGATGGGCCGTCCATAACCCCCATGCCCCCGCCGCCACCGGGCACTTCAAAATCGAAACGGACTAGCAGCACGTGGCTGCCGGGCATGACCTGGAAAAAACGCCCGTCGTTCAATCGCTGGTTGTCTAGTCGCTCGGCCATCAACAACTTATCGTTGGGAAATGGCACAGAAAAGTCGACCCAGGCCATCTGCGGATCAACCGGCGGCAAGGGGCTCTGACAGCCAGCAACAACACTGGCAGCGAGCAACAACATCAACTTGCGCATGATGAATGTCCCAATGAGTTGGTCATTCAGCATAACGCTGATCAGGTGCGTTGGCAGCCTGCCGGTGTGCCTTGGCCAATCACCTTTCGTTGTTGGTTATAGAGTTTTGCCCACGGCCGAAAGCCGATATTCCCCGCTTGCAGCTGATAGCGCTCACCGGCGTTGAATTCGTTGTATTTCACGTTTAAATGACAGTCACGCCACAGCGGCTCGGCATCCGGGCCGATATTGGTCGGCTGGACCGGGAACTGATAACGCACCGTCAGCTCATGACTGCCCGGCGGTACCTGAAAATAACGTTTGTCGGTGGCGGCTTTGTCGTCGACTTCCAACGCCTGCAGCTTCGTGTCTTCCTGCTGAGAGTCCAGGTCGATCCACGCTTGCGACGGGTCATGAAAAGGCAGTCCAAATCCAGCACAGCCCGTCAGCATCAACAGGCCCCCCGTCAGCATCAACTTGTGCATAGCGCAGCTCCGGTCAGGCGGGATAGTCTTGCGGCAGACTTTCCAGGGATGATTTTATTTTGATCAGGCCGTTTCCAAGCCTTGGGTTACTTGATCGCGTTTTCCGCGTTTTGTTTCCGGGTGTGTTGCTTTTGTTACTCAACGGTTGCACCAGCGTCAGCTATTACGGTCAGTTGGCCAGTGGCCAGCTGCAACTGCTGCAGGCTCGTGAGCCGGTGGCCGAGGTGGTTGCCGATCCCTCCCGCGATCAGAAACTGCGCGCCCATCTGGTCCAGTCACAGAAAGCCCGGACATTCGCCAGCGAGCATCTGCACCTGCCAGACAATCAAAGCTATCGGCTGTATGCCGACATTGGCCGGCCGTACGTAGTCTGGAATGTCTTCGTCACCCCGGAGTTTTCCCTGACGTCGCAGAACCATTGCTTCCCGATCGCGGGTTGCGTCGCCTACCGCGGTTACTACAGCCAGAGCGCCGCCCGCGGCGAGGCAGCCGTGCAGCGCCTGCAAGGCATGGACGTATGGATTGGCGGCGTCGAGGCTTACTCGACGCTTGGCTGGTTCAACGATCCGATCATCAGCTCGATGATGGGTTGGGGCGACGAACGGCTGGCGACGCTGATTTTCCATGAGCTGGCGCATCAACGTATTTATGTAAAGGACGACACTGAGTTCAACGAATCTTTCGCCACCTTCGTCGAACAGGAAGGCACACGCCAATGGCGTGCTTCCCGCAGCCTGGCGCCGGATAACGGCGCACAGGCACAGCGACTGGATCAATTTACTCAACTGGTGCTGGACACTCGCACCCGCCTTGAAAAGCTTTACGCACTGCCATTGCCGGCGGATCAAATGCGCCAGCGCAAGGCCGCCGAGTTCGAGCGGCTGCGTAGCGAATACCGGCAGTTACGCGATAGCCAATGGGCCGGGGACAAACGCTATGACGCCTGGATCAACGCGCCAATGAACAATGCCCGGCTGTTGCCGTTTGGGTTGTATGACCAATGGGTGCCGGCATTTAGCGCGCTGTTCAAGAAAGAGGGTGGGGATTGGGTGAGGTTTTATGCGGCGGTCGAGAAATTGGGGGCATTGCCGGTTGTGGAGCGTAAGGCGGCGTTGAAGGCTTTGGCAGAATCTGGAGCTTTCGCTGGCTGAGCGGGCCTCATCGCGGGCAAGCCCGCTCCCACAGGGATCGCTGTATGCCGCAGATCCAATGTGGGAGCGGGCTTGCCCGCGATGGCGATCTAACTAACGCCGCAAAAACGCCCGATGCATCTCATCCAGCGTTTCAAAGTGATAGGTCGGTGCTTCAGCGGCCAACTCCTCGTGGCTGCCAAACCCGTAACCCACCGCCGCCGAGTCCAACCCATTACTGCGCGCACCGATCAGATCGTGCTTACGATCACCGATCATCAGGGTGCTGGCAGGATCCAGGCCTTCTTCAGCCACCAGATGCGCAATCAACTCGACCTTATTTGTACGCGTGCCATCCAGCTCACTGCCATAAACCACTTTGAAGTGTTTGGCGAAGTCAAAATGCCGGGCGATTTCCCGGGCGAAAACCCATGGCTTGGACGTCGCGATGTACAACTGTCGCCCTTGCCCGCCCAATGTTTCCAACAGCGGGGTGACGCCGTCAAACACGCGGTTCTCGTACAGACCGGTAACTTTGAAGCGTTCGCGATAAAAATTCACCGCTTCCCAGGCCTTGGGCTCATCGAAGTCGTAGAACTGCATGAACGCCTGCAACAGCGGCGGGCCGATGAAGTGTTCCAGCCTGGTCAGGTCGGGTTCATCGATGCCCAATTTGCTCAGGGCGAACTGGATCGAACGCGTGATGCCCTCGCGCGGGTCGGTCAACGTGCCATCGAGGTCGAATAAAACGGTTTGGTAATGCATGAGTATTCCTGAGCAATAACGGGACGGGGTCAGAGCTGGTCGTAACCTTCAGCCAGATGCAGATCCTTGAGCTTCACGTAATTGGCCGCGCTGTAGGTGAAAAAGGCTTTTTCCTTGTCGGTCAGCGGACGGATCTGTTTCACCGGGCTGCCCACATACAGGAAACCGCTTTCCAGGCGTTTGCCCGGCGGCACCAGGCTGCCAGCGCCGATGATCACGTCATCCCCGACCACCGCACCGTCCATGACGATGCTGCCCATGCCGATCAGAACCCGGCTGCCCACGTTGCACCCGTGCAGCATGACTTTATGCGCGATGGTCACATCGTCGCCGATCAGCAACGGAAAACCATCGGGATTGAACGGGCCGGCATGGGTAATGTGCAGCACGCAGCCATCCTGAACACTGGTGCGCGCGCCGATGCGGATGCGGTGCATGTCACCGCGGATCACCGTCAGCGGCCAGACAGAGCTGTCTTCGCCGATTTCAACGTCGCCGATTACCACCGCCGATCCGTCGACAAAAGCGCCTTTGCCCAGCAGCGGCGTATGGTTCTGATACTTGCGAAGGGTCACGATAGGGTTTCTCTCTGTTGCTGATAGCTGCGGTGAGCGTCGATTGTAATTAAGATGGCCGCATGTTTCTTCCAGCCAAGGTGCCAACCGTGAGCGTGAACAACCCTCTTTTGCAGTCCTACGACCTGCCGCCGTTCTCGGCGATCCGTGCCGAACACGTGCAACCGGCCATTGAACAGATCCTGGCTGACAACCGCGCCGCCATTATCGAGATCCTCAAGACCCAGGGCAAACAACCGACCTGGGCCGGACTCGTACTGGCGATGGACGAGCTCAATGATCGCCTGGGCGCGGCCTGGAGCCCGGTCAGCCACCTGAATGCCGTGTGCAACAGCGCCGAATTGCGCGAAGCCTACGAATCCTGCCTGCCCGCCCTGAGTGCCTACTCCACCGAGCTGGGCCAGAACCGCGAATTGTTCGAGGCCTTCGAAGCCTTGGCCAACAGCCCGGAAGCCGCCGGTTTCGATGTGGCGCAGAAAACTATCCTGGAACACTCCCTGCGTGACTTCCGTCTGTCGGGTATTGACCTGCCAGAGGCCGAGCAAAAGCGTTACGCCGAAGTGCAGAGCAAGCTCTCGGAACTGGGCAGCCGCTTCTCCAACCAGCTGCTCGACGCCACTCAAGCCTGGACCAGGCACGTCACCGATGAAGCCACCCTCGCCGGCCTGACCGATTCGGCCAAGGCGCAAATGGCCGCCGCCGCACAGGCCAAAGGCCTGGAGGGCTTTCTGATTACCCTGGAATTCCCGAGCTACTACGCGGTGATGACCTACGCCCACGACCGCGCCCTGCGCGAAGAAGTCTACGCCGCCTACTGCACCCGTGCGTCGGACCAAGGCCCGAATGCCGGTCAGAACGATAACGGCCCGGTGATGGGAGAAATCCTCGATCTCCGTCAGGAACTGGCCAAACTGCTCGGCTTCGCCAGCTTCTCCGAACTGAGCCTGGCCACCAAAATGGCCGAGTCCAGCGATCAGGTGCTCGGGTTCCTGCGTGACCTGGCCAAGCGCAGCAAGCCGTTTGCCGCGCAGGACCTGGAACAGCTCAAAGCCTATGCCGCCGAACAAGGCTGCCCGGACCTGCAAAGCTGGGACAGTGGATTCTACGGCGAAAAACTTCGCGAGCAGCGTTACAGCGTTGCTCAGGAGGCCCTGCGCGCCTACTTCCCGATCGACAAAGTGTTGGGCGGCTTGTTCGCCATTGTTCAGCGTCTGTACGGCATCGAAATCGCCGAGCAGAAAGGCTTCGACACCTGGCACCCGGATGTTCGCCTGTTCGAAATCAAGGAAAACGGCCAGCACGTCGGCCGTTTCTTCTTCGACCTTTACGCCCGCGCCAACAAGCGCGGCGGTGCATGGATGGACGGCGCTCGCGACCGTCGCCGCACGGCTGAAGGCGCATTGCAAAACCCGGTGGCCAATCTGGTGTGTAACTTCACTCCGGCTGACAGCGGCAAGCCTGCGCTGCTGACCCACGATGAAGTCACCACTCTGTTCCACGAGTTCGGTCACGGGCTGCATCACCTGCTGACCCGCGTTGAACACGCGGGCGTCTCCGGCATCAATGGCGTGGCCTGGGATGCGGTCGAACTGCCGAGCCAGTTCATGGAAAACTGGTGCTGGGAGCCGGAAGGCCTGGCGCTGATCTCCGGTCATTACGAAACCGGCGAGCCACTGCCTCAAGACCTGCTGCAGAAAATGCTCGCGGCGAAAAACTTCCAGTCCGGTCTGATGATGGTGCGTCAGCTGGAGTTCTCGCTGTTCGACTTCGAACTTCACGCCACCCACGGCGATGGCCGTAGCGTGGCGCAGGTGCTTAAAGGCGTGCGCGATGAGGTCTCGGTCATGCGTCCACCGGCCTACAACCGTTTCCCGAACAGCTTTGCGCATATCTTCGCCGGTGGTTACGCGGCGGGTTACTACAGCTACAAATGGGCGGAAGTGCTGTCAGCCGATGCGTTCTCGAAGTTCGAAGAAGACGGCGTGCTCAATGCTGAGACCGGACGCGCGTTCCGCGAAGCCATTCTGGCGCGCGGTGGTTCCCAAGAGCCGATGGTGCTGTTCGTCGACTTCCGTGGCCGTGAACCCTCGATTGACGCACTCTTGCGCCACAGCGGCCTGAGTGAGGACGCGGCAGCATGAGCGAGGGGCCTGTGATTACCAAAAAACGCTTTATCGCCGGGGCGGTCTGCCCGGCATGCAGCGAGCCGGACAAGCTGATGATGTGGAACGAGGACGAGGTCCCGCACCGCGAGTGCGTGGCCTGCGGTTATTCCGACACGTTGAATGAACAAGGTCTGTCCGTGCCCAAGGAATTGGGCACGCGGGTCAATACATCGGCGCTGAAAGTGCCGGACGCCAAGGTTCAGGCCGTGCAGTTTTTCCCGAACCCCAAGCTGAAGAAAAAGCCTGACGAGCAACACTGAGTGAACACCACCTTATGCCTTTTTTACCGGGCTCAAGGTGGTGCCCTCACCCCCCTGCTTATTCGACGTGAGCGGATTTGAACCAGCTCTTCACCGAACACGTGGCGAACGGACTTGTGCTGCAATCGCCGTTGGCCAATGCAGTGCGAAGCTTGTCGACATCAGCCTGCATCATGTAACGCACGCCATCCTTGAAATGGGTACTGTCGCCAAAACCGCCCTGCGTCATTTCTTTCAGGGCGTCTTCCTTGCTCCAGCCCTGGATCACGACGCGATACATGGCCGCCATCAAGCCCGTACGATCCGACCCGTGCTTGCAATGCATCAGCACCGGGCCATGGGACTCGGCCGTCTCAATAGCACGAAGGGCCTTGAGTACATCCGCGTCATCCACGTGATTGGTACGATAGGGCAATTGGACTTGGGTGACGCCTGGTGTGGTCAACCAGCTGGAATCCGACTCGGGCAGGAAATTGATGACGGTTACCACCTTCAGTTTTTCCAGCAATGGAATGGCGCCGCGGTCAGGCAATGCGCTGCGGTAAAGCGTCGGGGACATCTGAAAGAGGTTGTATTTCACTTCGACCGATTGAGCCCACTCAGCCGGGCGGGGTGAAGCGCTGTCATCCCCATGGGCCAGGGTCAGGTTGAAAAGTGCAGCCATTGACAGCAGAAACGTCGCAGGCAAAAGGCGCAGTCGGGACATGCTCGGACAACCGTATTGAATAGGTACTGCATAGCTTCAGCTTTGAGCAGTCAAAGGCCCGTGAGCCATCCGTCAAAGAATCGTGAATTGAACGGCGGCCCCCGGTTTCTTCTTGTTGCCTATAAATTCCACTAATAAAAAACGACACGGTTAAGTCCCGTGCCGTTTTAGAAGTAATCACTGAGCCATTGGTTTATCAACAGTCATTGATTGCAGAAGTTAAGTTTCAATCAAGGGTTGATAATCTTTGCATAGGCTTTCGCCAACGCAATCAAAACAACTTTGTCTTGCGCGTCGATTGCACCATCCCCGTTGACATCAGGGGTGTTGCCCATGGTAAAGGTGACGCCGCCATCCTTCGACACGGCTTCGCGGGTACTGGTATCCAGCAGAGCGTAGGTTAGCGCACGGTTTTCAGGATCATAACCCTCTTCCTTTAATGCAAACTGCATGGAAACCCGAACTTCTTTTGGACTAACGATAGAAGGCGCCTGTAGTTGTAAAAAAACGCCGCGCTGATTGTAGCCTGACATTTATTAAATCCTTTTAATATTGAAAACACGACCATTTCGTGTGAAGCGAAGAATACTGACTACTTCGAATAAAGTGCCACGCACTTTATGTTTCGCATAATGACGAAGCTCAAAATTGTAAGGTGCTGAACGGCACTGGTCGATTCCGTCAAACCCGTATACTGTATGTACATACAGCTAAAGGATCTTGTCGATGGCTACGCCCTTGCCACCTCGCGGACGCGGCACCGCGACCAACCCGCACAACCGCTTCGCACCGAATCGTTCGATGGCCGAGGATGACGGCTGGTATCAGGAAGCGCCGGTCACTCAGGGCACCGAGGTGCGTAACGAAACGGCGAAAACCATCATCACCCGCAACAACTCACCGGACTTGCCCTTTGATCGCTCGATTAATCCCTATCGCGGCTGCGAGCACGGGTGCATTTATTGCTATGCGCGGCCCAGTCACGCCTATTGGGACATGTCGCCGGGGCTGGATTTCGAAACCAGGCTGATCGCCAAGACCAACGCCGCCGATGTGCTGGAGGAACAGCTGTCCAAACGCGGCTATCAATGCGCACCCATCAATCTGGGCTCCAACACTGATCCGTATCAGCCCATCGAGCGCGATTACAAAATCACCCGCAAAACCCTCGAAGTGCTACTGCGTTACCGTCATCCGGTGACTATCATCACCAAAGGCTCGCTGATTCTTCGTGATCTGGACCTGCTGGCCGAACTCGCCGAGCAGCGCTTGGTGGCGGTGATGATCAGCCTCACCACCCTGGACGACGAACTCAAACGCATACTCGAACCACGTGCAGCGGCACCCAAGGCCCGGTTGCGGGCGATCCGCGTGATGCATGAAGCGGGTATTCCGGTTGGCGTGTTGTGCTCGCCGATGATTCCGATGATCAATGACAGCGAACTAGAAGGCCTGCTGACAGAGGCTCATGCGGCCGGCGCGCAAAGTGCGGCGTACATGATGCTGCGTCTGCCCCTGGAGGTGGCGCCGCTGTTCGAAGAATGGCTGGCCGCCCACTATCCTCAGCGTGCCGCTCATGTGCTGAGCCTGATCCGCCAGAGCCGTCGCGGTGAACTGTATGACAGTCGGTTTGGCGCCCGGATGCGCGGCGAAGGTCCCTTTGCCGACCTGCTGGCGCAACGTTTTGCCAAAACCATCAAACGCCTGGGGCTTAATCGTCGCGAAGCTTTTGATCTGGACTGTGAAGCCTTCTGTCCGCCGGGTCGCCAGATGTCGTTGATTTGAGGACAACTGACCTATCGTAGGAGTAACAAACGCATGGTACCTTCAGGCTGGTCACGTTTTTTTTAACTTGAAACACTTGCTCTAGAGCGTTGGATTCAATTTTAGCTGAGTTTAGGCCGGCACCTTGTTCATCGAGTGACTGGCGGGTCATGCTTGCGACCTGGATGTTTTTTAAACAGCCACTGGCTTCACATCGGACAAAACGGGAAACTGCCTTGATTCCGCCATTGAGGATGAATTTATGAGTGAAAAGGATAAACAGCCATCAGCTGAGTCGGCGCAAGCACTCCCCGAGGCGGAAACCGCCGATGCAGCGCTGCAGCATATCGTTGACGGTTTTTTGCATTTTCATCACGAAGTCTTTCCGCAGCAGGAAGAGCTCTTCAAAAAACTCGCCACGGCCCAGAGTCCCAGAGCGATGTTCATCGCCTGCGCCGATTCGCGCATCGTTCCTGAACTGATCACCCAAAGCGCTCCCGGCGATCTGTTCGTAACTCGTAACGTCGGCAACGTTGTACCGCCTTATGGACAAATGAATGGCGGTGTTTCCACCGCCATCGAGTACGCGGTACTGGCCCTCGGTGTGCAGCACATCATCATTTGCGGGCACTCCGACTGTGGCGCGATGCGTGCAGTGCTAAACCCGCAAAGCCTGGAAAAAATGCCCACGGTCAAAGCCTGGCTGCGTCATGCCGAGGTGGCGAAAACCATGGTCCAGGAAAACTGCCATTGCGCTGACGAAAACGAAAGCATGCACATCCTCACCGAAGAGAATGTGATCGCTCAACTACAGCATTTACGTACGCATCCATCAGTGGCCTCGCGCATGGCCAACGGTCAGCTGTTTATCCATGGTTGGGTCTACAGCATCGAAACCAGCGAAATCAAAGCTTACGACGCGGACCAGGGTTGTTTCCTACCACTCGATGGCAGCCATCCGATTCCGGTGGCAACGCCCAAAGCGCGTTTCTGACACCTCCTGAATTCCCGTATGGTTTAGGCAGAGGTTACCGAATGACGCGCGGTGTTAAGCGCAGATTGGAAGGACCGTTACGAACTACCACCGGCGTAGATGCCGCCGGGTAGATAAACCCCTGTGGGAGCGCTCCCACAGGGGGATGTGTGTTGGGCGTTGGATCAAGCCGCCGGCTGATCCAGCTCCAGGCCTACGCCCAAGCGGCGCGACATGCATGGCCAGCGCTTCCACGCGGCACCGGTGACCGGGCTATCGAGTTTCTCCCGGTAGGCTTCCACCGACTCCAGCGCAAAACTCTCTTCGTTGAGCATCTCGTCGATGGCGTGATGCACCGCTTCGTCCAGTTGGTTGGCAAATTCCTCACCGATCAATTGGTGAGCAATCAAGTTGGCGACCGTCATGTCCAAGGGGATCAGTGGCTGGCCGAAATGTTTGATGTACAGGTCGTTGACCTCTTCTACAAACCGGTGCGCCAGATAGGCTTCGTCCAGCAGGCTGTCCAGACCGACATGCCCGGCCATGATTGCCGGAGGCTGGAGGAAATACTGCTCGGCGATTTTCAGCACCGGTTTGATTTGCGATTCAATACCCGCTTCCCTGGCAACTTCATTGGCTGCGTCCAGCAGATCGGGAACCTCCTCGATGTAGGCAGAAACAAAACGCGTCAGTACGCCATTGGCATCGGCCTCCGGCAATTGGATAGCGGGGTGAAGGTGAGGCAGTTTGGTCAGCAACTGACGTGCCAGCAGGCCGGTCTCTTTCTCGTGTTGTTGGGCTTTTTGGATCTGCTCGCGCAATGCGGCGGTGTTCATGAATACTCCAGTAAACAACGGCAATGAAATAGGGAAGACATAACTTAGCTGCCTTATGAAAAATGCTAAGACGCATTTGTCATAATTATTTCATCCTTGAGACGCCTCCGTTATATCGGTTTGCCACCACTCGTCTGCATCCTTCTCCATTCCTGCCCTTGAACGCAAGTCCCAGCTGTTTCAGATCATTTACGCCTTCACATTGCGAGGTGGCAGTCGCTGTCTATACTCGGGTGGGAATGGAGTTAGCTGATGACGCCCGACTGCACACGCAGCAAGGCTCGGCGATTCAAGTTCGTAGTCTGAAGAAGCCGCTCCCTTGCCGCAGGTGAAAGCCGGCGGGATAACAAGAACGATAAGGGGAACCCGCAATGATGCGACATCCACACGTCTGGATGGGCCTCCTGTTGTGGTCGATTTTCGGTCAGGCGCAAGCTGCCTGGACCGTGAATATGGCGCCAGGAGCGACTGAAATCAGTCACGCAGTATTTGACCTGCACATGACCATTTTCTGGATCTGTGTAGTGATCGGCATCATCGTCTTCGGCGCCATGTTCTGGTCGATGATTCTGCACCGCCGCTCTACCGGGCAGGTGGCAGCAAAATTTCATGAAAGCACCACCGTTGAAATCCTCTGGACCATCGTGCCCTTCCTGATCCTGGTGGCCATGGCGGTGCCTGCGACGGCAACCCTGATCAAGATGTACGACGCCAGTGAGCCGGATATCGACATCCAGATCACCGGTTATCAGTGGAAGTGGCATTACAAATACCTGGGCCAGGACGTTGAGTTCTTCAGCAACCTGACCACCCCCGCCGACCAGATCCATAACAAGGAAACCAAGGGCGAGCACTATTTGCTTGAGGTCGACAAGCCGCTGGTGCTGCCGATCGGCGCGAAGGTGCGCTTCCTGGTGACCTCCGCCGACGTTATCCACTCCTGGTGGGTGCCGGCCTTCGCGGTCAAGCGCGATGCGATCCCGGGATTCGTCAACGAAGCCTGGACCCGCGTCGACAAGCCCGGCATCTACCGTGGTCAGTGCGCCGAGTTGTGCGGCAAGGACCATGGCTTCATGCCGATTGTGGTCGAGGTCAAGGAAAAGGCCGATTACGAAAAATGGCTTGCCGAGCGCAAGGCTGAAGCGCTGCAACTCAAAGAACTGACCAGCAAGGAATGGACCCTCGACGAGCTCAAGGAGCGCGGCGACAAGGTCTATCACACCACCTGCGTGGCCTGTCACCAGGCCGAAGGTCAGGGGCTGCCGCCGATGTTCCCGGCGCTCAAAGGTTCGCCGATTGCTACCGGACCGAAAGCCGATCACCTGCACCGCGTTTACTTCGGCAAACCCGGCACTGCCATGGCGGCGTTCGGCAAGCAGCTCTCGGAAGTCGATATTGCGGCGGTCGTGACCTATGAACGTAATGCCTGGGGCAACAACAAGGGCGACATGGTCACGCCTAAAGAAGTGCTGGAGCTAAAACAGGCGGAAAGCAAATGACCCGGTCTATTGCACACCTAAGGAACCGGTCGGGGCTACGCACTCCGACTTGCCCAGCCCATCTGTTTGCAGGAGACAGGACATGACTGCTGTAATCGATGAACATGTTCATACCGCCACCGAGCACGCCCACGGCCCCGCCAAAGGGCTGATGCGCTGGGTGCTGACCACCAACCACAAAGACATCGGCACGCTGTACCTGTGGTTTGCGTTCTGCATGTTCTTGCTGGGGGGCTCGTTTGCGATGGTGATTCGCGCCGAGCTGTTCCAGCCGGGTCTGCAAATCGTCGAGCCCGCGTTCTTCAACCAGATGACCACCATGCACGGTCTGGTGATGGTGTTCGGCGCGGTGATGCCGGCCTTCGTCGGCCTAGCCAACTGGATGATCCCGTTGATGATCGGCGCGCCGGACATGGCGTTGCCACGGATGAACAACTTCAGCTTCTGGCTGCTGCCGGCGGCGTTCATCCTGTTGGTGTCAACCCTGTTCACCCCTGGTGGTGGTCCGAACTTCGGCTGGACGTTCTACGCCCCGCTGTCGACGACCTACGCACCGGAAAGCGTGACGTTCTTCATCTTCGCCATCCACTTGATGGGGATCAGTTCGATCATGGGCGCGATCAACGTGATCGCCACCATCCTCAACCTGCGCGCCCCCGGCATGACGCTGATGAAAATGCCGCTGTTCGTCTGGACCTGGCTGATCACCGCGTTCTTGCTGATCGCAGTGATGCCGGTACTGGCCGGGTGCGTGACGATGATGCTGATGGACATCCACTTCGGCACCAGCTTCTTCAGTGCCGCCGGTGGCGGTGACCCGGTGTTGTTCCAGCACGTGTTCTGGTTCTTCGGTCACCCCGAGGTGTACATCATGATCCTGCCGGCCTTCGGTGCCGTCAGCTCGATCATTCCGACCTTTTCGCGTAAACCGCTTTTCGGCTACACCTCGATGGTGTATGCGACGGCGAGTATTGCGTTCCTGTCGTTCATCGTCTGGGCGCACCACATGTTTGTGGTCGGCATTCCACTGGTGGGCGAGCTGTTCTTCATGTACGCAACGCTGCTGATCGCAGTGCCAACCGGGGTGAAGGTGTTCAACTGGGCCAGCACCATGTGGCAAGGCTCGCTGACCTTCGAGACGCCGATGCTGTTTGCGGTGGCGTTCGTGATCCTGTTCTCCATCGGCGGCTTCTCCGGGTTGATGCTGGCCATCGCCCCGGCGGACTTCCAGTACCAGGACACCTACTTCGTGGTCGCGCACTTCCACTATGTGCTGGTTCCGGGGGCGATCTTCGGGATCTTCGCCTCGGCCTACTACTGGATGCCGAAATGGACCGGCCACATGTACGACGAAACCCTCGGCAAGCTGCACTTCTGGCTCTCGTTCATCGGCATGAACATGGCGTTCTTCCCGATGCACTTCGTGGGGCTGGCGGGCATGCCACGGCGGATTCCGGACTACAACCTGCAATTTGCCGACTTCAACATGGTCTCCTCGATTGGCGCGTTCATGTTCGGTGCGACGCAGATCTTCTTCCTGTTCATCGTGATCAAGACCATCCGCGGCGGCCCGCCAGCACCGGCCAAACCGTGGGATGGGGCTGAAGGCCTGGAGTGGAGCATTCCATCACCGGCGCCGTATCACACCTTCACCACGCCGCCGGAAGTGAAATGAACACCCTGATTTCTGTAGGAGTGAGCCTGCTCGCGATTCATGCGACGCGGTGTGCCAGATACACCGCTATCGCGAGCAGGCTCGCTCCCACAAAGTTATGCGCAGGGGTTAGAAATCATGGCTGACTCGATTTCGATGAAAAAACTGGTCACCCGCCTGCTGATGGTGGTGGTGGCGATGTTTGTCTTCGGGTTTGCCCTGGTGCCGATTTACGACGTGATGTGCAAGGCCTTCGGCATCAACGGCAAAACTGCCGGGCAATACGAAGGCGAGCAAGTGGTCGATACTTCACGGCAAGTGCGTGTGCAGTTTCTGTCGATGAACAACGCCGACATGCCCTGGGAGTTTTATCCCAAGGGCGATGAACTGACGGCGCACCCTGGGGGGGTGAACGAGATGATTTTCGTCGCCTACAACCCCACCGACCATCCGATGAGTGCCCAGGCCGTGCCGAGCATCGCGCCCAGCACAGCGGCGGCGTACTTCCACAAGACCGAATGCTTTTGTTTTACCCAGCAAGTGCTGCAGCCCGGTCAACGGATCGAGATGCCGGTACGTTTCATCGTTGACCGTGACATGCCCAAGGATGTGAAGCACCTGACGCTGTCCTACACGCTGTTCGATATCACCGCACGTCATCCACCCGTGGCGGTTGCCGCCAACACCGGTGGCTAGGCGCTAATGCGTGCCCGATAAGGAGAACAATAAATGGCAACTCATGAACACTATTACGTACCGGCACAGAGCAAATGGCCGATCATCGCCACACTCGGCATGCTCACCACCGTGTTCGGCCTGGCCACCTGGTTCAACGATCTGAAAGCTGCGCGCCCGGAATCCCACGGTCCGCTGATCTTTTTCGTCGGCGGACTGTTGGTGGCTTACATGCTGTTCGGCTGGTTCGGGACGGTGATCAAGGAAAGTCGCGGCGGGCTGTACAGCGCACAGATGGACCGCTCGTTTCGCTGGGGCATGAGCTGGTTCATCTTCTCCGAGGTGATGTTCTTCATCGCTTTCTTCGGTGCACTGTTTTATGTACGCCATGTCTCTGGCCCGGCCCTCGGCGGCGAAGGCGCTAAAGGCATCGCGCACATGCTGTGGCCAAACTTCGAATGGACCTGGCCGCTGCTGAACAACCCCGACTCGAAACTGTTTATACCGCCCAAGGAAGTCATCAGCCCGTGGGGGTTGCCGCTGCTCAACACCGCGCTGTTGGTGAGCTCCAGCGTGACCGTGACCATCGCCCACCACGCGCTGAAAAAAGGCCATCGCGGTGCACTGAAACTCTGGCTGGCGCTCACCGTATTGCTGGGCTGTGCATTCCTCACCTTCCAGGCTGAAGAATACATGCACGCCTACCGCGAACTGGGCCTGACCCTCGGCTCCGGCATCTACGGTGCGACGTTCTTCATGCTCACCGGTTTCCACGGCGCCCACGTGACTATCGGCACGATCATCTTGTTTGTGATGTTGATGCGGATCATGCGTGGGCACTTCGATAACGAGCACCAGTTCGGCTTCGAGGCGGCGACTTGGTACTGGCACTTCGTGGACGTGGTGTGGATCGGTTTGTTCGTTTTCGTCTACGTGCTTTAACGGCATCACCAAGGCGCAGTAGAGACCAACTGGCCGCTGAAGAAACCCCAGGCAATCAAACCGACGGTGATAGCGGCCAGGGCTACACGAACACTCAAGGCAATGACGAGGCGGTTCGAGCTGCTGTCGTCCTTGACCAGAAAAAACAGGCCGCTGAACAGGCTGACAACTGTGGCAATCAGCATCAGGACGATGGCTGCTTTGAGCATGGTGAGACTCCGGGGGAATGGCGATGCACTTGAGTATAGCTATCGCGAATGCCGACTTTTTGGCCACGCCATGAAGCGCTTTCGGCCAGGCATCGTGCCGACACTGGTGGTCGCCCTCTTGCTGCCGCTGTTGGTGTCGCTCGGGTTCTGGCAGCTGAACCGCGGCGCGGAAAAAAGCGCGCTGCTGCAAAGCTACGCCGAGCGTCGTGTCGCCGAACCGATGGCCAGTACCGAACTGCAACACTCCCAGGATCCGGCCTTCCGCCGGGTTCGTCTGCACGGTCAGTTTGACGCCGCGCACAGCCTGTTGCTGGACAACCGCCAACGCGACGGCAAGGTCGGCGTTGAGTTGTTGCAACCGTTTCAGGACCAGGCGACCGGCCTTTGGCTGCTGGTCAATCGCGGCTGGCTGCCATGGCCGGACCGGCGCACACCGCCACAGTTCATCACCCCGACTCAGGCGTTGAGCCTGGACGCCTGGGTCTACGTATCCCCCGGCGCGACCTTCCAATTACACGCCGATCCGAGCACCACCACCTGGCCTGAGTTGATTACCGCCGTTGAGCCTTCGAAGCTCTGGGCGGCGCTGGGCCGTGAAGGGTTTGCCTACGAGTTACGCGCAGAAAAGGGTCTCGCGACTTACCAGGCCGATTGGCCAGTAGTCGCCATGGGCCCGGAAAAACACATCGCTTATGCCGTGCAGTGGTTCGCCATGTCGATTGCCCTGTTCGGCCTCTATCTCTATCTCGGCTGGCACAACGCAAAGGAGAAACACCATGGGAGCGGCCATGAATCCACCCAGCATGTCTGAGGCGAAAACGTCGGCGAGTCGACGCAAGGGTCGCTTGCAGTTGCTGCTGATTCTGCTCGGGGTGATCGGTCCGATGATCCTCGCCACCGGCATGTACAAATTGCAGTTCTGGGTGCCGGAGGGTCGCAGCTATCACGGCGAACTGATCGGTAACGGCCAGACCCGCGCTGACCTCGGCGTACAGGCGCAAGAGGATCGTTGGCAGATATTGGTGACCGCGCCCAAGGATTGCTCGGTGGACTGCCAGCAACTGGTATACCTGGCGCGGCAGATCCAGATCGGCCTCGGTCCTGATGCCGGGCGCGCCAGTCATGCCTTGGCTGCGGCACAACCGCTGAGCAGTGAATACGACGCCAAGCTGACTCGCGAGTATCCTCAACTGCAGCGGTATCCCCTGGACCTCGCCACCTTCGGTACCTTCAACAAAACCGCCGGCACTGGGGGAAAAACCGTGCCACAGCTGTGGATCATCGACCCTCACGGCAATCTGGTGCTGCGCTACGACCCGACGGTGAAGGGCAAGGACTTGCTCAACGACCTGCGCCATTTGCTGAAACTGTCGAACATCGGATAAGGGCATCGTCATGGCCAAACCTGGATTTCGCCTCGCGCTGTTTGCCACCTTGCTGGCATTGATTGTGGTGCTCCTTGGCGCCTACACCCGCCTGACCCACGCCGGTCTCGGCTGCCCGGACTGGCCGGGTTGCTACGGCTTTATCAGCGTGCCGAAAAGCGAAGTTCAATTGGCCCATGCCGAACTGCATTTTCCCGACGCTCCCGTCGAAGCCCATAAGGGCTGGAACGAGATGGTTCACCGCTACTTCGCCGGTACCCTGGGGCTGTTGATCTCGGTGCTGGCGGGTCGCGCCTGGGTTCATCGTCGTCATCCGGGGCAACCGGTGAAGTTGCCGTTGTTTCTGCTGGCGGTGGTATTCGCCCAAGCCGCGTTCGGCATGTGGACGGTGACGCTCAAACTTTGGCCGCAAGTGGTCACCGGGCATTTACTCGGTGGTTTTGCGACGTTGAGCCTGCTGTTTTTGCTGACGTTGCGATTGTCCGGGGTGTTGCCGGCGCTGACCGTGCCACGGCGTTTGCAGTACTGGGCGACCGCCGGGTTGCTTCTGGTCATCCTGCAAATTGCCTTGGGTGGCTGGGTCAGTTCCAACTACGCGGCGGTGGCCTGCATCGACTTCCCCACCTGCCACGGTCAATGGCTGCCGCCGGCTGATTTCGCCAACGGCTTTCACCTGACTCAGCACATCGGCCCCAATTATCTCGGCGGGCAACTGGACAGTGATGCCCGCACAGCGATTCATTTGACTCACCGTATCGGCGCGCTGCTGGTCACGCTCGTATTGCTCGGGCTGGCCTGGCAACTGAAAGTCGTCGGCATGACACGCCTTGCGGGGCTGGTGTTGATTGCGCTCGCCGCACAAATCACCCTCGGTATCAGCAACGTGTTGTTCCACCTGCCGCTGCCGGTGGCCGTCGCGCACAACGCGGGCGGCGCGGCACTGTTGCTGACAATGGTGCTGGTCAATTATCACGCGCGAACCAGTCTGGTTCGGGTCAAAAAGCAATCCCTTGCGCGCTGGCGGTTCAGCCCGCGTAAACACTCGGCCGGGCCTATAACAATAAAAGGAGAGATGCCATGGCGACGCTGATCGGCGAACGTCACAGTCAGGCAATCTGGCGTGACTATCTGGAGCTGACCAAGCCGAAAGTGGTGGTGCTGATGCTCATCACCTCGCTGGTCGGCATGTTCCTCGCGACTCGCGCCGGGGTGCCGTGGACGGTGCTGGTGTTCGGCAATCTGGGGATCGCTCTGTGTGCCGGTGGCGCTGCGGCCGTTAATCATGTGGTGGACCGGCGCATTGATGCGGTGATGGCTCGCACGCACAAACGTCCGTTGGCCGAAGGCCGGGTATCACCGGCGGCGGCGCTGACGTTTGCCTTGGTATTGGCGGTGCTGGGCCAGGCCGTGCTGCTCGCTTTCACCAACCCGCTGACGGCATGGCTGACCCTGGCTTCGCTGCTCGGATACGCGGTGGTCTATACCGGTTTCCTGAAACGCGCGACTCCGCAGAACATCGTCATCGGCGGCCTGGCCGGTGCTGCCCCGCCACTGCTCGGCTGGACCGCTGCCACCGGTCACGTCAGCGCCGAACCGCTGCTGCTGGTGCTGATCATCTTCGCCTGGACCCCGCCGCACTTCTGGGCGTTGGCGATTCACCGCAAAGAGGAATACGCCAAGGCCGATATTCCGATGCTGCCGGTGACCCATGGCGAGCACTACACCAAGGTTCACATCCTGCTTTATACCTTCGCGTTGCTGGCGGTCAGCCTGATGCCCTATGTGATCCACATGAGCGGCATGCTCTACCTGATTTGCGCGCTGGGGCTGGGCGCAAGGTTTCTGCAATGGGCCGTGGTGCTGTACCGTGGCACTCGGCCGCACGCGGCGATCAACACGTTCAAGTACTCTATTTATTACTTGTTCCTGCTGTTTATCGCGCTGCTCGTAGACCACTACTTACTGTTGAACCTATGACTCGAACCCAGAAAACCGTCTTCATTCTCGTCGCCCTGATCGCACTGGTCCTGGGCCTGACCATCAACAAAGTGCTGTCCGGTAAAGGCCAGGGTGACCCCACGGCACTGATCGACGCGGGCATCATCATGCTGCCGCAAAGCCGCAACCTGCCCGACGTGAAGATGACCGATCAGGACGGCAACCCGGTGACGGTCAATCAGCTGAAAGACAAGTGGAGCTTGCTGTTCTTCGGCTACACCTTCTGCCCGGACATCTGCCCGACCACTCTCGCCCAGTTGCGTCAGATCAAGAGTGAGCTGTCGCCAGAGGCGGCGGCCAAGTTGCAGATCATCCTGGTCAGCATCGACCCGAACCGCGATACCCCGACTCAGCTCAAACAATACCTGGGCTACTTCGATCCCCAGTTCAAAGGCCTGACCGCTTCCTCGGTTGATGACATTCAGACGCTGGCCAACGCGGTGAGCATTCCGTTTATTCCGGCGGACACCAGCAAGGCCAATTACACGGTTGATCACAGCGGCAATCTGGCGGTGATCGGGCCGGATGGCACACAGCGCGGGTTTATTCGGGCGCCGTTGAACAACGCTAAATTGGTGGCGCAGTTGCCGGTGATGCTTAACCGCAAATAAGCGACATAAATCCCTGTAGGAGCCCGGCTTGCCGGCGATGGCGATCTCACGGACGCCATCGCCGGCAAGCCGGGCTCCTACAGGGGTCGGTGTTTCAGGCATAAAAAATGGGGCGCATTCGATGCGCCCCAATCGTTCCCACGCTCTGCGTGGTAATGCAGCCAGGGACGCTCTGCGTCCCCTTCAATTTCAGAACGCCGGCAATACCGCGCCTTTGTACTTCTCGAGGATGAAGGCTTTGACTTCCGGGCTGTGCAGCGCAGCAACCAGTTTCTTCATTGCGTCGCTGTCCTTGTCGTCCGGACGAGCCACCAGGATGTTCACGTAAGGCGAGTCGCTGCCTTCGATGACCAGTGCGTCCTTGGACGGATCGAGCTTGGCTTCCAGCGCGTAGTTGGTGTTGATCAGCGCCAGATCGACTTGGGTCAGCACGCGCGGGATGGTCGCGGCTTCCAGTTCACGGAATTTCAGATCCTTGGAGTTCTCAGTGATGTCCTTCACGGTCGACAGGATGTTGTTCGATTCCTTCAACTTGATCAGGCCGGCCTTCGCCAGCAGCAACAGCGCACGGCCGCCGTTGGTAGCATCGTTCGGGATCACCACGTTGGCGCCACCTGGCAGCTCGGCGAGTGTTTTGTATTTGCTGGAGTAAGCACCCAGTGGTTCCAGGTGCACACCGGCAACAGCAACCAGATTGGTGCCCTTGGCCTTGTTGAACTCATCGAGGTACGGCTGGTGCTGGAAGAAGTTGGCATCCAGACGTTTTTCTGCCACCTGCACGTTTGGCTGAATGTAGTCAGTGAAGACTTTGACCTTCAGGTCCACGCCTTCTTTGGCCAGGGCCGGTTTCACGAATTCGAGGATTTCTGCGTGCGGGACCGGGGTGGCCGCGACGGTCAGGGTGTCGGCGTGGGCGGAAAAGGCTGCAACAGCAGCGAACGCGACGAGTAGTTTCTTCATTCAGCTAACTCCATATAAGGCGCCCGTTCGGCGCCTGCCAGCGAATGGCCGGCTCATGTCTTACTTACGGGAAAAATGGACAACCAATTTGTCGCCAACGGTTTGCAGCACTTGAACCAGCACCAGCAGCAAGACGACTGTCACAACCATCACGTCCGTCTGGAAACGCTGGTATCCGAAGCGGATCGCCAGGTCGCCCAGACCGCCAGCGCCGACCACACCGGCCATTGCCGTGTAGGACACCAGTGTAATTGCCGTCACCGTAATCGCCGCGAAAATGCCCGGACGGGCTTCTGGCAGCAAGGCATTGGTGATGATCTGACGCGTCGTCGCGCCCATGGCTTGGGTGGCTTCGATGATGCCGCGATCCACCTCACGCAACGCGGTTTCCACCAGTCGGGCGAAGAACGGCGTAGCACCCACCACCAACGGCGGGATCGCACCGGCGACACCCAGCGACGTACCGGTAATCAGTACAGTGAACGGAATCATCACGATCAACAAAATGATGAAGGGCAGCGAACGCAGGATGTTCACCACCAGCGACAACATCGCGTAGACGCCTTTGGCTTCCAGCAATTGACGCGGGCTGCACAGGAAGAGCAGCACACCCAGCGGCAAGCCGAGCAACACGGTGAACAACAACGAACCGCCGAGCATCAGCAACGTGTCGCCGGTGGCCAGCCAGATTTCGAACCAGTCGATATTGGCGAAAAACGTGGTCAGGGCTTCCATCAGCGCAGCACCTCCATGTGAACGTCAGCCGCGGTGAAGCGGGCAAACGCCGCCTCCATATCGCCACCGGTGACCGCCAGGGTCAATTGCCCGTAGGGGATGTCTTTGATGCGGTCGATACGACCGGCCAGGATGCTGTAGTCCACACCGGTTTCCCGGGCGACGGTGCCCAGCAACGGCGCGTAGGTCGCGTCGCCCTGGAAGGTCAGACGCACGATGCGGCCCGGCACGTGGGCGAAGTCATCGCGCTGTTCGCTTTCGTCGATCTGCTCGTCTTCTTGCACAAAGCGCTTGGTGGTCGGGTGTTTCGGATGCAGGAACACCTGGGCCACCGAGCCCTGCTCGACGATCACACCGGCGTCCATCACCGCCACCTGGTCGCAAACGCGGCGGATCACGTCCATCTCGTGGGTGATCAGGACGATGGTCAGCTTCAGCTCGCGGTTGATCTCGGCCAGCAATTGCAGAACCGACGCAGTGGTCTGCGGGTCCAGGGCACTGGTGGCTTCGTCGCACAGCAGGATTTTCGGCTTGGTCGCCAGAGCGCGGGCAATGCCCACGCGCTGCTTCTGACCACCGGACAACTGCGCCGGGTACTTCTTGGCGTGATCGGACAAACCCACCCGCGCCAGCAACTCGGCCACGCGCAGGTCGATCTCGCTGCGCGACAGTTCGCCGGCGAGGGTCAACGGCAACGCGACGTTATCCGCAACCGTCTTCGACGCCAGCAGGTTGAAGTGCTGGAAAATCATCCCGACTTGCTGACGGAAGCGCCGCAGGCTGTTGGCATCGAGCGCGGTGACTTCTTCGCCGTCGACGATGATCTTGCCGCCACTGGAGTTCTCCAGGCGATTGATCAGACGCAGCAGGGTACTTTTTCCCGCACCGGAATGGCCGATCAGGCCGAAGACCTGACCGTTCTCAATCGTCAGACTGGTCGGATGCAGGGCGGGAATATCCTTACCGGCGACGCGGTAGGTTTTATGGACGTTTTGAAACTCGATCACGTAGCGAACCTTGTGGGGCGCGTTAGAAAAGGATCAGCGGTTAGCCGGGCGCGCATTTTAGCCTGTCCGTATAGAGGTTATTAGCATTTATTCCGCATTCATCCTTCGATTTGGCAATAACGCGATCAAAGGTCATAAAAAAGGAACGGCTGAAAACCCCACCAGTCACTAATAAGGCAACTCGAAAACGCCCCCGGTGCCGTGCCTGGGGAATGCACAAGAATCCTGGCTACGGCGGGAATCGCAACGAGGAGTTTAGCCTGATGAGTATCAAGAAGCCTGCCCCCACCAAAAGCGCACTGGCCGGTACCGACACCCTGGACCGCAGTAACACCAATACCAAGCTCGAAAGCCTGGAAAAATTTCGCTCCGACGCCACCGAACAGGCCCTGCGCACCAATCAGGGGGTGAAGGTTTCGGACAATCAGAACACCTTGAAAGTCGGCGCCCGCGGGCCTTCGCTGCTGGAAGACTTCATCATGCGTGAGAAAATCACGCACTTTGACCATGAACGTATTCCCGAGCGCATCGTCCATGCTCGCGGGACCGGGGCGCATGGTTACTTCCAGGCTTACGAAAACCATTCCACGCTGACCAAGGCCGGTTTCCTACAGGATCCAGGTAAGAAGACTCCGGTGTTCACGCGCTTTTCCACGGTACAGGGGCCACGCGGGTCAGGCGATACCGTACGGGACGTGCGAGGTTTCGCCGTGAAGTTTTTCACCGACGAGGGCAACTTCGATCTGGTGGGTAATAACATGCCGGTGTTTTTCATTCAGGACGCAATCAAGTTTCCGGACTTCGTACACGCGGTAAAGCCGGAGCCGCATAACGAGATCCCTACGGGCGGCTCGGCTCACGACACGTTCTGGGACTTTGTCTCGCTGGTGCCGGAATCGGCGCACATGGTGATCTGGACCATGTCCGACCGGGCAATCCCGAAGAACCTGCGCAGCATGCAAGGCTTTGGTGTGCATACGTTTCGGTTGATCAACGCCGAAGGCAAAGCGCGCTTTGTCAAATTCCACTGGCGCCCCACCGCCGGTACTTGCTCGCTGGTGTGGGATGAGGCGCAGAAGCTTGCCGGTAAAGACACCGATTTCCATCGTCGCGACCTCTGGGAGTCCATCGAGATGGGCGATTACCCGGAGTGGGAACTGGGCGTGCAGATCATCGAAGAGGAAAACGAGCACAGTTTCGACTTCGATATCCTCGACCCCACCAAGCTGATTCCTGAAGAAATCGTACCCATTACGCCCTTGGGCAAGATGGTACTCAACCGTAACCCGGACAACTTCTTCGCCGAAACCGAGCAAGTCGCGTTCTGCCCAGGCCATATCGTGCCGGGGATCGATTTCTCCAATGATCCGCTGCTGCAAGGTCGGCTGTTTTCCTACACCGATACGCAGATCAGCCGACTTGGAGGGCCAAACTTTCATGAGATCCCGATCAACCGGCCGGTGGCACCTTTCCACAATGGCCAGCGGGATGCGCTGCACCGCACCACCATCGATAAGGGGCGCGCCGCTTACGAACCCAACTCCATCGACGGCGGTTGGCCGAAAGAAACGCCGGCCGCTGCACAAGATGGCGGTTTCGAGAGTTATCCA
Organism: Pseudomonas sp. GL_139_B; assembly: GCF_057834475.1. Classification (NCBI taxonomy): domain Bacteria; kingdom Pseudomonadati; phylum Pseudomonadota; class Gammaproteobacteria; order Pseudomonadales; family Pseudomonadaceae; genus Pseudomonas; species Pseudomonas sp. GL_139_B. The sequence goes on along the minus strand of NZ_CM174403.1, from coordinate 66,982 downwards.
GAGCGGATCGACGCCAACAAGATCCGTCAGCGTAGCGAATCGTTCAGCGACCATTTCTCCCAGGCTAGGCTGTTTTTTCACAGCATGAGCAAGCACGAGCAGGAACACATCATCTCGGCTTTCAGCTTTGAGCTCGGCAAGGTGGAGCGTGAGGCCATCCGCGCGCGGGAGGTGAATGAGATTCTGGCCAATATCGATCTGGAACTGGCCATGCGTGTGGCCGCTAACCTGGGGTTGCCAGCGCCGAAAGCCGGAACCGTCGAGGTGCCCAAAACATCTCTGGACCGCTCGCCGGCCCTGAGCCAGGCCAATTTGCTGCCGGGCAACATCAAAACCCGCAAGGTGGCAATTCTTGCGGCCAATGGCGTCGATGGTGCGGCGATTGATGCCATGAAGAAGGCTCTGGAGGCAGAAGGCGCGCACGCCAAATTGCTGGGGCCAACCTCAGCACCAGTGAAAACCGCCGATGGCAAAACGTTGCCGGTGGATGCTTCGATGGAAGGATTGCCATCACTGGCGTTCGACGCGGTGTTCGTGCCGGGTGGCGCGGCGTCCATCAAGGCGTTGAGCGGCGATGGCGTGGCGCTACATTACCTACTGGAGGCCTATAAGCATTTGAAAGCGATTGCGCTGCATGGCGAAGCGAAGCAGTTGCTGGATGTGTTGAAGCTGGAGGCTGATGCGGGGTTGATCGTGGGGACGGATGCGAAGTTGATCAAGCCGTTTTTTGCGGCGATCGAACAGCACCGAGTTTGGGATCGGGAGCCCAAGGCCAAGGCGATTCCGGCCTAAAAGACTGTGGTGCCAGATAAGGCGCCATCGCGGGCAAGCCCGCTCCCACTGGTTATCACATAACCCTTCGGGAGCGGGCTTGGTCCGGGCGGCGATCCGACGATGCTTTTAGGATTTACGAGGACTCAGAACCATCTGCGCCTGAACGTTGCGCAGAATCTGTCTCTCTAGCTTCAGATCAAAATCCGCATCCAGCTTCGTCACCCGTTTGGTCAGCAACGTCGCCAGCCAAGGATAATCATCAGTGCGCGGCACCTGAATGCTCACGACACAGTTAAAATTCACCACATCGGCGGCGATGGCATCGAGTTGACGACGAAGTTTCGCCACATCAGTGAGATTCAACGCAACGGTGGTGCTTTCGGCCGTAGGATCAATCACCTTCGCGTGAGGTTGGGCTTCAGCGGCTTTCAAATCGGCTTCCGCTTTATCCAGCTCGGCTTTGCGGGCAGTGACGATGGCGTTGTTCACTCCACCCGTCAGCGCCGGGGCCTTCGGCATCAGTACCCGGGCGCGGCTCAGCGCGGAAGCGGCGGCATTCACATCGCCCTTTTGCAGCACGATTTGACTGCGACGCAAGTAAGCCTCAGCCAGTTGACGCTGGTATTGCTCAAGCGACGGATCATTGGGCGATTCGGCTTGCAACGTCGCCAATTGGTCTTCGGCGGTGGCCAATTCATCACTGGCAATGTTTTTTTCCAGCTGTACGATGGCCGCAGCCCGAGCCTCAGAGGCCTCGGGGGCCGCAGGTGGCGTGCTTTGGCAGGCGCCCAGCAGCAAAGAAAATGCGACAAGGAGCAGATAACGGGAGGCGAACAACTTCATTCCTGCGACTCTCTATTTGCGCAAAAAACGAGCAAGTCTACACCCCTCGGCGGGGCAGGACAAAACTCAGCAGAAACAGTGCGGCAGCCGTCACAACAATCGATGGGCCCGCCGGTGTGTCCTTGAACCACGACAATGCCAAACCGCCACAGACCGCGAGCATGCCCAGCAGGCTCGCGCCCAGTGCCATCTGCTCCGGTGACCGGGCGTGGCGTTGTGCCGCAGCCGCCGGAATGATCAACAGTGACGTAATCAGCAATACGCCGACGATTTTCATCGCGACAGCGATCACCACGGCGATCAAGAGCATCAGGGTCAGACGCAACGACGCCACCGGCAATCCTTCGACCCTGGCCAACTCTTCATGCACCGTGATGGCCAGCATTGGCCGCCACAATGTCACCAGCAAGGCCAGTACAGCCGCACTGCCGCCCAGAATCCAGGCCAGATCAGTCGAGCTGATCGCCAGCAAGTCGCCGAACAGATACGCCATCAGGTCGATCCGTACTTCGTGCATGAAGCTTAGTACCACCAAGCCCAAGGAAAGCGTGCTCGGAGCGAGAATTCCTAAAAGCGTGTCAGATGCCAGCGGTTGGCGTTGTTGTAACGTCACCAGCAATACCGCCAACAGCAAGCAGCCAACGGTCACCGCAACGGTCGGGCTGACATCCAGCAAGAATCCCAGCGCGACGCCGAGCAAGGCCGCGTGGGACAAGGTGTCACCAAAATAAGCCATGCGCCGCCAGACCACGAACGAACCCAATGGGCCCGCCACCAGCGCCAAGGCCAAACCTGCAAGCAGGGCGTAGAGCAGAAAATCAGCCATGCTTGCAGCTATCTCCGTGAACGTGGGGTTTGGCCGCCGAGGCCGCTGTGACCACCGAGCCATGCAGATCATGGGCGTGGTCGTGATGGTGGTGATAAATCGCCAGGCTTTGGGCGTTCTTGCCAAACAGCTCGACGAATGCCGGATCGCCGCTGACCTGCTCAGGATGCCCGGAACAGCAGACGTGCCGGTTGAGGCAAACCACTTGGTCGGTGGTGCTCATCACCAGGTGCAGATCGTGGGAAACCATCAGCACGCCGCAACCGTGACGGTCACGCAGTCGCGTAATCAGGTTGTAAAGTTCAGCCTGGCCCGCCACGTCGACACCTTGCACCGGCTCGTCGAGCACCAGCAATTCCGGCTCGCGCAGCAGCGCCCGGGCCAGCAGCACGCGCTGCATTTCACCGCCGGAAATACTTTGCACGGGGCTGTCGATCACCTGTTCGGCACCGACTTCCTTGAGTGCCGCCAACGCCATAGTGCGGTCCACACCCGGCACCAACCGCAAGAAGCGCAGCACCGAGAGCGGCAGCGTCGGATCGACGTGGAGTTTTTGCGGCATGTAACCCACGCGCAGTTTCGGCTTGCGCCAGACACTGCCGCTGGTTGGCTTCAACAGACCGAGCACCGCGCGCACCAGCGTGGTCTTGCCGGCACCATTAGGGCCGATCAGGGTAACAATCTGCCCCGGCTGGACGCTCAGTTCGATGTTATCCAGCACACTTTGCCCGGCAAACGTGACAGCAACCTGCTCAAGACGGATCAGCGCGTTGCTCATCAAGCCCCCTGGCAGCCCGAACAGAGACCGACCACTTCAACGGTCTGGCCTTCGACTACAAAACCGACATCCTTGGCACTCATCACAATCGTGTCACTGATGGACTTCTGTTCAAGCTCAATGGCGGCGTGGCATTCGCGGCAAATCAGGAACTGCCCCTGGTGGGCATGGCCCGGATGATTGCAGCCGACGAAGGCATTGAGCGAAGAGATGCGGTGCACGAGGACGTTTTCCAGGAGGAAATCCAGTGCGCGGTACACCGTTGGCGGCGCGGCGCGACGGCCGTCCTGCTCACTGAGTACCGCGAGAATGTCGTAGGCACCTAACGGTTTGTGGCTTTGCCACACCAGTTCCAGCACTCGACGGCGCAACGCGGTCAGTCGCAGCCCCTGACGCGCGCACAAGGCATCCGCCTCAGACAATGCGCTATGCACGCAATGAGAGTGGTCGTGGGGACGGCTGGCAATCGGTGTTTTAGGCATGAGCGGCGACGAGTTTTGTGAGAGACGTTATTATGTTACTCGTTCTCGCCTCTTCGAGTGATCATCGTGTCCCGACTTTTTGCAGTATTTGTCGCATTTATCGCAAGTTTTCTGCTGATCGGTTCGGCGCATGCCGAAGTCAAAGTCCTCACCAGCATCAAACCCCTGCAGTTAATTGCCGCTGCGGTGCAGGATGGCGTGGCGGTTCCGGAAGTGTTGCTGCCCCCCGGCACTTCTCCGCATAGCTATGCCTTGCGCCCTTCCGACGTACGAAAGGTGCAATCGGTCGATCTGTTGTACTGGATCGGGCCGGACATGGAGGGCTTCCTCCCGCGCGTGCTGACTGGTCGTACGCTGCCGAGCGTTGCCATGCAGGATTTGCCGGGGCTGAAATTGCGTCGCTTCGCCGAAGACAGTCACTCCCACGCCGAAGATGCAGATGAGCATGACCACGATCATCGCCCTGGCAGTCTGGATGCGCATTTGTGGTTGTCACCGGTTAATGCCCGGGTGATCGCCACAAAAATGGCCGCCGACCTAAGCGCTGCCGACCCGGACAATGCGCCGCGTTATCAGAGCAACCTCAAGGCGTTCGATGAGCGACTGGATGCGTTGGACCTGCGATTGAAGGCGCGGTTGGCCGGGATCGCGGGCAAGCCGTACTTCGTGTTCCACGAAGCCTTCGACTACTTCGAAGACGCCTATGGCCTTAAGCATACTGGCGTATTCAGCGTTGCTGCCGAAGTCCAGCCCGGTGCTCAGCACGTCGCGGCGATGCGCGCGCGGTTGCAGGAAGTCGGCAAGACCTGCGTGTTCAGTGAGCCGCCATTACGTCCGCGTCTGGCGGAAACGCTGGTATCGGGTTTGCCGGTGAAACTGGCGGAACTGGATGCGTTGGGTGGTTACACACCGGCGACCGCTCAGGGGTATGAGCAGGTGCTGGAGAAGTTGGGGAATGATTTGGCGGGGTGTCTGGAGTCGCTCTAGACTTTGTTCGGCCTCGCCTCAATCGCGAGCAGGCTCGCTCCCACAGTTGATCAATGTGAACACAGACTTGGTGTCCACTAAAGATCCCATATGGGAGCGAGCCGGCTCCTGGCGGCGATGCGACGAAGCTTTTAAAGGGCAAACGGCAGCGGTGTGCTGACCTTCTGCCGCTGCGCCAACCGCAACTGAAACTCCATCGGGTCGTGAATCAGTACGTCTTGCCCAGCGAACGATTCCGCCGCAATCAACCGAGACAACCAAAACCGCACGCATGCCACCCGCAGCATTGTCGGCCACAGCTCTGCTTCAGCCGCCGTGAACGGGCGTAACGCGGCATAAGCCCCCAGTAATGCCCGTGCCCGCGGCCCATCGAGCAACCCGTCGTCGTCCGAACACCAGTCGTTCAAGGCAATCGCCACGTCGTAGAGCATTGGCCCGGAGCAGGCGTTGTAGAAGTCGATCAACCCGGTCAGGTGCGTGCCTTCGAACATCGCGTTATCGCGGAACAGGTCGGCGTGAATATTGGCGCGCGGCAGTGCCAGAATTTTTGCCTTCTGCTCGGCTATTTCATCCAGCGCCCGTTTCAGCAAATCGCTTTGCTCGTCATTCAGATGAGAAAGAAACTGCGTGCCCTCCTCCAGCATCCAGTCCAGACCACGATCGGTTTTGCGCTTGATCATGTTGGCCTGGGTCGCCAGGTGCAAATGTGCAAGCAACTCGCCCACCTGCACGCAGTGCTGCGCGTTGGCTTGCTTGATGTGCTTGCCGGCCAAGCGTGGTTGCAGCAGCGCAGGTTTACCGGCCAGTTCGCGCAGGGCGACGCCATCGGTAGTGCGCAGGGCGTAAGGCACGGGCAAATCGGCCTCATGCAGGACATCGAGCAGTTCAATGAAGAACGGCATTTCATCAACCGGACCGCGCTCGACCAGGGTCAGGACGAACTCGCCTTGTTCCAGGCTGATAAAGAAATTGGTGTTTTCGCTACCGGCAGCAATCCCCTGGAAATCAAGCAGGCGGCCGAGGCCATAAGGGGCGAGAAAAGTTTCCAGCTCGGGCCGAGCCAGGGGTGTGAACACAGACATTTTTAAACTGCCAGTACGGGCGCCGCTCGTAAGCCAGCGCCGATTGAAATTAAGAAACTACTTCCAGGTAAAAATTTCCCACGCTGGAATCAGCATATCCGGCTGATCCGAGCGGATGTAGTTAGCCTCTGTACCATCGGCGCGAACCAGGAAATACGGTTTGCCGACTTTGGGCGTAACTTTGATGGCATACAGGAAACCGTTTTGACGGTACTCCTGAATGACCTTGTCCCCTTCCGTGTGGATCGTAACTTCCGGCTCCGCCGTCGGCGCATCGTCCGCAGCCATGACGGCTAGTGGAACAGTTGCAAACAAGCCAGCCAGCAACAGGCGATTTAGTGTGCGCATGATAACCTTGTCCCTTTGTCGTCAACGGTCCCGCTATTCTAGCGCCGGACCCGCCGAAAAGGTTGATCCTGCTCATGAGCCAAGCCCCCCTCGTCCTGGTGGACGGTTCTTCTTACCTGTACCGCGCCTTTCACGCGCTGCCACCGCTGACTACATCCAAAGGCCTGCCGACCGGTGCGGTCAAGGGCGTATTGAACATGCTCAAGAGTCTGCGCAAGCAGTACCCGGACAGCCCGTTCGCCGTGGTGTTCGACGCCAAGGGTGGGACATTTCGCGATGACATGTACGCCGAATACAAGGCAAACCGTCCGAGCATGCCCGACGATATGCGCGTGCAAATCGAGCCTCTGCACCAGAGCGTAATCGCGTTGGGCTTCCCGCTGCTGTGTGTCGAAGGCGTCGAGGCCGATGACGTGATCGGCACCCTGGCCCGCAGCAGTGCAGCGGCGGATCGTCCGGTGATCATCTCCACCGGCGACAAGGACATGGCGCAACTGGTCGACGGCCACATTACCTTGGTCAACACCATGACCGGTAGCAGCATGGACGTAGAGGGCGTGAAGGAGAAATTCGGCGTCGCTCCCGAGCAGATCATCGATTATCTGGCACTCATGGGCGACTCTTCCGACAACATCCCCGGCGTTCCAGGTATTGGCCCGAAGACCGCTTCCGGCCTGCTGGTGGGTGTGAACGGCGGCCTGACCGAACTGTATGCACAGCTCGACATCGTCCCGACCCTGCCGATTCGCGGCGCAAAAACTTTGCCGGCCAAGCTCGAAGAGCACAAGGAGATGGCGTTCCTCTCCTACCAACTGGCAACCATCAAGATCGACGTGCCGCTGGACATTGGCCTCGATGACTTGCAAATGGGCAAACCGGATCACGACAAGCTCGCTGAGCTGTACACTTTGCTGGAGTTCAAGAGCTGGTTCGAAGACAACCAGCGCGACGCCAAACGCTCCGGGCAGGAAGTAACCGCGCCAGCGGCTGAAGAAGCCGTCGCCGAGACCGAACTCAAATACACCACGATCCTCACCCAGGCTGATTTCGACCTGTGGCTGAAGAAGCTCAACGACGCCAAGCTGATCGCCTTCGATACCGAAACCACCGGCATTGATGCACAGCAGGCTCAACTGGTCGGCCTGTCGTTCGCTGTACAAGCCAACGAAGCTGCCTACATCCCGCTGACCCATTCCTACATGGGCGTGCCGGATCAGCTGGACCGCGACACCGTGCTTCGCGCACTGAAACCGATTCTGGAAGATCCGAACAAGCTCAAGGTTGGTCAGCACGCCAAGTTCGACATGAACATTCTGGCGAACTGCGCCATCGGCGGCGATCAGAGCTGCGGCATCACCGTACAGGGCATCGCTTTCGACACCATGCTCGAATCCTACGTGCTGGACTCCACTGCGACCCGCCACGACATGGACAGCCTGGCACTCAAGTACCTGAATCACACCACCACGAGTTTTCAGGAGATCGCCGGCAAAGGTGCCAAGCAGCTGACGTTCGACCAGATTTCGCTGGAACTGGCCGGACCTTACGCCGCCGAAGACGCCGACGTGACCCTGCGCCTGCATCAAACGTTGCAGGAAAAGCTCAATGCCATCCCAAGCCTGAGCAAAGTCCTCAGCGAAATCGAAATGCCGCTGGTATCGGTGCTCGCTCGGATTGAACGCCAGGGTGCATTGGTCGACGCTAATCTGCTGGGCATTCAGAGCGTGGAACTGGGCGAGAAGATGGTCGCACTCGAGCGTGAGGCGTTCGCCATCGCTGGCGAAGAATTCAACCTCGGCTCACCTAAGCAATTGGGCGTGATCCTGTACGAAAAACTCGGTCTGCCGGTGCTCAGCAAAACAGCCAAGGGCCAGGCCTCCACCGCCGAAGCCGTGCTGGCAGAACTGGCCGAGCAGGATTTCCCGCTACCCAAGGTGCTGATGCAGTACCGCTCGATGAGCAAGCTGAAAAGCACCTACACCGACCGTCTGCCGGAGCAGATCAACCCGCGCACCGGGCGGATTCACACCTCTTATCATCAGGCTGTCGCGGCGACCGGGCGTTTGTCATCCAGTGATCCGAACCTGCAGAACATTCCGATCCGCACCGCCGAAGGCCGGCGGATTCGTCAGGCGTTTATTGCACCTACAGGCTACAAGTTGCTGGCTGCGGACTACTCGCAAATCGAACTACGGATCATGGCCCATCTGGCCAAGGACGAAGGCTTGCTGCATGCGTTCCGCAATAATCTGGACGTGCACAAAGCCACAGCGGCCGAAGTCTTCGGCGTTGAACTGGCGGATGTGACCACTGATCAGCGTCGTAGCGCCAAGGCGATCAACTTCGGCTTGATCTACGGCATGAGCGCGTTTGGCCTGGCCAAGCAGATCGGTGTTGATCGCAAGCAGTCTCAGGCGTACATCGACCGTTATTTCGCCCGCTACCCAGGCGTGCTGCAATACATGGAGCGCACTCGCGCCCAAGCTGCCGAGCAAGGTTTTGTTGAGACGATCTTCGGTCGTCGTCTGTACCTGCCGGAAATCAACGCGAAAAACCCGGCCCTGCGCAAAGGTGCCGAGCGCACGGCGATCAACGCCCCGATGCAAGGCACGGCGGCAGATATCATCAAGAAAGCCATGGTGGCTGTGGATAATTGGCTGACTTCGTCAGGCCTCGACGCCAAAGTAATCTTGCAGGTGCACGATGAATTGGTGCTGGAGGTCCGTGAAGATTTGGTCGATCAGGTTCGTGAAGAAATTCGCACCCACATGAGCGATGCCGCGAAGCTGGATGTGCCGCTTCTGGTAGAGGTTGGGGTCGGAAATAACTGGGATGAAGCTCACTGAGCCATCTGAACAGGTGCTTTCTGCTGTGGCATAGCGCCGCAGCAGAAAGCGCGGAGCGCTTTATATCGAAAAATGCTTGGGTTTATTTCCAATAGATTTGGAACTTCTGCGGAACTAAACCCGTCAACTGCGACTCAGAGTTACTGAATGGCTGGTGAAGCCCTTCGATGCTCCTATGTTGTGTTAAGTGTTGGCAGATAATCTGGACCCCGCCCTAGCGGTCCGGAACTTGAGCCCCGGAACTTCCCCCTCCCCATAGAAGTCCGGGGTTTTTTTTGCCCGCGATTTGCCTCAACGCCTTACTCGGCAGCCTCGGAACCTTTGTCCGCCAGCTCCATCCAGCCCGCCAGTACAGTGTAGGCGTCTTCCAGCCCCAGGCGTTTTGGCGCCGAAAACAGCTGAATACTGATCGCGTCACCCCAACCTTTGCGGATATCTGACTGAACTTTGAGCAGGACGTTTTTCGCCGCGCCGTACGTCAGCTTGTCGGCTTTGGTCAGCAAGATATGCATTGGCATGCCGCTGGCAACAGCCCAATCGAGCATCAACAAGTCGAAGTCGGTCATTGGATGACGGATGTCCATCATCAAAATCAGACCTTTCAAACTCTCGCGACCACCCAGATACGCTTCCAGGTGACGCTGCCAGTGCAGCTTCAACGGGATAGGGACTTTTGCATAACCGTAACCCGGAAGGTCGACCAGACGACGATCATCGTCTAGCTTGAAGAAGTTCAAGAGCTGCGTGCGCCCCGGAGTTTTCGAGGTTCGCGCAAGACTGGCGTGCGTCAGGGTGTTCAGCGCACTGGACTTGCCGGCGTTGGAACGGCCAGCGAAGGCCACTTCAAAGCCTTCATCGTCCGGGCATTGATCGACTTTGGCAGCGCTGAGCATGAAGGTGGACTGTTGGCACAGGCCGAGGATGGGATTCTTGAGTTGCATGGGATTTCCGATGTGGGCGGCGCCGGGAATGGACGCGGCAAGCGGTGTCGTTTCCGTTTCAGTGACGCCAGTATATAATGCCGCAGATTTTGTGTGCGCTTTGTCCCAGCGTAGGATGAAGTTCACGAGAGCGATTGACCTTGATTGCGCACTAGAACGCAACATGCTCTCAACCCTGAAAAGGTCGTTTTATGACGAAATGGCTGCTAGCTGCCGGTGTCTTGATACCGCTTTACAGCGCTCAGGCTACACAGGATCCGGAAGCTGTGTACAACCGTGTTTGTGGTGCCTGTCATTCCGGCCAACTACCCATGGCCCCTCAAAAGGGCGATCAGGAAGCTTGGACGCCGAGGTTGGCGAAAGGTATGGAGACGCTGGTGCAACACGTGACCCAGGGTTTCAAGGCGATGCCGCCGCGTGGTTTGTGCATGGACTGCAGTGCCGAGGATTACCAGGCCATCATCCACTGGATGAGCGAGTGATTCCGGTCCATAACTCTTTAACCCTTAGCCGTAGTTGGATTAGCTGATGAACAAATTGATCGTGAGTCTGCTGTTGACCGTGGGGATCTCCGGCATTGCCCATGCTGCAGGTGAGCCAGTAAAACCTGGTGACGCCGCCGCAGGCCAGGCAAAAGCCGCAGTATGTGGCGCCTGTCATGGCCCGGATGGCAACAGCATGGCGCCTAACTTTCCAAAACTGGCAGGCCAGGGTGAACGTTACCTGACCAAACAGCTGCACGACATCAAGTCGGGCAAGCGCACCGTTCTGGAAATGACCGGCCTGCTGACCAACCTGAGCGACCAGGATCTCGCCGATATCGCGGCCTACTTCTCCAAGCAGAATGGCAGTGTTGGCGCCGCCGACCCTAAAATCGTGGCTCGCGGTGAAGCCTTGTTCCGTGGCGGCGACCTGGCCAAGGGCTTGCCAGCCTGCACCGGTTGCCACTCGCCAAATGGCGCAGGTAACGCCGCTGCCGGCTTCCCGCACCTGGGCGGCCAGCACGCTCAATACGTCGCCAAGCAACTGACCGATTTCCGCAAGGAAGAAGGCGGACGCACCAACGATGGCGATGCCAAAACCATGCAGACCATCGCCAAACGACTGAGCGACGAAGATATCGCCGCTGTGTCCAGTTACATTCAAGGCCTGCACTAAGGCCGGTTGATCGAGCGTTGCTAGCGATGAACATCTCTTGCAACGTTAACGCTCGATTAATCCGTCGCAGCAAGTATAAAAAGGGTGGCTTAGGCCGCCCTTTTTTGTGGCCGCTGCCGTTACACTACAGAACTCAAGCCCGCCATGACCTTTCTTAAAACAGGTCGCGCGAGGCGATCAAAATTGTCCAGGAGTAAAGCATGCGTAATCTGATCATCAGCGCCGCATTCGTCGCTGCCAGCCTGTTCGGCATGACTGCCCAAGCCGCCGAAGCCCCCGCCGCCCCTTATGTCGAACTGGCCAATCCGGTTCCGGTCGCCGTGCCTGGCAAGATCGAAGTCGTGGAGCTGTTCTGGTATGGCTGCCCGCACTGCTTCGCGTTCGAACCGGTGATCAATCCTTGGGTCGAGAAATTGCCTTCCGACGTCAACTTCGTCCGCATTCCTGCCATGTTCGGCGGTCCTTGGGACGCACACGGCCAGATGTTCCTGACCCTGGAAGCCATGGGCGTCGAGCACAAGGTTCACGCGGCAGTTTTCGAAGCGATCCAAAAAGAACACAAGAAGCTGGTCACTCCAGATGAAATGGCCGAGTTCCTGGCCACTCAGGGCGTCGATAAAGACAAGTTCCTGGCTACCTTCAACTCCTTCGCCATCAAGGGCAAAATCGTCCAGGCCAAAGAGCTGGCCAAGAAGTATGAGATCTCTGGCGTACCCACCATGATCGTCAACGGCAAATACCGCTTTGACGTGGGCTCTGCCGGCGGTGCCGAGCAGGCCCTGAAACTGGCCGATACACTGGTCGACAAAGAGCGAGCGGCTAACAAGGCTGCCGCCAACTAAGCGAAGCACTGCCATGCGCCGCTGGGGAACTGAACGCGTTGTTGGCCTGCATGATCCACGGGTCAACGAACATCACCTGGAATCCACGGGCCTGCCCGCAGACAGTCGTCTGCGCTTGCTCAGTTTTAATATCCAGGTCGGTATCAGTACCGAGCGGTATCGGCACTACCTGACCCGGGGCTGGCAACACCTGTTGCCGCACACCGGGCGAGCCGACAACCTGCAAAAGATCGGCAACCTGCTTGGCGACTTCGACCTGGTCGCCTTGCAAGAAGCCGATGGCGGCAGCTTGCGCTCAGGCTATGTCAATCAAGTTGAACACCTGGCCCAACTCGGCGCCTTCCCCTACTGGTATCAACAACTCAATCGCAACCTCGGTCGCCTCGGCCAGCACAGCAATGGCGTGCTCAGTCGCTTGCGCCCGTGGGCCATTGAAGATCACCCGCTGCCAGGCCCCAAGGGTCGCGGAGCGATTCTGGTGCGCTTCGGAGAAGGTCCGGAGGCGTTGGTGGTGGTCATGATGCATCTGGCGCTGGGCGCTCGCGTTCGCAGCCTGCAACTGGCCTACATTCGCGAGTTGATTGGCGGTTATAAACATCAGGTGCTGATGGGCGACATGAATACCCATGCCAGTGACTTGCTGCAAAACTCCCCACTGCGTGACCTCGGCCTGCTCGCGCCGCAATTGGAAGCAACCTTCCCCAGCTGGCGCCCTCAGCGCTGCCTGGACCATATTCTGCTAAGCCCTACGCTGACCCTTGAAAAGGTCGAGGTCTTGGCACAGCCTATTTCCGATCACCTGCCGGTCGCGGTAGAGATTCGTCTGCCGGGTTCGCTCACGGCAGATGCATTACCCGCGTTGAGCCCTGCCCCTCGCGGACCCCATGAATGAGCGACGAAACACAACGCTGGAAAGAGAAATACCTCAAAAGCATCGAACAACAGGAAAAGCTTGAACGTCGCTGGGACGCCCGGCTCGACCTGCTGCGCCGTGGGCTGGTGCGTAGCACACTGGCTGCAGAGGGCACTGACCGCGCCGTCGACCAATGTATGAAAGAGATGCGCGACGTCGTGCGCACCGATGACATGGACGCCGGCTTGGCCGCCCTGCTGCCGCGACTCGAAAAAGCCGTGCTCGATTCCGAGAAGCGCCGGGAAACCCGAATCGATCAGACCAGCGCTGCACTGACTGCGCTGGTTGCGCAACTGCAATCATTGCCGCTGCCCCGGGACGTGAGTCGACCGCTCAAGAGCTTTGCCAAAAAGCTTGAGGGTAGAGTCAGTCAGGCCCGCGAAATCCCGTTACTGCTCGGCGAACTGAGCGGCCTGCAAGGCAAAGCCTTGAGCCTGCTGGAGAACCCTGAGGAGCCCGAGCGGCCCGGCTTTCTGCAGAGATTGTTTGGCAGCCGCGAAGCTGATGAGGAAGTGCCGCAGGTATTCAATCCTGTCGCTCACACAACGGCTACGCAGCCTGTGGAACCGGCTGCCGAGATTGCGCATGTCGATCATTCACCCAATGAGGGCTTGCCCGCCCTTGAAGCGGTCGCTGTCTGTGCGCCAGCTCCAGAACCACAAATAGCACCCGACATTGAACATCAGGAAGAGCTCGCCCTTGCCCTCCTCGCACCCGCCACTGCGATTCATCTGGCAATCAATCCTGGTGAGCTGACCTCGGCATTCACAACTATTGAGCCAGAGCACAGCGAACCAGAGGCTTTCCTTTACGCCTTGCCCGACTCCCCGGAGCCGTCCTACAGCTCGGTTGCCAAACACATTGAAGACACATTGCTGGGTCTGCTCGACGATCTGACATTACCGGAGCGCCACCGCCCCCAAGCCGAAGCGATGCGTGATCGCCTGCAACAGGGTTTGAACTGGTATGAATTGATTCCGATCCTCGACGATCTAGCGACCTTGATGCTGGCGATAAACGACAGCGGTCAGCACGAGTTCGAAGCCTATTTACTGCAACTCAATGAACGCCTGGAGTCCTTCCAGAGTAACTTGCAGGCGGCCAGCGAGGGCCACGCCGACAGCCGCTCTGCGGCGCGCCAGATGGATACACAGATCCGCGAACAAGTCGACGGTTTGCACAGCAGCATGCAGGAAGCGGCGGACCTGGACGACCTCAAGCTCGTCCTGGAAAACCATCTTGAAGACCTGCTGGGTACCATGGATCAACACCAGAAGCAGCGTGACGAGCGTGAACAAGAGGTTGCCGCACGGTTACACAGCCTGGCTGAACGGGTGGCGCACATGGAGCAGGAAGCGCTGGGTTACCGTGAACACCTTGAAGAGCAACGTCAGAAAGCGCTGATCGATCCACTCACCGGCCTGCCCAATCGAGCCGCCTGGAGCGAACGCCTGGATCACGAAGTCGGCCAATGGCAACGACACGGCAGTTCCCTTTTGCTGGCCATGCTGGATCTCGATCACTTCAAAAGCATCAACGACAACTATGGCCACCTGGCAGGCGACAAGGTGCTGAAGATCATCGCCAACGTGCTGCGCAAGCACCTGCGCGGCACCGATTTCATCGCGCGATTTGGTGGCGAGGAGTTTGTGCTGCTGATGCCCGGTACGGTGCCAGCAGTCGGTGCAAAACTGCTGGACACCCTGCGCGCCTCGATCGAGGCCTGCCCTTTTCACTTTAAAGGTGAACGAGTAACCATCACTATTTCCATTGGACTTACGGCGTTAAAGCCTGGGGAACATAGCGATATGGCACTCAAAAGAGCCGATCAAGCGCTCTATCGCGCCAAAAACGCCGGGCGCAATCGGGTCGAGGCCGGTTAACGGCCATTTTGTTCCATTTTGTTTAAAACAGAGCATTTGCCGTCGGCATTCAAAGCAGTACGTTACACTGTTGCATTACTGCCTTATGTGTACAGCCTCTGCCATGAAATATCTTGCTCTCATTGTGTCACTGCTGTTGGCCGGTTGTGCCAGCGGTCCGCGGATCGACACCAGCCACCCTTCGGCCAATTACGACAGTCGCATCCAGTTCGTGGTGTTGCATTACACCAACGCCTCGCTGGAGCGCTCACTGCAGTTGCTGACTCATGGCGAAGTCAGCAGTCATTACCTGATTGGCGACGACAAAGGCGCCACCATTTATAAGTTGATGGACGAGAATTATCGCGCCTGGCACGCGGGCGAAAGCGAATGGCAAGGCAGGACCTGGCTGAACTCCAGCTCCATCGGTATCGAAATCGTCAACCCAGGCTTCAAAGACACCCCCACCGGACGCGTCTGGTACCCCTACAGTGAAGATCAGGTGCAGTCGTTGATCGTCCTGCTCAAAGACATCAGCAAGCGTTACAACATCCATCCTCGCGCCATCATCGGCCATAGTGACATCGCGCCACTGCGCAAGCTTGATCCGGGTCCGCTGTTCCCCTGGAAACGCCTGGCCGCCGAAGGCATCGGGATCTGGCCGAACGAACAGGCAGTGGCACGTCAGCAAACCCAATTCGCAGCGCAATTACCGAGCATCAGCTGGTTTCAGGGACAACTGGCCAAATTGGGTTATGACACACCACAAACCGGTGAACTGGATGTAGCAACACGCCATGTATTGGCGGCTTTTCAGATGCACTTCCGCCCTTCCCGCTTCGACGGCACGCCAGACGCTGAATCGGCTGCGATCCTGCAGGTCCTGAACCAGACAAATTAATGGCGCCCGTCCAACGGTAAGAGCTTTTTCTCCATCAGCAGCTATAACTCATTGGTAATTCTTCGGATATCAATTATGGCTGTAGCGCGTGAGACACTCCGTAGCTGGTTCTATCGCCCCTGGTTTTTGGCGATGTTGGCGGCTGCCCTGAGCGCGACTTTATTGATCACCGGCAGTCTGTTCGTGGCGATGCATCAGGTTGAACAGAACGAAAGCCAGGAAATGAACGCTCAGGGCGAGCGTTTCCTCGCTCGCCTGGAACAGCTGTTCGGGCAGCTGCGCGAAAGCCTCGACGACCTCGAAGCCCAACCGCTCCGAGGCTGCGATGCCGAATTGATCGCAACCTTGCAACAGGTCAGCTTCAATTACCGCTTCGTCTACGAAGCAGCTTACGTTGATGATTCACGCTTGTGCTCCAATCGGCCTCGCCAGGAAGGGCTTTCGCTGCTGCGACCGCCCGACATCAAAGGCCCCACCTACAGCTATTGGCTGAACACCACCACCGAACCCGATGAAAACCGTGCTGCGCTGATGCTTGGCAGGGGAAATTTCCGGGTGGCAACGTCTCGTGGACATTTGACCGACATGGTCGACTTGTCGCCCGGAAGCAGCCTGCTGGTGGTGCTGGACCACGGCACTCGCGCCATTCCCGTCCTGGGTGCCGCTCAAGCCTGGCCACCGAGGGAATCCTGGGTCCCCAAAAGCCGCGACGCACTGCAAGTCACGCAAACCCGTTTGATTTACCACATGCCCACTAACAATCCGGAATACCAACTGGTATTGATCACACCGCGCACTGTCATGCACGTGCCGGCGGTGTGGTGGTGGTTGCTTCCTGCCAGTCTGGTGCTGGGTGTGATTGTTGGTTTTCTGGTGTTTCTGCTGGTACGCCAGCGTCAGTCGCTGGACGCCGAACTGCACGGCGCCATACGGCGAGGTGAGCTTCAAGTGCTGTATCAACCAATCTTCGATCTTGACAGCCGAAACTGCGTCGGTGCCGAAGCGTTGCTGCGCTGGCGAAGGCCAGACGGCACATTGACCAGCCCCGACCTGTTTATCCCAATGGCGGAAAACACTGGCCAGATCCGGCAGATGACCGATTTCGTACTGCAACGGCTGCTCGAACAATTGGGGCAACTGCTACGCGCCAACCCGCAACTGTATATCTCGGTAAACCTCGCTGCGTGCGATGTGATGGTGCCGCGTATCGGTCAGGTGATGGCCCGCCTGCTGACACTGCACCGAGTCGCTGCACAGCAGATTGCCTTCGAGGTAACAGAGCGAGGATTGATCGATGTGGTAGTGGCCAGGGAAAACCTGCAAGCGTTGCGCGATGTCGGGCATCAGGTATTGATCGATGACTTTGGCACCGGCTATTGCAGCCTTGCCTACCTGCAAACCCTGCCGGTGGACTGCCTGAAGATCGACAAGGCTTTTATCGATGCACTGGGCCATGATGCCGCTAGCAGCGGCGTCGCACCGCACATCATTCACATGGCACAAGCGCTGCAACTCAAAGTGATCGCCGAGGGCATCGAACATGAAGCGCAGGCCGCGTTTCTAAGCAGCGAGGGAGTGAGGTTCGGTCAGGGCTGGTTGTTCGCCCATGCCTTGAGCTCCGTGCAGTTCATCGAACTGATTACCCGCGGCCGTAGAAAGGCAGGTCGGCGTATGAATGACGAGGCGTGAAAGCGCCTTACACCGCCAGCGCCATGTAGAACTGCGTACCCTGCCCCGGCCGCGAATAGACACCCATCCGCCCACCGTGCAGTTGCACAATTTCTTTGCACAGTGCCAAACCCAGCCCGGCACCGCCTTTCTTGCGGCCGACCTGGACAAAGGGCTCGAATATTCGCCCTTGCTGACCATAGGCAATCCCTTCGCCGTTGTCCTCGACACTGATAATTACCCGCTCGCCATGGCGACGGGCCTGCAAACGAATCAGCCCTTCCCGTGCGGTATGGCGCAACGCATTGTCGATCAGGTTGTCGAGCACCCGGTCCAACTGCGGTTGATCAGCTTGCAACCGGGGCAGCGGCCCTTGTATTTCTACCCGCAATTCGATGCCCTGCTCCGCCGCAGCCCCGGCAAATCGGTCCTGCGCCTGCGCCAGTAGATCCTCAATGGAGCACGGGGCCAGGGACAGTTTTTGCAATCCGTTCTGGTAGCGAGAGAAATTCAGCAGGTCGTTGATCAACTGCATCAAGCGCTGCATTTCTTCATTGACGGTATCCAGCAGGTCGGCTTCGCGGGAATCCTGTGGAAATTTCGCCCGCTCGCGAAACAGACCGAAAGCCATATGCATGCCGGTAACCGGCGTTCGCAATTCATGGGAAGCCCGCAAGACAAACTCGCTGCGCACCCGTTCGAATGCGCGCTGTTCGGTGACGTCATGCAACACCATTACCGCGCCGAGAATATGACCTTGGGTATGGATGACCGGCGTCAGGCTGTAGGTCAGCAACCTCGACTCACCATCCACCTCGATATTCAAGTCTTCCGGCGCACGCTCCAGCATGCCGCCGCGCAACACCAGTTGCAGCTGTTGATCCAGCTCGGGACGCTCAAGGGCGGCGCCCAGGCCTTGGCCGAGGCGATTGGTGTCCCAACCCAATTGGCGCTGAGCCACCGGATTGAGGTGTTCGAGATGACCTTCGCGATCAATCATCAACAATCCGTCGTCGATGCTGTCGAGCACGGCTTGCAGCCGTTGTTGCCCGGCGAGCAGCTCATCGACATTGGTGGCCTGGTGCTCGCGCAATGCCTCGGCCATGATCCCGAAACGCTTGGTCAGCAGGTTCAGTTCCATGGCGGATGAAATCGGCAGGGTCACTTCGAAATTACCCTGGCCAATATTGTCGGCGGCCTGGGCCAAGGCTTCGATCGGCTCACCAAAACGTCGGGCAATTGCGTGGGCAGTTACAAAACCAATGATCAGCACCGCCAACCCTACCAACCCCAGCAGACCAGCCACCAGCAAGGCTCGCTCGCGAGACTGGCGCTCAGTGTTATTGATGTCATCCAGCGCACGCTTGTGTTCCGCGAGCAGACCGTTGCGCAACGTGTTGAATTTTTCCGTGAGTGCTTCGTTGCCGCTCAATACCTTGGCCGGATCAGAGACCTGGCCGTAGGCTTGAATAAAATCCAGATAGTCATCCTTGGCCTGTTTAAACCCGTACGGGCCGCCATTGCCGGATTGTTCGAGGACGATGCCTTCATCGAGCAACTGAATGTAGTGTTGCCTGGCCGCCTCGAACTTGCCGGGATCGGGCTTCTCGCTGACCATGACCATCAATTGGTCGCCCAGGGTCTGACGCAGTTTCAGGCCCAGGTCGAGGGTGGCGAAGTTGTTGCGAACGAGGGCCTCCTGGGAGCCGGCCATCTGCATCACGCTGACCAGCCCGAGCAAAAGCCCGAGCAATGCCACGGTGATCAGTGCGGAAATACTCAGGAACAGCCGAGTTCGCAGCTTCATCGCCAGTTTCATCGGGTGCAGCTCACAAGTTGTATTGCTTGCGTTTGCGGTACAGAGTCGAGGCATCAATGCCCAAGGTCTTTGCCGCCTGATCCAGTGTCTCCGCCGTGGCGAGTACTGCACCGATGTGGGCTTTTTCCAATTCATCCAGGCTCAACGCCGCACCAATGCGCGGCGCGTTGTTAACCGGGGTTTCGGCCATGCCCAAGTGACTGATCTCAACCCGCTCCTGCGGACAAATAATGCTCGCCCGCTCCACCACGTTACGCAGCTCACGAATGTTGCCGGGCCAGCGATAACTCAATAGCGCCTCACGGGCTTCATCGCTGAAGGCCCGGGCCGGGCGCGCGTACTCCTTGACAAACCGGGCCAAGAAACGGTCAGCCAGGTTCAGGATATCTTCACGGCGTTCGCGCAGCGGCGGCAGGTGCAAGGTGATGACGTTCAGTCGATAGAGCAAGTCTTCGCGGAATCGACCGTCGCGCACCATGTCTTCAAGATTCAGGTTAGTCGCTGCAAGAATGCGTACATCGGCGCGACGGGTGACTGGATCACCGACCCGCTCGTATTCTTTGTCCTGAATGAACCGCAGCAATTTGGGTTGCAGCGTCAGCGGAAAGTCGCCGATTTCGTCGAGAAACAGCGTTCCTCCGTCAGCCTGATTGACGCGCCCGAGCGTGCTTTCGCTGGCACCGGTAAAGGCACCACGACTGTGACCGAAGAGTTCACTTTCCATCAATTCGGCTGTCAGGGACGGGCAGTTGATCGTGACGCATGACTTTTTCTGACGCTTGCTCCAGCCGTGAATGGCCTGGGACAGCTCACCTTTACCGGTGCCGGACTCACCCAGAATCAGAATGTTGGCATCGGTACCGGCAACCTGGCGGGCGGTTTCGAGCACCACTTTCATGGCTGGGCTGTGGGAATCCAGACCATCCTTGGGTTTACGCACTTCACCTTCAAGGGCTTCCAGGCGAGCCGACAGTTGTCGCACTTCCAACTGCTTAGCGGTGGCCAGACGCAATTGATCGGGGCTGCACGGCTTGACAAGGTAGTCGGCGGCCCCTGCCTGGATCGCATCGACAGCGGTGTCGACGGCCGAGTGTGCGGTGACGATCACCACGCGCATCCATGGCGCCTGAATACGCATTTGCGCCAACACATCCAGGCCATTGTCCTCACCCAGGCGCAAATCCAGGAAGCACAGATCGAACACCTGACGCTGCAACAAGGCATCGGCCTGGGCCGCGCTATTCGCGGTTGATACGCTATAGCCTTCGTCTTCGAGGCAATAGCGGAAGGTTCGCAGGATAGCGGACTCATCGTCCACCAACAGAATGCGGCCTTGATGCACCGTGGCTGATTCCATGTTCCTACGCTCCTTTAATGATTGATCTTGGTTAGTCCCGGATAAATCGGGCAAGTTGCATGGTCGATTCTGATCCATTCCAGCGCCAGTCGGGTAGCTATCTGCTACCGCCCTGCCTAATGAACTGAATTACTTGGTTTTTATCCAAAAATCGAAATTTAGGCGATTGCTCGTCTCTCTTTCTGACATCTGCGTTCACCACGCAATTCAAAAAAATTCAAACCACCCGCGAATCATTCGTGCATTTCGCACGACCATGGCGGGGGCATCGTGCAGGATGCGTCGCAAACAATTTCCAACATCTTTATAACTTATTGTTTTTATTGGTTTTTATTCGTTCAAAAAAACTGGCATGCACGCTGCAATGGTCTGGGTAACCAGGGCAATTCCTACACGACGCCCTCTAACAAGATCACCACCAAAGTGGGAGGAGCTTCAGGATGAATCGCTACCGTGCCGCCCAACTGCGTATCTCGCCACTGCATATCCAGCAAGGCTTGTTTGCTGTGCTGGCAATGTTGATCACGTTGATCGCCGGCCAGCAGTTCCTTCGCTGGGAACAGAGCCAGCAGCCAGAGGCGCCGCACGTATCGATTCAACATTCAACCCAAACCCACTTCAGCGCCGCCAGTAGCAACCTGGCTGACATCACCCCCATGCGGATGATGGACGTCGGCCAGGCTCAGCCACTGGATGAGATGCCGCGTCAGGAGCGCTGGGTGTTTTAGTTAACCGAACTTGGCGTGCTCCCTGCGCCGGGACAAGCACCACAAGTGACACCTCTAAATAATGAAGCGTAAGGAGAATCACCATGTTGAGCTGGGCAATCACATTCTTGATCATTGCCATCATCGCTGCAGTACTGGGCTTCGGTGGTATCGCGGGCACCGCCACGGGTATCGCCAAGATTCTCTTTGTCGTGTTCCTGGTGATGTTTATTGCTTCCTTCTTCTTTGGCCGTCGCGGTCGAGGCTGAACATGAGCGTTCTGTTGAAGACACTGGCAGCCGCCCTGCTTCTGGGCGGTAGTGCCATGGCGATGGCGACCAATGATGGTCAGATGCTGCAGAGCTTGCTGGTGGAATAACTCAAGAAAGATCCGAACTGGTACTGAATTCGTCATATGAAGGAAGCACCATGCTTCTTTCTACTGCGCTACCCGAGGAAGGCAAGCGCATGACCATGGGGCCGGGACGTTCTGACTGTTACAGGGTCGGAGTGACCTACGGGTACAGGGAGTGCCTGCGCAAGGGCCGGGTCAGGCAATAGCTGCGACGCAAATTCGCCGAGTCACAGGACTCGACGAATTTGCGAAGAGCTTCACTCGCGAAAAGCAGCATCCATGATGCGTACTGCTCATATACCGCTATGCTAATTCTGCTCAATCCCCGCAAAAGCATTTCGCGGTGTTTCTTTGCGACCGTATATCGAGAAATGAGTCTGCTAATGACAGCGATTCTTCGCTGCTAAACGTAGGTTTTTTCTCAAGTTTTAGCCCTGAATCAGTCGCAAAAAATAATCCCCACATCCTCTGAAATGGCCGGTTTGCTGTACTTATAGCTGCCGAAATGTCGTATCAAAACCGACTGGAACACCCGTTTCATTTAGAAGAGCTCATGCCGATTCGGCATAGGGTAGGCGTTTACGGCATTAGACGTCGGTTCCTTGCATGGGAATAGTTGCGCCTTTTTTCGCCTGCCAGAGAGCCATAACAAGCGCTCCGGGGCTCCTTATACGGGGGCAGATGCACACACTTTTTCGCCACAAGCGTTCCAGTGACTGCAACTGCCTGAGTCAAACGCAAGTAAGGGTAATGATATGAAGAAGGCAAAGCTTAGCCTCGCCTGGCAGATCCTCATCGGTCTGGTATTGGGGATTGCAATCGGTGCGCTGCTCAACCATTTCAGTGCCGAAAAAGCCTGGTGGATCAGCAACGTCCTGCAACCGGCAGGCGATATCTTTATCCGTCTGATCAAGATGATCGTGATCCCGATCGTCATCTCCTCGCTGATCGTCGGCATTGCTGGCGTCGGCGACGCAAAGAAACTCGGTCGCATCGGTCTGAAGACCATCATCTACTTCGAGATTGTCACCACCATCGCCATTCTGGTGGGTCTGGTGTTGGCCAACGTGTTCCATCCGGGCACCGGCATCGACATGAGCACCCTGGGTACGGTGGATATTTCCAAGTACCAAGCCACGGCCGCCGAGGTTCAGCATGAACACGCGCTCGTCGAAACCATCCTCAACCTGATCCCGTCGAACATCTTCGCGGCCATGGCCCGCGGCGAGATGCTGCCGATCATCTTCTTCTCCGTGTTGTTCGGCCTCGGTCTGTCGAGTCTGCAATCGGATCTGCGCGAGCCGCTGGTGAAGATGTTCCAGGGCGTCTCGGAAAGCATGTTCAAAGTCACCCACATGATCATGAACTACGCCCCGATCGGCGTATTTGCCCTGATCGCGGTGACCGTGGCCAACTTCGGCTTCGCTTCCCTGCTGCCGCTGGCCAAGCTGGTCGTGCTGGTGTACTTCGCCATCGCCTTCTTCGCCTTCGTGGTGCTGGGCCTGATCGCCCGCCTGTTCGGCTTCTCGGTGATCAAGCTGATGCGCATCTTCAAGGATGAGCTGGTGCTGGCCTACTCCACTGCAAGCTCGGAAACCGTGCTGCCGCGCGTGATCGAGAAGATGGAAGCCTACGGCGCGCCGAAAGCCATTTGCAGCTTCGTGGTACCGACCGGCTACTCGTTCAACCTCGACGGTTCGACCCTGTACCAGAGCATTGCGGCGATCTTCATTGCCCAGCTGTACGGCATCGACCTGTCGATCAGCCAGCAATTGCTGCTGGTGCTGACCTTGATGGTCACCTCCAAAGGCATCGCCGGCGTACCGGGCGTGTCCTTCGTGGTGCTGCTGGCTACTTTGGGCAGCGTCGGTATTCCGTTGGAAGGCCTGGCATTCATCGCCGGTGTCGACCGCATCATGGACATGGCCCGTACCGCATTGAACGTGATCGGTAACGCACTGGCCGTGCTGGTTATCTCGCGCTGGGAAGGCATGTACGACGACGCCAAGGGTCAGCGCTACTGGAACTCCCTGCCGCACTGGCGCAGCAAGGAAAAGCTGCCGGCTGGCGAAGTTTCCAAGAACTAACGCAGTACCCCTGTAGGAGCGAGCCTGCTCGCGAAAGCGGTGTGTCAATCAATGAAGATGTTGAATTGACCGGCCCCTTCGCGAGCAGGCTCGCTCCCACAAAGGACCGCGTCCATCGCGCCATACAAACCCCGGAAAAATCCGGGGTTTGTCGTTTCTGGCTACCCCGCTATCATTCGCCGCATCTTCCGGGGGATTTGACTGATGCTTAATGGCCTGTGGCTTGGCTTCTTCATCGTGGCTGCCGTTTCGGCGCTGGCGCAATGGCTGATCGGCGGCAACGCCGGAATCTTCGCGGCGATGGTGGAGAGCATTTTCGCCATGGCCAAGCTGTCGGTGGAAGTCATGGTCCTACTGTTCGGCACCCTCACCCTGTGGCTGGGCTTTTTGCGGATTGCCGAGAAGGCCGGGATCGTCGAGTGGCTGGCCAAAGCGCTGGGGCCGTTGTTCCTGCGCCTGATGCCGGAGGTGCCGCCCGGTCACCCGGCCATCGGCCTGATCACCCTGAACTTCGCCGCCAACGGCCTGGGCCTGGACAACGCCGCCACACCGATCGGCCTCAAGGCGATGAAAGCGCTGCAGGAACTCAATCCCAGTTCCACCGTGGCCAGCAACGCGCAGATCCTGTTCCTGGTGCTCAACGCCTCCTCCCTGACCCTGCTGCCGGTGACGATTTTCATGTACCGCGCCCAGCAAGGCGCACCCGACCCGACGCTGGTGTTCTTGCCCATCCTGCTGGCCACCAGTTGCTCGACCATCGTCGGCTTTCTGTCGGTCGCGTTCATGCAGCGCCTGCGCATCTGGGACCCGGTGGTGCTGGCCTATCTGATTCCCGGTGCCCTCGCCCTCGGTGGCTTCATGGCGCTGCTGGCGACGCTCTCAGCCACCGCGCTGGCCGGCCTCTCATCGATCCTTGGCAACCTGACGCTGTTTGGGCTGATCATGCTGTTTCTGATCATCGGCGCATTGCGCAAAGTGAAGGTCTATGAAGCATTCGTCGAAGGCGCCAAAGAAGGCTTCGACGTGGCGAAAAACCTGCTGCCATACCTTGTGGCGATGCTCTGCGCGGTGGGGGTGCTGCGGGCGTCCGGCGCGTTGGACTTCGGTCTGGACGGAATTCGGCACTTGGTGGAGTGGGCCGGTTGGGACACACGCTTCGTCGATGCTTTGCCGACGGCCATGGTCAAACCGTTCTCCGGCAGCGCCGCACGAGCGATGCTGATCGAAACCATGAAAACCTCCGGCGTCGACAGCTTCCCGGCGCTGGTGGCGGCGACGGTTCAGGGCAGCACCGAGACGACGTTCTACGTGCTGGCGGTGTACTTTGGCGCGGTAGGCATCCAGCGCGCGCGGCACGCGGTGGGGTGTGCGTTGCTGGCAGAACTGGCCGGCGTTCTTGGCGCCATTGGGGTTTGCTACTGGTTCTTCGGCTAACCGCCATACACTGTGGGAGCGGGCTTGCCCGCGATAGCGGTGGGACATTCAAAAGTGATGTCGACTGTGCTGACGAATCGCGGGCAAGTCGAATCGTCGCACCGCCGCTCCCACAGGGATCTCCCGTTGCTTTAGGGTCTCGCAGGCAGCGCGACTTTCTGGCCTTGTTCAACCGCCCAATTCACCACCTGCGCCGTCAATTGGTCGCTCGCCTGGCCAAACCCGGCAACTACTGCTGGCACCTTCGCATCGCTCAATGGCTGGCGTACTTCGAAGCGGCGGCTGGCGAGGATTCGCTGGTCATAACCGCGCACCAGCAAGGCATCCAGGCTCACGACCACGCTGGCGGTCGAGCCCTGATACTCGGTCTGAAACGCCTGCAAATGCCCGCCCAGTTCCAGATCGGCCTGGAAAATGCTGTCATCGGTGCTCAGCAGCTGCACTCGACCGTCCCGCTGGAAGCCGTCCAGCAGACGATTGCGCACCAGCACCGGAGCCGGGTCGCTCCAGCGTGAGCCCTTGTAGTTGCTGATCAGATCGCCTTGGGGAATCACCGCAATGTTCGGGCTGTTCAACGCATCGCTGGCCTGGAGTTTGGTCAGGCGTAGCGACCAGCGTTGTGGCGTGCCATGACTGGCCGACGCGTTGCTCTGGGCCGAAGGCAATCGATAGACATCAAACGGCTCGGCCTGGGGCAGGATCGAGCACGAACTGATCAGCATGAAGCCAGCGAGGAGGGCGATACGAGTCAGCTTCATGGCGTGAATTCCTTGTTCTTGTCACGGCCCAGCAGATAACCGCTGGGGTTTTCCTCCAGACGTTGAGAAATGGCGCGCAACGAGGTCAGGGTTTCGCGCAGTTCGCGAATCGCCGGGGCCAGGCCATTGAGACCCTGCATGCCGCTGTTGAGCGAATCCTGATTGGTGGCGAGCAACTTGTTGATCGTCGCGGTGCTTTGCTGCAGCGACTTCATCGCCTGCTCGGCGCTGCCCAACGCGTCCTTGCCATGATCATTGAGCAGACCGTTGGCATTGCGCATCAGCGCCGTGGTTTGCTCCAGCATATTGTTGGCTTGCTTACCGACCAACGCCAGTTGCTGCATTGCCTGACGAATATCGCCACGCTGATCGGCAATCGTTCCAGTGGTTTGCTCCAGGTGTTCCAGCGTGTTGCTGATGCGCTCGACGTTTTCCGTGGAGAACAACAGGTTGGCGTTTTGCATCAGCGTGTTCACGCCAGCCATCAAATCGTTGCTGTCATTGAGCAGACGCGCGATTGGCGAGGGCGAGGCGACGATGGTCGGCAGATTGCCATCCTTGCCCTTGAGCGCCGGGCTCTGTGGAGTACCGCCGCTGAGCTGGATGATCGAGGTCCCGGTAACCCCGGTCAGTGCCAGTTTGGCCTGGGTGTCTTCCTTGATCGGGGTGTCACCGCCCAGACGAATACGCGCCAGGACCCGGCGCGGGTCTTTCGGGTCCAGACGCAACGTCACCACGTCGCCGACCTTGATTCCGCTGTACTGCACCGAACTGCCTTTGGACAGGCCGCTGACTGCCTCGTTGAAGACCACTTCGTAATCCTTGAACTCGGTGTCGACGCTGGACTTGGCCAGCCACAAGCCGAAGAGCAGGGCACCCGCCACCACAATCACGGTGAACAGGCCGATCAATACATGATGGGCTCGGGTTTCCATGTCAGACCTCGTTCAACTGTTGAGCGGCCGTCAGCGCCGCGCGGCCGCGAGGGCCATGGAAGTATTCGTGAATCCACGCGTCGTCGGTTTCCGACACCTTGTCGATGGCGTCCGCCACCAGCACTTTCTTCTGCGCCAGCACCGCCACCCGGTCGGTGATGGTGTAGAGCGTGTCGAGGTCGTGGGTCACCAGGAAAACACTCAGGCCCAGCGCATCGCGCAGGGTAAGGATCAATTGATCGAATGCCGCCGCGCCAATCGGGTCGAGGCCAGCCGTGGGTTCGTCAAGAAACAGGATGTCCGGGTCCAGCGCCAGTGCTCGGGCCAGCGCCGCCCGCTTGATCATGCCGCCGGACAGCGAAGCGGGGTACTTGTCGGCAGCCGACAGCGGCAGCCCGGCCAGCGCCAGTTTGACCGCCGCCAGATGCTCGGCGTCTTCACGGCTCAGGCCAGCGTGTTCGATCAACGGCAGGGCGACGTTTTCGGTCACGGTCAGCGAAGAAAACAGGGCACCTTGCTGGAACAGCACACCGAAACGCCGTTCAACCTTCGAGCGCTCCTGCTCGGACAAGGTCGGCAGGTTTTTACCGAAGACCCGCACATCGCCTTCGTTGGGCCGGCGCAGGCCGACAATGCTGCGCAGCAGCACCGATTTACCGCTGCCGGAACCGCCGACCACGGCGAGAATTTCACCTTTGTACAAATCGAGGTCGAGGTTTTCGTGCACGCTCTGACTGCCGAAGCGATTACACAGCCCACGGACTTCAATCACCGCCTCGGAGGG
Organism: Pseudomonas sp. GL_139_B; assembly: GCF_057834475.1. Classification (NCBI taxonomy): domain Bacteria; kingdom Pseudomonadati; phylum Pseudomonadota; class Gammaproteobacteria; order Pseudomonadales; family Pseudomonadaceae; genus Pseudomonas; species Pseudomonas sp. GL_139_B. The sequence continues at coordinate 39,495 of NZ_CM174403.1, read as the reverse complement.
CGCTCGGGGTAAACGACTCACCAGCCCATCTCCATGAAAAACAGCGCGGCCACAGCGTCGAGCACGATCACCACGAAAATCGACTGAACCACGCTGGACGTCGTGTGTGCACCGACCGACTCGGCGCTGCCGCTGACTTTGAATCCTTCAAGACAGCCAATCGAGGCGATCAGGAAGGCGAAAACCGGCGCTTTGACGATCCCCACCAGAAAGTGCTGAACACCGATGTCCGTTTGCAGCAGCGAGAGGAACATCGCCGGCGAAATATCCAGCGCCACGGCACAGACTACGCCGCCGCCGATGATCCCCGAGAGCATCGCCAGAAAGGTCAACATCGGTAAGGCGACCAGCAATGCCAAAACACGCGGCACCACCAGCAATTCCATCGGGTCGAGGCCCAAGGTGCGGATGGCGTCGATTTCCTCGTTGGCTTTCATTGAGCCGATCTGCGCGGTGAAGGCACTGGCGGTGCGCCCGGCCATCAGGATCGCCGTCAGCAACACCGCGAATTCGCGCAGGAAGGAAAAAGCCACCAGATCCACAGTGAATATTGTGGCGCCGAAATTGGCCAACACCGTCGCCCCGAGAAACGCCACCACCGCGCCCACCAAAAAGGTCAGCAGGGCGACGATGGGCGCGGCGTCGAGGCCGGTTTGTTCGATGTGCGCGACCATCGGCGTGATGCGCCAACGCTTGGGTTGAAACAGGCCGCGGGCGATGGTTTCGATAATCAGACCGACGAAACCCAACAGTTGCAGGGTGTCCTGCCAAACGGTATCCACGGCGCGGCCAATGCGGGTCAGCAATTGAATACTGACGCTGATTTCCGGTTCCTTGATCGGCACACAGAAATCGGTCATTGAGCGGTAGATGGTCTGCAGCAGGGCGCGATCTGCGGTGGTCAGGGTGCAATCGGGGTGTTCGGCGGATCGGCCGAGACGCTCGGTTCCCAACAGCTCGACCAGCAATGAGGCACCGGCGGTGTCGAGGGCGCCCAGACTGTTGAGATCGATGTGGGTGTTGTCGTCGTATTGACCGCGAAGCTTTTCGCACAAGGTCTTGAGATCGGCGTAATGAGCAAGCGTCCAGTCACCCGTGACCCGCAGCTGTGCAGGGGAGTGAGAGGCGTCCAATTCGGCATTGCCGGCCATTGTGCTGCTGGTCATAAGCTCCGTGCTTGTTCGGTGACTACGCAGAGCTACGTAATAGCACGAACCGCGCTACTTTTCTTTGGTCGGTGTGCTGTCCGTGACGTTGAAGCGCAGCACGCCGATGACCTGGCCGTCTTCGGTCAACACCCGAACCTGCCATTTGCCTGCCGGGTTGCCCGGGAAGTTCTGCTTGTGCGTCCAGGCGCGATAGCCTTCCTTACGACCACCATGGATATCCAGCGGGATGCGGTCGACCTCTTTACCGTTGAACTGCCAAACGTGATAAATCCGCTCATCCAGACCGCGCGGGGCGTTGATTGCCGTGTAGGCGTACAGCCCGCCGCCACGAATCTGCTCGGCCGTGACTTCCTCCAGGCTGGTACCGGGCGTGCGGTCCTGCATTTGCGTGCTGATCGCTACATCAGTCATCCACAAGGTCGCCGGCGGCACCCACGAACGCAAGACCCAACCGAGGGCACCGACGCCCAACGTGATACTCAAGATCGCCAGGGCGTTGCGCACAGTACGTATCGGGAAGATCGACGCCAGGCTCGGGAACGACAGCAGCACGGCGGTACCCAGCGCCAGTTTGAAACTCTGGGACGTGGTGAGGTGCATGATGACGGGCAGGGCGGTCAGCAGCGCTGCAAACAACGTCAGGGTATGCAGCGCCAGGAACGCCCAGCGCCGAGGGGCCAGCCATTTGTAGTAGAGCGGATCGATGATGGAAATCAGCGCCGCAATACCCAACAGCCCGGTGAAGAACAATTGGCCGCTGTTCCAGGTGGTGGTGATGAAAAAGAACGGCAGGACAAAGAACAGGCTTTCCTGGTGGATCATCTGCGTGGCGTAACGCAGCAGTGGCTGGGGAATTTCGCGCTTGAAGATTTTGGCGAACAGCTTGGTGAGGCTGTTTTCCAGCATCAGCCAGACCCAACTGAGCACCATGATGATGGTGATCCAGGTCGCCAGACTTTGCTGGCGATCCACCAGGATGAAGCTGCCGACACCGGAGATGAAACCACCGAGGGCAATGACCCCAGGGTAGCGCTTCATCAGTTCCAGGATGCGCTGGACGTATTGGGTCAGGATCGGCATTCGGCGGTACACATTGGTCGTAGGAAATTTCCTCGACAGGTTACCCGCCGGGGAACCGTATGGCGAGGGGGCCGTTATCGTCCGCGGTGTACGCGCCAGCCCAATAGTCCAAGCGCAATCAGCCCCAACACGCCGGCAATCGCCCATATCAACTGGTCATCCCCCATCAGCGGCTTCTCGATCCGCAAATATCCCGGTTGCAGCAGCAATTCGCGCAAAGCCTTGTTAGCTTCCTCCAGTGTCACACCTTGTAGTTCCCTGGCCGGGTCGGCGAAACGACCATCCTCGTAGTCCCCAAGGGCGCTCCAGTAATAATCGGCCAACGCGCTATTACCTTGTACCGCCCAGGCCTGACGGGCGATGGCGGCCTGTTTCAGGCGGTTGAAGGTGTCCGCGTCGAGACCGTCCTTGAGTAATTGGGCTTTCAACTCCTCAAGGACCTGCTCAGCCTGCGGTACATCATCGCGCTCAAGGTCCGCGTTCAGGCTCATGAAGCCCACACCGCCAAATAGCTCGCGCTCGGCCGAGGGCCCGTAAGACAAACTGTGGACCAGGCGCATCTGGCGATAAAGCGCCCAGTCCAGATAGTCCTTGAGCAGGTCAAACGTTTCGTCCTGCTGATCCGCCAGCACCGGCTCTGGCACCAACCAATGCAACTTCGCCCCACCACCGACGAAACCGCTGCTGAGCGTGCGCTCATGGGCAGCACTGGTCTGGATTTCCGGCAGGGGCAGGTGATCGCTCGGGGCAACCGCCTCAAGCTCACCCCAGGCCCGCTCCAGATACGCCGGCAACAACCGGTCGAGGTCACCGACCACAATCAGGGTCATGTTGTTGGGCGCGTACCAGCGCTTGCGTACCTTCTCCAGTTGCTCGCGAGTGAGGTGATCGACTTCGGCGCGCTCCGGGCATTTGAGGCCCAGTTCCACCGCCAGTTGATTACTGGCCGTGTGGCCGAGGTCCTGGCGATCCAGCCAGCGTTGCAGGTGTGAGTAATGACCGCCGTCTTCGCGCTCGACCACTTGCTTGGCGGCGTTGATGGCGTTGTCATCGATGCGGGTCTGGGTCAGCAACGCCAGCAACAGGTCGAGGACCTTGCGCTGGTTTCTCGCCGGCGCTTCGATGACAAAGGTTGTGTCCGCGTTGCTGGTGAAAGCGTTCCATTCCCCCCCCAGTGCCTGCATGCGTTCTTCCAGGCCACCTTCGCCGGTGGCGTCGATGCCGCTGAACAACAGGTGTTCGAGCAGATGGGGCAGCTCTTTGTCCTTGCAGCTGAAATCATCCAGGCCAACGCCGATCACCAGACGAATCGCCACATGCCCGCGCTCGGTACCCGGTTTGAGCAGCAATTGCAGGCCGTTGGGCAGCGTATAACCCTCGACCTGAAAGCGATCCAGGGCAAATGAAGGAAATGAGCCAAGCAACAAACAGGCGAACAGCAGACAACGCATAACAAGTTTCCATACGGCTGATTGGCGATCCGTGATGCTTTCCTGGCAGCCATCGCGAGCAGGCTCGCTCCCACATTGGTTTTTTGACCTCCGTCAGTCAACGGTGGGAGTGAGCCGGCTCCGGGCGGCGTTCCGACGAAGCTTTTGAACCGGAACTCAAGTAACTGACTGACCAGACTGCCAGACGTTCAAGGCGAATGCGTGATGTCCGCCAAATCGTCGACGGCCAGTGCCCCGGTGTCCGACGTTTCCAGCACCGCATACGCGCTGCTGCAGAACAACGAGTTCAGACGTTTCATGTCGGCAATCAACTCCAGGTGCAACGAACTGGTTTCGATACTTTGCACAATCTTACGATGCAACCGGCTGACATGGGCATGGGCCAGACGTCGTTCTTGTGCGCGAAAGCGACGCTTTTCACGCAACAACTGATGGGCACTTTCCTTGTCGGAACTCAGGAACACAGACAACCCCAAGCGCAGATTGGAGATTAACTGACTCTGCAGCCCGACCAGTTCTTCCAGGCCAACCTCGGAAAAAGACCGGCGCTGTGAGGTTTTCTGCTGCTGAACCTTACGCAACATGCGCTCGATCAGGTCGCTGGCGAGTTTGAGGTTGATCGCCAACTCAATGATTTCTGCCCAGCGCTGGCTGTCCTGGTCGCTCAAATCTTCACGGGGCATTTGCGCCAGATAGAGCTTGATCGCGCTGTAGAGTGCTTCGACGTCATCGGTCAGGCGACGCATTTCCTGGGTCACGGCGGTTTGCTTGCCGTGAAGCACATCGAGCATCGCTTCGAGCATGTTGTCGATCAGATCGCCCATGCGCAGGGATTCCCGGGCCGCATTGGCCAACGCCAGGCTCGGCGTGTCCAGCGCGGTCGGGTCGAGATGCCGGGGTTTGGCCATTCCGTTAACGACCGGCCGCTCCGGCAAGAGCCAGGTACATAGCTTGGCCATCATTGCGACGGTCGGCAACAGGATCAAGCAGCGCACGGTGTTGTAAAGCAGGTGGAAGCCGATGACCGTTTCCTGAGGACTGAAGTCCAGACGATCGAGCCAGTGCACCAATGGGCCAAGCACCGGAATGATCAACATCAGGCCGATCAGTTTGTACAACAGGCTGCCCAACGCCACTTGGCGCCCGGCAGCGTTCTGCATGCTGGTGCTGAGAAATGCGAGAACACCGCTGCCGATATTGGCGCCGATGACCAGGCCGATGGCCACCGGCAAACTGATCACCTTCGCGCCGGCCAGGGTCGCCGTCAGCAGCACAGCGGCCAGGCTTGAGTAGGAAACCATCGCGAACAATGCGCCAACCAAGGCGTCGACCAGAATATCGCCGGTCAGCGAGGCGAAGATCACTTTCACGCCTTTGGCGTGGGTGATCGGCGCGGCCGCTTCGACAATCAGTTGCAACGCCAGAATGATCAGCCCAAGACCAATAGCGACACGGCCCATCTGCCCCAGCCGGGTCTGCTTGCGCGACAGAAAGAAAATCACCCCGACAAAGATCAGCAGGGGCGACAGCCACGTCAGGTCCAGGGTCAGCACGCGCGCCATCAGCGCCGTCCCGACATCGGCTCCCAGCATGGTCACCAGCGCCGGTGTCAGCGCCATCAGGCCCTGACCGACAAACGAGGTAACGAGCATCGCGGTAGCGTTACTGCTCTGGACCATCGCTGTCACCAGGATTCCGGCGACAAACGCCAACCATCGCCTGGACATGTTCTGGCCAATCAAGTGGCGCAGGTTAGTACCGTAAACCCGCAGGATGCCGGTTCGGACAATGTGCGTGCCCCAGATCAACAAGGCCACGGCCGATAACAAATTGAGCAGGGTGAGCATAAAGGCCCCCTGTGGTGGTCGCGCCCCAAAGGGGCAAGTTGACGGTACTGCGCTTTTTTCTACGTTCTGTACTTAAGCTGTAGTTGGCTAATGGTCTGGACGCCAGCATTGCACAGGTTAAGACGTGAATGAAACAGGACTGTCATGAAAACAGATTCATGCAGCGATCTTGTTAGCTGCGCAAAAAATGTGGGAGCGAGCCTGCTCGCGATGGGGCCTTCACATTCAACATGGCAGTTGACTGAAAGACCGCTATCGCGAGCAGGCTCGCTCCCACAGGTTTTGCGCGTTGGCGGGGTTATTGCCCCGGAATGTCCTTGCGCAGTTTCACTGGATCTTGCTGTTTCTTCTTTTTCGCGATGGCGGTGCGCATCCTGATGTTGATCGCTTCAACCGCCAGCGAGAACGCCATGGCGAAGTAGACGTAGCCTTTTGGCACGTGCACATCCAGGGATTCGGCAATCAGCACGGTACCAACGATCAGCAGGAACGACAGCGCCAGCATCTTCAGCGACGGGTGCTTGTCGATGAACTCGCTGATGGTGCCGGACGCCCACATCATCACCAGCACGGCCACGACGATCGCGGCGACCATGACCGGAACATGGGAGACCATACCGACCGCGGTGATGACCGAGTCCAGCGAGAACACGATGTCGATGATCGCGATCTGGACGATGGTGTAGAGGAAATTGCCGCCCTTGCCGCTTGGCTCTTCATTGGTTTCGTCTTCACCTTCCAACGCGTGGTACATCTCTTGCGAGCTCTTCCACAGCAGGAACAGACCACCGAAGAACAGGATAAGGTCTCGCCCGGAAATACCCTGGCCGAACAACACGAACAGATCGGCCGTGAGGCGCATGACCCAGGTGATCGACAGCAGCAACAGGATCCGCGTGATCATGGCCAGGGCCAGACCAAAAATCCGGGTCCGGGCCTGCATGTGCTTGGGCATGCGGCTGACCAGGATCGAAATCATGATGATGTTATCGATGCCCAGGACGATTTCCAGGGCGGTCAGGGTAAAGAAGGCAACCCAGATTTCAGGGTTGGTCAGCCATTCCATGTGTATTCCTTTGAGCGAGTGTTAAACCACGAAAGGCCCGGGCTTCAAACCGCGAAGACCGGACCCGTCATGGTAAGTCTTTGGTTATAGAGTGCTGAACAGCGGGAAAATCCCCATCAGCAACGCTGCAACCAGTATGCACATGCACACCAGCACGGCCCACTTCAGGGTAAAGCGCTGATGGTCACCGAATTCAATACCGGCCAGCGCCACCAACAAATAGGTCGATGGTACCAGCGGGCTCAGCAAGTGGACGGGCTGACCGACGATCGAGGCACGTGCCATTTCCACTGCGGTTATACCGTAATGACTGGCGGCTTCGGCAAGCACTGGTAACACGCCGTAATAAAATGCGTCGTTCGACATGAAAAACGTGAACGGCATACTCACCAACGCCGTGATCACGGCCAGGTACGGGCCGAGGAAATCCGGGATGACCGCCAACAGGCTTTTGGACATCGCGTCGACCATGCCGGTGCCGGTCAGGATACCGGTGAAAATACCGGCAGCGAAGATCAGGCCGACCACCGACAACACGCTACCGGCGTGGGCCGCAACGCGGTCCTTCTGCATTTGCAGGCAAGGATAGTTGACAATCATCGCGATACTGAACGCCACCATGAACAGCACCGGCAGCGGCAACAGGCCGGCAATCAGGGTGCACATCAGGGCCAGGGTCAGCAAACCGTTGAACCAGATCAGCTTCGGACGACGCGCATCCGGGAACTGCGAAACGCTGATTTCACTGTGGTCGATTTCATCGCCGATCAGGTGCAATTCACCCAGGCGAGCACGCTCGCGCTTACCGTAGAAGTAGGCAATCGCCAGGATCGCCACCACACCGGCCAGCATCGCTGGAATCATCGGTACGAAAATAGCGGACGGGTCCACATGCAGTGCGCTGGCCGCACGAGCGGTCGGGCCACCCCATGGGGTCATGTTCATCACGCCACCGGCGAGGATGATCAGACCGGCCATGATCCGCGGGCTCATGCCGATGCGGCTGTACAGCGGCAGCATGGCGGCCACGCAGATCATATAAGTGGTCGCGCCGTCCCCATCGAGGGAGACGACGAGCGCCAGTACGGCGGTGCCGACCGAAACTTTCAACGGGTCGCCCTTGACCAGTTTGAGGATCTTGCGCACGGCCGGGTCAAACAGGCCGGAGTCGATCATCAGGGCGAAGTACAGAATCGCGAACATCAGCATCACGCCGGTCGGCGCAAGCTTGGTGATGCCTTCGAGCATCATCGGACCGATCTTCGGCGCAAAACCGCCGAACAGGGCAAAGATGATCGGGATGATGATCAAGGCGATCAGCGCGGACAGGCGCTTGGTCATGATCAGGAACATGAACGTGATGACCATGGCAAAGCCAAGGAAAGTCAGCATGGGAATACTCCAGGCGTAGCGCGGCTAGGGGAAATGGGCGAACCGGATAAGGTCAGCGCAGAACGGGAGGCACGAGGCGTACGGGCGGAGTGACAGCGAAGCGGCGGGTAGCAGAGGACATCAGGATCACCATTGTTGTTGTTAAATGGGCTGTGCGAGCGATAAAACACGGGCACTGGCCAACCGGTCTGTTGCCGGCAGTGGGGCGATCCTAATCGGGGAAGCTTTCAGCCAGCTTTCGGTAGTGAAAGCATGGCGCGGATGTGCAACCGGTCGTCGGACCGAGTTGCAGCCTCGCGGGCAAGCCCGGCTCCCAAAGTGGTTCTGTGAAGATCCACTGTGGGAGCGAGCCTGCTCGCGATGGCGTCGGAAAATACACCTCAGGAGCAAACATCATGGCCAACATTCACACCGGCGGCTGCCACTGCGGACATCTGCGCTATCAATTCAGCGGACCATTGCGCGACATCGCCCACTGTCATTGTTCGATTTGCCGACGGGTCAGCGGCGGGATTGTCACCACCTGGATCACCGTGCCTGCATCGTCCTTTCAATGGATGAAAGACACACCCGCGCAGTACAAATCTTCCTCAACCGGCGTGCGCTATTTCTGCTCGAACTGTGGGGCGCAACTGGCGTTTATGACCCCTCTCAGCCCTGAGAGCATCGACGTGACCATCGCCACCCTCGACCATCCGGAACTCGCGCCGGCCGAGCGGCATATCTGGACCGACAGCCGTTTGCCCTGGCTACACCTGGACGAGCATTTACCCGGCGAACCTGAAGAAACGATCTGATCAGAAAACAGACAGATTCAGCGGCCGGATTGCGCCCATCCAGATCGCATGCTCGGTATGGTCGAGCAAGTCATCACCCGTGTCAGGGTGCAGGAACACCACCAACCCCTTACGATTGAGCGCCAGCCACGGCAACACATTGCCGATGAGTTCGGGTCCGAACGCCAGCTGGCAGCTCCAGTCCGGGTGCGGGCCGACCGGGCGTTCGTGAACACGGCCCATTTTCAGCGAGAACAACTGCGCCGCCTGCTCGCACAACGCTCGCGCCTGATCGATTGTTCTGGCATCAAAATACACATGGGCGTGATAACCCTTGATCTGCTGCATCTGAATCCCCCTAAAACCCGGTCGAACCCTCACCGTTTCCCACAGGTCACACGCCATATACGTAGGAAACCAGGAACTTCAGCCATGAAAAATGCCGAAACCTCCATAGTAAAAGTGGTGCTTTATGGTGCCATGAGTAGCCTCGGCAGTGCGCTGATGGCTGAAATGCTGCGGCGCCAACATGAAGTGATCGCCATTGTGGATGACCTGACCGCGCTTGCGCCACGCCCCGGCCTGCGAACAAAAACCGGCGACCTGTTCGATGCGCAAGGCGTTAAACAAAGTGTGGCGGGCTGCTCGGCTGTCATCTGCCTGTTGGACGCACCCGGGTTGCCGTTCAACAGCGAGTTCGTGGAAAAAACCATTGTGCCGGGCCCGGTCGAGCAAGTGCTGGCCGTGGATGCGTTGATCGAGGGCATGCACGCGGCCGGCATCAAGCGGCTGTTTCTGGTGGGCGATTTCGAATTGCTGGACGATCCGGACATAGAAGATCGATTGCAACGCCACGCCGCTGAAGAAATCCGCGAAGCGCTGCACAACAGTCCCTTGCACTGGACGTTGGTCAATGCGCCTCGCGGCGTTTCGGGTCTGACGATTGAGCACTTCATTCATGTCAGCAGCAGCCTTGAACCGGGCTTGACCGAACCGCTTCAGCGCTTGAATCGCGTGGCAGTAGGGATTGCCGATGAACTACAGCTGAATTTGCACGTTGGCGAACACGTGAATTTCATCGCCGCCACCCCTAGATAGCGATAGAGGGCAGCGCCAGGCCATTGAGCGATTGTGCGCTGCTGGTTTGCTCGGCCATCAACCAGTCCACAAACAGCTGGATCAACGCCCCACGTCGTTTTCGCTGGGGCAAGACCACGTAATAGCCCATCCTGGACATCGCGGACTCTGCGATGGGTCGACACAACAAACCTTGCGCCAGCAAGTTATCCACAAGGTGCCGCCAGCCGATGGCTACACCTTGGCCGCCAATCGCCGCTTGAATCAGCAGCGTGTAATTGTCGAAGCGCAGTTGCCCCGGCGCCGGTGCCGATGTTATCCCCAACTCGCGAAACACACCGCTCCAGTCAAACCAGTTGCTGCTGTGTTCGCCACGCAGGTGTAGCAACGGAAACTCCAGCAGCGAATGGGCCGGCAAGGGCAGGGGACGATCCTTGAGCAACAGCGGACTGCACACCGGAAACACTTCTTCACTGAACAGCCAATGGCTTTCACCTTGTTTGAAGCGTCCGTCACCGAACAACACCGCCACATCGATATCGGTGCGCAACATATTGTGGTTGCGCTCGCTGGTGACCAGGCTGACATCGACGTACGGATTGGCTTGGTGAAAGCGGTGCAAACGGGGCATCAGCCAATACGCCGCGAAGGCAAAGTCGGTGGCCACCTGCAACACTTCATGTTGCTGCTGCGCACTGATCGCACTCAATCCTGCTTCGATATTCTGCAAACCGAGCTGAACCTGACCGAAAAGAATGGTCCCGGCTTCTGTCAATTCGATGCCCCGGTAGATGCGGTCAAACAGCCGTGTCGCGAGTTGCTCTTCTAACCGTTTGATCTGCTGGCTGACCGCCGGCTGCGTGGTGCCAAGCTCCACCGCCGCGGCGGTGAAGCTGCGATGACGAGCGGCCGCTTCAAAGGCACGAAGCAGGTCGAGAGACAGATCACCAAGGGCGTCATACATAAGCTGGGCTAATCCTAGGCATTGCCTGGCATGGGCTTTACCGCAAAGAGCGTGGGTAACATGCTCGATCGCAGCACTTTCGCATAAATATTCACTATGGAATGCCGCGAACACATGAAGCGCAAGAACATTCTCTTCATCATGGCCGATCAAATGGCCGCGCCAATGTTGCCGTTCTACGGTCCTTCGCCAATCAAACTACCGAATCTCAGCCGACTCGCCGCCGAAGGCGTAGTGTTCGACGCCGCGTATTGCAACAGCCCCTTGTGCGCGCCATCGCGGTTCACCCTGGTCAGCGGCCAGTTGCCGAGCAAGATCGGCGCCTATGACAATGCGGCTGATTTCCCCGCCGATGTACCGACTTATGCTCACTATCTGCGTCGCCTCGGTTACCGCACCGCGCTGTCGGGAAAGATGCATTTCTGCGGCCCGGACCAACTCCACGGTTACGAAGAACGCCTGACCAGCGACATTTACCCGGCCGATTACGGTTGGGCGGTGAATTGGGACGAGCCGGATGTGCGCCCGTCCTGGTATCACAACATGTCATCGGTGCTACAAGCCGGACCCTGCGTGCGCACCAATCAGCTGGATTTCGACGAAGAGGTGGTGTTCAAGGCCCAGCAATACTTGTTTGATCACGTCCGCGAAGACGGCGACCAGCCGTTTTGCCTGACCGTTTCGATGACACACCCGCACGATCCGTACACAATCCCCAAGGCTTTCTGGGATATGTACGACGATGCCGACATCCCGCTGCCCGAAACCCCGGCACAATCCGAACTCGATCCGCACGCCCAGCGTTTGCTCAAGGTTTACGACCTGTGGGACAAGCCGCTGCCTGTGAATAAAATTCGCGATGCGCGCCGCGCCTACTTCGGTGCGTGCAGCTATATCGACAGCAACGTCGGCAAACTCCTGCAAACGCTCGAAGAAACCGGGCTGATCGACGACACTATCATTGTGTTCTCCGGCGACCATGGCGACATGCTCGGCGAGCGTGGGCTCTGGTACAAAATGCACTGGTACGAAATGGCCGCCCGGGTCCCGCTATTGATCAGTGCACCGGGGCAGTTCGGGGCAGGGCGGGTCAGCGCCGCCGTCTCCACCGCCGACTTGCTGCCCACCTTCGTGGAACTGGCCGGGGGCTCGCTGGAGCCGGCCTTGCCGCTGGACGGTCGCTCGCTGGTTTCGCACCTGCAAGGGCAGGGCGGTCACGACGAAGTGTTCGGCGAATACATGGCCGAAGGCACCATCAGCCCGCTGATGATGATCCGTCGCGGTGCTTACAAATTCATCTACAGCGAAGATGACCCTTGCCTACTCTTCGATGTACACAAAGACCCGCGCGAACGGGAAGAACTCAGCCAATCGCCGCAACATCGCGCCATATTCGAAGCATTTCTGAGCGAAGCACGCGCCAAGTGGAATATCCCCGCGATTCACCAACAAGTGCTCGCCAGCCAGCGGCGTCGGCGTTTCGTTGCCGACGCGTTGACCCTTGGCAAGCTGAAGAGCTGGGATCACCAGCCGCTGGTGGACGCTAGTCAGCAGTACATGCGCAACCACATCGACCTCAATGATCTGGAGCGCAAAGCACGTTATCCACAACCCTGCCAAAACCAATAATGTTAAGGGGAAGTCCATGCAAAGGTTATCCACAGTACTGACGGTCGGGCTTCTGGCTCTGGGCAGCGCATCAGCCTATGCCGAACAAAGTTGCGAGACGGTGAAAATGGCCGATCCTGGCTGGAGCGACATCGCCGCAACCAACGCCATCACCGGGTTTCTGCTGGATGGCATGGGCTACAAGGCCAAGGTCGACACCCTCGCAGTGCCGATCACCTTTGGCGGGTTGAAGGACGGTCAGGTCGATGTGTTCCTGGGTAACTGGATGCCGGCGCAGCAGGGCTTCTACGACAAGTTCGTGGCCACGGGTGATGTCACGCAACTGGCGAAGAACCTGGACGGCACCGAGTTCACGCTCGCGGTTCCGGACTACGTCTGGGACGCGGGTGTGCATGACTTTGCCGACCTGAACAAATTCGCCGACAAGTTCGACAAGAAGATCTACGGCATTGGCTCCGGCGCGCCAGCGAACATCTCGCTGCAGGAAATCATCAAGAAGAATGATTTCGACATGGGCCAGTGGAAGCTGGTCGAGTCCAGCGAGCAGGCCATGCTGGCCGAAGTGTCTCGCGCGGTGAAAAAACAGAAATTCGTCACCTTTCTCGGCTGGACTCCACATCCGATGAACGTGCAGCTGAAAATGCATTACCTGAAGGGCGGCGAGAAATATTTCGGTGATACCGGCAGCGTTCATACCCTGACCCGCAAGGGGTACGCCGAAGCCTGCCCGAATGTGGGCAAATTGCTGACCAACCTGAGTTTCACCCAGGACATGGAGAACAGCATCATGGCCGAGGTGGTGAATAAGAAGGTCAGTAATGCGGACGCGGCCAAGGCGTGGATCAAGGCCAATCCGGCAGCGCTGGATAAGTGGCTGGAGGGCGTGAAGACAGCGGATGGCAAGGATGCGCTGCCAGCGGTTAAAGCCAAACTCTGAATCCTGTGGGAGCGAGCACGCTCGCTCCCACAGGTGTCTGTCCTGATACTCTTGCGCAAAACCCCACCCGAGAAGACCCATGGCCTTCCCCAGCCGCCATTCACTCTTCCCCTTCCTCAGTTGGTTGCCCCGGCAAACCCGCGCCAGCGTCGGGCGTGACCTGATCGTCGGCCTCAGCGGGGCAATTCTTGCGTTGCCGCAATCCATTGCCTACGCGTTGATCGCGGGGCTCCCACCGGAATACGGTTTATACGCCGCGATCATCCCGGTGTTGATTGCTTGTCTCTGGGGTTCGTCGTGGCACTTGATCTGCGGTCCTACGGCGGCGATTTCTATCGTCTTGTATGCCAGCGTCAGTCCTCTGGCCGTTCCCGCGTCAGAGGACTACGTCACCCTGATCCTGCTTCTGACGTTGCTCGCCGGTATTTTCCAGTGGTTGCTCGGTTTGCTGCGCTTCGGCGCCTTGGTGAATTTCGTCTCGCATTCAGTGGTGCTGGGTTTCACCTTGGGTGCGGCGGTGGTGATCGTCATCGGGCAATTGCCGAACCTGCTGGGGCTGGATTTGCCCAGTCAAGCCACGGCACTGGACAGCTTCTTGATGCTGTTCAAGCACCTCGACGCTTTCGATAAACCGTCACTGGCGCTGGGCCTGGCGACGGTCGTTGTCGGCGCAATCCTGAAGTTGTTGCTGCCTCGCTGGCCGACACTGCTGATTACGTTGATTCTGGGCGGGTTGCTGGTGTGGTTCTGGCCATCGATGTTCGGCCATGTGAAGTTGGTCAGCGCGTTTGTCGGACGCCTGCCGCCCTTCAGTCCGTTGCCGCTGGACTTTGACCTGATCCTGCGTTTGCTGCCGAGCGCGGTGGCCGTGGGAATGTTGGGGCTGGTGACCAGCCTGTCGATTGCCCGCTCCCTGTCGGCCCGCTCGCAGCAGTTGATCGACGCCAACCAGGAAGTCCGCGCCCAAGGTTTATCGAACATGGTCGGTGCATTTTTTTCCGGCTCGCTGTCCGCCGGGTCCTTCACTCGCTCGGGCCTGAGCTACGACGCAGGCGCCTGCTCACCGATGGCCGGTGTTTTTTCAGCCGTGTGGGTGGCGCTGTTTGCCATCTTCGGCGCACAGTTAATCGCCCACATCCCGATCCCGGCCATGGCCGGCAGCATTCTGTTAATCGCGTGGGGACTGGTAGACCATCGCGGTATTCGCGCCTTGTTGCGGGTCAGCCGCGCCGAGTTCCTGGTCATGGCGCTGACCTGTGTCGCCACGCTCCTGTTGGAGTTGCAGACGGCGATCTACGCCGGGGTGCTGGCGTCTTTGTTCTTCTACCTCAAACGCACCTCACAACCGCGGGTCCAGCATTCTCGCGAAGGCGATGAAGATATTCTGCGGGTAGGCGGGTCAATCTTTTTCGGCGCCAGCCATTACCTGCAAGTGCGCCTGCAACGCCTGCACGGCGCGCGCGTGGTGATCGAGGCGCAGCAGATCAACTTCATCGACTATTCAGGGGTGGAAATGCTGCATCAGGAAGCGCGTCGGCTGCTCAAGCAGGATCGCAGCCTGACGTTGCGGCGCGCGCGGCCGCAGGTGGTGGAGGAGTTGAGGAAGCTGGAAGGGGCCGACAAGTGCCCGATCCGTTTCGAAGACTAATTTGCCTCGCGGAGATCCCTTGTAGGAGTGAGCCTGCTCGCGATGAGGCCTGTACATTCAACATTGATGGCGACTGACACTCCGCCATCGTCGGAACGCCGCCCGGAGCCGGCTCGCTCCCACATTGATTACAGCGCCAGCTGGCGGCGCAGTTCGGCCAGTACCGGCGCTGTGTCCGGGCGCACACCACGCCACAGGAAAAAGGCTTCCGCCGCTTGTTCCGCGAGCATGCCCAAGCCATCCATCGCGACTGCCGCGCCATTTTCCGTGGCCCAACGGCAGAACGAAGTCGGTTCCTTGCCATACATCATGTCGTAGCAAACGGTTTTACCCGGCTCGATCAAACTTCCGGCAATCGGCGGTACATCGCCCGACAGGCTCGCCGACGTGGCGTTGATGATCAGGTCCACCGACTCCTTCAACCAATCGAAACCGCTGGCCGACACCGGCCCCAGGTCCGCGAACAATTCCGCCAGCAACTCGGCTTTTTCCACCGTGCGGTTGGCGATGATCACCGAGGCCGGTTGCTCGGCCAGCAGCGGTTCCAACGCACCGCGCACCGCACCGCCCGCGCCAAGCAGCAGGATACGTTTGCCCTTGAGGCTGAAACCGGCGTTGACCGTCAGGTCTCGCACCAGTCCGGCACCGTCGGTGTTGTCACCCAACAAGCTGCCATCGGCGAGTTTGCTCAAGGTGTTCACCGCGCCGGCCCGCTGCGCGCGCTCCGTCAGGCTGTCGGCCAGGCGGAAGGCGTCTTCCTTGAATGGCACAGTCACATTCGCCCCTCGACCTTCGCGGAAAAACGACCGGGCAAAGTCGGAAAAATCGTCGAGTGGCGCCAGCGAGGTGCTGTAGTCCAACTGCTGAGCGGTTTGTTCGGCGAACAAACGGTGGATCAGCGGCGACTTGCTGTGGCCAATCGGGTTACCGAATACGACATAACGGTCCATCAGAACTCCTCGTTCAGGCCTCAGCCAACCAATCGCGGTCTTGCAGGAAATACTCGGTCAAGCGCGCTTCTTCGCTGCCCGGTTCGGCTTTCCAGTCATAGCCCCAGCGCACTTGCGGTGGCAACGACATCAGGATCGATTCGGTACGCCCGCCCGATTGCAGGCCGAACAGCGTGCCTCGGTCGTAGACCAGGTTGAACTCCACGTAGCGGCCACGACGGAATTCCTGGAATTCTCGCTGCTTGGCGGTGAACGCATCATTTTTACGGCGTTGCACAATCGGCAGATACGCGTCGATGTACGCATCGCCGATGGCGCGCATGAACGCGAAGCTGGTGTCGAAGTCCCACTCGTTCAAGTCATCGAAGAACAGTCCGCCGATGCCGCGCGGTTCGTGGCGATGTTTGATGTGGAAATAGTCGTCGCACCAGGCTTTGTAGCGCGAATAGACGTCCGGGCCGAACGGCGCACAGGCCTGCTCGGCGATGCGGTGCCAGTGCACGCAGTCTTCTTCATTGCCGTAGTAAGGCGTCAGGTCGAAGCCGCCACCGAACCACCAGACCGGCTCCTCACCTTCTTTTTCAGCGATGAAAAAGCGCACGTTGGCGTGGGACGTCGGCACATGCGGGTTGTGCGGGTGAATGACCAATGACACGCCCAAGGCTTCGAAGCCACGGCCCGCCAGTTCCGGGCGATGAGCGCTGGCGGACGGAGGGAGACCGCTGCCAAAGACATGGGAAAAGTTGACACCACCCTTTTCGATCACAGAGCCGTTTTCGATCACGCGGGTGCGACCGCCACCGCCGGCGGCCCGGGTCCAGGCATCTTCGACGAAGTGCGTGCCGCCGTCTTCGGCTTCCAGCGCAGCACAAATTCGGTCTTGCAGGTCAAGCAGGTAGGCTTTTACGGCCTCGGTGCGGGTCGTCATGTCATCACCTTGATCGGGCAAAGCTACGCGGCGCTCCATCGGAGCGGGGGGCCGGCGCAAATGGGCGCGTAGCATAACATCGCCAATGGGCCTGCCGCAGTTGACGAAGATCACACTTGGGAGTTCGATAGGGAGCTTCGTGCTACACCTCCAGTAGCCAAGACCCAAGGAGTAGGCAGATGGCTAAGCGTATCCAGTTCCGCGCCCATGGCGGTCCCGAAGTACTTGAGTACGTCGATTACCAACCCGCCGAGCCCGGCCCGCAGCAGGTCCGTGTCACCAACAAGGCCATCGGCCTGAATTTCATCGACACCTACTACCGCAGCGGCCTCTACCCGCCGCCAGCCTTGCCATCGGGCGTGGGTTCCGAAGGCGCGGGCGTGGTCGAAGCAGTGGGCAGCGAGGTCACGCGCTTCAAGGTCGGTGATCGCGTGGCGTATGGCAGCGGGCCGTTGGGCGCCTACAGCGAAGTTCACGTATTGCCCGAAGCTAATCTGGTGCTGCTGCCGGATGCGATCAGCTTCGAAACGGCCGCCGGGGTCATGCTCAAAGGCCTGACTGTGCAGTACCTGCTGCGTCAGACTTATGAGCTCAAGGGTGGCGAAACCATCCTGTTCCACGCCGCTGCCGGCGGTGTCGGTTCGCTGGCGTGCCAATGGGCCAAGGCCTTGGGCGTAAAGTTGATCGGTACGGTCAGCTCCCCCGAGAAAGCCGCGCTGGCCAAGGCCAATGGCGCCTGGGCGACTATCGACTACAGCCATGAAAATGTCGCTCAGCGTGTGCTGGAATTGACGGACGGGAAGAAAGTGCCGGTGGTGTATGACGGCGTCGGTAAAGACACCTGGCTGACATCGCTGGACAGCGTGTCCCCCCGTGGTCTGGTAGTGAGTTTTGGCAACGCGTCAGGTGCGGTGGACGGGGTCAATCTGGGGATTTTGTCGGCGAAGGGTTCGCTGTACGTGACCCGGCCGACACTGGCGACTTACGCCAACAATGCCGAGAATCTGCAGCGGATGGCGGATGAGCTGTTTGAGATGATTATCAGCGGGAAGTTGAACGTGGACATCAGTCACACTTATTCGTTGGCTGATGCAGCGAATGCACAGACCGAGTTGTCGGCGCGGCGCACGACGGGTTCGACTGTTTTGTTGCCTTAAGGTCGCCATCGCGAGCAGGTCGAATCGTCGCACCGTCGCTCCCACAGTGGTTGTGTGTCGATCACAAACACCCTGTGGGAGCGAGCCTGCTCGCGATTGGCAGCGCTGCAGTCTTAATCGGGGCGTACAACGTGGCCGGTCGCCAGATCCCGAATGACGCTCGGATTCTTGCGCCCTCCCAGGTTCCCACCCAACACAAAATCCACCTGCCCACGGAAATACTGCTCCACGCGAATCCGCGTACGCGCCGCCGGGCGTGCCTGTGGGTTGGCCGAGGTTGAAACCAATGGCCCCACCGCTGCGCACAAATCCCGCACCAGTGGATGATCACTGACCCGCAGAGCCACCGTTTCATGCACCCCGGTGATCCACTGCGGCAACAGGTTCTGATGGGGCACCAGCCAGGTGTTCGGTCCCGGCCAGGTGCTGGCCATGCGGTCCATCCACAGTTCCGGGAAGTCTTCGAAGAGAAAATCGAATTGCCGGATGTTGTCGGCAACCAGAATCAGGCCCTTCTCCACTGACCGTCCCTTGATCGCCAGCAGACGATACACCGCCGCTTCATCCCACGGGTCGCAACCCAACCCCCAGACCGCTTCGGTTGGATAGGCAATCACCGCCCCTGCGCGAACGGCTTGCGCGGCTTGTTGCACTCGCCAACTGTTGACCATGAAAAACTCTCCGGAATAAGGCTCTGCGCAGTTTACCGATCTTCCTTATAAAACCTAGCTCACCCGCGCAAACCAGCGCCCGCTTTCGCAAACGGCGCGGCCATCCATTTCCAGCTCGGTCAGCGCCGCCAGCACTTTGGGCAAGGCCCAGCCGCTGGTGACGGACAACGCTTCACTGGTGTGCGGGGCCGCGTGCAGCAGCATGAGCAACGGATTGGTCACCGAAGGAGCCTCGCTGTACAACGGTAACTGTTGCCAGCCGCGCAAGGCTTCGAGGATATGTTCGATGGTCTCCACCAGCATCGCGCCGTCCCGGATCAACTGATGACAGCCTTTGGCTCCGGGATGATGGATCGATCCAGGAATCGCATACACCTCCCGACCTTGCTCCGCCGCCAGCCTCGCGGTGATCAGCGAACCACTCGCCACACTCGCCTCGACCACCAGCACACCGAGCGACAAACCGCTGATGATTCGATTGCGCCGGGGAAAGTTGCTGGCGGTCGGGCCGGCGTCCAGCGGGAACTCCGAAAGCACCGCACTGCCCGACGCGATCATGGCATCGGCGAGTCGTCGATTGCGTTGTGGATAAAACTTTTCAAGTCCCGTGCCAAGTACGCCCACCGTTCGCCCGCCGACGTCCAAAGCGGCTTGATGCGCGGCAGCATCAATGCCCAGCGCCAGACCACTGGTGATGACGAAACCGGCGCCGGCCAGACTGCGGGAAAACGCGGCGGCCGTGTCCATGCCCGGACGCGAAGCACGTCGGCTACCGACCATCGCCAGCTGCGGTTTCTCCAGAATCCCCGGATCGCCCGCGACGAATAACAGGGGCGGTGCGTCGCTGATTTCTGCGAGCAGCGCAGGGTACTCAGGCTGGTCCCACATCAGTAAATGCTGGCCCGGACGCTCTAGCCAGGCCAATGCGTGGCTGGCGCCATCGCGCACTTCATTGGCGCGTCGAGCCTCGGCGCACGCCAATGGCAAGCCCAGTGAACGCCAGGCACTGGCCGGCGCGCTGATGGCTTTGGACGCCGAGCCGAAGGCCTCAAGTAATTTTTTGAACCGCGCCGGGCCGAGTTCCGGCAAACGGTGCAAACGTAAACGAGCTTCCAGTTCCGCAGGGGAAACCGGGGTAACGGCAGTCAGTGACATGGATCATCCTTGATCGTTATGAGCCCCGTCGGAACGGGAATAAGCTGTGGATAACTCTGTTGGTAACTTGTGGAGCTGGCTAAGGATTTCGCACCTTGTCCATCACGGCCAGCGAGCGCGAAGCGTTGAGTACCAGACCGTAGCTGAGCTTGTCGTAGGTGCGAAAAACCATGAGCAACCCGGCCCGCTCATCGGGAATTTTCAGCGGCTGGCCGGTGATCCGGTCGCGCACGGTTTCGCCGGTTTTCATCACCACCAGCACGTTGCCTTCGGCCAGGCCATCACGCAGCCCCTTGTTCAGCGTGACCACATCCATCGCGCCGATCTGCGTCACCCCACGCGGAACATCGATGATCAACCCGTTAACCGGTGTTTTCGGCGCACCGGGCATGAAGGACGAATTGATCGACCGCTCCTCACCGCTAAACAAACGGTCCCCCAGACGCACTTCCTGCGTCGTGCGCTGCAAGGCGAGGGTGGCGACATCGCCTTCAGTGGCAATAATTTCGCCACCACCGATGTCATCGGCGTTGATCCCCAAAAACTCTTGGGTCTCGGGGTCGGTGTAAACCTTGCCCTGACGGAAGATCCCGTAAGCCGGCTGATCGGGATCGAAATGGCCGCGCGCGAAGATGCGGTCTCCGGTGCCGCTCAACACACGTTCGGCATCGCCGGCCACGACATAAGGCGCCTTGTCGAAATCCTCGACCTTGTCGACGATGCGGTTGCTCAGCAAGAAACTGTTGATCGAACGCAGCGGAATGCTGGGGATGGCATCGACTACCGACGAGCTGCGCACCTGTGGCGAGAGCTTGAGGGTGCCGCGAGAGGCTCCACGATTGAGGGTCAGACGTGGCTGGCCGTTGACGTAAACCAGCGACAGCAAGTCGCCGGGGTAGATGAGATCAGGATTCTCGATGTGCGAATTGGCCTGCCACAGCTCGGGCCATTGCCACGGCTGGCGCAGGTATTTACCGGAAATGTCCCAGAGTGTGTCCCCCGCAACCACTGTGTATTGCTGTGGAAAACCTTCCTTGAGTTGCACTTGCCCGTGCGCCAGACCGGCCGAGGCCAGAAGGAGCAAGGCGAGTAGTGATTTCCTCATGCGGTGAATCCCTTTATTATGTGCGTTCGCGTGAAACGCTTGAGCCCTCAGTGGCTCGCTCCCGGCTTGCTTATGAAGCGAAGGGAGCTACGTTTTACAAAGGTAGCCTGCCTCTTCGGACTCACCAGGCCACCGTCCCGACCTTACTTCACACGTGCAGTCATCAAGCTTATGGCCATTTTAAACATCCTCGAATTCCCCGACTCGCGCCTGCGCACTATCGCCAAACCTGTGGCCGTAGTGGACGACGAAGTGCGTCAGTTGGTCGATGACATGTTTGAAACAATGTATGAAGCGCCAGGCATCGGCCTCGCCGCGACCCAGGTCAACGTGCACAAACGCATCGTGGTGATGGACCTCTCCGAAGACCGCTCCGAACCACGGGTGTTCATCAACCCCGAGTTCGAAACCCTGACCGACGAGATGGAGCAGTATCAGGAAGGCTGTCTCTCGGTGCCGGGCTTCTACGAAAACGTCGATCGCCCGCAGAAGGTCAAGGTCAAGGCCCTGGACCGCGACGGCCAACCTTACGAACTGATCGCCGAAGGCCTGCTCGCCGTGTGCATCCAGCATGAATGCGACCACCTGAACGGCAAATTGTTCGTCGATTATCTATCGAGTCTCAAACGCGACCGAATCAAGAAAAAACTGGAAAAGCTCCATCGCCAGAACGCTTGATGCCCTCCTTTCAAAGGCTTGCTGCGGCAAGCCTTTTTCTTTTGCGAGACCTTCTACATGACTGAGCCACTGCGCATCGTCTTTGCCGGGACCCCGGAATTCGCCGCCGAACACCTCAAGGCCATGCTCGACAGCCCTTACGAGATCGTCGCGGTTTACACCCAGCCGGACCGTCCGGCGGGCCGTGGGCAAAAGCTGATGCCGAGCCCGGTCAAGCAACTCGCACTGGAAAACAACATCCCGGTGTTGCAACCGCCAACCCTGCGCAACGAAGACGCTCAGACCGAACTGGCCGCGCTCAAGCCAGATTTGCTGGTGGTGGTCGCCTACGGCCTGATCCTGCCGCAAGCGGTGTTGGATATTCCGCGCCTGGGTTGCATCAACAGCCACGCGTCCCTGCTGCCACGCTGGCGCGGGGCGGCGCCGATTCAGCGCGCCGTCGAAGCGGGTGACAGTGAAAGCGGCGTGACCGTGATGCGCATGGAGCTGGGCCTGGACACCGGGCCGATGCTGCTCAAAGTCACCACGCCAATCAGTGGTGACGACACCGGCGGCAGCCTCCACGATCGTCTGGCCGAACTGGGCCCACCGGCCGTGATTCAAGCGATTGCCGGCCTCGCCGCTGGCACGTTGGACGGCGAAGTGCAGGACGACAGCCTCGCCACTTATGCTCATAAATTGAACAAGGACGAAGCGCGCATCGACTGGACCCGCCCGGCCATCGATCTGGAGCGTCTGGTTCGCGCCTTCAACCCATGGCCGATTACCCACAGCACACTGAACGGCGAAGCGCTGAAAGTGCTGGCCGCAAGCCTCACTGAAGGGAAGGGCGCACCGGGGGAAATCCTCAGCGCCAGCAAGGACGGCTTGCTCGTCGCTTGCGGTGAGCAAGCGCTGTGCCTGACCCGCCTGCAATTGCCCGGCGGCAAAGCGCTGAACTTCAGCGATCTGTTCAACAGCCGTAAAGAGAAGTTCGCCGTCGGCACCGTGCTCGGTCAAACGGCGGACGCTCAATGAACCCGCGTCTGGCCGCCGCCAAGGCACTTGCCGCTGTTCTGAACGGAAAAGCCTCGCTCAACAGTTCCCTGCCGACACAAATGGACAAGGTTGAAGACCGCGATCGCGGCTTCACTCAGGACCTGGCGTTCGGTACCGCGCGCTGGCAGCCACGGTTGTCGGCGCTGGCGGCCAAACTGCTGCAAAAGCCCTTCAAGGCTGCAGATGCGGACGTCGAAGCGCTGTTGCTGGTCGGCCTTTATCAACTGCTCTACACCCGCGTTCCGGCTCACGCCGCTATCGGTGAAACGGTTGGTTGTGCCGACAAGCTGAAAAAGCCCTGGGCCAAGGCCTTGCTCAACGCCGTGTTGCGCCGCGCCCAACGGGAAAGCGAAGCGCTGCTGGTCGAGCTGGAACACGACCCGGTGGTGCGTACCGCGCATCCGCGCTGGCTGCAAAAATCCTTGAAAGCATTCTGGCCCGAGCAATGGGAAGCCATTTGCGCGGCGAACAACGCGCATCCGCCGATGATTCTGCGGGTCAACCGTCGCCATCACACCCGCGACGCCTACCTTGGGTTGCTGACCGAAGCCGGGATCGCCGCAACGCCGTGCGTTTACAGTCAGGACGGCATCATCCTTGAGGCCGCCGCCGACGTGCGCAGCTTGCCGGGCTTCGCCGAAGGCTGGATCAGCGTGCAAGATGAGGCGGCGCAATTGGCTGCCGACCTGCTCGACCTGGCGCCGGGCCAACGGGTGCTCGATGCTTGCTGCGCACCGGGCGGCAAAACCTGCCACATCCTTGAAGCCGAGCCAAAACTGGCCGGTGTCGTGGCGGTGGACCTTGAAGCCAAGCGTCTGGTGCGGGTGCGAGAAAACCTCGAACGCCTGAAATTGAGCGCCGAACTGATCGCCGCCGACGGGCGTGACACTGCCGTCTGGTGGGACGGCAAACCGTTCCAGCGCATCCTGCTGGATGCGCCGTGCTCGGCCACCGGCGTCATCCGTCGTCACCCGGACATCAAACTGACGCGCCAGCCCGACGACATCGCCGCGCTCGCGGTGCTTCAGGGCGAATTGCTCGATGCCATGTGGATTACCCTGGAGGTTGGCGGAATTCTGCTCTACGCCACGTGTTCCACATTGCCGACTGAAAACACCGAGGTCATCGAAGCGTTCCTCGCCCGCACGCCAGGTGCCCGTGAACTGGACCTCGTCACCACGGCAGGCATCAAGCAACCTCACGGTCGCCAGTTATTGGCCCAGGAAGGCGGGCATGACGGGTTCTATTACGCCAAACTGATCAAGATTGCCGCCGCGCGCGGTTAACGGATTGAATGGAGTAACTGGATGAAAATCATCATCCTCGGTGCGGGGCAGGTCGGCGGTTCGCTGGCAGAACATTTGGCCAGCGAAGCCAATGACATCACGGTGGTCGACACCGACGGCGAACGCCTGCGTGACCTCGGTGATCGGCTGGACATCCGCACCGTTCAGGGCCGCGGCTCACTGCCAACGGTGCTCCGCCAGGCCGGTGCGGACGATGCCGACATGCTGGTGGCCGTGACCAACAGCGACGAAACCAACATGGTGGCCTGTCAGGTCGCACACACGCTGTTCCACACGCCGACCAAAATCGCTCGGGTGCGCGAAGCCTCCTACCTCACGCGCTCCGAATTGTTCGATAACGACGCGATCCCGGTCGACGTGCTGATCAGTCCGGAACAAGTGGTGACCAACTACATCAAGCGTCTGATCGAGCATCCGGGCGCTTTGCAGGTAATCGATTTCGCTGAAGGAAAAGCGCAGTTGGTTGCGGTGAAGGCCTACTACGGCGGACCGCTGGTGGGTCAGCAACTGCGTCAACTACGCGAACACATGCCAAATGTCGAAACCCGCGTCGCTGCGATTTTCCGCCGTGACCGGCCGATCCTGCCGCAGGGTGATACCGTCATCGAGGCGGACGACGAAGTGTTTTTCATCGCCGCCAAGGCCAATATTCGCGCCGTGATGAGCGAAATGCGTCGGCTGGATGAATCCTACAAACGTATCGTTATTGCTGGGGGCGGGCAGATCGGTGAGCGTCTGGCCGAGGCCATCGAAAGCCGCTATCAGGTGAAGATCATCGAGATGAATCCGGCTCGCTGCCGCCATCTCTCGGACACCCTCGACAGCACCGTGGTGTTGCAAGGCAGTGCCTCCGACCGCGACTTGCTGATGGAAGAGAACATTGCCGACGCCGATATCTTCCTGGCCCTGACCAACGATGACGAAGCCAACATCATGTCTTCGCTGCTGGCCAAGCGCCTGGGCGCGAAGAAGGTGATGACGATCATCAACAACCCGGCGTACGTTGATTTGATTCAGGGCGGCGACATCGACATCGCCATCAGCCCGCAACTGGCGACTATCGGCACGTTGCTGGCCCACGTGCGCCGTGGCGATATCGTCAGCGTGCACTCCTTGCGCCGGGGCGCGGCGGAGGCCATCGAGGCAATTGCCCATGGCGATGCGAAGTCGAGCAAGGTGATTGGCAAGGCTATCGAGAACATCGGTTTACCGCCGGGTACGACGATTGGCGCGATCATTCGTGATGAAGAAGTGATCATTGCGCATGACGATACGGTGATCGAAGCTGGCGACCATGTGATTTTGTTCCTTGTGGATAAAAAGCATATTCGGGATGTGGAGAAGTTGTTTCATGTGGGGCTTAGCTTCTTCTGATCGGGAATTTGCGCTGGCTGAACTGGCCTCTTCGCGGGCAAGCCCGCTCCCACAGGTATCTCGGCCGTACACAAGAAAAGTGTCCACTGCAAAACACTGTGGGAGCGGGCTTGCCCGCGAATGCGATCTCAAGAACACATAGGCATCCCTGAATAACCCCAATAAGGAATTCACAGATGATCGAGTCCCTGGAAAAAATGCTCGTCAAGGGTGTGGATAACTCGCTGCTACGATTCGGCTTGGGCAAGGGCTACCTGGATCTCGGGGAAAACGCCAAGGCTGCCGAGCATTTCCAGCGTTGCGTCGAATTCGATCCGAAGTATTCAGCGGCGTGGAAGCTGTTGGGCAAGGCTCATCTGGCGCTGGAGGATTTCCCCGCCGCTCGTCAGGCATGGGAACAAGGTCTGGAAGCCGCCCGCGCCCACGGCGACAAGCAGGCCGAGAAGGAGATGACGGTGTTTCTGAAGAAACTTGAGCGAAACGCGCACTGATCAGAGATAACGCAGGCCTATTCCTTCGCCATCCACCTGAATCACTTCCATGCGCACACGCGGCGCACCTGTGGGTAAGTCCTGCACCTGCCCATAAACCACTGCGCCTTTAGGCAACGACGACAAGCCGGGGTGCTTGACGTAGACACCCGTGGCTGAAAGGTTGCGTGTCTGGCCCAGGCATTCGCCGAAGCTTTCATGACTGATTTTGATGCGAAACGATTTGCGGTGTTCGGACATCTGCTGCGCCCTTTAATGAACAGCTGTGGATAACCTTGGCCCTAAAATTATCCACAGATCATGCCAATGGACTCAATACCAGCGTGCTTCACCCGGGGGACGCTTCTTGAAGCGCTTCATGCTCCACATGTACTGGCTTGGATAAGCCCGTACATAGCGCTCGACTACTTGGCTCATGGCCGCGCAGGACGTCTCGGTGTCGGTGCTGTACATGGCCTCTGGCGCCGCTTCCAGAATGACTTTGTAACCCGAACCGTCCGGCAACCGCAGCGCATGCAAGAACACGCCGACCGCTTTGCCGCCGGCCAGCATGTTCGGCACGAACTTGCTGGTCAGCGCCTGAGTGGCGAAGAAGGGCACGAAGATCCCGGCGGATTCGGCCGGTTCCGGGTCAGCCGGAATGCCCACTGCACCACCTTTGCGCACTTCCTTGATCACGCTGAGGATGCCTTCCTTGGTGGAAGCAGCCACCCGGTTGCCCAATTGCACCCGCTGTTTGCGCAGCAATTCATCCACAGCCTTCAACTTCGGTGGCCGGTAGAAAATGATCGGTTTGCACTGGTTGCAGTAGAAGTGGTTCAACACTTCCCAGTTGCCCAGGTGGCTGGTAATACCCACGACCCCTTTGCCGGAGGCGAGGGCGTTCTTCAACACATCGAGGCCTTCGACTTCGCGCACCAGATCAATGGAGCGCTGCGCGGGCCAGATCCAGGCGCAAGCGCTTTCGGTCAGGGACTTGCCGATGTCTTTCAGGCTCTGGCCGACCAGGCGTTCGCGCTCGGCGGGGTCCATGTCCGGGAAACATTTGGCCAAATTGATCCGCACCACGTCGCGGGAACGGTTGGGGGTTTTCCACATGGCCCAGCCAATCGCCGAGCCCACCGCTTGCACTGCCCGCCACGGGAGCAGGGCAAACAGCCGCAGAGCGCCTACCAGCAAGGCGCCTTTAAACTTATCCACAGGTCACTCCTGATTTGTGCTGTGCGCGAGGCGGCTATTCTAACCGCCGTTCGCCAAGGTCGCGTAGCGATCGCAATCGCGGGTGTGGTCCATGACCATGCCCGAGGCCTGCATCAGCGCGTAACAAATCGTCGGGCCGACGAACGTGAAGCCTGCCTTTTTCAGGCCTTTACTCATTTCCACCGCCACTGGCGTGACCGCCGGCACTTCGGTGCGATCCTTGAAATGATTGATCACAGGCGTACCGCCGACGAAGGACCAGAGAAACTCCACCGGGTCCTCCAGCACCAGCCAGGCTTGGGCATTGCGCCGGGCAGCATTGAGTTTAAGGCGGTTACGGATGATGCCTGGATCGAGCATCAATTCATCGATTTCCGCATCGCTCATCTGCGCCACGCGCTGGACGTCGAAGCCGAACATTACCTCGCGATAACGCTCCCGTTTACGCAAGACCGTGATCCAGGAGAGGCCGGCCTGGAACCCTTCGAGCAAAAGTAACTCGAACAATCCCTGCGCATCGCGTAGCGGCGTGCCCCACTCCTGGTCGTGATAAGCCATGTACAGCGGATCTTCGGAACACCAAAAGCAGCGTGGCATAAGGCTCCAGGGGGCGTGCGCAGCAATGAATCGGGTATACTCCCGCTCTTTAAATCGCAGCCCAAGAAACAGGTGAATTTCGTGAGCCAGCCTACGCCAGCCGTGCGTACCTTCCAAGACTTGATCCTCGCCCTCCAGCAATACTGGGCCGAGCAAGGTTGTGTGGTACTTCAGCCCTACGATATGGAAGTAGGCGCCGGCACTTTCCACACTGCAACATTCCTGCGCGCCATTGGCCCGGAAACCTGGAACGCCGCTTATGTGCAGCCCAGTCGTCGTCCGACTGACGGCCGCTACGGCGAAAACCCGAACCGTCTGCAGCACTACTATCAGTTCCAGGTGGTACTGAAGCCGAACCCGGACAACTTCCAGGAACTGTACCTGGGCTCCCTCAAGCACGTCGGCCTGGACCCGTTGGTCCACGACATTCGCTTCGTCGAAGACAACTGGGAATCGCCGACCCTCGGCGCCTGGGGTCTGGGCTGGGAAGTCTGGCTCAACGGCATGGAAGTGACGCAGTTCACGTACTTCCAGCAAGCGGGCGGCATCGAATGCTACCCGGTGACCGGCGAGATCACTTACGGTCTGGAACGTCTGGCCATGTACCTGCAAGGCGTGGACTCGGTCTACGACCTGGTCTGGGCTGACGGTCCGTTTGGCAAAGTGACCTACGGCGATGTGTTCCACCAGAACGAAGTGGAGCAGTCGACCTACAACTTTGAACACGCCAATGTCGAGAAGCTGTTCGAACTGTTCGATTTCTACGAAAGCGAAGCCAAGCGCCTGATCGAACTCGACCAGCCGCTGCCGTTGCCGAGCTACGAAATGGTGTTGAAGGCCTCCCATACTTTCAACCTGCTGGATGCGCGCCGGGCGATCTCGGTGACTGCGCGTCAGCAATACATTCTGCGTGTGCGCACCCTGGCGCGTTCCGTTGCGCAAGCCTACCTGCTGGCTCGCGCCAAGCTGGGCTTCCCGATGGCGACCCCGGACCTGCGTGATGAAGTACTGGCCAAGCTGGAGGCTGCACAATGAGTGCTCTGGATTTTCTGGTTGAACTGGGCACTGAAGAACTGCCACCCAAAGCCCTGAACACCCTGGCCGAGGCGTTCCTCGCCGGTATCGACAAGGGCCTGCAAGCCGCCGGCCTGAACTACGAGACCAAAACCGTCTACGCCGCGCCACGTCGCCTGGCTGTGCTGATTACCTCGCTGGCCACGCAGCAGCCGGATCGCAGCATCAATCTCGATGGCCCGCCACGTCAGGCTGCGTTCGATGCCGAAGGCAACCCGACCCAGGCAGCCCTGGGTTTTGCCAAGAAGTGCGGCGTCGAGCTGAGCGAAATCGATCAGAGCGGCCCGAAGCTGCGTTACAGCCAAAGCATCGCCGGCAAGCCGACTTCGAGCCTGCTGCCGACCATCGTCGAAGATTCGCTGAACGACCTGCCGATCCCGAAACGCATGCGTTGGGGCGCTCGCAAGGAAGAGTTCGTTCGTCCGACCCAATGGCTGGTGATGCTGCTCGGTGACGAAGTCATCGATTGCACCATCCTCGCCCAGAAGGCTGGCCGTGATTCCCGTGGTCACCGCTTCCACCACCCGGAAAACGTATGCATCACCTCGCCGGCCAATTACCTGGCCGACTTGCGGGCCGCTTATGTCCTGGCCGATGCCAACGAACGTCGCGACATCATCAGCAAACGCACCAAAGAGCTGGCTACCCGTCAGGAAGGCACGGCGATCGTTCCGCCGGCGCTGCTCGACGAAGTGACCGCGCTGGTTGAATGGCCTGTGCCGCTGGTGTGCTCGTTCGAAGAACGTTTCCTCGACGTGCCGCAAGAAGCGCTGATCACCACCATGCAGGACAACCAGAAGTACTTCTGCCTGCTGGATGCCGACGGCAAGTTGCTGCCACGTTTCATTACCGTGGCCAACATCGAAAGCAAAGACCCACAGCAGATCATCGCCGGTAACGAGAAAGTGGTTCGCCCACGCCTGACCGACGCCGAGTTCTTCTTCAAGCAAGACAAGAAGCAAAAACTCGAAGACTTCAACCAGCGCCTGCAAAACGTGGTGTTCCAGGAAAAACTCGGCAGCGTCTACGACAAGGCCGAGCGCGTTTCCAAACTCGCGGCGTTCATCGCGCAACGCATTGGTGGCAACGCGGCCTGGGCTTCCCGTGCGGGCCTGCTGTCCAAGTGCGACCTGTCGACCGAAATGGTCGGTGAGTTCCCGGAGATGCAAGGCGTCGCCGGTTACTACTACGCCCTCAATGACGGCGAGCCGGAAGAAGTCGCCCTGGCGCTGAACGAGCAGTACATGCCGCGCGGTGCTGGCGCTGAACTGCCGACCACCCTGACCGGTGCGGCCGTGGCCATCGCCGACAAGCTCGACACGCTGGTGGGCATTTTCGGTATCGGCATGCTGCCAACCGGTAGCAAAGACCCGTACGCCTTGCGCCGTGCTGCACTCGGCGTGCTGCGTATCCTGATCGACAAGAAGCTCGATTTGGACCTGAACGACGCCGTGGCTTTCGCCGTGAATGCGTTCGGTGCCAAGGTCAAGGCAGCCGGCCTCAACGACGCCGTGCTGGAGTTCATCTTCGACCGTCTGCGTGCCCGTTACGAAGACGAAGGCGTGGATGTCGCGACTTACCTGTCGGTGCGTGCCCTGAAGCCGGGTTCGGCACTGGACTTCGACCAGCGTGTTCAAGCAGTAGAAGCCTTCCGCAAATTGCCCGAAGCTGCAGCCTTGGCTGCAGTGAACAAGCGCGTATCGAACTTGCTGAGCAAGGTCGAAGGTTCCGTTCCGACGGTGGTTGAAGCCAAGTACTTCGACAATGCTAACGAGTTCTCCTTGTACTCCGCGATCCAGCAGGCTGACCAGGCTGTCCAGCCGATGGCCGCTGCGCGTCAGTACAGCGAATCGCTGGCACGCCTGGCTGCCCTGCGTGAGCCGGTGGATGCGTTCTTCGAAGCAGTGATGGTCAACGCGGAAGATGCCAAGGTCCGCGCCAACCGTTATGCATTGCTGGCGCGTCTGCGTGGCCTGTTCCTCGGCGTCGCTGATATTTCGCTGCTGAGCTAAGGGGCTGCTGTTGAAACTGCTGATTCTCGATCGCGACGGGGTGATCAATTACGACTCCGACGCTTACATCAAGTCGGTGGAGGAGTGGATTCCACTCCCCGGTTCGATCGAAGCGATCGCGCAGTTGAGCAAGGCCGGCTGGACGGTAGCGGTCGCTACCAACCAGTCGGGCATCGCTCGCGGCTATTACGACATCGCCACCCTGGACGCCATGCACGAGCGCTTGCGCTCGTTGGTGGCGGAGCAGGGCGGTGAAGTCGGGCTGATCGTCTATTGTCCTCACGGACCAGACGAAGGCTGCGATTGCCGCAAACCGAAACCCGGGATGTTGAAAACCATCGCCGAGCATTACAACGTGTCGCTGACCCATCTTTGGTTCGTTGGCGACAGCCTTGGTGACCTGGAAGCCGCCAAAGCCGTCGATTCACAGCCAGTTTTGGTAAAGACCGGGAAAGGCGAAAAGACGTTGGGCAAGTCCCTACCGGTAGGCACCTTGATTTTTGACGATCTGGCGGCGATTGCCGCAGAACTTATCCACAATTAAAGTGCTTCGATTGTTCCGATTAAGGACTGATCGGGAGTGCGCTTATAGACGGGCAGAGCCCGCACGGTAAACGTCACCATGTCGATACTGCAGGCCATCAGAACCTTCCTCTTTTACCTTCTGCTGGGCACCAGCTCATTGCTCTGGTGCAGCCTGAGCTTTTTTATCGCGCCGTTTCTGCCGTTCAAGGCGCGTTATCGTTTCATCAACGTGTACTGGTGCCGCTGCGCCTTGTGGCTGAGCAAAGCATTTCTGGGCATCAGTTACGAAGTGAAGGGTGCCGAGAACGTGCCTGACCAGCCCTGCGTGATTCAGTCGAACCATCAGAGCACGTGGGAGACGTTCTTTCTCTCCGCTTACTTCGAGCCGTTGAGCCAGGTGCTCAAGCGCTCATTGCTGTATGTGCCGTTCTTCGGCTGGGCCATGGCCATGCTGCGACCGATTGCCATCGACCGCGACAATCCGAAAGCCGCGCTCAAGCATGTGGCGAAGAAGGGCGACGAACTGCTGAAGGATGGCGTCTGGGTGTTGATCTTCCCTGAGGGGACGCGCGTTCCTTTTGGCACGATCGGCAAGTTCTCACGCGGTGGCACCGCGTTGGCCGTCAATGCCGCGCTTCCGGTACTGCCGATTGCGCACAATGCCGGCAAGTTCTGGCCAAAAAGCGGTTGGGCGAAGAAGCAGGGTGTCATTACCGTGATCATCGGCGCACCGATGTACGCCGAGGGTAGCGGGCCCCGTGCCATTGCCGATCTGAACGACCGGGTACAAGCCTGGAACGAGCAGATGCAACGGGAAATGGGTTCGCTGCCGGCCACCCCGGCGGCACCGACCGCCAATGATCAAGTGGCTGTCTGAGATTCTGTGGATAACCTGTGTACCGTTTTCTCGAAAATCAGCGTTTTTGTTTTGTAAGATAATGATTTATATACATATTTCTTAAACACATAAAACGCCAAAAATGGTGCATAAGTTTTTTCAGGACGCAAAAAAACCGGCTGATATAGCCGGTTTTTTTATGCCCATCGTTTGCGGTTTTCCTATGGCGAGGGCGTCTGGCGTAGGCCTTAACATTTCATCTCCTGCGCCTATTCATTTAGACTCGGCTATTGGCTCATAGGGAGATGCTTTGCCCTATAACGGATGTCTAAATAAACTCTTATGAAAAAAATAATTGAAACCCTTCGAAATCATTATTGGAAGAAATGGATTCGTAAGCACAAATGCAAAATGGCAGGCGGTGTGTTGTCGTTGTTCAAGAGATCAACGCTGACACTGGAAGAGGGGGTATCTCTCGGGCATGTGATCATAGAATCAAAAAAACTGGGAATCGGTGCTCATACCTATATCAGAAGTGACTGCGTCCTTTCGGCAGTGTCCTCTATTGGTAGATTCTGCTCTATTGGCAGTGGTTGTTTTATCGGACAGCAGAAGAGTTCACATCCGTCAGACTGGCTTAGTTCACATCCTTTTCAGTACACCGATACAGACCTGACTTACGATCCCGTGGTTGCTGATGTAACGATTGGGCATGATGTCTGGATTGGGCACAGTGCAATGATCCTGGAAGGGGTCACAGTCGGCACAGGTGCAATCATCGCAACCCGCGCTTTGGTTGCCCATGACGTGCCACCCTACGCTATCGTTGCCGGGATCCCTGCAAAAGTCGTCAAGTATCGGCATGCACCTGAGCTAATTGAAGAGTTGATCAGTAGTCAGTGGTGGGATCGCGATATCGAGTTGCTCAAGACGTTACCGTTGAATGATCCTCAGACCACGTTAGCGCTGCTGGCAGATAGGCCTGAAGACGGTCGTGCAAACTATCAGCAGATTCAAATCACACGCAAAAAGTGCAGCGTCCTGCCCTCGCTGTAAATCGATGGGGATAACGTTCTCGTCTTAAACACAGTCAAAAAAAGGCCAACGTTAAACGTTGGCCTTTTTTGTTTGGCAGATTCTCTGGATCAGAAGTCCAGGTTGGAAACCGCCAGGGCGTTGCTTTCGATGAAGTCACGGCGAGGTTCGACCGCATCACCCATCAGGGTGTTGAAGATCTGGTCTGCGCCAATGGCGTCTTCGATGGTCACTTTGAGCATCCGGCGCTGTGCTGGGTCCATAGTGGTTTCCCACAGCTGATCCGGGTTCATTTCACCCAGACCTTTGTATCGCTGGATGGTGTGACGCTTGGTGCTTTCAGCCATCAGCCATTCAAGGGCTTCCTTGAACTCGGTAACCGGCTTCTTGCGCTCACCACGCTGGATGTACGCACCGTCGTCGAGCAGAGTGCTGAGTTGAGCGCCCAGCGAAACAACAGTCTTGTAATCGTTGCTGCCGAAGAAGTCGCGGTTGAAGGTGACGTAGTTCGACAGGCCGTGGGAGATCAGTTCGACCTCTGGCAGCCACACGTTACGCTCACGGTCTTCACGCAGGCTGGCTTTGTAGACCAGACCGGATTTCTCGACGGTGCGCAGGCGAACTTCGTATTGAGCCAGCCAATCCTGCATCGCTGCATGATCGGACAGTTGATCCATGCTCACCGCTGGCAGGTAGATGAAGTGCTCGGTCAGCTCCTGTGGGTACAGACGCGACAGACGCTTGAGGGTCTTCATCACCAGACGGAAGTCATTCACCAGGCGCTCGAGGGCCGGTCCGGAAATACCTGGAGCGTCTTCGTTCAGGTGCAGGCTCGCGTCTTCCAGCGCCGACTGCGTCATGTACTCTTCCATGGCGTCGTCGTCTTTGATGTATTGCTCTTGCTTGCCTTTCTTGACCTTGTACAACGGCGGCTGGGCGATGTAGATGTAGCCGCGCTCGATCAGCTCCGGCAACTGACGGAAGAAGAAGGTCAGCAGCAGGGTACGGATGTGCGAACCGTCGACGTCAGCATCGGTCATGATGATGATGTTGTGGTAACGCAGCTTCGCGATGTTGTATTCATCGCGGCCGATGCCACAGCCCAGCGCGGTGATCAAGGTGCCTACTTCTTGCGAAGAGATCATCTTGTCGAAGCGCGCCTTCTCGACGTTCAGAATCTTGCCCTTCAGCGGCAGGATGGCCTGGGTGCGGCGGTTACGTCCCTGCTTGGCGGAACCGCCGGCAGAGTCACCTTCCACGAGGTACAGTTCGGACAGGGCAGGGTCTTTTTCCTGGCAGTCAGCCAGTTTGCCCGGCAAGCCAGCGATATCCAGCGCGCCTTTCCGACGGGTCATCTCACGGGCTTTACGCGCCGCTTCACGCGCACGTGCCGCATCGATCATCTTGCCGACGACCAGTTTGGCTTCGTTCGGGTTTTCCAGCAGGAAGTCGGAGAAGTACTTGCCCATTTCCTGTTCGACCGCGGTCTTCACTTCGGAAGAGACCAGCTTGTCTTTGGTCTGGGAGCTGAACTTCGGATCCGGTACTTTTACAGAAATAATCGCGGTCAGGCCTTCACGGGCATCGTCACCGGTGGTCGCGACTTTGTGCTTTTTCGCCAGACCTTCAGCTTCGATGTAGGTGTTCAGGTTACGCGTCAGAGCAGAACGGAAACCCACCAGGTGAGTACCGCCATCGCGCTGAGGAATGTTGTTGGTGAAGCACAACAGGTTCTCGTTAAAGCTGTCGTTCCACTGCAGGGCGATTTCCACACCAATGCCGTCTTCACGCTGGATGTTGAAGTGGAACACCTGATTGACCGCAGTCTTGTTGGTGTTCAGGTATTCAACAAATGCACGCAGGCCGCCTTCGTAC
This sequence comes from Pseudomonas sp. GL_139_B, assembly GCF_057834475.1. Lineage (NCBI taxonomy): Bacteria > Pseudomonadati > Pseudomonadota > Gammaproteobacteria > Pseudomonadales > Pseudomonadaceae > Pseudomonas > Pseudomonas sp. GL_139_B. The sequence continues at coordinate 4,449 of NZ_CM174403.1, read as the reverse complement.
TTGAACAGCTCTTCCTTGCCGCTGCGTTCATCCTTGAGGACGATGCCGACACCGGAGTTGAGGAAGGACAGTTCACGAATCCGCTTTGCCAGGATGTCCCAGCTGAAGTGGATGTTCTTGAAGGTTTCAGCCGAAGGCTTGAAGTGAATCTGAGTACCTGTGGTTTCGCTCTCGCCGACGATCTTCATCGGTTCTTGCGGAACACCGTGGACGTAAGTCTGTTCCCAGATCTTGCCGCTGCGGCGAACAGTGAGGATCAGTTCTTTGGACAGCGCGTTCACCACCGACACACCTACACCGTGCAGACCGCCGGATACTTTGTAGGAGTTGTCGTCGAACTTACCGCCGGCGTGCAGCACGGTCATGATGACCTCGGCTGCCGAAACGCCTTCTTCTTTGTGCACGTCTACCGGGATGCCACGACCGTTGTCACGAACGGTGATGGACTCATCCGGGTGAATGATGATGCTGATGTCGTCGCAGTGGCCGGCGAGAGCTTCGTCGATCGAGTTATCGACCACTTCAAACACCATGTGGTGCAGACCGCTGCCATCGTCGGTGTCACCAATGTACATACCGGGACGTTTGCGTACGGCATCCAGGCCTTTCAGCACTTTAATGCTCGTTGAGTCGTACGTATTTTCTTCGCTCAATGCCTTCACTCCCGATGGTCGTGGGTCTGGGTGATACGGCCCTGTTCCACGTGGAACAAAGCGACTGGCGTTTCCGTCTGCCAGCCTTCCCTCAATAATTCGTGATCTACACAGGTGATAAAGACCTGGCAGCGTAAGTCTTCCAGCAAGCGGCAAAGCGCGCGTCGGTGGTGCTCGTCCAGTTCCGACGGCAGGTCATCCACCAGATAAATACACTGTCCGCGTCGGGCCTGGCTAACCAGGTGCCCTTGAGCAATCCGCAATGCACAGACCACCAACTTCTGCTGACCCCGGGACAAGATATCCGCGGCATTATGTGCGCCCAGTCTGAGGCGCAAATCAGCGCGTTGTGGTCCGGCCTGGGTGTGCCCCATTTGCTGGTCCCGTTGAAGAGACCCAGCGAGTACGGCACTCAGTTCGCGGTCTTTATCCCAGCCTCGGTAATAGCTGAGGGTCAAGCCTTCAAGCTCAACCAATTCGCTCAAGGTCTGTTCAAAGACTGGTTTCAAGGCTTTGATGTAAGCGCGGCGGTATTCATCTATTTCAGCGCTGGCCTGGCACAGTTCCCTGTCCCAAACCGCTTGCGAAACGGCGTCAAGTGTACCATGTCGCAGCCAAGAGTTTCTCTGACGCAGGGCCTTCTGTAAGCGCTGCCAAGTGGACATAAAGCGCGGTTCCACGTGGAACACGCCCCAGTCGAGAAACTGCCGGCGAATCTTCGGCGCGCCTTCCAGCAAACGAAAACTGTCAGGGTTGATCAGCTGTAGTGGCAGGATCTCCGCCAGTTGCGCCGCGCTGCGAGCATTCTGACCGTCGATACGGATCTGAAATTCGCCCTGACGGTCACGCGAGATGCCCAACGCGCTGTGCCCACCCTCAGCCAATTCAACCTGGCCAAACACGGTGCACGCCAATTGCTCGTACTGAATCACCGGCAATAAACGACTGCTACGAAACGAACGGGCAAGCCCCAGCAGATGAATGGCTTCCAGAACACTGGTTTTGCCGCTGCCGTTGGCGCCGTAAAGAATATTGATTCGGGGGGAGGGGGAGAAGGTCACCGGGTGCAAATTGCGCACCGCGGTGACCGAGACACGACTTAGCGACATCTAGCTTCTGCTGAACATGATTACAGGCGCATCGGCATAACAACGTAAGCCGAGTCGTCGTTGTCGGATTCTTGCACCAGCGCACTGCTGTTGGAGTCGGACAGAATCAGACGAACTTGCTCGGTGGTCATCACGCCCAGTACGTCGAGCAGATAGCTGACGTTGAAGCCGATTTCCAGATTGCCGCCGTTGTATTCAACGCCTACTTCTTCTTCCGCTTCCTCCTGCTCCGGGTTGTTCGCCTGAATTTTCAGTTGACCGCTGGCCAGTTGCAGACGGATACCACGGTACTTCTCGTTGGACAGAATTGCGGTACGACTGAAGGCTTCACGCAGCGCCTGACGGTCGCCGAGGACCAGTTTGTCACCGCCTTTAGGTAGCACTCGCTCGTAATCCGGGAATTTACCGTCAACCAGTTTCGAGGTGAAGGTGAACTCGCCGGTGGTCGCGCGGATGTGGTGCTGACCCAGGACGATGCTGACGATGCCGTCCGGCTCGGTCAGCAGGCGCGCCAGTTCAAGGATACCCTTGCGTGGAACGATGACCTGATGGCGATCGGGCTGACCGATATCAGCCTGCATCGAGCACATGGCCAGACGGTGACCGTCGGTGGCCACGGCGCGAATGATCCCGGCCGAGACTTCCAGCAGCATACCGTTCAGGTAGTAACGAACGTCCTGCTGAGCCATGGCAAAGCTGGTGCGCTCGATCAAGCGACGCAGTTTGCTTTGCTCCAGGCTGCAAGTCAGCGAGCCCGGACCTTCTTCCACGGTAGGGAAATCATTGGCCGGCAGGGTCGACAGGGTGAAGCGGCTACGGCCAGCTTTCACTACCAGTTTCTGTTCATCGACCTTGATGTCGATCAGCGCGTCGTTTGGCAGGCTCTTGCAGATGTCCATCAGCTTGCGCGCAGGCACAGTGATGGAACCAGGATCTGCCGGCTCTTCAAGTTGCACACGACCAACCAGCTCGACTTCCAGATCGGTACCGGTCAGCGACAATTGCTGGCCTTCGACAACCAGCAGCACGTTGGAAAGCACCGGCAAGGTCTGTCGGCGCTCAACGACGCCTGCGACCAGTTGCAGGGGTTTCAACAGGGCTTCGCGTTGAATGGTGAAATGCATGGTCTAGTCCCTTGCCTTAATAAGCTGCGCTGGTGTTCATCAAGTGGTCAGTGTACGCAGCAGGTTCTTGTAGTCCTCGCGGATGTCCGCGTCGGATTCCTTAAGCTCGTTGATTTTGCGACAGGCGTGCAAAACAGTCGTGTGGTCGCGGCCGCCAAACACATCGCCGATTTCCGGCAGGCTGTGGTTAGTCAACTCTTTGGACAATGCCATTGCAACCTGACGCGGACGTGCGACCGAGCGTGAACGACGCTTGGACAGCAAGTCGGAGATCTTGATCTTGTAGTACTCGGCGACGGTGCGTTGAATGTTATCCACAGAGACCAGTTTGTCTTGCAGCGCCAACAGGTCTTTCAGGGATTCGCGAATCAGCTCGATGGTGATGTCGCGGCCCATGAAGTGCGAGTGGGCAATTACGCGTTTTAGCGCACCTTCCAGCTCACGGACGTTGGAGCGAATGCGTTGGGCAATGAAGAACGCTGCGTCATGGGGCAGATCGACTTTGGCCTGGTCGGCCTTTTTCATCAAGATCGCGACGCGGGTTTCCAGCTCCGGCGGCTCGACGGCAACCGTCAGACCCCAGCCGAAGCGGGACTTGAGACGCTCTTCAAGGCCTTCGATTTCTTTCGGGTAGCGGTCACTGGTGAGAATGACCTGCTGGCCGCCTTCAAGCAGGGCGTTGAAGGTGTGGAAAAACTCTTCCTGCGAACGTTCCTTGCGGGCAAAGAATTGAATGTCATCGATCAGCAACGCATCCACCGAACGGTAGAAGCGTTTGAACTCGTTGATGGCATTCAGTTGCAGCGCCTTGACCATGTCGGCCACGAAACGCTCCGAATGCAGGTAAACGACCTTGGCATTCGGGTTCTTCTTTAATAGGTGGTTACCCACAGCGTGCATCAAGTGGGTTTTACCCAAGCCGACGCCACCATAAAGGAAGAGCGGGTTGTAACCGTGCTTGGGATTGTCCGCCACCTGCCAGGCCGCGGCCCGGGCCAGTTGGTTCGACTTACCTTCGACGAAGTTTTCGAAGGTGAAGGTACGGTTCAGGTAACTGGTGTGCTTGAGCGCGCCTTCCACTTGCACGGTGCGCTGCTCGGAGCGCACCGGAGCTTGCTGCGAGCTGGCGCCGGCCATCGGGTCGAAGCTATCGCGAGACGGCTCTTCATTGATCTCGGCCACTTTTTGCGTTGCACGTTTGGTCGGTGCGCTGGCAGTCGGCGCTGCCGCCGGAGCACTGACAGGTGCTTGAGCAGCCTGAGCTTGAGACGCGGCGGCAGCCAACGGCGCATTCGGTGCGGCGCGCGGTGCCGAACTGCGTTTGCTGCCTATTAATAAGGACAACACCGGCGCCATGCCGTTGCCGTGCTCATCCAACAGTTCAAGAACGCGGCCCAGGTACTTTTCGTTGACCCAGTCGAGAACAAAGCGGTTCGGTGCGTAGACACGCAACTCGTCGCCTTCGGCTTCGACCTGTAGTGGACGGATCCAAGTGTTGAATTGTTGGGCAGGCAGCTCTTCGCGCAAAAGCTCCACGCACTGCTGCCAAAGTTCCACTGACAC